>NZ_JBIWOX010000002.1:0-680842 GCF_044767975.1 Streptomyces sp. NPDC101181 | reverse complement strand
GTTCCCCATCTCCTGGAGGTCCAGAACGTTCATCACGAATCACCTCCTCTCGGCTCGGTCCCGCACAGCTGGGCGATCCCCGCGGTCTCCCGCCGGGACGTCCCGGGTCAGCAGCCGTTGCTGACGGTGCTGATGAGCAGCTCGGCGTCGGGCGCCGGCGTCCCCATCTCCTGGAGGTCCAGAACGTTCATCACGAATCACCTCCTCTCGGCTCGGTCCCGCACAGCTGGGCGATCCCCGCGGTCTCCCGCCGGGACATCCTGGGTCAGCAGTTGGAGCTGACGGTGCTGATGAGCAGCTCGGCGTCGGGCGCCGGCGTCCCCATCTCCTGGAGGTCCAGAACGTTCATCACGAATCACCTCCCTCTCTCCCGCCTCGGGATCGCTCCCCCGCCGGTGCCGCCAGTCGGTGCGCGACCCGGGGTTCGAGGAACGGAAGCACAGGGTGGCCGCCCTCCTGCACACAGGAGAGGGCGCTGAGGACTCCGGCCGATCCGGTGGCCAGGTCCATGGACAGCCGCAGTCCTCCCGCTCCGGGGAAGACCAGGTGGCCGTCGAACGCGAGGGCGTTCCAGTGCAGGTTGGCCAGGTGCTCGCGCACGTGGTCACCCGGTACGCCGGTGAGGTGGCGCCGCAGCGAGTGCACCGCCACGAGGAGCCCGGAGCGGCCGTTGAACAGCTGGCTCTCGATGACGTACGGCGTGCAGGCGGCGCGGGCGAGGGCGGGCAGCGCCGCGGACAGCCGGTCGTCCGCGAGGTGCGCGTCCAGCAGGTCCGCGACCAGACCGATGCCCGCCGAGCCGATCTCCAGGTACGTCAGCGCCCGGATGCCGCCCTTGACCCGCAGGACGTCGTCGGTGCTCGCGTCGCACAGGTCGAGGTCGCGGTGGACCGCCCGGACGGCGTCGGTCAGGTACTCCTTCTCCCCGGTGGCCTCGTAGCAGCGCAGCAGGAAAAGCGCCGCGCCGGACCAGCCGCGCAGCAGCCCGCCGCGGGTGCCCGCGCCCGAGGGGGCGCGGTCGATCCCGCAGGGCGCGGGGCTCCGCACGGCCTCCCGTACGCGTTCGGCCAGTCCGATGGCCTCCTGGCGCGCGGGGTGTCCCGCCTCGCCCCCGGCGAGGTGCAGCAGGTTGAGGCCGATGCCGGCGAGACCGCTGTACAGGGAGACGTCGGTGATCTCCGCGAGCCGGGGCCGGGTCCGTTCGACCAGCTCGGCCGCGGCCTCCCGGTGGCCCAGGTGGTCCAGGGTGAAGGCGACGCCGTGCGCGCCGTCGTAGAAGCCGGGCCGCAGATGCGGTGCGCGGGCGGCGCTCAGCAGCCATTCCTCGTGCCGGGCGTCGCGGGCCCCGGCCGCGACCGACAGGGCCCACAGCACCCCGGCCGCTCCGTGGGCGAAGGAGCCGGGCTCGACCTGGAACTGCTGCGGGTCGCCCGGGAAGAGCCGGTCCGTGCGCTCCGGGGTCGCGGTGGCCGCGATGCCCCGCGCGAGCGAGGCCCTGGCGGCCGCCCAGTCGACGGGCGCGCGGTCGATGCGGACCTCGGAGCGGGCGGTGGTGCGGGCGGCGGTACCGGTGCGCGGCAGCGCCTCCGGGGCGAGCCGGGCGCGCAGCCCGGTGGCGAAGTCCGGCGGCGGCCGGAAGAGGCGGGCGGCCTCGGCGATCAGGTCCTCGGCCTTGTCCTGGCTCAGGCCCAGGACCGCGGTGTTGGGCAGGTAGAGCCACAGCCGGAGCACGGCCAGGGCGTGCAGGTCGACGGCGGTGCCGGTCCTGGCGCGGGCGGTGAACCCGGGGTGGCCGAGCACGGGCCGGACCTCCCGGTCCGCGGGGAACCCCATCTCGAAGTCCACGAAGGCGACCCGGGGTCCGGCGCCGGGCTCGTCCTCCTCGATGAGGATGTTCGCGGGATGCAGGTCGCCGAAGACCACCCCGCGCCCGTGCACCGCGGCGAGCAGCTCCGTGACGGCCGCGTGCACCGCCTCGGCCCGCCGGGTGTAGGCGGCCAGCGCCTCGTCCGTGACCTGCCGCCAGGTCAGCAAGGGGTGGTTGAGGGCCACCCAGCGCTGGAGGGTGGCGCCCTCCATGCGCTCGACGGCTAGCATCCGGTGCCCGCCGAGGACGGCCTCGCCGTGCACCCGGGGCACGCCGGGCAGCCCGGTGAGCCGGTCCAGGACGCGTCGTTCGTTGTCCAGCCGGGCCACGGCGTCGGTGCCGTCGGGGGCCGCTCCGGCGTACGGCCGGGCCTCCTTGAGCACCACGGGCAGGCCGTCGGAGCGGCGTTTCGCGGTGTAGACGCCCCCGGCGTTGGAGAAGTGCAGGGCCTGTTCCACGTCGTAGTCGAACGCGCCGCTGGGCGCGGTGCGCCGCTCGATGTGCGGGCGCAGGAAGTCCGGTGGCTCCACCCAGGCGGGGACGCTGAAGCCGGGGCGTCTGAGGTCGGGGACCCGGCTGCCGTCGGACTGGAGGAAGGCCGGGACCAGTTCGCCGTCCTCGGTCCAGCACCAGTGCTCGCGGAAGGCGCCGTAGCGGAAGTGGACGGGTCCCTCGCCCCAGCGGCAGTCGGTGAGCACGTAGGGGCCGCTCTGTCCCACCAGCCGCTCGGCGAGGGTCTCGGCGGTACGGCGGAACTCCTCGGTGTCGCGGGGGTAGAGGGCGAGGAACTTGCCGCCGGCCGAGCGGGGCGCGTACTTGGAGTTCATCGCCTCCAGCAGCTGGGTGCTGCCCAGATGCTTGAAGGCGACGCCCGCCGACCGGCAGTGCCCGGCCGTGATCTCCAGCACCCGGGCGGCGTTGGCCGTGGTGGCCGAGATGTGGATCTTCCAGCCCTGCTCGGGCAGCGGGGGTGCCCCGGGACCGTCGGGGGTGTACACCTCCCAGAAGCGCCGCCGCTCCCGCCGCCAGCCGGTGACGGACGAGGCGAACGCCGAGGGTGCCAGGAGCGTCTGCTCCGCCGCCTTCTCCGGGGACTCGAAGAAGACGGGGTCGGCCAGGGCGTATATCGACCAGTCCACGGCCACGGGAAACCTCCATCAGCGCGCTGGGGACAGCGGGGAAAAGCAGGGCTATCCGACGGTTTCGGGTTGATAGGCGGTCAGGGAGGTGGGAACTCCCGAACGCAGGTAGTTCGTCAGCATCTCGCGTACGAGCCGCCGTTCGGAATCCGTTTCCGAGGCCGCGGATGCGGCGGTGGGGCGGCTCTCCCATTCTCCGCGGACGAAGAGCGCTTCGTACTCGTTTCGGAGCATGGCCCACACCAGGAGATCGTGGCGTTCGCCATTGACGAGCTGGCGGTCCCGAAGAATTCCCTCCAGCATGAAGAAACGCAAGCGCATCACCATGTCCAGCATCGCCCTGTTGTGCGAGCCGACCCGGAACTGGAGCCGGTGGGCGCCGAGGTCGGCGAAGAGGTACTCGATCAGCAGGCCGAACCCCTCGGCGCCGAACCCCCTGGTCCAGAGCCCGTCCTCGCCGATGGCCCCGCTGATCTCGTAGGCGTCCGGACCGATGCGGAAGAACTTCACCATGCCCACGGGCCGTCCGGCCAGCGTGCGGATGGTGCAGTAGCGCGACTTGTTGACCTCGACCTCGCGCCGCAGCGCCGCGACCGTGACCTGTTCGCCCGCGTCCCCGGTGAGCGCCGCGACGCGTCCCTGCGGGTTGAGCCATTCCACGAACAGTTCGTAGTCCGCATCGGTGGAATGCGTGATCCGGACTATACGGCCGGAGCGTAGCTCCTGGCCGGCTTCTTCCGTGTCGATGACGGGACCTCCTTATTGCGGCAACTCTTCGCGGCAGCCGTCATCGTGGCGCATCGAATGGTGTCGGTCAACCGGTCGGAAACCACTTCTTGACTGCCGTGAATTACCTGGGGATTCTTTTTCTCGCCTGTCCCGCCGGCGGGACAGGCGCACCGTCCGCAACGGGGCGGATCAACGGCAGTCCCCACCCTTCCGGGCATCCGTCGCTGTTCGAGCAAAGGTTTCCGACATGGCAGATAAAGCCCAGGCTCTCTATTTGGATCTCATGAAGAGAGTCGTCTCCAACACCATCTACCAGGACGCCGCCCACGGCTGGGTCCAGGACCGGGACTTCGACGCCGGACTGCCGAAGATCGACTACGACGCCGACCTGCGGGCCGGGGGGCGGGACATCCCGCTGGTCGCGCACACGATGATCGGCCGCAAGCGGCTGGACAACGTGCACGACTGCGTCGAGCGGGTCCTGCGCGACGGGGTCCCGGGGGACCTCGTCGAGACGGGGGTCTGGCGGGGCGGCACGACGATCTTCATGCGGGCCCTGCTCAGCGCGTTCGGCGTGACGGACCGCACGGTGTGGGTGGCCGACTCCTTCGAGGGCATCCCGCAGGGCGACCCGGAGAAGTACCCGGGGGACGAACTGGCCCCGCTCCACCGCTACAACGACGTGTTCGGCGTGCCGCTGGAGACCGTCCAGGAGAACTTCCGGCGCTACGGCCTGCTGGACGACCAGGTGCGGTTCCTGGAGGGCTACTTCCGCGACACCCTGCCCACCGCCCCGGTCGAGCGGATCGCGGTGCTCCGGCTCGACGGCGACCTGTTCGAGTCCACCATGGACGCCCTGGTGCACCTCTACCCCAAGGTGTCGGTGGGCGGCTACGTCATCGTGGACGACTACCGGGCCCTGCCTCCGTGCCGCATCGCGGTGTACCAGTACCGCAGGGAGCACGGCATCACCGATCCGATCGAGGAGATCGACGGCGTCGGGGTGTTCTGGCGCCGCACCCGCTAGCGCCGCACCCGACGACCACGCGCCGCCGTCCCGCGGCCGGCGGACCACCGACGTGGTCCGCCGGCCGCGGGACGGCTCACCCGCCCAGCTCCCCGGCCGCGTACCGCTCCCGGGCCGCGCGGCGCTGGATCTTCCCGCTGGTGGTGCGCGGCAGCACGCCCCTGCGCAGCAGCACCAGGTCGCTGACGGCGAGGCCGTGGTGGCGGCTGACCGCCTGGCGGACCCGCTCCCGCAGGGCGGTGCGGTCGGTCTCGGGGAGGTTCAGCATCGACGCCTCCGTCTCGGCCAGGACCACCACCCGCTGCTCCTCGACGCCCTCCACCGCGATCGCCGTGGCCGACACCGGGGCGGCTCCCTCCACGGTGTGCTCGATGTCCTCGGGGAAGTGGTTGCGGCCCCGCACGATGATCACGTCGTCGATCCGGCCCACCACGTACAGCAGGTCCTCGTGGAAGAAGCCCCAGTCGCGGGTGTGCAGCCAGCCGTCCGCGAAGGTGCGGGCGGTGCTCCCGGGCCGGTTCCAGTAGCCGTCGGTGACGTTCGGCCCGGCGACGAGGATCTCCCCCACCCGCCCGGTGACGTCCTGCCCGGTGTCCGGGTCGACGATCCGGATCGCGGCCCCGGCCACCGGCCGCCCGCTGCTCACCAGCGTGGTGGCGTCCGGGCCTGGCGGGACGGGGACCACCTCGCCCGCGGCGAGGGCCGCCCGGTCGAAGTGGCGGCCGACCGCGCCCTCGCCCGCGGGCGTCATGGCCACCGACAGGGTCGCCTCCGCCAGCCCGTAACACGGCACGGGCACCGAGGCGTTCAGCCCCGACGCCCCGAACGCCGTCACGAACGCCTCGACGGACCGGGCGTGCACCGGTTCGCCCCCGATCGCCAGCGCCTCCAGAGAGCTGAGGTCGAGCCCGGCGGCCTCCTCGGCGCTGATCCGCTGGACGCAGTGCGCCATGCCGAAGTTCGGCGTCACGGTCCACTCGGCGCGGTGGTCGGAGATCGCCCGCAGCCAGCGGTAGGGGTGGTGCAGAAAGCCCATGGGGCTCAGGTGCACCATGTGCAGCCCGGCACTGAGCGGGGCGGCGATGCCGCAGATCAGCCCCATGTCGTGGAAGAACGGGACCCAGGAGACCGCGGTGCGGGCCGGCATGAACCGCGCCCGCATCTGGTACGCGGCCGCCGCGAGGTTGGCGTGGGTGACCCGGACCCCGGAGGGGGCGCCGGTGGAGCCGGAGGTGTACTGGAGGTAGGCGACGTCCCCCGGGAGCGCGGCGGGTACGTCCAGCTCCTGGGCCTCGCCGGTGGCGGCGGTGTCCACCAGCAGGACCCGGTCGCCCTTCCAGTCGGCCTCGGCCAGGGCGGCCCGCACGTCGGCGTCGGTGTGCGAGGTGGTCAGGACGCACACGGGCGCGCTGTCCTGGACGACGGACCGCAGCCGGGTCTGGCTGCGGAACAGCTCGGGGGCGTACAGCGGTACGGCCACCACCCCCGCGTACAGGCAGGCGAGGAACGCGACGACGTAGTGCTCGTCGTGGCGGCACAGCACCGCGGCGCGCTCGCCCGGCGGGCAGATCCGGTGCAGCTCGGAGGCCACCGCCCGTGCCCTCGCGTGCAGTTCGCGGTAGCTGAGCGTGGTGACGGTCTCCTGGCGGCCCGCGACGCCGGGCACCTTGCGCCGGTCGAGCACGGTGAGGGCGGGCTGCCGCGGGGTCTCCTCGGCCAGCCGGGCGACGCTGTCGGCGAGGAACTCCAGGCGGACCGGCTCCCCGTCGCCGAAGGGCAGCCGCATCCCGTCCGGGGCGGTGCGGGCGGAGACGTCGGTGGTCATGGTGTCCTCCCCAGGTCCCCGGCGGGGTGCATCGCGGAGGGGTCCAGGCTGTTGGTCGGCAGCAGCAGCTGGGTGGCCGCCAGTTCGCGGTAGAGGGCGTCCTTGCTGAGCAGCTGCTCGTGGGTGCCGGTCGCCCGGACGCGTCCGGCGTCCATGACCACGATCCGGTCGGCCATGGAGACCGTGGACAGCCGGTGGGCGACGACGACCACGGTCGTCCTGCCGCTCACCTCGGTGATGACCTCGCGCAGCGCGTTCTCGTTGCGGGCGTCGAGCTGGGAGGTCACCTCGTCGAGCAGCAGCAGGCGGGGGCTGCGCAGCAGGGCCCGCGCCACGGCCACCCGTTGCCGTTCCCCGCCGGAGAGCTTGTTCCCGCGATGGCCGACCTCGGTGTCCAGGCCCTGGGGCAGCCGGGCGACGACCTCTTCGAGCCGGGCCTGGCGGACCACGTCCGCGAGGGCCGCGTCGTCCGCGTCGGGGGCGCCGATGCACAGGTTCTCGCGCAGGGTCCCGGCCAGGACCGGGGCGTCCTGCTCGACGTAGCCGATGGAGGCGCGCAGATCGCCGAGGGACCACTGGGTGACGTCCTTGCCGTCCAGGGTCACCCGGCCGCTCTCCACCTCGTAGAAGCGCTCGATCAGGGCGAAGACGGTGGACTTGCCGGCGCCCGAGGGGCCGACGAAGGCCGTCATGCCGCCGCGGGGGATGTCGAAGGTGACGTCGTGGTGGACGACGGTGTCGTTGCCCGGGTAGCGGAAGACCACGTCCTGGAAGGCGACCGAGGCGGGTTCCGCCGTCTCCCGCGCGGTCCGCGGGGCGGGCGGCTGCTCCGGCTCGGTCCGCAGCCGCAGCATCTCGTTGACCCGGCCGAGCGCGGCGGCGACCACGTTGAACCGCATCATCGCGGTGACGAGCGCGCCGAGCGGGGGGACCAGGTAGAAGAGGTAGAGCAGGAACGCGATGAGGCTGCCCAGGCTCATGTCGCCCGAGGCCACGCGCGCGCCGCCGACGCCCAGCACGGCCAGGAACGAGATCTGGATCATGATGGTGATGAAGGCGCTGATGAACGCCTCCAGCCGGGCCACCTTCAGGCTGGACCGCCAGGCCCGCCGGGCGCCCTGCTCGGCGATCTCGGCCTCGCGGTGTTCGGCGCCGGACGCCTTGATGGTGCGGAAGGTGCCGAGGACGCGTTCCAGGGCGGTGCTCAGTTCGGCCACGCCCTCCTGGACGCGGCGGGAGGCGTTCTCCAGCTGCGGGAGGCCGACGCCGATGACGACGGCGCCGAGCAGCAGCACGCCGAGCGTGGTGAGAAGCAGCACCACGTCCATGAAGCCCATGAGGACGACGATGGTGGTGAGCATCACCACCCCGTTGACGGTCTCCACGATGGTGGTGGTGACGGCGCTGCGCAGCAGCGTGGTGTCCGCCGTCGCGCGGGACATCAGGTCGCCCGGCGGGAACTTGTCGGTCTCGGAGACCCGCAGCCAGAGCACCTTGCGGATGACCTCGCGGCGGGAGTTGAGCACGACCGTCTCGGAGACCCGCATGAGCAGGAAGGTGCCCAGCGCGCCGAGCGCCGCGGAGAACAGGACGAACCCGCTCAGCAGCAGCAGGGTGGCGGTCACCGAGGACTGGCTCTGCAGGTCCTCGACGACGCTCTTGGCCATGATCGGCTGGATCAGTCCGGAGAGGCCGCCGAGCAGCGTCAGCGCGCCGCCCAGCAGGATCACGCCCCGGTAGGGGCGCAGGTAGCGCAGCATGTCGCGCCAGGCGTCGCCGCGCAGTACCGCGGGGAGCCGGTGGTCGGCTCCGGTCCCGCTCTCGTCGGCGGGCTCCGGCGCGGGGGCGGGAGCGGCGTCGTCGGCGGGGCGGGTCACCGGGTCAACGTGTGTGTCCGTCATCCCCGACCTCCTCACGGCTGATGAGATCGGCGGCGGTCGCGGCGAGGACGTCGCGGGCCGCCCGGACCTCGGCGGCCAGCGGGCGGTCGGTGCTCAACGGCGGTGATACGCGGGCGAGTTCGGCCCACACCCCGCTCTCCTCCGGCTCCCGGCCGTCGATCGCGGCGAACTGCGTGACGCCCAGGCCCAGCGAGCCGACGACCAGCCAGGCCAGCTCCAGCGCCTCGCCGACGGAGTTGGCGCCGTTGAGCGCCATCGGGACGTGGTCCTGGTTCCAGCCGTTGGTGGGCAGCGCGGTCAGCCCGGAGGGGTAGACCAGCTGGCGGATACGGGAGACGAAGGAGGTGGCGCTCAGCTGGACGCCGGCCAGGCCGCTGTTGCTGCCCGGGTTCGGGGTGAGCATGGGCGGCCGGTCGCTGTTGGTCGCCGGGGTGCACAGGAGTGCCAGCTGCCGTTCGGCGAGGAAGGCGATCTGCTGGAGACAGAGCCCGATCTGGTCGGAGGCCAGACCCACCGGCATCGCGTGGAAGTTGCCCGCGTGCAGGAACTCCCCTTCGAAGTAGAGCGGGTTGTCGGTGCAGCCGGTCGCCTCCCGTACCAGGATCTCCTCGGTCGCGGAGAGCTGGTCCAGGACCGCCCCGATGACCTGGGGGGCGCACCGCAGGCTGTAGGGCTCCTGGAGCGGGCGGTGCGGGGCGCGCCGCATCCCGGGTGGCAGCCCGTCGCGTATCCACTGGGCGGCCTGGATCTGGCCGGTCTGGCCGCGGATGTGGCCGACGGCCGGGTGGTAGGCCTGCGGGCTGGACCCCAGCAGCGTCACCGCCCTGGCCGTCAGGAGGGCCACCGCGCGGGACAGGCGCAGCAGTTCGCGGTGGTTGAACATGGTCGCGGCCAGGCCGACGCTGGTGCCGTTGACGAAGGAGAGGGACTCCCGGGCGCGCCAGGCGACGGGCTCGGCCCCGAGGGCGGCGAGCGCGTCGGCGGCGGGCACGGTCGACCATCCGCCGTCCTCGTCGAACTGCCAGGCCTCGCCCTCACCGGCGAGGGCGAGGGCGGCGTGGGCCAGGGGCTGGAGGTCGCCGCTGGCGCTGACGGTGCCGTCGCGCGGGATGACCGGGGTGAACCCGCGGTTCCAGAGGTCGGCGAGGCGGTCCCAGAACTCGGGGGCGACGGCGGAGTGGCCCTTGCGGATGCTGTTGAGCCGCAGCCACACCACCAGCCGGCTGACCTCCGGCGGGAGCGGCCGCCCCTGCGCACTGGCCAGGTGGGCGATCAGCCCGCTGCCCTGGTCCTCGCCCGCGCCCGCGGCCGGGTAGAGGACGAGCGGTCCGAATCCCTGGGTGACGCCGTACAACTGCCCGTCGGAAGCCAGGAGTTCGTCCAGGGCCGTGACCCCTTCCCGCATCCGTTCGGCGTCCGCGGCGTCGCACGCGTCGAGCCGGGCGCCCGGCCGGGCCTGGGAGAGGAGGTCGGCGAGCCCCACCTTGGGGGATTCCACTGTGTCAACGATCACTTCACGCTCCTGCTCGGGTGGTCGGAGGGGGCTGTACGTGGCGGAGCTTGCCGGTGTCGGACCGGTCGATCCGGTCGACGACGTGGACCCGCCGGGGGCGGACGACGAGACCGGCCGAGGCGAGGACGGCGCGTACCTGGCCGGCGTCCGGCGCCTCGCCGGGGGCGGGGACGACGAGCAGGTCGAGGTTCTCGCCGCTGACCGGGTCCGTGACGGGCAGGCAGGCCAGGTCGGCGCAGTGCACGACGTCCCGCATCAGCCGCTCCAGCTCGTCGAGGTTGATCCGGCGTCCGTTGACCTTGACCAGACGGCCCCGGCGCCCGGAGAAGCGGAAGCGGCGGTCCGGGCCGAGGCGGATGTAGTCGTCGGTGAGGTGGCTGGCGGGCTGGGGCCGGCCGGGCCGGGCGGCGAGCCGGGGGCTGCTGACGGCCAGCAGTACGTCGCCGGTGGCGTCGGGTTCGCCCCAGGCGGGCCGGACGTCGGGCAGAAGCTCCCACAGCGGCTCGTCGGGGGCCCAGACCCGGCTGGCGACGCCGCCGGTCTCCGTGGAACCGAACACCTCCGTGACGAAGACCCGGTCGGCGCCCTGCTCCTGGACGAGCCGGGCGGCCGTGGCCGGGAGCATCGCGGTGCTGTGCAGGACGGCCAGCTGGTCGGCCGCCCGGACCCACTCACGGTGCCGGAGCAGCACGGAGAAGGTCCACGGGACGCCCA
Organism: Streptomyces sp. NPDC101181; assembly: GCF_044767975.1. Taxonomy (NCBI): domain Bacteria; kingdom Bacillati; phylum Actinomycetota; class Actinomycetes; order Kitasatosporales; family Streptomycetaceae; genus Streptomyces; species Streptomyces sp. NPDC101181. The sequence goes on along the minus strand of NZ_JBIWOX010000002.1, from coordinate 670,127 downwards.
CCACGGCCCAACGGCGGTACTCCGTCAGGGGCATGGCGCCGTAGTACTGCGGCCGGTACCACACGGGCACTCCCAGCCGGGCCGGGAGCAGCACGGTGGCGAGGGCCCCGAAGAGGTGGCGGGCGGGGGCGCAGGCCAGCAGGGCCTCGGGCCGCCGGGGGGCGAGGAGACCTGCGAGCAGGCCCGCCTCGTCCCAGAGCTGCCGTCCGGTGCGCACCCAGCTCTCCTGGGGTCCGGTCGTCCCCGAGGTGCGGAAGACCACGGTGTCGGGGAGGAGGCCGGTCACGAGCGCCTCGGGGTCGCGCACCTGGTCCCAGCGGACGAGCCAGGGGGTGTCGTTGATCTCCGGGGCGTGGTTCCCGGCGGCCAGCAACTCATGCGGCGACAGTTCGTGGTAACGCACGTGTTGACCTCACGTCAAGGGGCGTGGGTGTCCGGAACATTCGGACACTCCGCAACATGAACCGGACAAATTGGCTAGAAGGAACGGTCGTCCGGCAGCAGGCCGACGAGGTCCGCGACGCTGCGGACTCCGGCCATTTCCTCCTCGGGGATCTCCACGCCCGCCGCCTTCTGCAACGTGAAGGTGATTTCCACCAGGGAGAGCGAGTCAATTCCCAGCTCGTCCACCAGAAGCTTCTCCGGCGAGACGTCGGAGGCCGGAACTCCGGATACGTCTTCGATGGTTCGGGCCACAAACGCGAGGCGAGTGCTCTCTTGTTCGGAAGTTTTCATGGGTATCTCCTATTACCTCGGTCCCGGAAACGTCAAGTAATTCATCCGGAGGCCCCGGAAAGGGGACGCGCGCGACGCGCGCCCGCCCGGCGGGCGGCCCCGGAGAAGGCCGGCCGCGGGGGCGCACGGGGGGGCGCGCCGTCCCGCCGGCGGGACAGCACTCGGCCTACGCGCCCCGGTCGGGGGGTCGGACGGGACCGGGGGCCGTACCCCCGAGGGCGCCCCCGGCCGTCCGCTCAAGATCGACGGAGGCGGACCCGCGACCGCCCGCGTCGCCCTTCGGCGGTTTCACCGCAGGACTCGCGGATACCACCCGGTAGCCGCCCGCCGAAGAATTTCCCCGTGTAAACAGATGCTGGACGCCACTCGAACATGTGAGGCAGACTGCGCATCGGTTGGATCAACAATCCCGCCCAAGATCATCGCGAACCGGGGGTTTCGCTAAATATGGAGCGCATGTTACCTAATACTCCGAACAGACGTACACGTCTTTCCACCCGAGAAGCCCCGGAAAAGGGGAACCGGAATTCCGGAAACTTCTCGACGGGCCGCACGGGGGCAGCGCGAACCGGCCGGACATCGCTCACCCTCCCTCCCCATATGCCGATGGATCAATGGCGTGATCTCGGCCAACACATCTACGTCATCAACGATTCGTCCGGCTGGTGGTTCGGCGATTGGCTGATCTACGGCCAGCAGCACTATCCGGACCGCTACAAACACGCCATCGCCGAAACCTCGCTCAGTTATCAGACGCTGCGTAACTACGCGTGGGTCGCCGGGCAGTTCGGCGCCGACCGCAGGCGGGACCGGCTGAGCTTCCAGCACCACGCCGAAGTCGCGGGCCTCACCGTCGAGATGCAGGACGACTGGCTCAACCAGGCGGAGCGCTTCGGCTGGTCGCGGAACGAGCTGCGCCGCCGCATCAAGGCGGGACTGCGCCCGCCGTCCGAGAAGCTGCCGGCCAACGTCCGGGTGGACGTCACCGCCGAACGCCGTACCCGCTGGGAGCGGGCGGCCGCCGACCGGGGCCAGGAACTCTCCGCGTGGATCATCTCCGTGCTGGACGAGTCCGCCGCCGTCTGGCAGGGGGAACCCACCGCGCAGCTCACCCCGGGCCCCGCCGAGCACCCTCAGGAGAATGGAGCCTCCCTGCCATGACGCTCGCTGTCTGGGACTACCTGAACGAGTTCGAAGCGGAGCGCGACGACATCCTCGACGCCGTGGAGAGCGTGTTCCGCTCCGGCCGGCTGATCCTGGGCGACAGCGTGCGGGGCTTCGAGAGCGAGTTCGCCGCGTACCACGGCGGCGGGCAGTGCGTCTCGGTGGACAACGGGACCAACGCCCTGGTGCTCGCGCTGCGCGCGGTCGGCGTCGGACCCGGGGACGAGGTCATCACCGTCTCCAACACCGCCGCCCCCACGGTCGTCGCCATCGACGCGGTCGGAGCCGTGCCGGTGTTCGTCGACGTCGACGAGGACACGTATCTGATGGACGTGAGCCAGGTGCCGGGGGCCGTCACCGAACGCACCCGCGCCCTGCTGCCCGTCCATCTCTACGGGCAGTGCGTCGACCTGGCCCCGCTGGAGGAGCTCGCCCGCGCCCACGGCCTGGCGCTCGTCGAGGACTGCGCCCAGGCGCACGGCGCCCGGCGCGAGGGCCGGATCGCCGGGACGACCGGGGACGCCGCCGCCTTCTCCTTCTACCCGACGAAGGTGCTGGGCGCCTACGGGGACGGCGGCGCCGTCCTCACGCGCCGGGACGAGACCGCCGAGGCGCTGCGCAGGCTGCGCTACTACGGCATGGAGAACCGCTACTACGTCGAGGCCACGCCCGGTCACAACAGCCGGCTGGACGAGGTGCAGGCGGAGATCCTGCGGCGCAAGCTGACCCGGCTGGACGGCTACCTCGCGGGGCGGCGCGCCGTGGCCGACCGGTACGCCGAGGGCCTGGCCGGCACCGGCCTGGTGCTCCCGGCCCTCGCCCCGGGCAACGACCACGTGTACTACGTGTACGTGGTGCGCCACCCGCAACGCGAGCTGATCATGAAGGAGTTGGAGCACCGGTCCATCTCCCTCAACATCAGCTACCCCTGGCCGGTCCACACGATGCGCGGCTTCGCGCACCTGGGGTACGAGCCCGGTTCCCTGCCGGTGACCGAGCACCTGGCGGGCGAGATCTTCTCCCTGCCGATGTACCCGTCCCTGCGCCCGGACGACCAGGCACGCGTCATCGAGGCCCTGCGCGAGGTGACGGACCGGCTGTGACACCCCCGTCCCCCGCAGCTCCCCTTCCACCCGCCCCGAGGAGGCAGCCGCCGTGGAGGAGTCCCGCACCCGCCCGCACCCCTCCGTGACCGGCGCCTTCGGCCGCTGGTGGGAGGAGCGGCGGCGGGCGGTCCCGCTGACGGTCACCCCCGCCTCCTTCGCCGGCCTGCGCCAGTGGCACTTCGCACCGGAGGGCGGGGACCTGGTCCACGCCAGTGGCCGGTTCTTCGCCGTCACCGGGATGCGCCGGTACGAGGCCGACGGGACCGTGCGGGACCAACCGGTCATCGCCCAGCCCGAGATCGGGATGCTCGGCATCCTGGTCAAACGGCTCGGCGGGGTACCGCACGCCCTGATGCAGGCGAAGGCCGAGCCCGGCAACGTGGGTTCGGTGCAGCTGTCGCCGACGGTGCAGGCCACCCGCAGCAACTACACGCGCGTGCACCGCGGCCACGGCACCCGCCACCTGGAGCACTTCACCGGCGACCGGCGGGGCCGGGTGCTGGTGGACTGCCTCCAGTCCGAACAGGGGGCGTGGTTCTGGCGCAAGCGCAACCGCAACATGCTGGTGGAGACCACGGCCGAGGTCGCCGACCACCCGGACTACCACTGGGTGGAGCTGGACGAACTGCGGCGGCTGCTCCGCACCGACCACCTCGTCAACATGGACGCCCGGTCGGTGCTGGGCAGCACCCCGCTGTTCCGCCCGCCGCCCGGCAGCGACGACCCGTTCGTCCGGGCCCTCGCCCGCTCCTACGCCGAGGAGGGCGCCGGACGCCACGACGAGCAGGAGGTGCGCACCTGGCTGAACGACGCCAAGAGCCGGTGCGCCGCGCACGCCCGGCTGCTGCCGCTCTCCGGCATCGAGGGGTGGACCCGCGGCGACGGGGAGCTGGGCGACGACGACGGCACGGCCTTCCGGATCATCGCCGTCGACGTGACGGCGAGCGGCCGGGAGGTCCCGGGCTGGTCGCAGCCGCTGCTCGCGCCCCGCAACGAGAGCGTGGCGACCTTCCTGGTGCGCGAGATCGCCGGGACCCTGCACCTGCTCGTCCAGGCACGGGCCGAGCCGGGGCTCCACGACCTGCTGGAGCTGGCGCCGACCGTGCACCGGCACTACCCGGGTGAGCCGCCGGGCCCCTTCGACGCGCTCGCGGAGACGGCGGACGCGGCGCGCGTCCGCTACGACGCCCGGCACTCCGAGGAGGGCGGCCGGTTCCACCGGGCGGTCACCCGGCACCGGGTGATCGACGTCGGCGCCGAGGTCCCGGTCGACGTGCCCGAGTCCCACCGCTGGCTGACGGTCCGTCAACTGCGGGAGCTGGCGCGGCAGGGCTACTACGTCAACGTCGAGGCACGCAGCCTGCTGGCCTGCCTGCACAGCCTGTGGTGAGCGCCCGGGCCGGCGGCGGGCCGGACCACGGCGCCGACGGCCGCAGGACCGCACCGAACGAGAGGATCACTCCGTGCAATGGCAGACCCTGGGCGTGCAGGGGGCCCGCGTCTTCACCCCGACCGTCTTCCCGGACGAGCGGGGCCTGTTCGTCGCCCCGTTCCAGCGCGACCCTTACACCGGGGCGGTGGGCCTCCCGCCGTTCCCGCTCGCCCAGACCGCGCACAGCCGCTCGCGGCGCGGAGTGGTGCGCGGCGTCCACTACACCGCCGCGCCACCGGGCATGGCCACCTACGTCTACTGCGCGCGGGGCCGGGCCCTGGACATGGTGGTCGACGTCCGGGTGGGCTCCCCCACCTACGGGCAGTGGGACTCCGTGCTGCTCGACGCGGAGGAGTTCCGCGCCGTCTACCTGCCGCTGGGCGTCGGGCACGCCTTCACCGCCCTGGAGGACGACACCGTGATGTCCTACCTGCTGTCGGGCGGGTACCGCGCCGAGGACGAGAAGGCCGTCTCGGTGTTCGACCCGGCGCTGGCGCTGCCGGTCACCCCGAGCCCGCCGCCCGTGCTGTCTCCCCGTGACCGGTCGGCCCCCACGCTCGCCGAGGCGCGGGAGTCCGGGATGCTGCCGGACTACGCCACCTGTCTGGAGCTGGAGGCCGAGCTGTGCGCCGCGGTCCCCGGCCCGGCGGCGGGACCGGCCCGATGAGCGCGGCCGCGGACGGGGCGGCGACGGGCCCGGCGGGGCGCGCCCCCCTGATCACCGTGCTGGGGGCCTCCGGGTTCCTCGGCTCCGCGGTGGCGGCGATGCTCGCGCGTACCCCGGTCCGGCTGCGGCTCGTGGCCCGGCGGGCCAGCCCGGTGCCCCCGGGCGTCGCCGAGGTGGAGACCCGGGCCGCCGACCTCACGGACCCCGGGCATCTGCGCGCGGCCGTCGCGGGCGCGGACGCGGTGGTGCACCTGATCTGTCACCGCACCGACAGCCACGCCTGGCGCACGGGGAACGATCCGGAGAGCGAGCGGGTCAACGTCGGCATGGTGCACGACCTGATCGACACGGTGCGCGAGAGAGCCGGGGGACCGCCCCCCGTCTGCCTGTTCATCGGCTCCACGAGTCAGGTCGGCCTGACGTCCGCCGACCGCATCGACGGCAGTGAGCCGGACCGCCCGGCCAGCGTCTACGACCGGCACAAGCTGCTGGCGGAACAGGCGCTGCTGTCAGCCACCGCCGAGGGCGTGGTCCGGGCCGTCTCGGTGCGGCTTCCCACCGTGTTCGGGGACTGCCCGGTCCCGACGGCGGCCGACCGCGGGGTCGTGACCGCGATGGCCCGGCGGGCCCTGGCGGGCGAGCCGCTGACGGTCTGGCGGGACGGGGAGATCGCCCGCGACATGCTGTACGTGAGCGATGCGGCACGGGCGCTCGTCACGGCGCTGGACCACGCCGAGGCGCTGGCGGGGCGGAGCTGGGTGGTGGGCACCGGCCGGCCGACCAGCCTGCGGGACCTGTTCACCTCGGTCGCCGGGATCGCCGCGGAGCACACCGGCCGGCCGCCGGTCCCGGTCGTCACCGTCGATCCGCCCGCCCACGCCACGCCGCCCGACTTCCACAGCTACACCGTGGACGCCTCGGCGTTCCGCGCGGTGACCGGGTGGACGCCACAGGTACCGCTGCGCACGGGCCTCGAACGCACGGTCCGCGGCCTCACGGAGATCCGCCGGGAGCAGCCCGCGGGAAGCTGAGACCAGGGGCCAGGGGCCTTGGGACCCAGGGATTCCGGGCCCCAGGGTCTCCGGGACTTGGGCCCCAGGGCCCCAGGGACCCAGGGACCCAGGGTCAGTGCCCCATGCCCAGTCCGCCGTCCACGGGGATGACCGCGCCCGTGACGTACCCCGCGTCGGGGCCCGCGACGAACCGCACCACCCGCGCCACCTCGTCGGGGGGGGGGGGGGGCCCCCCCCGCCCCCCCCCCCCCCCCCCCCGGGGGGGGGGGGCCCGCCCCCCCCGGGGGCCCCGCCCCCCCGCATCTCCTTCTGGCGCGCCTCGGGGACCGCGGCGGTCATGTCGGTGTCGATGATTCCCGGCGCGACCACATTCACCGTGATGTTCCGGGAGGCGACCTCACGCGCCAGGGAACGGGCGAATCCGATGATGGCCGCCTTCGACGCGGCGTAATTCGTCTGCCCGGCGGATCCCAGCATTCCGGCCACCGAGGAGATCAGTACGATCCGTCCGCCCCGGGCCCGCATCATCGGATAAAGCGCCCGCCGGGATACCCGGAAAGCGCCGCCGACATTGGTGTCGTACACCGAGGAGAAATCGTCGTCGCGCATCACGGCCAGCAGTTTGTCCCGGGTGATACCGGCGTTGGCCACCAGCACCTCGACGGGCCCGTGCTCCGCCTCCACCTGCTGAAACGCCCGGTCCACCTGGTCGGTGTCGGTCACATCGCAGGAGACCCCGAGGACCCCCTGCGGCGGGGTGCCCGAGCGGTGGGTGACGGCGACCCGGTCCCCCGCCTCGGCGAAGGAAAGGGCTATCGCCCTCCCGATTCCCCGATTTCCCCCGGTGACGAGAACCGAACGCGCCATGCCGTGCCTCCTGAATTCCCCGAGATTCCCGGCGGACCGGAGGAACAGCGCGCCCCCCGATCGCCCTTGGAAAAGGAGCCAAGCACAGCGCCCGGAACTGTTCAAGAGCGGAACCGCGCCGGGAAGAAGGACACCCGGGCCGAGGGACCGGCGGTCCTTTCAGCTGCGCTTTTCCGGCGGGATTTTCCAGCGGTCTTTTCCGCCGCTGGGCCGCTGTGTCCTTCCGGCGGTGACTGTCCGGCGGTGTCCGCCCGGCCGCTTCTCTCCGGCCGGGTCTGACCGGGGCCCGCGCCGACCCGGGACGGCGCGGGCGGCCTGCCGGTGTCAGCCCCGGACGCGGGCCCGGCGCGACATCACCGCGCGGAGCACCCGGCGGCCCTCCGTGGACAGGTCCAGCGCCTGGCGGAGACCGGCGCCGCTGCCCGCCGTGCCGCCGGTCTCCGCGAGGATCTCCAGGATGCGGACCTGGCGCTCCAGGTCGCCCGCGACAAGCGGGCCGACCGGGGCGGGTTCGCCGCCGCGGGCCCGTTCCAGCAGCAGGTCTTCGTCCACGCCCGCGTCACCGGCCGGGGCGTCGAAGCGGCCGTGGACGCGCAGCGCGAGCAGTGAGCAGCGCTCGGCCCACTCCCGCAAGGGCGCGGCGGCGAAGTCGGAGGGGGCGGCCGCGAGCATCGCGCGCACGAGGGCGGCCGGTCCGTCGGGGACGGGTGCCTGATCCATCGCGGTGCGGGCGGCGGCGAGCCGGATGGCCCATTCCCGACCGTCCTCGCAGCTCGCCCAGAGCGGCCGCAGGGGCTCCGGCCCGTCCGGCTCCGCGAGCAGCGGCAGACACCGGTCCAGGCAGGCCAGCGCGCCTGCGGCCAGCGCGCGTTCGTCGGCGCGTTCGATCAGTTCCAGCAGACTCATCGACGTCTCCCTCGGTCTACCGGATACTGCGCCGAATGGCTGAAAATCGTCACATCGGCGCATCGGTATCCCGGCGAGACGTCACCCACGGGACGGCGGCCGCCCCGCCCCGCCCCCCGTCAGCCGGACGGGCGGCTCATCCCGCGCCGCCCGTCCGCGCGGCCAGCTTCTGGAACTCCGCCCAGCTCAGCGCGGGCTTTCTCGGGTCCCACAGCTTCTGCGAGGTCGCCGCCAGCGGCATCCGGATGCCGTCGGCCACCTGCTGGGTGGTCTGCGCGTCCGGCAGATCGCCCCAGACCGCGAACCGGCCGCCGAGGATCTGCTTCCCGTAGCGCTCGGCCACCGGTGCGGTGCCGCGCAGGACCAGCGGGGTCCACTGCTCGTAGATCCGCTCACCGGTCGGGTAGACGAAGTCGTTGGGCTCGCCGAGCACGTAGTAGAGGAACTCGTCGTTGAGGTTGAGCATCGTGTAGCCCGCGGCCAGGTACTCCTGCGGCGGGCGGGCGCCGATCTCCTTGCCCGTCCAGTACTCGATCTCGATGTTCTCGTCGGCCTTGACCTTCGTGTCCCGGAACAGCCCGTCGTTCCAGGCCTTGGCGGTCCGGCCCTTGGGGACGACGACGGCCGCACGGTCGTTCAGCCAGCCGGTGGCGAGGTCCTCGATGGTGGCGCCCGCGCCGTGCCGCTCCTCGGCGGCCCGCTGGAGCTGGGGGTAGGAGGCGGCCGGATTGCGGACGGTCAGCGCCTGGTACTCGTCCGCGCCGAGGTGCCAGAAGCGGCCCGGGAACAGCTCGGTGTACTCCTCCAGAAGTTCGTCGATGAGCTTGGCCGCGGCCGGCTTGGAGATGTCGATGGACCCCTTCGACACGACGCCCGCGGTGTTGCGGAGCTGGAGGTCGGGGTGGGCGCGCAGCACCGCGCCCAGGTGTCCGGGCGAGTCGATCTCGGGGACGACCTCGATGTGCCTGCTGTTGGCGAGGCCGACGATCCGGCGGACCTCGTCCTGGGTGAGGGCCTGGTCGGAGACCACCTCGGGGTGGGACGTCGACTCGATCCGGAAGGCCTGGTCGTCGGAGAAGTGCAGGCCGAGCTGGTTGAGCTTCAGGTCGCCCATCTCGCGTATCCGGTCCTCTATCCACCCGGCGCTGTAGTGCTTGCGCGCGATGTCTAGGTTCAGTCCGCGCTGCGGGCGGTCCGGCCGGTCGTTGACGACGCCCTCGGGCACGGTCCCGTCGGCCTTCAGGGACTGCTTGAGGGTGCGGGTGCCGTAGAAGACGCCCGACTCGTCGGGGCCGGTGATCCGCACCTTCCGGTCCCGCACGGTGAGGGTGTACGACTCGGTGGGGCCCGCGTCCTTCGCCCCCAGGGCCAGCTCGACGTCCCCGGCGCGGGCCGCCCCGGTGCCCCCGTAGCGGATCTTCAGCTCCTTGGCCAGCAGCTTCGCCTCGTCCGTGAGGACCTGGCTGCCCCGGGCGACGACCACAGCGCTGTCCTGGCCCGGCCGCCAGCCCGGCCCCCGGGCCGCCCGGTGCTCGCGGACGGCCGGGATCGCACTCGGGGCGGTGGACATCGGGTAGCTGCGGGAGGGCGAGGGGGCGACGGCTTCGGCGGACGTGCCGGAGGGCGACGCCGCGTCCCGGGAGGGGTGGCTTCCGGAGCCCTCGGGCCAGACGGCGACCGTGAGGGCGACGGCGGCCGCGGCGGTGACCGCCGCGCCGGTGACGAGGGCTCCACGCGTGGGCGACATCGGGCAGATTCCTCCGTCTAGGGGCCAGGTGCGAGGGAAACGGGTGAACAGTCTGAAAGATGGCATTGATGGGGGAGGTTCGCCCATCGAGGGGCGGTCCGGATCAGCCGGTACCCCCGGCTCCGCAGGTCAGACGTCCATCACCCGTTCCGAAACTCTCCCGTTCGGGTGATTTTTCAGGGGTCCGCCGGACGGCCTCCGATCGGTCTCGCTAGCGTTGCGGCACATTCGTCTCTCCTTTCACCCCGTCCCGTAGAACATTTCCGCCCGTCCCGTAGAACACCCTGGAGAACCCCCGTGCAACCTCGTTGCACTCCGGCCCGTCTTCAGGGTCACAGTCGTCGTTCACGCGAGGAGTCCCCGCTGTCCAGGTCCAGCGAGCCCCCCGCCGGCCTGCCGAAGCGATCCGCGCCCCCGGCCGGACGGTCGGGCATACCCGTGCAGCCCCGACGGCCGTCCCCCGGCCCGTCGTCTCCCGCGACCGCCCCCTCCCCGCCAGCCGACCCGACCGGCCCCGCCGGCCCTTCCGGCCCCTCCCCCGCGACCGGCCCGACCGGGCCCGCCGGTCCTTCCGCCGCCTCCGGACTGCCCGGACCGGACGCCCCGGCCGGGGAGCACGCGGCCGGGCTGGCCCATCTCAACGCCCTCCCCTTCCTCGTCGCCGAGGCGGCCTTCCTCGAGTGCTGCGGCAGCCTGCGCTGGGCCCACCGGATGGCCGCCCACCGCCCCTACCCGGACCTGGGCTCCCTGCTGGCCGCGTCCGACGAGGCGGGCTACGACCTGGCGCCCGGGGACATCGCGGAGGCGCTGGCGGCGGAGCCCGCCCCCTGCCTGCACCACGACGCGCCCCGCGCCGCCCACCTGGCGCTGCGGGCCGCCCACGCCGCGTACGAGAGCAGCTTCGGCCACGCGTTCGTGATCTGCCTGGACGCCTTCCCGCCCGCCCAGCACGTGGACCAGGTCCTGGCGGGCATCCGGGGCCGACTCGCGCACGACCCGGACGAGGAGCGGGCGGTGACGGCGGAGGAGCTGCGACGGGTCGCCCGCAGCCGCATCGTGGAGCTGCTCTCGGGCGAGTGAGCCCACCGCGCCCGCGGCCCCGAGCCCGCAGCCCGCAGCCCTCACCCCTCAGCCACGCCTAGCCCGTACGTGCCCGTTTGTCTGCCACTTTGATCACACCAGAGGCCCCCGCGCGAACGAACCGACAAAGCGTCGCTACGATGGCCGGGGCCGGTGGACCGTACCCGGCCGGGTCAGACCGACAGTCAAGCCGGCCGACCCCAATCCCCGCTCCCGGAGGGTTCTTCCGTGCCGGCTGGAACGCTGTACCGCGGCCGGGAAGGCATGTGGTCCTGGGTGGCTCATCGAGTCACCGGTGTCCTCATCTTCTTCTTCCTGTTCGTACATGTCCTGGACACCGCACTCGTCCGCGTATCCCCCGAGGCGTACGACGACGTCGTGGCCACCTACAAGACGTGGCCCGTCGCGTTCCTCGAATACGGCCTGGTGGCCGCGATTCTCTTCCACGCGCTGAACGGTCTGCGGATCATCGCCGTGGACTTCTGGGCCAAGGGCCCCCGCCTCCAGAAGCAGATGCTCTGGACCGTGGTGGGCATCTGGATCGTGCTGATGGTGGGGGCGCTGTACCCCGTCCTCGGGCACGCCGTACGCGATCTCTTCGGGAGCTGAGGCCCATGTCCAGCGAGACTTCTTCCGCGGCCGCGATCGGCGAGGTCGAGGGCGTGCGGCTCTACGACGTCGACAACCCCGCGCCGGTGATCGAGCCCCCGCGCAAGCGGACGGACAAGACGCCCAGGGGTTCGCGCACCAACTTCGAGATGTACGCCTGGCTCTTCATGCGCCTGTCGGGCATCCTCCTGACCGTTCTCGTCATCGGGCACCTGCTGATCCAGCTGGTGCTCGACGGCGGCGTCTCCAAGATCGGCTTCGCCTTCGTGGCGGGCCGCTGGGCCTCGCCGTTCTGGCAGGTCTGGGACCTGCTGATGCTCTGGCTCGCCATGCTCCACGGCGCCAACGGCCTCCGTACGGTCATCAACGACTACGCCGAACGGGACAACACCCGCTTCTGGCTGAAGATGCTCCTGTACACCGCCACGGTGTTCACCGTCCTGCTGGGCACGCTGGTGATCTTCACCTTCGACCCGAACATCCGCTAGACGCCGGGATAAGAGGGACCAGAGGAAAACCATGCAGATCCACAAGTACGACACCGTCATCGTCGGCGCCGGCGGCGCCGGCATGCGCGCGGCCATCGAGTCGACCAAGCGCAGCCGCACCGCCGTGCTCACGAAGCTCTACCCCACCCGCTCCCACACGGGCGCCGCGCAGGGCGGCATGGCCGCCGCGCTCGCCAACGTGGAGGAGGACAACTGGGAGTGGCACACCTTCGACACGGTCAAGGGCGGTGACTACCTGGTCGACCAGGACGCCGCGGAGATCCTGGCGAAGGAGGCCATCGACGCCGTCCTCGACCTGGAGAAGATGGGCCTGCCGTTCAACCGGACGCCCGAGGGCCGCATCGACCAGCGCCGCTTCGGCGGTCACACCCGCAGCCACGGCGAGGCCCCGGTCCGCCGGTCCTGCTACGCCGCGGACCGCACCGGCCACATGATCCTCCAGACGCTGTACCAGAACTGCGTCAAGGAGGGCGTGGAGTTCTTCAACGAGTTCTACGTCCTGGACCAGCTGATCACCGAGGTCGACGGGGTCAAGAAGTCCTCCGGCGTCGTCGCGTACGAGCTGGCCACCGGCGAGATCCACGTCTTCCAGGCGAAGTCGGTCATCTACGCCTCCGGCGGTACCGGCAAGTTCTTCAAGGTGACGTCCAACGCGCACACCCTGACCGGCGACGGCCAGGCCGCCTGCTACCGGCGCGGTCTGCCGCTGGAGGACATGGAGTTCTTCCAGTTCCACCCGACGGGCATCTGGCGCATGGGCATCCTGCTGACGGAGGGCGCCCGCGGTGAGGGCGGCATCCTCCGCAACAAGGACGGCGAGCGCTTCATGGAGAAGTACGCGCCGGTCATGAAGGACCTCGCCTCGCGCGACGTCGTCTCGCGCTCCATCTACACCGAGATCCGCGAGGGCCGCGGCTGCGGTCCGGCCGGTGACCACGTCTACCTGGACCTGACCCACCTGCCGCCGGAGCAGCTGGACGCCAAGCTCCCGGACATCACCGAGTTCGCGCGGACCTACCTCGGCATCGAGCCCTACACGGACCCGATCCCGATCCAGCCGACCGCCCACTACGCGATGGGCGGCATCCCGACCAACGTCGAGGGCGAGGTGCTGGCCGACAACACCACCGTCGTCCCGGGCCTGTACGCCGCCGGCGAGGTCGCCTGCGTCTCCGTGCACGGCGCCAACCGCCTGGGCACCAACTCGCTGCTCGACATCAACGTCTTCGGCAAGCGCTCGGGCATCGCGGCCGCCGAGTACGCGGCGGCGCACGACTTCGTCGACCTGCCCGAGAACCCGGCCCAGCTGGTCACCGACCAGGTCGAGCGGCTGCGGAACTCCACCGGCTCCGAGCGCGTCGCCACGCTCCGCCTGGAGCTCCAGGAGTGCATGGACGCCAACGTGATGGTGTTCCGCACCGAGCAGACGATCAAGACGGCGGTCGACAAGATCGCCGAGCTGCGCGAGCGGTACCTCAACGTGTCCGTCCAGGACAAGGGCAAGCGGTTCAACACCGACCTGCTGGAGGCGATCGAGCTGGGCAACCTGCTCGACCTGGCCGAGGTCATGGCGGTGTCCGCGCTCGCCCGCAAGGAGTCCCGCGGCGGTCACTACCGCGAGGACTACCCCAACCGCGACGACGTCAACTTCATGCGCCACACCATGGCGTACCGCGAGGTGGCCGCCGACGGCGCCGAGTCGATCCGGCTCGACTACAAGCCGGTCGTGACGACCCGCTACCAGCCGATGGAGCGTAAGTACTGATGGCTACCCCGACCCTGGACACGACCGACAACGCCGAGGCCGGCTTCGCCGACTCGCCGTTCATCCTGGCCACGTTCCGCATCCGCCGCTTCAACCCCGAGGTGTCGGACGAGGTCCAGTGGCAGGACTTCCAGATCGAGATCGACCCGAAGGAGCGTGTCCTGGACGCCCTTCACAAGATCAAGTGGGAGCTGGACGGCACCCTGACGTTCCGCCGCTCCTGCGCCCACGGGATCTGCGGCTCCGACGCGATGCGGATCAACGGCAAGAACAGGCTCGCCTGCAAGACGCTGATCAAGGACATCAACCCGGACAAGCCGATCATGGTCGAGGCCATCAAGGGCCTCACGGTCCTCAAGGACCTCGTGGTCGACATGGACCCGTTCTTCCAGGCGTACCGCGACGTCATGCCCTTCCTTGTCACCAAGGGGAACGAGCCGACCCGCGAGCGCCTTCAGTCCGCCGAGGACCGCGAGCGCTTCGACGACACCACCAAGTGCATCCTGTGCGCCGCGTGCACATCCTCGTGCCCGGTGTTCTGGAACGACGGGCAGTACTTCGGTCCGGCGGCGATCGTCAACGCGCACCGCTTCATCTTCGACTCGCGCGACGAGGCCGGTGAGCAGCGGCTGGAGATCCTCAACGACCGTGACGGCGTGTGGCGTTGCCGCACCACGTTCAACTGCACGGACGCCTGCCCGCGTGGCATCGAGGTCACCAAGGCGATCCAGGAGGTGAAGCGCGCGCTCATCACGCGTCGCTTCTGACCGCCGCGTACCACCGATGACGTCGACGGGCCCCGCCCGAGCAGCCCCACCGCTGCCGGAGCGGGGCCCGTTGCTGCGCGGGGCGGGCCCCGGGCGGTACGGTTCAGCACTGAGGACGAGGAAAGAGAAACGGGGACAGTCGTGAGCGAGCCGAATCCCTCCGAGGGCGACGCGTACAAGTGGGGCCCGCCCCAGCAGCCGGGCCACCCGCCGACCGTCGCCGACGGCCAGGTCCACGGCTACGGCTACCCGGCCCCGGGCGGTGCCCCCGTCTACGGCTACCCGCAGCCGCTGCCCGACTCCGCGGCCCAGCCCGGCCCCGGCTACGGCTATCCCTACCCCGCGCAGCCGACGCTGCCGGGCCAGTACCTCCCCCTCCCGCAGGGGGCGCCCGGCCAGGGCGGGGCTCCGATGATGGCGATCGGCGACATCACGGTGCTGAGCGACGCGATCGTCACCCCGTCCGGGACGATGCCGCTGAAGGGGGCGGTCTGGACGGCGACGGACATGTCCCGCACGGAGGAGAAGATCCCGGCGCACGCGATCGTGCTGGCGATCATCTTCGCGCTGTTCTGCCTGATCGGGCTGCTGTTCCTGCTGATGAAGGAGAAGCGGACGACCGGCTTCGTGCAGGTGACGGTCACCAGCGGCGGCCGTCACCACTCCACGATGATCCCGGCCGCGGGTCCGCACACCTTCCCCGCGGTCATGGCCCAGCTCAACGCGGCCCGCTCCATGAGCGCCTGACCGGAAGGGCCCGCCGACCCGGCCCGGTTAACCTTGGGGCCGTGGTGGAGGAAGAGAAGAGCGTACGGGGGAACGGGGCCGCGAAGCCCGCGCGGGCGGCGCGGTCCGGCCGGGCGCCGAAGAGCGAGCAGACCCGCACGCTGATCCTGGAGACGGCGCTCGGGCTCTTCGCCGAGCGCGGCTACGACCGCACCACCATGCGGGCCATCGCCCAGGAGGCGGGCGTCTCGGTCGGGAACGCGTACTACTACTTCTCCTCCAAGGAGCATCTGGTCCAGAACTTCTACGACCGGATCGCCGCCGAACACGCGGCGCGGGTCGGGCCCGTGCTGGACGGGGACCGCGATCTGGCCGCGCGCCTGCGGGGGTTGCTGCTGGGCTGGCTGGACGTGGCGGAGCCGTACCACCGCTTCGCCGCCCAGTTCTTCAAGAACGCGGCCGACCCGGACAGCCCGCTCTCCCCGTTCTCCGAGGACTCCGCGGCCGCCCGGGAGGCGGTGATCTCCCTCCACGAACGGTGCCTCACCGGGGCGGACGTCAAGAGCGACCCGGAACTGGCGCCGCTGCTGCCGCAGTTGATGTGGCTGATGCACATGGGCCTGGTGCTGTTCTGGGTGTACGACCGGTCCCCGGGCGCCGAGCGCAGCCGCCGGCTCGTCGAGCGCACCGCGCCGATCGCCGCCCGCGCCGTCGCGCTCTCCCGGTTCCGGGTGCTGCGCCCGCTCGTGCGGCAGGTCCACGGGGTGCTGGTGGAGTTCCTGCCGGGCGCGGCGGCGGCCGGGACGAAGCCCCGGCCGCCGGAGGAGTGAGCCGCCCCGGGCCGGGGCCGACCCGGGACGGGCGGGATCAGATCCGGCCCAGCTCCCACAGGCGCCACACGCCCGTACCGTCGGAGAGGTACTGGGAGCCCGCGACCTCGGACTTGGCGACGACGTAGTCCTTCTTCTGCCAGAGCGGCAGCAGGGGGACGTCCTCGCCGATCAGGGTCTGCATGTCCTTGAAGTCGCCCGCGGTCCGGCTGCGGTCGCTGAACTGCTGGGTGGCGGCGATCAGCCTGTCCATGCGCTTGCTGGAGTAGCCGCTGTGCAGGACGTTGCCGGTGCCGACGAGCGGCTGGCTGAAGGTGTCGGGGTCCGGGAAGTCGGGGAGCCAGCCGACGGTGTACATGTCGTACTCCCCGGCGGCGTACCCCTTCTGGTACGTGGTCCACTCCACGGCCTTGACGGAGACCTTGAACAGCCCGTCCTTCTCCAGCTGCCGCCGCAGTTCGGCGCTCTCCTTGGTGTACGCGTCGTCGTCCCGGTAGGCGAACTTCACCGGCACCGGCATCTGCACCCCGGCCTGCTGGAGCAGTTGCCTGGCGCGCTGGGCATCGGGCGAGGGGTAGGCGTCGAAGAAGGGGGTGCTGTGTCCGATGAAGCCCTGCGGGATCAGCGAGTACAGCGGCTCGACGGTGCTCCGGTAGACCTCCCGGACCAGCGGCCCGCGGTCGATGAGCGCGGCGACGGCCTGGCGGACCCGCTTGTCCGAGAACGGCGAGTCGTCACGGACGTTGAAGATGATGTTGCGGATCTCGGCGCTGTCCGCCTCGGTGATCCGCAGGTCGGGGTCGTTGGGGTCCAGCTCGGAGAGCCGGCTCGGGGGCAGCTGGCGGTGGCTGACGTCGACCTCGCCGCTGTCCCACGCGGCCAGCAGGTCCTCGGAGCCCTTGAAGTAGCGGACGTCGACCGCGTGGCCGGTTTTCTTGACCGCGCCCTTGTACGTCGGGTTGGGCACCAGCTCGGCGCGTGCGCCCGGCTCGTAGGACTTCAGGACGTACGGCCCCGAGCCGTCGGCCTGGTCGCCGGTGCGGAGCTTGTCCCGCGGGTACTTCTCCGCGTCGACGATCGCCCCGGCGCCGGTCGCGATCTTCTGCGGGAAGGTGGCGTCCTTCCCGGACAGGTTGAAGGTGATCGTGCGGCCCTCGGAGACGACGGTGTCCAGGGTCGGGAACAGGGCGGCCGGGCCGACGTCGGACTTGATCCGCATCATCCGCTCGAAGGAGTACCTGACGTCCTCGGCGGTGAGCTTCCTGCCGTTGGAGAACGTCAGGTCGTCACGGAGCCTGCACTGGTAGGTCTGGAGCTTCTGGCCGATGAAGCCGCAGCTCTCGGCGGCGTCCGGCTCCGGCGTGACCGATCCGGCCCGGAAGGTCATCAGCGACTGGTAGATGTTGCTGTACATCGCCCAGGAACCCGCGTCGTAGGCGCCGGCCGGGTCGAGCGAGGTGACCTCGTCCGAGGTGCCGATCGTGACCGCGTCGGAGCTTCCCTCCCCCGAGGGGAGCAGTTGCCAGGCGCCGACGCCCGCTATGACCAAAACCGCGAGAATCGCGAGAATCCGTACCCGGACCGACCGCATTGCCGTGCTCTCCCTTACCAGCCCCACCTGGCGGGTGCGCCAAGACACGCGCACCGCCGCACATTCGGGTTCACCCAATCACACGATTTTCACATCTGGAAGAGTAAAGCGGGCTCTGACCGGCTTTTCTTGGACAGCCGGGACATCCTCGGTCCGAAAAGCTCATTTCCCGCCTCCCACCTGCGGTTTTCCGTAGCTGACGGTGACGCTTCGGTGCGGATTTCATGACGGCGGACGTTCGACGGCCGAACAGAAGATCGCATCCGCAACGTTGCTGGGGAGGCTGACGGGAGGAGAGTTCTCAGGCCTGACGGGAGGCGAGCTCCACGACGGTGATATCGGACGGGGCGCCGACCCGGACCGGCGGGCCCCACGCCCCCGCGCCGCGCGAGACGAACAGCTGGGTGTCCTCGTAGCGTTCGAGCCCGGCGACGGTCGGGTTGGCCAGCTCGGCGAAGTAGTTGCCGGGCCAGAGCTGTCCGCCGTGGGTGTGGCCGGAGAGCTGGAGGTCGACGCCGTGCTTGACGGCGTCGTGGATGACGACCGGCTGGTGCGCGAGGAGGACAGCGGCCCGGGAGCGGTCCCGGTCGCCCAGGGCGCGGCCGAAGTCGGGGCCCTGGCCCTCGCTCTCGCCCGCGATGTCGTTGACCCCGGCGAGGTCGAAGCCGCCCATCTCCACGCGGGCGTTCTCCAGCGGGATCAGCCCCAGTTCGCGGACGTGGTCGACCCACTGCTCCGCGCCGGAGAAGTACTCGTGGTTGCCGGTGACGAAGTAGCTGCCGTGCCGGGCCCGCAGGGCGGACAGCGGTTCGGCGGCGGAGCCCAGGTCCGCGACGGACCCGTCGACGAGGTCCCCGACGACGGCGACCAGGTCGGGCGAGGTCCGGTTGATGGTGTCGACGATGCGGCGGGTGTGCGCGCGGCCGAGGATCGGGCCGATGTGGATGTCGCTGACCACGGCGATCCGGAAGCCGTGGGCGGCGCGGGGCAGTTTCGCCAGCGGCACGGTGATCCGCCGGACACTCGGCCCGCTGAGCACGTTGTGGGTGCCGAGCCCGACGGTGGCGAGCCCGGCGGCGGCGGCCGCGCCGCCGACGACCCGGGAGACGAAGAGTCGGCGGGAGGGGCCGGGGGCCGCCGGGGAGGCGGACGCGGTCTCCGCCCGCTCGCCCCCCGCCCGACCGGCCTCCGTCTGCTGGTCCTTCGCCTGCCCGGCCGCCGCGTCCGGTTCCGTTCCGGTGTCCGGCGCTGATTCCGGTGCGGCCTCGGGGGCGGTGCGGACCGGAGCGTCCGGGGTGGCGGGTGCCCCGGCCGAACCGACCGGGAGGAGTTCCTCCGTACGGGGGCGGGCGCCGTCCGGGGTCTCCGCCAGGGTTTCGGCAGGCGCCCCGGTGGACGTTCCGCTCGCGGCCCCGGCAGGAGCGGCGGCCGGTCCGGCCGCCGTCCGGTCGCGCCGCGCGAGGAAGCGCAGCAGCAGCGGACGTACCAGCTCGCCCACCAGCAGCGCCAGCGTCAGGTACAGCAGGCAGGCCAGCCACAGGTAGCCGGGCCAGGCCAGGACCTGCTGGAGCCAGAAGGGGGCGCCGATCCGGCCGGAGGTCATGGCCCCGACGGTCAGCAGCGGCAGCACGAAGGCCGCGACCGTGCCCGCCTTGCGCAGCACGCTGCCGGGGGCGGTCGTGTCGCCGACGAAGCGGCGCCACAGATACCGGTGCACGGCGGCGAGGAGCGCCAGGACCACCAGCGCCACGAGAACGAACACCACTGCTGCCATCCGTGCCTACCTACGCCTTCTCGTTCCCGTCAGGTGCGCTGCTCGCGCGAAGCCCGGACCCCACGCAACCCGATGACGCCGACCACCGTCCCCAGAAGAAAGGACGTGATGGCGAGCAGCAGGTGGACCCAGAAGTAGCCGGTCGGTTCGCCCGCGTCGTCGAAGGCGAGGCCGCTGCCGTCCTGCCACAGGTTCTTGACGAAGGTGATCCAGATGAACCAGCTCCACACCCCGAACGCGAGCAGGAACCAGGACACGGGGCGGCTGAGCTTCATGGGTCCAGTATCACCGGCGTCCCTGGGCCCCCTCGACCGGGGTGGCGTCGTCCGGACAGGGCCGTCCCGGCGTTCCCTGCGGCGGGTCAGCCGGTCCGGGTCGGCATCCACATCTTCGCCCTGTACGTTTCCGACCGTGCCTGCTCTGAAGAAGATCGCCCTGACGGTCACCTCCACCGCCTTGTTGTCCGGATTGGTCCTCGGTCCCGCTGCGGCGGCCGACAAGGACAAGAGTGACGACAAACAGCCCAAGCCGCCGAGCACCATGTCCAGCCTCGGCGGCGAGCGGCTCGGCAAGGCCGGTCCCCAGGTCGAGCTGGGCGCGGGCGCCCCGGTGCTGCCCAAGGGGCTGACCGGGCGGTCGTGGATCGTGGCGGACGCGGAGAACGGGGACGTGCTGGCCGCGCACAACTCGCACTGGCGGCTGCCGCCCGCCTCCACCCTGAAGATGCTGTTCGCGGACACCGTCCTGCCCGCGCTCCAGCCCACCACCCTGAAGCACAAGGTGACCGAGCGTGAGCTGGCGGGGGTCGGCGAGGGCAGCAGCCTGGTCGGGGTCAAGGAGGACCACACCTACACGGTGCACGACCTGTGGCTCGGGGTGTTCCTGCGCTCCGGCAACGACGCGGTGCACGTGCTGTCCGAGATGTTCGGCGGCGTCCCGCAGACGGTGGCCTCGATGCAGAAGCACGCCGAGGAGCTCCAGGCGCTGGACACCAAGGTGGTCTCCCCGGACGGGTACGACGCTCCGGGCCAGGTCTCCAGCGCCTACGACCTGACGCTGATCGCCCGCAGCGGGATGCAGAAGAAGGACTTCCGCGAGTACGCGGCGACCGCGTCGGCCGACTTCCCCGGGGAGACGAAGAAGGGGAAGAAGCGCGAGAGCTTCGAGATCCAGAACACCAACCGGCTGATCACCGGGGACATCGGCGTCGACCCGTACCGGGGCATCGCGGGCGTCAAGAACGGCTACACCACCCACGCGGGGAGCACCTTCACCGGTGTCGCCGAGCGCAACGGCAAGGTCCTCCTGGTCACGGTGATGAACCCGTCGGACGAGGAGAGCCACGCGGTCTACAAGGAGGCCGCCAAGCTGCTGGACTGGGGCTTCGCCGCGAGCGGCAAGGTGACCCCGATCGGCGAGCTGGTCCCGCCGAAGTCCGTGGACACCGGGACCACCACCGGGGGCAAGGGCGCCGAGCCCGCCGCCGGGGCGGACCAGGGCTCGGGCGGCCAGGCGAAGGCCACGCACGCGTCGGCGTCCGACGGCTCCAGCGGCGTCGGGATCGCCCTGGCGGTCGTCGGCGGAGTGCTGGTGGCCGTGGCGGCCGGGGTGTTCCTGGTCAACCGCCGCTGGCCGCTGCGGCTCCCCCGCCGCTGACCCACGGCCTCGCCACACGGAAGCGGGCGGAGCGGACCCGGCGGGGGAAGGGTCCGACCGCGCGGGCGGAGCGGCCCCGGCGCACGGAAGCGGGCTGAGCGGCCCCGGCACACAGAAGAGGACGGCGGGCGGTCCGCCGTCCTCTTCGTCGTCCCGACCTCGTCCGGACGCCGGTTCATGGCGTGCGGACGCCGGTTCACGCCCCCCGGGCCCGTCCACGCCCTCCGGACGGTTTCACGCCGTGCGGGTCGCTCCCTTGGCGTCCGGCTCCGCGCGCTCGGCCGGTCCGGCTCCGGCCCGGACCGGGGCCCCGTCCGGCTCCGCCGCCTCGTCCCTCTGCTCGCCCTTGCTGGGCGTGGCCGTCCAGGCGGCGCAGAACAGCAGCAGCTTCGCGGTGAAGTTGATCCACAGGAGCAGCGCGATCGGCACCCCGAACGCGCCGTACATGCTCTTGCCTGCGACGTTGCTGATGTAGCTGCCGAGCAGCAGCTTGAGCAGTTCGAAGCCGACCGCTCCGATCACGGCGGCGACCACCAGACGGCGGCGGGGCGGCTCGACGCCGGGCAGCAGCGACAGCAGATAGAGCATCAGCAGGAAGCCGCCGAGCGCCGCCACCGCCAGGGCGGCCACCCGGAGCAGGACGCCGCCCACCCCGCCGCCGTCGATGCCGAGGCGGTCGGCGGTCCAGCCGACGGCCGTCGAGCCGACCGTGGAGACGGCCAGGGTGGCGAGTCCCGCGCCGCCGAGGCCGACCAGCAGCACGGCGTCCTTGACCTTGGCGACGACCGGGTTGGCCTCCTGGACGTCGTCCAGTTCCCAGACCGCGCGCAGGCACTCGCGCATCGAGCCGACCCAGCCGACGCCGGTGAACAGCAGCAGCGCGCCCGCGACCAGACCGACCGTGCCCGCGTTGGCGACCAGGCCGTCGATGCCGAGCTGGTCGGAGATGCCGGGGACCTGCTCGGCGAGCTTGTCCTTGATGGTGTCGAGCTGGTCGTCGCTCAGCAGCGCGGCCGCGATCGCCGCGCCGACCGCGATCAGGGGGAAGAGGGCGAGGAAGCTGATGAAGGTGATCGCCGCCGCGAGCCTGGCCCAGTGGACCCGTTCCAGCGTCTCGTAGGAACGCCACGCGTGCGTCTCCATCAGCCGGGCGACCAGGGGCCCGACGACCGGGAGTTTCTTGAGCCAGTCCATGACCGTACGCGTACCCTCCTGGGCCCGGAACACCAGCGGCCCGCACCGGACTCTTCCCGACCCGCTGCCGGGATCCCCGTCACGCCGGGCTGACACTCCCTCCATCACCCGTTCCGGTGAGCGAATTGACCAATGCCTCGAAAGGGGTTTACCGGACGATACGGTCACCCTCATGTCCGTCGACACGGTGTCCTTGACCGGCTGGGGCCGGACCGCCCCGACGACCGCCGTGCGGTTCCGCCCCCGCAGTCAGCAGGAGGCGGTGGCCGTCGTCCGGGGCCGGGGACCCCGGGGCGCCCTCGCCCGCGGGTCCGGCCGCGCGCCCGGCGACGCCGCGCAGAACGCGGGCGGTTCGGTGCTCGACATGACGGGCCTGGCCAGGATCGGCGCGGTCGACCCGGCCGCCGGTACGGTGCGCTGCGAGGCGGGCGTGAGCCTGGAGCGGCTGCTGCGGGTGCTGCTGCCGCTCGGCTGGCTGCCGCCGGTGCTGCCGGAGGCCGGTGGCATCACGGTCGGCGGGGCGATCGGTTCCGACGTGCACGGCTCCGGCCACCCGGCCGACGGCTCCTTCACCCGGCACGTCGGCGCCCTGGAACTGCTCACCGCCGACGGCGAGGTGCGTACGGTGCTGCCGGGCACCGCCCTGTTCGAGGCGACCGCCGGGGGGCTCGGGCTGACCGGGGTGATCCTCTCCGCCACGCTCCGCCTCCGGCGGGCGCCCTGCGCGCGGATGCTCGTGTCGACCGAACGCGCCGGGGACCTGGACGAGGTGCTGGCCCGCCTCACCACGGGCGGCGACCGGCAGCCGTACGCCTCCGCCTGGCTCGATCTGCTGGCGCGGGGCCGCGCGACGGGGCGCGGGATCATCACCCGCGGCGAGCACGCGCCCCCGGACCCGTATCCGGCGGGGGAGCACACGCCCCCCTTTGTGCGCCCGGCGCACGACCGGCGCATTCATTCGGCCCAGCGCACGACGGCCGGACTGCTGACCAAGGCAGGCGCTCTGACCAAGACGGGCGCTCTGACCAGGGCGGGTGCCCTGGCCGGGGCGGGCCTGTGGGCCCCGGCCGCCGCCGGGCTGCCGGCGCTTCCCGTCCCGAGCGGACCGCTCGGCCGGGCCTCCGCCGCCCTGTGCCACGAGATCCGCTACCGGAGCGCGCCCCGCGCGCGGGGCGGGGAGTCGTGGCCGGTCCCGGCCTTCTTCCTCGCCCCGGACGCCGCACCCGGGACGGCCCGGCTCCACGGCGGGGGCGGTCTGGTGCGCTACCGGTTCAGCGTCGGGTACGACCACACGGAGACCCTGCACCGGGTGGTGCGCCGGATCGCGGCGCACCGGGCCCCGGTGCTGCGGGCCGTGCTGCGCCGGCTCGGGGCGGCGGACCCGGGGTGGCTGTCGTTCGCCTCGCCCGGCTGGGTCCTCTCGCTCGATCTGCCCGCCGCCCTGCCCTCGCTCGCCCGGCTCCTGGACGGGGTCGACGAGGAGGTCGCGGCGGCCGGGGGCCGGGTCTGCCTGGCGGCCGACTCCCGGATGCGGCCGGAGACGGCGGCCGCGATGTACCCGCGGCTGGCGGAGTTCCGCGCATTGCGGGAGGCGCTGGGCGCGACCGACGCGTTCCGCTCCGACCTGGCGCGCCGCCTGGGGCTGTGACCCGCCGCCCCGCGACGTCCCCCTGCCCCTCCACCGGCCCCGCCCCTCCCTCTCTGCAACAGGAGTGATCCGTGAAGGACGCCTTCGGCGCCCCGCAGTCCCTGCTCGTTCTCGGCGGCACCTCCGAGATCGCCCTGGCCACCGCCCGTCGCCTGATCGCCCTGCGCACCCGGCGGGTCTGGCTGGCCGGGCGCCCCTCCCCCGCCCTGGACGCGGCCGCCGCCGAACTGCGCGGGCGCGGCGCGGAGGTGAGCACCGTCGACTTCGACGCGCTGGACTCCGCGGCGCACGAGGTGGTCCTCGGCAAGGTCTTCGCGGAGGGGGACGTCGACGTGGTGCTGATGGCGTTCGGGGTCGCCGGTGACCAGGCGCGCGACGAGGAGGAGCCGATGGCGGCCGTCCGGGTCGCCCAGACCAACTACACGGGGGCGGTCTCCGCCGGGCTGGTGTGCGCGGGCGCGCTCCAGGCGCAGGGACACGGGTCGCTGGTGGTGCTGTCCTCCGTGGCCGGGGAGCGCGCCCGGCGCGCGGACTTCATCTACGGGTCGAGCAAGGCGGGCCTGGACGCCTTCGCGCAGGGCCTGGGCGACGCGCTCCAGGGCACCGGGGTGCAGGTGCTGGTGGTCCGGCCGGGCTTCGTCCGTACCCGGGCCACGGCGGGACGCCCCGAGCAGCCGTTCGCCACCGGGCCGGACGAGGTGGCGCGGGCGATCGTCTCCGGGCTGCGGAGGCGTACGGAGACGGTGTGGGTGCCCGGGTCGCTGCGGGTGGTGATGACGGCCCTGCGGCACGTGCCGCGTCCGCTGTTCCGGCGGCTGCCGGTCTGACCCCGGGCTCCCTCAGGGGCTCGGCGGGCTCCCTCAGGGGCCCAGGGGCTCAGGGGCTCGGCGGGCTCCCTCAGGGGCTCAGCGAGGGGGCGGACGGCGCGTCGATCACGTAGCCGCCCTGGGCGGGGACGGCGGGGGTGCCGCCCCCGGCGCCGAACGGGAAGTCCCGCAGCTTGCGCCACACGGCGTCCGGGCCCTGTTCGTACAGCGCGAAGGAGCCGCACGTCCAGGCGGCCTCGTAGTCGGCCAGTTCCTCGTAGGCCCGGTCCATCGCCTCCTCGGCGATGGCGTGGGCGACGGTGACGTGCGGGTGGTAGGGGAACTGGAGCTCGCGCACCAGCGGCCCGGAGGCGTCCCGGACCCGCTTCTGGAGCCAGGAGCAGGCCGAGGCGCCCTCGACGACCTGGACGAAGACCACCGGTGACAGCGGGCGGAAGGTGCCGGTGCCCGAGAGCCGCATCGGGAACGGGCGGCCCGCCGTGGCGATCCTCTCCAGGTGGGCCTCGATCGCCGGGAGGTCCACGGCCTGCGCCTCGGTCGGGGGCATCAGGGTGACGTGGGTGGGAATGCCGTAGGCGGCAGGGTCCCCGAAGCTGGCACGGCACTCCTGGAGCAGGCTGCCGTAGGGCTCCGGGACCGCGATCGAAACGCCGAGCGTTACGGTCCCCACGTCGTTCTCCTCCACCGTCGATGGTCGATTTCCGGTCAAGCCGCGCGGGCCGGGTGAGCGGCCCGCGCGTCGTGTCGCCGCCAGTGTGACCCCTGGGGCCGTGATCTCGCCAGGGCCCTTGGACTCAGTGCTTCGCGGGCAGGAGGCCCATCCGGTCGTACGTCTGTGCCAGGGTCTCGGCGGCCACGGCCCTGGCCTTCTCCGCTCCCTTGGCCAGGATCGAGTCCAGCGTCTCCGGGTCGTCCAGATATTCCTGGGTGCGGGCCCGGAAGGGAGTGACGAACTCCACCATCGCCTCGGCCAGGTCGGTCTTCAGCGCGCCGTACCCCTTGCCCTCGTAGCTCCGCTCCAGGTCCGCCACGGAGCTGCCGGAGAGGGTGGAGAGGATCGTGAGCAGGTTGCTGACGCCCGGCTTCTTCTCCTCGTCGTAGCGGATCACCGCGTCGGTGTCGGTGACGGCGCTCTTCACCTTCTTCGCCGTGGCCTTCGGGTCGTCGAGGAGGTTGATGAGGCCCTTGGGCGTGGAGGCGGACTTGCTCATCTTCACCGCCGGGTCCTGGAGGTCGAAGATCTTCGCCGTCTCCTTGAGGATGTACGGCGCCGGGACGGTGAACGTCGGGCCGTACCGGCCGTTGAAGCGCTCGGCGAGATCGCGGGTCAGCTCGATGTGCTGGCGCTGGTCCTCGCCCACCGGGACCTGGTTGGCCTGGTAGAGCAGGATGTCGGCGACCTGGAGCACCGGATAGGTGAAGAGGCCGACGGTGGCGCGGTCGGCGCCCTGCTTGGCGGACTTGTCCTTGAACTGCGTCATCCGGGAGGCCTCGCCGAAGCCGGTGAGGCAGTTCATCACCCAGCCGAGCTGGGCGTGCTCGGGCACATGGCTCTGCACGAAGAGCGTGCAGCGCTCCGGGTCCAGACCGGCGGCGAGCAGCTGGGCGGCGGCGAGCCGGGTGTTGGCCCGCAGCTCGGCCGGGTCCTGCGGCACCGTGATCGCGTGCAGGTCCACGACCATGTAGAACGCGTCGTGGGACTCCTGCAACGCCACCCACTGGCGCACCGCGCCCAGGTAGTTGCCGAGGTGGAAGGAGCCCGCGGTGGGCTGGATCCCGGAGAGCACGCGCGGCCGGGCGGCGCCGCCGGTGCGGCCCGTCAGCGGCTGGTCGGTGGGGAGGTCAGAGGCCATGGCCCCATTGTCTCAGGTGTCGGGCCCTTCTCCGGCAGCCGGTGCGGGGCGCCGAGGGCGCGTCACCGCACCGTCCCGGAGCACGGGAGCGCACGGCCGGGACGAACGGCGTGTTCCGGCCGCCGGGGGCGGGGCGGCGGGCGCGCCGCGCGGTGCAGGTTTCCCGGCGCGGTATCCGACCGACGATACAAAGTGGGCACCACCCCCGCCCACGCCGCACGACGAACGGAGATCCCGTGTCCGCCACGGAAACCGCCATCGCCTCCGCCGAGGCGCACAGCGCGCACAACTACCACCCGTTGCCGGTCGTCGTGGCCTCGGCGGACGGCGCGTGGATGACCGATGTCGAGGGACGCCGGTACCTGGACCTGCTCGCCGGGTACTCGGCGCTCAATTTCGGCCACGGCAACCGACGGCTGATCGACGCGGCCAAGGCCCAGCTGGACCGGGTCACGCTGACGTCCCGCGCCTTCCACCACGACCGGTTCGCCGCGTTCTGCACGGAGCTGGCGGCGCTGTGCGGCATGGAGAGGGTGCTGCCGATGAACACCGGGGCGGAGGCCGTGGAGACCGCGGTGAAGACCGCCCGCAAGTGGGGCTACCGGGTGAAGGGCGTCCCGGACGGCATGGCCAAGATCATCGTGGCCTCGGACAACTTCCACGGCCGCACCACGACCATCGTCAGCTTCTCCACCGACCCGGAGGCGCGGGCCGACTTCGGCCCCTACACCCCGGGCTTCGAGATCGTGCCGTACGGGGACCTCACCGCGCTGCGGGAGGCGATGACGGAGAACACCGTGGCGGTGCTGATCGAGCCGGTCCAGGGTGAGGCGGGGGTGCTGGTGCCGCCGGCCGGCTATCTCCCCGGCGTACGGGAGCTGACCCGCGAGCGGAACGTGCTGTTCGTCGCGGACGAGATCCAGTCGGGCCTGGGCCGGACCGGGAGGACGTTCGCGCTGGACCACGAGGGCGTGGTCCCGGACATGTACGTGCTGGGCAAGGCGCTGGGCGGCGGGGTGGTGCCGGTGTCGGCCGTGGTCTCCTCGGCGGAGGTCCTGGGGGTGTTCCGGCCCGGCGAGCACGGCTCCACCTTCGGCGGGAACCCGCTGGCCTGCGCGGTGGCGCTGGAGGTGATCGCGATGCTGCGGACCGGGGAGTACCAGGAGCGCGCCGCCGGACTGGGCGACCACCTCCACCGGGAGCTGGGGCTGCTGGTGGGCGGCGGCGCGGTGGAGGCGGTGCGCGGCCGGGGGCTGTGGGCGGGCGTGGACATCGCGCCCGCGCTGGGCACCGGCCGGGAGGTCTCCGAGCGGCTGATGGCGGAGCGGGTGCTGGTGAAGGACACCCACGGCTCCACGATCCGGATCGCGCCGCCCCTGGTGATCTCCAAGGAGGACCTGGACTGGGGCCTGGACCGGCTGCGTTCGGTGCTCGGCGCCCGGTAGGAGGCGGGATTCGCCCGGCGCCCGGTAGGAGGCGGGACCGCGCCCGGCTTCCTGCCGGGCGCGGGTTTCACTCCGCGCCCGGTAGGAGGCGGGATTCAGAGGATGACGTGGGGCAGGAAGCGGGCGTACTCGTCGGTGACCGGCCCCGCCGACTCCCGGATGCCGAGCCCCGCCGCCTCGTCCTCGACGGTCCACGCGCCGAGCACGACCCGGTTGCCGTCGATGTCGGGCAGCGGGGCCAGCTCCTGGTAGCAGCACGGCTCGTCGCGGATCACGGGCGGCGAGCCGGGGCCGTGCAGGTCGACCCCGGCGCCCTCGCGGCCGAGCAGCGGCTTGGAGACGTACCCCGCCCCGCCGGGCCCCGCCAGCTCGCGCGGGCCGTCGAGGTAGGCGGGCAGCAGGTTCGGGTGGCCGGGATACAGCTCCCAGAGGACCGCCAGCAGCGCCTTGTTGGAGAGCAGCATCTTCCAGGCGGGCTCGATCCAGCAGGTGGTGCCGGAGCCGCCGCCGTTGTCGAGGGTGTCCAGGACGCGCGGGCCGAAGCGGTCGGTGGCCAGCCACTCCCAGGGGTAGAGCTTGAAGCAGCTGCGGACGAAGCGCAGCCGGTCGTCGACGAACCGCCCCGACAGCCGGTCCCAGCCGATCTCCTCCACGGACAGCGCGTGCGTCTCCAGACCGGCCTGGTCGGCGGTCTCGCGCAGATACGCGACCGTCATCAGGTCCTCGCCGATCTCGTCGCCCTCGGAGTGGACGAAGTGCAGCGGGCCCGGCGGCAGCAGGGGCGCCTGCCGCTTCCAGGCGGCGACCAGCCGCTCGTGCAGGGAGTTCCACTGGTCGGCCCCGGGGAAGCGGTCCTCCATCCAGAACCACTGCGCGCTGGCGGCCTCCACCAGCGAGGTCGGGGTGTCGGCGTTGTACTCCAGCAGCCTCGCCGGGCCGCTCCCGTCGTAGCGCAGGTCGAACCGCCCGTACACCGAGGGCAGTTCGGCGCGGCGCTGCCAGGACTCGGCGACCAGCGCGGCGAGGCGCGGGTCGGTGATGCCGAGGTCGGCGAAGCGGCCCCGCTCCACGATGTGCGCGGCGGCGGCCAGGCACATCGAGTGCAGTTCCTCGACGGTCTCCTCCAGCGCCTCGACCTCGGGCAGCGAGAAGACGTAGCAGGCGCTCTCGTCCCAGTAGGGGCGCAGCGATCCGTCCGGGTGCCGGGTGAGCGGGTAGACGACGCCCTGGGACTCGACGGTCTCCTGCCAGCCGGGGCGCGGCTCGATCGTGCGGCGCTCCACGCGCTCAGCCTCCGCCGGACTTGGCGCAGCCGAAGCCGCCGCGGTCGACGGCGGACTTGTCGAAGCTGCCGCCCTTGACCTTGCCGTCGCCGCTCTTGCCGCCGCCGTAGTAGTACGAACCGCTGCCGCCGCTGCGGCATTCGGAACTGGGCAGGGTCTTCTGGGTGCTCCGGTCGGCGCAGCGTTTGTCCGGCTCCGACCCGCAGGACGTGATCGTCAGCGCGAGCAGCCCCATGCCGCCGAGCACGACCGTGCTCGACCTCAGCCTCCGCTTGGCCATGTTCTGTTCTCCCCCGTGGTGCGTGGACCTCTTGTCAGACTAGTTCGACGTGGGGCCGGTTCGAAACCTGGTGCCGCGCCTGTGCCCTTCGCGCGCGTTACGTTCCCCTGGTGCTCATCGGGATGATCTGTGCGCTCGGGGCCGCGGTCTGTTTCGGGACGGCGTCCGTTCTCCAGGCGGTCGCCGCGCGGGCCGCCGCCCGGCCGGAATCAGGGGCGGGGGTCGATCCGGCGCTGCTGCTGCGGGCGGTGCGGCAGTGGCGTTACGTGGCCGGACTGGCCCTGGACGGCTGCGGGTTCGTCCTCCAGGTCGTCGCGCTGCGCACCCTGCCGATCTACGCGGTGGGCGCGGCGCTCGCCGCCTCCCTCGCGGTGACCGCGGTCGTCGCGTCGCGGCTGCTGGCGGTCCGGCTCAGTGCCGCGGAGTGGCGGGCGGTGGCGGTGGTCTGCGCCGGGCTCGGCATGCTCGCCCTCGCCTCGGGCGCGGAGGGCCACCGGCCGGGCCCGGACGCGCTGCCCTGGGCGATGCCCGCGGCGGCGCTCGGAGTGCTGCTGACCGGCGCGGCGGTCGGACGGCTGCCGCCCCGGCCCCGGGCGCTGGCCCTGGGGCTGGGCGCGGGGTTCGGCTTCGGGGTGGTCGAGGTGTCGGTCCGGCTGATCGACGACGTGTCGCCGGGGGCGCTGCTGCGCGATCCCGCGGCGTACGGGCTGCTGCTGGGCGGCGGGGCGGCGTTCCTGCTGCTGACCTCGGCGTTGCAGCGGGGGTCGGTGACCACGGCGACGGCAGGCATGGTGCTCGGCGAGACGGTCGGCCCGGCCCTGGCCGGGGTGGTGTGGCTGGGCGACGGGACCCGGCCGGGCCTCGGCTGGCTGGCGGCCGGCGGCTTCGCGGTGGCGGTGGCGGGCTCCCTGGCCCTGGCCCGCTTCGGGGAGGCCCCGGAGCCGGAACCGGGCGCGCGGGACGGGCAGCACGCTTCGTGAGGCGGCACGGCGGGGGGCGTTGCGCGGACTCGGCGCCGCCCGCCCACGCCGAGCCGCCGGGCATCCCGGGGGCTCCCTACGGCAGCACCCGGCACAGCGCGTCCAGGGTGCCCGCCCAGGCGCTCTCCGTGGGCGAGCCGTAGCCGATGACCAGGGCGTCGCGTCCCGCCGGGGCGTCCGGGTGGCGGTAGCGCGCGAGGCCGTCCAGCGCCAGGCCCTGGAACGCCGCCGCCTGGACCACCGACCGCTCGGCGCCCGCCGGGAGTTCGAGCACCGCGTGCAGCCCGGCCGCGATCCCGCTGACCTCGACGCCAGGCGCGCGCTCGGCGAGCGCCGTGACGAGCTGGTCGCGGCGGCGCCGGTAGCGCAGCCGCATGGACCGGACGTGCCGGTCGTACGCCCCCGAGGCGATGAACTCCGCGAGCGTCAACTGCTCGGTCACGCCGGTCATCCAGTCGCCGCCGCCCTTGGCCGCCGCCACCTCCTCCACCAGCCCCGGGGGCAGCACCATCCAGCCGATGCGCAGCCCCGGGGCCAGGGACTTGCTGGCGGTGCCGAGGTAGACGACGCGCTCGGGGTCCAGCCCCTGGAGCGCGCCCACCGCCTGGCGGTCGTAGCGGAACTCCCCGTCGTAGTCGTCCTCCAGGATCAGACCACCGGTGGACCGGGCCCAGTCGACGGCGGCGGCCCGCCGGTCCGGGTGCAGCGGTACGCCGGTGGGAAACTGGTGCGCCGGGGTCAGCAGCACCGCCCCCGCCCCGCGCAGCGCGGCCAGCTCCCCGGTGCGCGAGCCGTGTCCGTCCAGGGGCAGGCACGGGGTGCGCAGCCCGGCCTCGGTGAGGCGCTCGGTGTGCGGGGCCAGGCCGTAGGACTCGACGGCGACCTCCCGGACCCGGCGCCGGCGCAGTACCCGGCCCAGCAGGGCCAGCCCGTGGACGAAGCCGGAGCAGATCACGACGCGCTCCGGGTCGGTGTACACCCCGCGCGAGCGCGCCAGATACTCGGCCAGGACGGTGCGCAGTTCGACGCGTCCGCGCGGGTCGCCGTAGCCGAAGGCCTCGTCGGGTGCGGCGGTGAGCGCCTTGCGGGCGGCCTTGAGCCAGGCGGTGCGCGGGAAGCCGGACAGGTCCGGGGAGCCGGGCTTCAGGTTGTAAGCGGGCCCGGTCCGCACCGGCCGCGCGGGGGCCGCCGCCCGGTCCGCGCGGCGCGGCACGGCCCGCCGCGCGACCCGGGTCCCCGAGCCCTGGCAAGCGGTGAGCCAGCCCTCGGCGACCAGTTCGGCGTAGGCGTCGGCGACCGTGTTGCGGGCCACGCCCAGGTCCGCGGCGAGCGCCCGGGAGGACGGCAGCCGGGTGCCGGGGGTCAGCCGCCCACCGCGCACGGCCTCCCGCAGCGCCGCCGTCAGCCCGCTGCGCAGCCCCGTACCGACCGGTTCCAGATGCAGGTCGGCGCCGAAAGCGGCCCAGGAATCCGTCATGGAAATGGACCATAGCGGTGCGCCACCGGACCCGTAGCGTCGTCCCCATGACCACCGCACACGAACACCCCGCCACCCCGGCCCGCCCGGCCGGCCGGGCCGCCGAGCACCCGCCGCGGCTCTCCGTCTCCGAGCTGCTCCCCGACGTCTACAAGGCGATGATCCGGCTCGACATCGCCGCCCGGAAGGGTCTGGACCCCGTCCTGGTCGAGCTGGTCAAGATCCGGGCCTCGCAGCTCAACCGGTGCGCGTTCTGCCTGGACATGCACACCAAGGACGCGCTCGCGGCGGGCGAGTCCGCCGAGCGGATCGTCCAGCTGAGCGCCTGGGAGGAGTCGCGGCACTTCTACACCGAGAGGGAGCTGGCGGCGCTCGCCCTGACCGAGGCGGTCACCGTCCTCACCGACGGCTTCGTCCCGGACGAGGTGTACGCGGCGGCCGCCGAGCACTTCGAGGAGACCGAGCTGGCCCAGCTGGTCGCGGCCATCACGGTGATCAACGCCTGGAACCGCTTCGGGGTGACCGGGCGGCTGACCCCGGGCCACTACACGCCGGGCGACGTCCAGCACTGACCCCGGGCGCCCGGTGGGCGCGGACGCGCGAGCGCCCCCGGCGGCACGTACCGCCGGGGGCGCTCCCGTACCGCTTGGGGCAGGTCAGATCAGGCCCAGCTCGCGGACCGCGTCGCGCTCCTCGGTGAGCTCCTTGACCGACGCGTCGATGCGCGCGCGGGAGAACTCGTTGATGTCCAGGCCCTGGACGATTTCGTACGTTCCGTCCTTCGTGGTGACGGGGAAGGAGGAGATGATGCCCTCGGGGACACCGTAGGAGCCGTCCGACGGGATGCCCATCGAGGTCCAGTCGCCGGCGGCGGTGCCGTTGACCCAGGTGTGCACGTGGTCGATGGCGGCGTTGGCGGCCGAGGCGGCGGAGGACGCGCCACGGGCCTCGATGATCGCGGCGCCGCGCTTGGCGACGGTCGGGATGAAGGCGTCGGCGAGCCACACCTCGTCGTTGACGACCTCGGCGGCGTTCTTGCCCGCGATCTCCGCGTGGAAGATGTCCGGGTACTGGGTGGCCGAGTGGTTGCCCCAGATCGTCAGCTTCTTGATGTCGGAGACGGCGGCGCCGGTCCTGGCGGCCAGCTGCGAGATCGCGCGGTTGTGGTCCAGGCGGGTCATCGCGGTGAAGCGCTCGGCCGGTACGTCCGGGGCGGCGGCCTGCGCGATGAGCGCGTTGGTGTTGGCCGGGTTGCCCACGACCAGGACCTTGACGTCGTCCGCGGCGTGGTCGTTGATCGCCTTGCCCTGCGGCTTGAAGATGCCGCCGTTGGCGGCGAGCAGGTCGCCGCGCTCCATACCCTTGGTCCGCGGCCGGGCGCCGACGAGCAGGGCCACGTTCGCGCCGGCGAAGCCGACGTTCGGGTCGTCGGTGATCTCGATGCCGCGCAGCAGCGGGAAGGCACAGTCGTCGAGCTCCATCGCCGTGCCCTCGGCGGCCTTGAGACCCTGCGGGATCTCCAGGAGGCGCAGGTTGACCGGCACGTCCGGGCCGAGCAGGTGGCCGGAGGCGATGCGGAAGAGCAGCGCGTAGCCGATCTGGCCGGCTGCGCCGGTCACGGTGACATTCACGGGAGTGCGGGTCATGGCGGTCTCCGTTAGACAGCTGGCGGTGGGGGTCCCGGCCCCTGGTGCCGGACCCTGGTGCTGGATGCCCCTCCCCGCCCCGACCCGTCCTGACGACCAATCTTGACGTGAAGAGATATCCGGCGGTCAGGCTATCGGACCCGGCCGGGCCGGGCCCCCCGCCCCCCTGTGGCACCGCACACAGCCGGTCACGTACCGCACGCGCGTCCGAAGAGGGGAAGTGCGACCGGCGCCGGCCTCCGGGCGGGCGCGGCGAGCGTCTCACTCCTCCGGGTCGGTGCACCCTTGCGTGCCGGAGGTGAGCGTGGCGCAGGCCTTCGCGTCGTCGGCCTTCCTCACCGCCACCATCGGGGTGTACGCGTCCGTGTCCCCCATGACCTCGCCGTCCTGCGCCCCCTCGCCCGCGGTGATGCGCACGGTGTCGCCGACCGCCGCCTCGGTGAGCCGGGCCCACGCGGCCGAGCAGACCTCGCTGTAGCGGACCTCCAGCTTTCCGGCCCCGACCACGGCGCTGGCGACCGTACGGGCGAACTCGCCGCCGCAGCCCATCGCCTCGGGGTCCTGCCCGGCGCAGTCCGCGCCGTTGCACTCGACGCCCACGGGCAGTTCGGAGGCGGCCGTGCTGGGCGTGGCCGACGGGGACGGGGACGCCTTGGCGGGTTCGTCCCCGCCCGGCGCGAGCAGCACCGCGCCGACCACGACGACCAGGGCGCCGACGGCCCCGACGACCAGCATGGGCCACGTGCGACGGCCGCCGGGGCCCGCCGTGCCCGAGCCGGGTCCGGGGCCCGTGCCGCTGCCGGAGGCCGGACCGGCGCTCCCGGCCGCGGCGTTGGGGGCGGGGTGGGGGGCGGCGGCGCGCTGGGTGGGGACGATGAGCTGGCGCGTGTCCTCGTCGAGGAGCCCGGAAGCCCCGCCGCCACGGGGGCCGTTGCTGTGGGGGCCGCTGCCATGGGCTTCGCCGCGGGGGCCGTTGCCATGGGCGTCGCCGCCGTACGGGGCTTGCCCGTGGAGGGCCTTGGTGTACGGATCCTCGGCGTACGCGTCCCCGGGGCGCGTCTCGCCGCTCCGGGTGTCGCGCGGCGGGGCGTCCGCGCCCCCGGCGGGGACCCGGGCGTCGGAGCCGGGCCGGCCGCCGGACGGGGCGGGCCGGGCGGACCGGCCGCGGCCCCGGGCGTCGGAGCCCGTCGTCCCCAACTCACCGAGCGCGGCGCGGGCCTGGCTGATGCGGATGGCCTCCATCGTCATGTCGTGGCGCATCTCGGCCCGGCTCCAGGCCCGTTCGGCCAGCTCCCACATGGTGGTGAGGTGGTGCTGCGGGGTGCCCGTGGCCTCGGCCAGGGCGACGACGGCCCCGCGCGGGGCGAGCAGCCGCCCGTTCAGATACCGCTCCCAGGACGTCTTGCTGTACCCCGTGCGGTCGGCCACGGCGTTGATGCTGAGCCCGCCGCGGTCGACGAGCCTGCGCAGCTGGCTGGTGAACTCCCTGATCTGCGGATCGAGTTCTTCGGGCAGTGCCTTCCAACGAGGCATCGCTTCCCCCCTCATGTCCCCCGGACGTACGTGCTGTGCCCCGCGGCGGCCGGTCCCCCGGGCCACGCGTCCCCGCCGGTTCCGTCCGCCGCCCCGGTTCCGTTTTCGGACCGCTCGGCCGGACTACCCACGAGGATGCGCGAAGCCAGGGTGTCAGTTCCTGACGAGGGGGCGCACGGGAGCGTTCGGGACGGGGCGCGCGTCGTCGCGCGCCCCGGTCGCGGCGACGATCACGCAGTCGTCACCGCCCGCGTCACCGCACCGGACGACGGCTCGATGTGTCCGTACCGCTCTGTGCGCCGTGCCAGTCTGCCACCCGTCGCGCGGCGATCACACCGTGACGGAATGGTCACTTCCGTGCCACAGGCCTCCGGAAACCCTTGAAGCGGTACTGCGTATGCATGACGCTTAAGCCGGGGCGGCGGCGTCGCTTCCGCCCCGCGCCGGGGTGCCCGTCCTCCCTCGGGGGAGGGGACGGGCACCTCGGCCGTTCACTCCGGGCAGGCCCCGGCCGCCCGTTCACGCCCGGCAGCAGGTCCCGGGCGGACGGCCTCAGCGGATCGTGAAGCGGACCGCGTCCTCCAGGACCGGGACGTCCAGCCAGGGCTGGGGCTGCGCGACCAGCGCGAGCAGCACGATCAACGTGCCCATCAGCCCGTACGTCACCAGGTCGGTGAACCGCGAACGCACCGCCAGCATCCCCACGGACGGCACCACCCAGCGCAGCACGGCACCGGTGATCAGCGCGGCACCGATGAGGATGGCGCCGACCCGGAACGCCTCCTCGAACGGGTCCAGGCCCACGATCAGCAGTCCCACGCCCGCCGCGCCGAGCACGGTGAGCAGCGGCCACTGCCGGGCCGGGGCGGGCGCGTCGCCGGGCGCGGCCCGGCCGCCGCCCTCGGGGCGGGCGGTGTCCCGGGTGAACTTCGGGAACCGCCGGGAGCGCCGCCGGGGAGCGCCGCCGCTCCCGGCCGGGTCGGGGGACGGGGTCGCCGAGGAGCCCTCGCCACCGGTTCCCTCGTCGGCGGTTCCACCGGCGGTGGCGGTGGCGTCCGAGGAGGCATCGGCCGTGCCGGTGGCGGTGGCGTCGTCGTCCGAGGCCTCCGGGGATCCGGCGCCCGGGGGCGCGTTCTCGGCGGACGCGGGGTCCGTCCTCTCCGGTTCGGCCGGGCTCGTAGCAGCACCCATGGGGTTCCCTCCGCCGTCCGGACGTCAGCTCGCGGCGGCGGCGTCGGCCGCCTCGGCGGCGGTGCGCTCGGCCGCCTCGACCACGTTGACCAGCAGCTGGGCTCGGGTCATCGGGCCGACGCCACCGGGGTTCGGGGCGACCCAGGCGGCCACCTCGCGGACGCCGGGGTGCACATCGCCGACGATCTTGCCGTTCTCGTCCCGGCTGACGCCGACGTCGAGCACGGCCGCGCCCGGCTTGACGTCCTCGGGCTTGATCAGGTGCTGGACGCCCGCGGCGGCGACGATGATGTCGGCCTGCCGGAGGTGGGCGGAGAGGTCCCGGGTGCCGGTGTGGCACTGGGTCACCGTGGCGTTCTCCGACTTACGGGTCAGCAGCAGCGGGATGGACCGGCCGATGGTGACACCGCGTCCGACGACCACCACGTGCGCCCCGGCGATCTCCACACCGTGCGCGCGCAGCAGCTGGACGACGCCCTGCGGGGTGCAGGGCAGCGGTCCGGTCTCGTTGAGGACGAGGCGGCCGAGGTTCGTCGGGTGCAGCCCGTCGGCGTCCTTCGCCGGGTCCATCAGCTCCAGGACCCGGTTGGTGTCGATGCCCTTGGGCAGCGGCAGCTGGACGATGTAGCCGGTGCAGGCGGGGTCGGCGTTCAGCTCCCGTACGACGTCCTCGATCTCCTCCTGGGTGGCGGTGCCGGGGAGTTCGCGCTGGATGGAGCCGATGCCCACCTCGGCGCAGTCGCGGTGCTTGCCGTTGACGTACCAGCGGCTGCCCGGGTCGTCGCCGACGAGCAGGGTGCCGAGGCCGGGAGTGACCCCTCGGGCCTTGAGGGCCGCCACGCGGACGGTCAGGTCGGACTTGATCGCGGCAGCGGTGGCCTTGCCGTCGAGAATCTGGGCAGTCATGGCCCCATCCTCGCGGATGACCCCGCCCGCGTACCAATTGCCGTCGCCTCCCCGCGCCCGAGGTTGCACTTGCACAACGCCTGGGGCCCTGGGCTGGACAAACGCGGGGGCCGCTCATCACGATGAAGCCCGCGGTTGCACGGGGGGCGGGCCGCTGAACGTCGTTCTTCTTCTCCGTGTGGCCTTTCGTCCCCACGTCTGTTGAAGGAACACGCCATATGAGCTTCGGCGACCCGAAAAACCCGTACGGGCAGCAGCCCGGTCAGCAGCCTCAGGGCCCGCAGCAGGGCCAGCCCGGTTACGGCTACCCGCAGCAGGCTCCGCAGGGAGTCCCGCAGCAGGGCTACGGCTACCCCCAGCAGCAGCCCGGCCAGCCGTACGGCGCCTACCCGCAGCAGCCGGGGTACGGCGGACAGCAGCCCGGTTTCGGCGGCGGCATGCCGGAACTGGCCCACTGGGGCCTGCGGTTCGGCGGTCTGATCGTGGACATGCTCGTCCTGATGGTCCCGTACATCCTCGTCATCATCGGCGGCGCGGTCGGCGACTCCTTCGGCGGCATCCTCGCCATCGTGGGCTTCCTGGGCGTCATCGCCCTCGCCATATGGCAGGTGTACCAGGAGGGCACCACCGGTCAGACGATCGGCAAGAAGGCTGTCGGCATCCGCCTGCTGCGCGAGGCCGACGGCAGCCCGCTGGGCTTCGGCATGGCCTTCGTGCGCCGCCTGGCCCACTTCCTCGACAGCATCGCCTGCTACATCGGCTGGCTGTGGCCGCTGTGGGACGAGAAGAAGCAGACGTTCGCGGACAAGGTCTGCTCGTCCGTGGTCGTCAAGGCCGGCTGACCCGCCGCGCCCACCCGCACGACGTGAGGGCCGCACCCGGTCACCGGGTGCGGCCCTCGTACGTACCCGGTGGCCGGGCGGCCCTCGTACGTACCCGGCGTTCAGTCCTTCCGTACGCCCGGGATGTCCGCCGGTTCCGGCGTCGTCCGCTCCATCACCACGAAGCTGCCGCCCCGGTGCTTGAGCCGGTAGCGCGCCTCGGGGTGCAGTTGCTCGGCGTACGCCACCGGGTCCTGGATCGGCTGCGACCAGCCGAAGTCGAGGTTGACGGCGACGATGTCGGGCGCGGTGCCCGGCGCGCCGCCCACCCAGTAGACGGTCCGGTCCGAGGTGAGGTGGGCCATGAGCGTGATGTCCGTCTCGACGCGCGAGCCGGGCGGGATGGCGTCCAGCGCCGCGCGGGCCGCCTGGGCGCGGGCGTCGTCGGTGCGGTAGGTCTCCGGGCGCAGCAGGTCGCGCAGCGGGAGGTGCTGGGTCATCGCGACGGCGATCGCGGCGGCCACGGGCAGGGCGACCTTCGCGTACGAGGCGAGCCAGGGGCGCCGCGCGTCGCGGCTGCGGCGGACGCCGTCGGCCATCGCGAGGAACAGCACCGGCATGAGGATCGCGCTGTAGTGCCAGACCATGCCCCAGTGGTTGCTGTCCTGGGAGAGCAGCCGCCAGCCGAGGGTGGGCAGGATCAGCAGCGTCAGCGGGGAGCGCAGCGCCATGAACGCGGTGATGCCGAGCAGGAAGACCAGCATCTCGATCTTGACGGAGGAGTCGAGGACGCCGAGGACCGAGTCCAGCATCGAGACGTCCCGCTCGCCGTTCTTGTCGATCTTCTGCCAGTAGTCGTAGGTGCCCGCGCTGCTGGCGGCCGGGATGAGCACGGTGAGGGTGACCGCGAAGGCGGCGGTCCCGAACGCGGCGAGCAGCGCGCCCTGGAGGCGGCGGCCGTACACGAAGAGCAGGAAGCCGACGACGGCGACGGTCGCGCCGAGGTCCTCCTTGACCAGGACGAGCGGCAGCGACCACAGCAGGGCGGCGGTGTACCGCTTCAGGAGCAGGGCCCGGCAGACGAGGGCGAGCAGCGGTACGGCGAAGGCGATCTCGTGGAAGTCGGCCTTCACCGCCTCCTGGATGCCCCAGGAGAGTCCGTACGCGATCGTGGCGCAGAGCCCGGAACGGCCGCCGAGGAGCTCCTGGGTGGTGCGGCCGACGACGGCGGCACCGAGCGCGAAGAACGCGGCCTGGGCGAAGAGCAGGGCGGTGGCCGAGGGCCAGACCCAGTAGAGCGGGGCCAGCAGCGCGACGATCGGCGAGAAGTGGTCGCCGAGGATGAGGTAGCCGGGGCCCTTGATGTCGACGACCGGCGCCTCGAACGCGGCATAGGCCCGGACCTCCTGCTCGAAGATCCCGAGGTCCCAGGAGGGCGAGGCGAAGCGGGCGTACTGGAGGAACGAATAGAGGAAGTAGAGCGCGCACAGGGCCGCGGCGGCGATGAGGTAGGGACGCCAGGGCACCCGGTCCGGGGCGGCCTCCCCCGTGCTCGGGGAACCGCCTGCCGGGCGGCTGCGCGGACCCGGCCCCTGGGCGGGCAGGCGTCCCGGCTCCGACCGGTCCGTTCCACTCTTGTTCAGCTCAAGCACGGTGACTGTCCCTGCTGGGGATTGCTACGGCCGTGTCATTAGAACAGAGCGGCGAGCCCGGTCCGGGACCCGTCAGGTCCCGGACCGGGCTCGATCGGCGGCGACCCGCTACCGGCCGACGGCCGGTCGGCGGCCGGTAGCGGGTCGGCGGCCGGTCAGTGGAAGAAGTGGCGCGTGCCGGTGAAGTACATCGTCACACCGGCCTTCTGCGCGGCCTCGACGACCTGCTCGTCGCGGACCGAGCCGCCGGGCTGGACGACGGCCCTGATCCCGGCGGCGGTGAGGATCTCCAGCCCGTCGGGGAACGGGAAGAACGCGTCGGACGCGGCGTACGCGCCGGACGCCCGCTCCGCGCCCGCCCGCGCGACGGCGAGCTTCGCGGAGTCGACCCGGTTGACCTGGCCCATGCCGACGCCGACCGACGCGCCGTCCTTGGCGAGCAGGATCGCGTTGGACTTGACCGCGCGGCACGCCCTCCAGGCGAAGGCCAGCTCCGCCAGCTCCGCCGCGGGGAGCGCGTCCCCGGTGGCCAGGGTCCAGTGGGCCGGGTCGTCGCCCTCGGCCTGGAGTCGGTCGGTGGCCTGGAGCAGCGCGCCGCCGTCGATCGGCTTGACCTCGAACGCGGCGGTGGGGGCCTCGGGGGCGCGCAGCACGCGGATGTTCTTCTTGCGGGCCAGCACCTCGACGGCGCCGTCCTCGTAGCCGGGGGCGACGATGACCTCGGTGAAGATCTCCGCGACCTGCTCGGCCAGCTCCACGGTCACCGGGCGGTTGACGGCGATGACCCCGCCGAACGCGGACAGCGGGTCGCAGGCGTGGGCCTTGCGGTGCGCCTCGGCGACGTCGGCGCCGGTCGCGATGCCGCACGGGTTGGCGTGCTTGATGATCGCGACGCACGGCTCGGCGTGGTCGTAAGCGGCGCGGCGGGCGGCGTCGGTGTCCGTGTAGTTGTTGTAGGACATCTCCTTGCCGTGCAGCTGCTCGGCCTCCGCGAGGCCGCCGTCACCGGAGGTGTAGAGGGCGGCGGGCTGGTGCGGGTTCTCGCCGTAGCGCAGGACGTTCTTCCGGGTGAAGGTGTCGCCCAGGAACTCCGGCAGGCCCGTGTCGCCGTCGGCCGCGTAGCCGTCGGCGAACCAGGAGGCGACGGCCACGTCGTAGGCGGCGGTGTGCTGGAACGCCTCGGCGGCCAGCCGCTTGCGGGCGGTCAGGTCGAAGCCGCCCGCGCGGACGGCCGCGAGGACGTCCCCGTACCGCTCGGGGCTGGTGACCACGGCGACGGAGGGGTGGTTCTTGGCGGCGGCGCGGACCATGGAGGGGCCGCCGATGTCGATCTGCTCGACGCACTCGTCGTCGGAGGCGCCCGAGGCGACGGTCGCCGTGAAGGGGTAGAGGTTCACCACGACCAGGTCGAAGGGCTCCACGCCCAGTTCGGCCAGCTGCTCGCGGTGCGCGTCCAGGCGCAGGTCGGCGAGGATGCCGGCGTGGACGCGGGGGTGCAGGGTCTTGACGCGGCCGTCCAGGCACTCCGGGAAGCCGGTCAGCTCCTCGACCTTGGTGACCGGGACTCCGGCGGCGGCGATCCGCCCGGCGGTGGAGCCGGTGGAGACGAGCTGGACGCCTTCCTCGTGCAGACCGCGGGCGAGGTCTTCGAGCCCCGTCTTGTCGTAGACGCTGATCAGGGCGCGACGGATGGGCTTATTCACCGACATGACCGAGATGAACCTTTCGTCCCTCAATGCGATGGCCGTCACGGGCGATCCGCCCCACGGCCTCGACGAGCAGTGTGCGCTCGACTTCCTTGATGCGTTCGTGGAGGGCCGCTTCGCCCTCCGGGGTGTCCTCTTCGGTCACCTCGACCACGCCCTGGGCGATGATCGGGCCGGTGTCGACGCCGTCGTCGACGAAGTGGACGGTGCAGCCGGTGACCTTCACGCCGTACGCGAGTGCGTCACGCACTCCGTGCGCGCCGGGAAAGCTGGGCAGCAGGGCGGGGTGGGTGTTGACGGTACGGCCGCCGAAGGCGGCGAGGAACGCCGGGCCGACGATCTTCATGAAACCGGCGGAGACGACGAGGTCCGGGCGGTGCTCGGCGACGGCCGCGGTGAGCGCCTCGTCCCACGCGGCGCGGTCGGCGTGGTCCCCGAGCCTGCGCACGAACGTGGGGATCCCGGCCCGCTCGGCCCGCTCCACGCCCCCCGTCCCCGCGCGGTCCGCGCCGACCGCGACGATCCGCGCCCCGTACGCCGGGTCGTCACCGATGGCGTCGAGCAGGGCCTGGAGATTCGTACCGGATCCGGAGACCAGCACGACCAGCCGGGCGGGAGCGGCGGAGGGGGGCGGGGAGGCCACGTCGGGGCCCTTTCTCGCGTGGCGGACGCGTGCTGGGCGCGTGGTGGACGCGCGGTGACGCAGGTGCGGTGGTGCTCTTTGTAGGGTCGTACGAAGCGAGCGCTTCGCCCGATACGGGGAACCCTACGAACGGGCCGACCGTCAGCAACGATACCGGCACACCCGGCGGCCCCCACGGGACGGGGGCGTGACCGGGAGGTAGCGTCAGGGGACAGCTCACCGTCCCCCGGGGTCCACCGGGCGGGCGAACCGTCCTCCGGGCGGACCTGACGAGATGGGGAAGACGTTCACCACATGCCGGACCGACGCCGCCGCACCGCCTTCCGCCTCCCGCTGCCCGAGCGGGCCGCTCCGCTGACGCGGGACCGCCAGGACCGCCCGTCCCCCTCCTCCGAGGCCGACAGGCCGCGGGACCGGAAGCCGGGGAGCGACAACCCGTTCGCCGCTCCGCCCGCGGACCGGCCGGACCAGCCGTGGCAGCCGCGCCACCCCTCCGGCCAGGACGGCGGGCGGGGCACCGGGGACGGTGAGGGCTCCGGTGACGACTCCCCGGGCGACCGGTCCGGCTGGGGCAGCAAGTGGAGCAGCAAGCAGCCGGGCCGGGGGAACGGCGGCTGGGGCGGCCGCCCCGGCGGCAACGGCTCCGGCGGCCGGGGCGGACCCGGCGGCGCCCCGGGCGGACTGCGCTGGGACCCCACGGACCCCACGCAGCGGCGCGCCCGCTACGCGCTGCTCGGCGGCATGTGGGCCGTCTTCTTCGCCCTCTTCGACTTCCCGGAGATCGCCCTGCTCCTGGGGTCGCTCGCGGTGTACTGGGCGATCAGCGCGCTGCGCACCCCGCCGAAGAACGCCGCGGCGGGCGGCGCGGCTGCGGGCGGCGCGGCTGCGGGCGGCGCCGGGACGGCTCCCGCGGTCGCACAGGGCGCCGGAGCGGCCGCCAACAGGAAGCAGCAGACCACGGCGGCGATCAGCGGACTGGTGACCGCCTCGCTCGCCCTGCTCATCGTGGTGACGACGTTCACCGTGCAGCTCGTCTACCGCGACTACTACACGTGCGTGAACGACGCGCTGACCAAGACCGGCGCGCTGTCCTGCAACGACCAGCTGCCGAAGCCGCTGGAACCGCTCTTCGGCGTCAAGGAGTAGCGCGTCCCGGGTCACTCGCCCGGCCCGGGGCAACCGAATCACCCGGGTCGTCCGGACCGCCCGGGGCGACCGGACCGCCCGGGTCAGCTGAACCCTCGCGGGCGCCCGAGCCGTCCGGAGCGCCCGAGCCGTCCGGGTCGTCGGGACTTTCCGGCCGGCCTTCCGGCTCCGTCGTGACCGGTTTCCGGGCGGCCTGCCCGGCCGGGAAGTCGGCCATCAGCCCGCCGGAGCTGTGCTTGAGCGAGGCCCACCGGGCCTGCCGGGCCTCCTTCTCGTGCCAGGGGTCGGTCGGCAGGAAGTCGTAGGGCTCGAACCCCGCCGCTCCGGACGCCCCTCCGGGCTCCGCGCCAGGGGCCGGTACGGAGCCCCGGGCGGCCGGGCCGGCCTGCGCGGACCCGCTCTCCGTACCGTCGCCCGCCGGGCCGCCCCCGCGCCAGGGAGCCCACCAGCGGCGCGGCCTGCCGATGAGCGCCCCGGCCTCCTCGTCGCCGTCCTCACCGCCGCGGTCCGGGCCATCGGCGCCGTCCCGGCCGTCGGCGCCGACGCCTTCGCTCTTGCCGCCGCCTCCGCCGATGCCCTTGCCGATGCCTTCGCTCTTGCCTGCGCCCTTGCCGATACCTTTGCCGACGCCTTCGCTCCCGCCGTCGGCTCCCGTGTTTCCGGCCGCGGCGGGGGACGCCGTCCGGGCCGCCGCCGGGCCGCCCTGCGGTACGTCCCGGCGCCAGGCCCAGCCGGGCGTACGCAGCCGCCACATCCGGAGCAGCAGGGCCGCCGGTACGCCGATCACCGCCGTCCACACCAGCGCGGCGGAGCCGGTCAGCCACCACACGGGCCCGAAGGCACGGAGCGCCCCGGTGCCCAGCGGCCCGCCCGCGAACGCCGTCAGCAGCGCCGTCCCGATACCGCACCCCAGCGCGGCGAGCAGGGTCACCAGCACCGTTTCGCGCGGGCTCCAAGCCTCCTCGCGCGGGGCGTCGGCGGGGGCAGCCCTGCGTACGGTGAACCAGGCGACGGCCAGCGCGGCGGCCATCGGGATCGCGAGAGCCGCCGCGTTCAGCGGGGAGCCCGGCCCCGGGTCCGGCACCGCCGCCAGCAGCGGGAAGTGCGGCAGCGCCGGGGCGCCCTCCAGGCCCAGCGGGGTGGCGGTGGCTCCCGCGCCGAGCGAGAACCCGGGGCCGAGCCCGTACGCCGCCCCCCACACCGCGGCGTTCG
Organism: Streptomyces sp. NPDC101181; assembly: GCF_044767975.1. Classification (NCBI taxonomy): domain Bacteria; kingdom Bacillati; phylum Actinomycetota; class Actinomycetes; order Kitasatosporales; family Streptomycetaceae; genus Streptomyces; species Streptomyces sp. NPDC101181. The sequence goes on along the minus strand of NZ_JBIWOX010000002.1, from coordinate 625,740 downwards.
GCACCAGCGCCGCAGCCAGCAGGAGCACCGAGAACCGCCCCGGCCAGTCACCCGCGAGCGCCAGGAACGCCTCCTGGGCCGCCGTCGCGTTCCGGCCGAGGGCGGCCGCGACCAGCAGCGCGCCACCGCCGAGCAGCACCATCACCCCGGCCGCCGCCGACCGGCACGCCGCCTCGGCCCGGTCGCGGAAGAGCGTCCGCGCGAGGCCCTCCTGAAGCACCAGGGGCGACCAGGACGGCAGCGGCCCGAGGGGTCGCCCGGCCGCCGTCCACACCCCGGCCGCCACCGAACCGGCCACCACCACCGCCACCGGGAACGCCAGGGTGTCCGGGACGGCGCGCAGCGCACCGGAGCGCGCATAGGCCGCCGCGCCCGCCACGACCAGGAGGTAGCCGGCCGTCACCGCACAGAACGCCGCCGCCTTCGAGAGCCGGGCCGGGCCGTCCTCCTCCGGCTCCGCCGCGTCCCGCGCCGCGCGGTGCGCCAGCCAGACCGGGCCCGCCATGAGCAGCAGGGGCACCAGGCCGACCGGGGCGGGCGCTCCGCTCAGGGTGTCCGGCCGCACGAGCCCGGCCCCGTGCGCGAGCAGCCAGACCCCGGCCGCCGCCCGCAGCGCCCCGCCGGGTCCGCTGTCCGGGTACGGGGAGCTGATCCAGGCCACCATGACCAGCACGGCCAGCGCCCCGAGGCCGAGTCCGGCGGCGATCGCGCCCCGGGCCAGGGCGGAGGCCAGGGCGAGGGTGCGGTTCCGCTCGGCCGGGGCCATCGGGCTGCGCTGCGTCATGTGGGTCACGCGGCCATGCTGCCAACGACACGCGCTTGTTTCGCGTAACGCGCGAACAGCCGCTGTGTCGCTCAATATACGTTTATGTACTTTTTCTCCCCGTGCAGGGCTGCCGGGGGTCACCCATGACCCGGAGCAGCACCGATGAGGCGCCCACGCCCCCGCTGCCCTCCCCCAAGGAGCGCCGCAGACTGCGTGAGGCGAAGTCGCTGAGCGAGGCTCAGGTGGCGGCGGCCGTCGGCGTCACGCGCGCCACCGTGCGCTCCTGGGAGACGGGGCGCACGAGCCCGCGCGGCCGCAAGCGCACGCTGTACGCCAGGCTGATCGCCTCCGGCCCCCCGCAGAAGGCGAAGTCGACGGGCACCGCCCCGGAGCCGACCGCTCCGCCGGAGCCACCCCCCTCGCCGGAGCCGGTCGCCTCGCAGCCGTCGGGCGCCCCCGCCGAGCCGGATGAGGCCGCCGACGCCGACGCCGACGAGACCGTCAAGGCCACCGAGGAGCCGGCCAAGGCGTCGGCCGAGGAGCCGGAGGAGCCGGTGGAGCCCGAGGAGCCGTCCGGTCCCTCCCCCGCCGAGGCCTTCGACGCGTTGTACGGCCGCTGCGCACCCGCCCTGGTCCGGCAGACCTATCTGATGACCGGTCGCCGCGCCCTGGCCCGCGAGTCCGTGGAGCGCGCCTTCCAACTGGCCTGGCACCGCTGGCCCGAGGTCGCCGTCGACCGCGATCCGGCCGGGTGGGTCCGGGCGGCGGCGTACGAGTACGCCATGTCCCCCTGGCACCGGCTGCGCGGCGCCCACCGGCACCCCGACGCCCCGCCCACCGAGCCGGGCAAGCGGGCGCTGTTCGACGCGCTGCTCGACCTCCCCCCGGCCTACCGGCGCACCCTGCTCCTGTACGACGGGGTCGGCCTGGACCTTCCGGAGACCGCGGCCGAGACGGAGGCCAGCACCCCGGCCGCGGCGGGCCGCCTGATGACCGCCCGCGCCGCCGTCGCGGAACGGGTGCCCGAGCTCGCGGGGGACGGGTCGCCCGACGGGCAGTCCGCGCTGCTGCACGACCGGCTCGGCGGTCTCGCCCGCGCCGAGCACGTCCCCGTGCCGTCGCCCGCGCGCGCCGTGCGCACCGGCAGCGACAAGAAGGCCGCGCTGTGGACGCGCGCCGCGATCGCGGGCTGTGTCCTGCTCATCGGCGTGACGGGGCTGACCCTGCACACCGCGCCGACCCACTACGAGCAGCCGCTCTCCCCCGCCGAACAGGTCGGGGGCGTACCGCCGCGCGGGGGTCCGCAGAAGCTCACCGCCCAGGACCTGGAGCTCCAGAGGTCGCTGCGCGAGCAGGTGGCCCACGGCCCGGAGCGGCTGGTCCCGCAGATCGGGTGAGCCGGGCGGTCACCCGGTACGCGAACGGCGCGGGCCCGCACCCCTGGTCCGGACAGGGTGCGGGCCCGCGCCGTCGCGTGTGCGTCGCGGGCCGCCCGGCCCGCGTCAGCCGCGTCAGGCGCCGAGGATCTCGCGCGCCAGCTTGGCGGTCTCGGTGGGCGTCTTGCCGACCTTGACCCCGGCGGCCTCCAGGGCCTCCTTCTTCGCCTGCGCGGTGCCGGAGGAGCCGGAGACGATGGCGCCCGCGTGGCCCATGGTCTTGCCCTCGGGGGCGGTGAAGCCCGCGACGTACCCGACGACCGGCTTGGTGACGTTCGCCTTGATGAAGTCGGCGGCACGCTCCTCGGCGTCGCCGCCGATCTCGCCGATCATGACGATGAGGTCGGTCTCGGGGTCCGCCTCGAACGCCGCGAGGGCGTCGATGTGCGTCGTGCCGATGACCGGGTCGCCACCGATGCCGACGGCGGAGGAGAAGCCGATGTCACGCAGCTCGTACATCATCTGGTAGGTCAGCGTGCCGGACTTGGACACGAGACCGATGCGGCCGGGCTTGGTGATGTCGCCCGGGATGATGCCCGCGTTGGACTGGCCCGGGGTGATGAGACCGGGGCAGTTCGGGCCGATGATCCGGGTCTTGTTGCCCTTCTCGTTCGCGTACGCCCAGAAGGCGGCGGAGTCGTGAACGGCGATGCCCTCGGTGATGACGACCGCGAGCGGGATCTCGGCGTCGATCGCCTCGACGACGGCGGCCTTGGAGAAGGCCGGCGGCACGAAGAGGACGGACACGTTCGCGCCGGTCTTCTCCATCGCCTCCTTGACGGAGCCGAAGACCGGGACCTCGGTGCCGTCGAAGTCGACGGACGTACCGGCCTTGCGCGGGTTCACGCCGCCCACGATGTTGGTGCCGTCGGCCAGCATGAGCTTGGTGTGCTTCATGCCCGTGGCGCCGGTCATCCCCTGGACGATGACCTTGCTGTCCTTGGTGAGGAAGATAGCCATGGTGTGGAGTCCCTCGTCCTTACTTCGCAGCCGCGGCGAGCTCGGCGGCCTTGTCGGCCGCGCCGTCCATGGTGTCCACGCGCTGAACGAGCGGGTGGTTGGCGTCGGAGAGGATCTTGCGACCCAGCTCCGCGTTGTTGCCGTCGAGACGCACGACCAGCGGCTTCTCGACCTTCTCGCCCTTGGACTCCAGGAGCGCGAGCGCCTGCACGATGCCGTTGGCGACCTCGTCGCAGGCGGTGATGCCGCCGAAGACGTTGACGAAGACGGACGTGACGTCCGCGTCGCCGAGGATGATCTCCAGGCCGTTCGCCATGACCTCGGCGGAGGCGCCGCCACCGATGTCGAGGAAGTTGGCGGGCTTCACGCCGCCGTGCTTCTCACCGGCGTACGCGACGACGTCCAGGGTCGACATGACCAGGCCGGCGCCGTTGCCGATGATGCCGACCTCGCCGTCCAGCTTGACGTAGTTGAGGTTCTTGGCCTTGGCCGCGGCCTCCAGCGGGTTGGCCGCGGCCTTGTCCTCGAGCGCCTCGTGGTCGGGCTGGCGGAAGTCGGCGTTCTCGTCGAGCGAGACCTTGCCGTCCAGCGCGAGGATGCGGCCGTCCTTGGTCTTCACCAGCGGGTTGACCTCGACGAGGAGGGCGTCCTCGGCGACGAAGGTGTCCCACAGCGTCACCAGGACCTCGGCGACCTTCTCGGCCACCTCGGCCGGGAACTTCGCCTGGGCCACGATCTCGCGGGCCTTGGCGATGTCCACGCCGGAGTTGGAGTCGACCGGGACCTTCGCGAGGGCCTCGGGGGTCTTCTCCGCGACCTCCTCGATGTCCATGCCGCCCTGCACCGAGGCCATGGCCAGGAAGGTGCGGTTGGTGCGGTCGAGGAGGTACGAGACGTAGTACTCCGCCTCGATCTCCGGGGACAGCTCGGCGATCATCACCTTGTGGACCGTGTGGCCCTTGATGTCCATGCCGAGGATGTCGGTCGCCCGCGCGACCGCCTCGTCGGCGTCGGCCGCCAGCTTGACGCCACCGGCCTTGCCGCGGCCGCCGACCTTCACCTGCGCCTTGACGACCGACTTGCCGCCCAGCTTCTCGGTCGCCTCGCGGGCTGCCTCAGGCGTGTCGATGACTTCACCGGCCAGCACCGGTACACCGTGCTTGGCGAAGAGGTCCCTCGCCTGGTACTCGAACAGGTCCACGCGCGTCCGTCCCTTTTAGTGGTCTCGCGGTTCGTTCTTCTGCGTGGGCGTGCCGCGAGGGGCAACGTGACTGCGCTGTCACCAGGAAGGCGTCCACGGTGTCCGAGTACGCGGCATGTCCATCCGGCAGGTTATCCCCGCACTCCGTGTGCCTCTAAATCGCAGATCGCACCTGAGCGGTGATAACGGTCACAGGGGGACGGCCGGGACCCCGACCGCCACCCGGCCCCGGTGCTCCGCCGTCCGCGCCACCCCGGGCCGCCGCCAGGTCACCGCGGGCCACCGCCCGGGTCACCCTGGGCCGCCGTCCGGCAGGGGCAGGGGCCGTTTCTGGATCGCCGCGGCCATGACGTCCGGGAAGAGGTCCGGCGTACAGGCGAACGCGGGTGCGCCCAGTGCCCCGAGCGCCGCCGCGTGCTCGTGGTCGTAGGCGGGCGCGCCCTCGTCGGACAGCGCGAGCAGCGTCACGAACTGCACCCCGGACGCCTTCATCGCCGCGACCCGCTTGAGCATCTCGTCGCGGATACCGCCCTCGTAGAGGTCGCTGATGAGGACGACGACGGTGTCGGCGGGGCGGGTGATCCTCGACTGGCAGTAGGCGAGTGCTCTGTTGATGTCGGTGCCGCCGCCGAGCTGGGTGCCGAAGAGGACGTCCACCGGGTCGTCGAGCTGGTCCGTGAGGTCGACGACCGCCGTGTCGAAGACGACGAGCCGGGTGGTGAGACCGCGCATGGAGGCGAGGACCGCGCCGAAGACCGAGGCGTAGACGACGGAGGCGGCCATCGAGCCCGACTGGTCGATGCACAGGACGACGTCCTTGTTCAGGGACCGGGCGGCGCGGCCGTAGCCGATGAGCCGTTCCGGCACGACCGTGCCCGTCGTCGTGCCGTCCGGGCCCGGGATCGTCAGGTAGTTCTTGAGGTTGGCCCGGACCGTGCGGCCCCAGTCGATGTCCCGGTGGCGCGGCCTGCTGACCCGGGCCGAGCGGTCCAGGGCCCCGGACAGGGTGGCCCGGGTGCGGCTCTCCAGCCGCCGCTCCAGGTCCTCGACCACCTTGCGGACGACGGTCCGGGCGGTCTCCTTCGTCGTCTCGGGCATGGCCTTGTTGAGGGAGAGCAGGGTGCCGACGAGGTGGACGTCCGGCTCGACCGCCTCCAGCATCTCGGGCTCCGTCAGCAGCGCCGCCAGGCCGAGCCGGTCGATCGCGTCCCGCTGCATGACCTGGACGACGGAGCTGGGGAAGTACGTCCGGATGTCGCCGAGCCAGCGGGCGACGGAGGGGGCCGACGCCCCGAGTCCCGCGGAACGGCCACCGCTCCCCCGGCCGGCCGGTCTCTTCCCCTCGCCCTCGCCGTAGAGCGCGCTCAGCGCGCTGTCCATCGCGGCGTCCCGGCCGGTGAGCGCGGGGTCGCTGCTGTCGGCGCCGCCCGCGCCGAGCACCATCCGCCAGCGCCGCAGCCGCTCCGCGTCGTCCGCGTGCCGCGCGCCCGACGTCTCCGCGGTGGCGCTGGCCGTGTTGGCCGTACTAGCCGTGTTGGCCGTGTTGGCCGTGTTGGCCGTGTTGGTCCTGCTGGTCTGACGGTCCACCGTCTCCCCCGCCCGCTCTCGCACCGTGCGTGCCGTGGTCGTGCCGGTCTCTCCGATGGCCGCGCTCACGCTGGTTTCCCGCTCGCCGCGCTGGTCGTCATGAGGGCGCTCCCTGCGGCTCCGGGTGTCCGCCCAGCAGCAGGCGCACCACCGGCTCCACCGCGTCGGCCCTGGCCGGGTCGAGCCCGGGGCCGAACCCTTCGGGCGCCTGGCCCGGCGCCGCCCGGTGGGTGCTGCCGAGGGTGGGCCCACGCCGGGCCAGCTCACCCAGCGTGCGGCGTACGCCCGCCTCGTACGCGGAGAACGTACGGCGCAGCAGGGGCAGCACATCGGTGAAGGTGTCGGCGGGGACACCGGTCAGCCAGCTGTCGAGGAGGCCGAACAGCCTCTCGTCGTGGATCAGCAGCGTGCCGCCGCCGGAGGCGCCGCCGACGAACCCCTCGATCCAGGCGGCGGCGTCGGCCGGCGGGGTGCCGGGGGACAGCGCCAGGCCCATCAGCCGGGCCGCCTCGTCCTCCGGGAGCCGCCCCTCGTCCAGGAGCAGCCGGGTGGCCCGGCCCCGGATCACCCCGGCGACCGTGTCCCGGCCCGCCAGCTTGTGCAGGGCCGCGTCCCAGCGCTCCCGCAGCCCCGGGGCCGCTCGCGCCCCGGTGGTCAGCAGGCCGATCGCCCCGTGCACCGCTTCGATCTGACCGCGCAGCGCCTCCGCCCCGTCCGCGTCGAGGCCCGTGCAGGCGGGCGGCAGCCCGACGCAGACGCGCTCGGCGAGACCGGCGGCGACCTCGGCGAGCGCCGCCGTGTCCGTGGCGCGCACGTCGCCGTAGCGCAGGGAACGGGCGAGGGCGGGCAGCGCGTCCGCGAGGTGTCCGACGTCGGCGTCGAGCGCGGCCCGGTCGGCGAGCGCCCGCATCACGACGGGCAGCGCGCCGGGCAGTCCGGCGAGGAGGCAGTGCTCGGCAAGAGCGGTGACCTCGGACAGCGCTCTCGCCTCGACGGCCCCCCACTCGGCCTTCGCCGTCGCGGCGGTGCGGACGGTGGTGCCCCACACCCCGGCCTCCGCGACCCGGATGTGCAACTCCGGTTCCCAGCGCAGCAGCCAGCTCTCCCGGAAGGTGCCGGTGCTGCCCCGCCCGGCGACCGGGTCGCCCCAGTCGATGTCGAGGAGACGAAGCCGGTGCAGCAACCGGCTGCGGGCGGCGTCGGTCTCCTTGCGCAGGTCGAGGTCCAGCTCGCGCTCCTGCGGCTCGGGCTTGAGCCGCAGGGTGCGCTGGCTGCGGGTCAGGTCCCGTTGCAGCGGGACGGCCGGTGCGGTGTCGGGCACCTCACCGAGGGTCTCCCCGACGATCAGCCGGTCCTGGACGAGGGCGAGCGGGACGTCGGACCCCTCGCACATCACGGCCCGTACCGCGTCGGTCACCTCGCCCAGCCCGGCCAGCGGGCGTCCGCGCAGGGCGGCGAGGGTCTCCGCGAGCCGGACGGCCTCGATGACGTGGGCGGTGGAGACGGGCCGGTCCTCCGCGCGCAGCAGTCCCGCCACCTTGGTCATCCAGCGCTCGACGGGCCGGTCGGCGGCGTCGAAGAGGTGGGCGTACCACCCGGGGGCGTCGATCCCGGCCCCGTATCCGCTGCGCCGCGCCAGCCTGCGGTGGGTCCAGGGGACCCAGGTCAGCTCGGCCTTGACCTTCGGTAGCCCCTTGAGCAGGGAGCGGTCGGCGGCGAGGGTGGTCCGCGCGGTGAGCGCGGGGACGTGCCAGGCGCCGCAGACCACGGCGACGTCCTCCCCGAACTCCTTCCGAGCGGCGCGCAGTTGGATGCGCATGTACGCCTCGCGCACGGCGTCCCGGGGCTGCCCGCCGTCTCCGTACGCCTCCCGGAGCGCCGCCATGGCCTCCCCCAGGGCGACGAACGGCGCGAGCGCGTCGGCCACCTCCTCCACCTCGTCAGCTCCGCCCGCGACGTCGGTGGCCTCCGCGCCCCGCGTGATCTCCGGGGTTTGTGCCGCCTCCGGGCTCCCTGTTGCCTCCCGTGCCTCTGTCGCCTGCGCGCGGTGTGTGACGGTGCCCGGAAAGCGGTGCTCGACGACGTCCTCCCACCAGCGTTCGGGGTCGTCGTATCCGGCGGTCTCGGCGAGCACCCGGATCGGGTCGAGGACCGGGGCGAGGGCGGCCGGAGTGACGTCGTCCGCCGTCTCCTCCTCGGGTGCGGCGAGGGCGTCGACGTCCGGTGCGGCCTCCTTCAGGGCCAGGGAATGAGCGGCCGGAAGATCGATGAAGCGCACGGGGACCTGATGGTCGAGGGCCCACCGGATCGCCACCCACTCGGGAGAGAAGGCGGCCATCGGCCAGAAGGAGGCGCGCCCCGGATCGTCCGCGGCGTGCGCGAGCAGCGCGACGGGTGGACGCATTGCCGGGTCGGCGGCGAGCGGCAGCAACACGTCTCCCTCGGGCGGCCCTTCGATGAGCACCACGGCGGGCCGGGCCGCGGCGAGCGCCGCGCGAACGGCACGGGCCGACCCCGGACCGTGGTGCCGCACACCGAGCACCCATGGCCCGTCCCCCGCCCCGGCCCGCGCCGGAACGGCCCCGCGGTCGCCCTCCGCCCCGGTCGCCGCGGGCCCGGCACCGGCAGGCGTGGCCGGGGGCGGCCCCGTCCCGGGCCCGGTCGGCGTGGGCACGGGCGCCCCCCGCCCGCCCGGCCCCGGGAGCGTCATGCGGACACCTCTCGGCAGGCGCGGTAGAAGTCCTTCCAGCCGTCCCGCTCGCGGACCACGGTCTCCAGATACTCCTGCCAGACCACCCGGTCCGCCGCCGGGTCCCGCACGACCGCGCCGAGGATTCCCGCCGCCATGTCGCCGGGGCGCAGGACGCCGTCGCCGAAGTGGGCGGCGAGGGCGAGCCCGTTCGTGACGACGGAGATGGCCTCGGCCGTGGAGAGCGTGCCGGAGGGGGACTTCAGCTTGGTGCGCCCGTCGGCGGTCACCCCGTCGCGCAGTTCACGGAAGACCGTGACCACGCGGCGGATCTCGGCCAGTCCCTCCGGTGCGGCGGGCAGATCGAGCGAGCGGCCGATCTGGTCGACGCGGCGGGACACGATGTCGACCTCGGCCTCGGGGGTGGCGGGCAGGGGCAGGACGACGGTGTTGAACCGGCGCCGCAGCGCGCTGGACAGCTCGTTGACCCCGCGGTCCCGGTCGTTGGCCGTGGCGATGAGGTTGAAGCCGCGGACGGCCTGGACCTCCTGCCCCAGCTCGGGGACGGGCAGCGTCTTCTCGGACAGGATCGTGATCAGCGAGTCCTGCACATCGGCGGGGATGCGGGTCAGCTCCTCGACCCGGGCGGTCATGCCCTCGGACATGGCCCGCATGAGCGGGCTCGGCACCAGCGCTTCGCGGCTGGGGCCGTGGGCCAGCAACTGCGCGTAGTTCCAGCCGTACCGGACGGCCTCCTCGGGGGTCCCGGCCGTGCCCTGCACCAGTAGCGTCGAATTTCCGCTCACGGCGGCGGCCAGGTGCTCGGAGACCCAGGTCTTGGCCGTGCCCGGGACGCCGAGCAGCAGCAGGGCGCGGTCGGTGGCGAGCGTGGTCACGGCGACCTCGACCAGACGGCGCGGGCCCACGTACTTGGGGGTGATCACCGTCCCGTCCGGCAGGACACCGCCCAGCAGGTAGGTGGCGACGGCCCAGGGCGACAGCCGCCAACGGGCGGGCCGGGGGCGGTCGTCGGCGGCCGTGAGCGCCGCGAGCTCGTCGGCGAACGCGTGCTCGGCGTGCGGACGCAGCGCCACCGGCACGGCGGCGTCGGTGACCTCGGCTGTCGTGGCCGGGGTGGCCGGGGTGGTTGCGGGCACGGTCATGGATCCCCCTCCAGATCGGTCGACCCGATGTGGTTCCCACCGTGCACCATGGCACTGACAACGGGCCCCGGCCGCAGCTCGGAGCCCGTTTCCCGCCTCCCCACGATCGCCCGGGACGACCCGGTCGGGCCCGGCGGCCCGACCACGCGGCCCGACCACGCGGCACGAGCCGACCGGGCCGGACGAGCCGGTACGCGGGGTCAGTCGGCGATCGGTGACACGGCGACGCAGCCGCCCGCCGAAAGCACGCCGTCGCCCTTCGCCTCCTTGATCACCTTGCCCTTGTAGGTGATGGTGCAGGCGACGTCGGTGCCGTCCGCGTCCACGGCCAGCGGCATCACGGCGGGCGGCATGATGCCGCGCAGCGTGACGGTCTTCTTCCACGGCAGGTCCGGCGCCTCGACGGACTCCAGCTTCGGCTCCATGGCGTCGCCGCCGCCCCCGTGGTACGAGATCTCGTCGACGCCCGTACCGGTGACCTCGTAGGTGACCTCGTAGGTCTCGTTCACGGTCTCGTCGACCGCCTTGTTGACCGCGTTGTCCACCGACTCGGCGGAACAGGCGCCGAGTCCGAGCACGAGCACGGAGACCGCGAGGGCGCGGGTGACACGGGTGGTGCGGGTGGTGCGGTTCATGTGGGATCCCCCCTGGATCGGTCCGCCCGGATGCGTTCCGTATGCGGAGACCGCAGAAAAACGCAAAGGGGAGGCAAAGTCAAATCCCGCCGAGGGGGGACTTTCGCAGGTCAAAGGGATTGTCAGTGGTGCCCTCTACCGTCGGAGACATGCAGCTATCTCACGGGGGAGAGTCCTCGCCCACCGGCGCACCGGTGGCGCGCTGGACGGTGGAACAGGTGCTGGCCCTGGCCCCTGACGACGCCTCACGCCGGGCGGGCACCCGGCTGGGGACGGCCGGGCCGTGGTCCGGCACGGGCGCCGACGGCGCGGGCGCGGTGTGGGGGCTGTGCAAGGGGAGCGGCAGCACGCCGTATCAGACGGTGGTCGACACCACCGGCCCGGCGTACAGGTGCAGTTGTCCCAGCCGGAAGTTTCCGTGCAAGCACGCGCTCGGTCTGCTGCTGCTCCGGGCGTCCGACGAGGACGCGTTCCGGCAGAAGGAGCCCGACGACTGGGCCGCCCCTTGGATCGAGGTCCGCCGGGCCCGCGCGGCGGCGAAGGTCCAGGACGCCGCGCGCGACCGGGACACCGGGCACGACGGGGACACCGGGCGCGGCCAGGGCACCGGGGACGACCAGGGCACCGGGCAGGGCCACGTCACGGATCAGGAAGGGGGATCCCGGCAGGACCAAGTCGACCGTCAGCTAGGTGACTCCGAGCGCGGCGACACCGTGCCGCCGCCTGCCACTCCGAGGCCGGCCGAGGCCGCCGCCCGGAAGCGGGCGGAGCGCCGGGCGGCCCGGATCACCGACGGGGCCGAGGAGTTGGAACAGCGGCTGGCCGACCTGCTGCGGGGCGGCCTCGCGACGGCCGACCGCTCGGGTTACGCCCTGTGGGAGGAGACCGCGGCCCGGATGGTCGACGCCCAGGCCCCCGGACTGGCCGCCAGGGCGCGGGAGCTGGGCGCGATCGCCGGGGCTGGTCCGGGCGGGCCGCTCCGGCTGCTGGAGGAGTGCGGCCTCCTCCATCTGCTGGCCACCGCCTGGCTCGGCCGGGACCGGCTGCCGGACGCCCTGGCCGCGACGGTCCGGACGCGGGTGGGCCTGCCGTCCTCCGCCGAAGGCCCCCCGGTCCGCGACCACTGGCTGGTCCTCGCCCAGTACGACACCCCCGACGGCAGGATCGTCGCCCGCCGGATCTGGCTGTACGGACGGGAGTCGGGCCGCACGGCGCTGCTGCTGTCGTTCGGCGCGGCGGGCCGGTCCCCCGCCCAGGCGCTGCCGGTGGGCGGAACGATCGACGCCGAGCTGACCCCCTATCCGGGCGGCGGACAGCTCCGGGTAGAGCTGGGCAGACAGTTCGGGCCCTCCGCCCCGGCCGCCTCCGAGGCAGGGGCCGCACCGGACGGGGACATCGCGGGGGCCGCACCGACCGGCGACGTCGCGGGAGCCGCACCGGCCGGGCGCCCGGCGCGGATCGGCCCGGCCTCACCTCCGCCCGGGATCACCGCGGCCGCCGCGCCCGGGGTCTACGGGGCGGCGCTGCGGGAGGACCCCTGGCTCGACGCCTGGCCGGTCACGCTGCGCGAGGTCATACCCGTGCCGTCGAAGGACGGCTGGCAGCTGGCGGACGCCGGGACCGGCGCCGCCCTGCCCATCGCCCCGGCGGCGTTGTCCCGGCCGGGCCTGTGGAAGCTCGTCGCGGTGTCCGGCGGCGCCCCGGTCACCGTGTTCGGCGAGATCGGCCACCGAGGCTTCGACCCGTTCGCGGCCTGGGACCCGGAAGGCGGGACGGTGCACAGCGCCCCCCAGGGTGCCGGAACGGCGCCCGGCGCCGACCAGCAGAGCGGACCGGTCACCGGTCCGCCCCCGGCGGGCGGAACGGCCTCCGGCGCGGGCGCGCCTTCGACGGGCGGAGCGGCCCGCACCGCGCCCTCGGGCGGTGCACTCGTCCAACTCATCTGACCTCGGGCGCCGTTACGGCCGCCAGCACCCGTCGCACGCGTACGACACCCACGCCCCCGCGGCCGCCACCGACCACGAGGGCGGGCCCGGAACCGGATCTGGAGGGGAACCATGCCACGCACGACCGCCGACCACCTGACCGCAGACGCGCCCACGGCCCCGTACGGGAACGCGGCGTCCGGCACCCCCGTCCCGCCCCGCGAGGCCACCACGCCCAGCGAGACCGTCCCACCCGGTGGGGACACTCAGCCTGGCGAGGCCACCCAGCCCGGTGAGGACATCCAGCCCCGTGGGGCCACTCAGCCCGGCGAGGCCACCCAGCCCGGTGAGGACGGCACCCCCACCTCCACCGGGACATCTGCCGCGGCCTCGGCCGTCACATCGCTTCCCTGGGAGGTGCTGGTCACCGCGGCGCTGCTGGGCACCGACCGCCGACCGCCGGTGCCCCCGGGCACCCCCGCCCCCGTCGACGCCCCTACCGCCCTGCTGGACGCCGCCGCGCTGCACACTGTGCGGCAGCGGGCGGGGCTGCTGCCCGCCGCGTCCGAAGCACGGCCGGAGCCCGCCGCCCCCGACCCGCGGCCGCCCCTGCCCGAGGCCGCCCGGCACCGGCTCGCCCAGCTGCTCGCCGACCGGGCCGCCCCCTCGGGCGCCGGCCGGAGGGGCACCGCGCCGGACCTCACCGAACTGATCCCGCAGTGGCTGGCCACCGCCAACCGGAGAGGGTTCCGGGCCCCGGCCGCCCTGGTGCCCGCCCTGTTGGACGCCGCGCGTGCCCGCACGGACCTGCGGCCGCAGGCGCTGGCGTTCGCCGGTCCGCGCGGGCTGTGGCTGGCCGGGCTGAACCCGGAGTGGAAGTTCGCCCTGCGCGGGGGCGCGAGCGGTTCGCTATGGCCCGACCTGACCGACCAGGAGGCGGTGCGCCGCCTGTGGGAGGAGGGGCTGTTCGCGGAGCGGATCGCGCTGCTCGACACCGTACGGACGCGGGAGCCGGCGGCCGCGCTCGCCCTCCTGGCCACCACCTGGCCCGCCGAACGGGCCGAGGACCGGCTGATGTTCCTGGACTCGCTGCGGACCGGGCTGAGCGGCGAGGACGAGCCGTTCCTGGAACAGGCCCTGTCGGACCGCAGCCGCAACGTCCGCGCCACCGCCGCCGAACTGCTCTCCGCACTGCCCGGTTCGGCCCTCGCAGGGAGGATGGCGGCGCGCGCGTCGTCCTGTGTGAGCCCGGACCGTTCGGGAGGCGGCGCGTCCATCGCCGTGGAGGCCCCGCACGAGTGCGACGCGGCGATGCAGCGCGACGGCGTCGTCGCGACTCCGCCCACGGGCCGGGGTGAACGGTCGTGGTGGCTGGGCCAGTTGGTGGAGGCCACGCCGCTGGGCGTCTGGGAGGAGCGGTTCGGCGGCCGCCCCGCCGAGGACGTCGTGGCCCTGCCCGTCGCCGACGAATGGGCCGCAGAGCTGCACACCGCGTGGTGCCGGGCGGCGGTGCGGCAGCGCGACCCGCGGTGGGCACGAGCTCTGCTCGGGGCCCCCTCGGCACCGTTGGCCGGTGGCACGGGGACGTCCTCGATCGCCGAGCGTTCGAAGCTCCTGGCGATCCTGCCCACGACCGAACGGGCCTCCTGGATAGCCGATTTCATCGCGGCGCACGGTCTGTCGGAGGCGTTCCAGCTGCTCGGGGTGTGTGCGGTGCCCTGGGCCGGGCCACTCGGGCGGGCCGTGGTGGACGCGCTCGACATCGCGCGGGACGGCGGGAGCTACCCCTGGAGTTTCAGCGGGGTGATGGGCCTGGCCGAACGCTGCCTGGACCCGGCCGAGGCCGATCGGCTGGAGGTCCTCACAGCCGCGCAGGACGAACAGGAAGGGGCGTCGCCCGGAGCGGGCGGATACTGGTCGGAGGCCTTTCAGCGCCTGGTCTCCACCCTGCGGCTGCGCGCCGCGATGGAGGCGGAGCTGACCCCCTGACCAACCCGGCTCCGGCCTCGGCCCCAGCCCCAGCTCAGGCCGAGCCCGGTCGCCCCTCCCTCCCCCAGACCCAGCCCGACCTGCCCGACCTGCCTGACCAAGAATCCGACCCGCCTGGCCCAAGAATCCGGCGCGCAGAAACCGGCTCGGGCCTCAGGTCTGGGCGGGCTGGCGGACGTTGGCGTTGACCCAGGAGACGATCTCGGTCGTCGTCGCTCCCGGCGTGAACAGCTCCGCCACACCCAGCTTCTTCAGCGGCGGGATGTCCTCCTCCGGGATGATCCCCCCGCCGAACACCTTGATGTCCTCCGCGTCCCGCTCCTTCAGCAGCTCGATCACCTTCGCGAACAGCGTGTTGTGCGCCCCGGAGAGGATCGAGAGACCGATCGCGTCGGCGTCCTCCTGGATGGCCGTGTCGACGATCTGCTCGGGCGTCTGGTGAAGCCCCGTGTAGATCACCTCCATGCCGGCGTCCCGCAAGGCCCGTGCGATCACCTTGGCCCCGCGGTCATGGCCGTCGAGACCCGGCTTGGCCACCACCACACGGATCGGACCGGTCACACCCATCACTGCCTCCACATGGTCTCCCGCGCCGGAAGGGCCGGGGATGTGAACGAACGTTATCCACAGCATCCCGCAAGCGGCCGTTTCGCGGCAGGCGGGGAGGGGGAAATCACACGAGGGACCCGTTTCCCCAGGGGAGCCGCAACAAAGGTCGCCGTACCACCGCGCCGCCAGCCGCACGGCGCGGCGGTACGGCTCTTCACCATCCGGAGCGCCGCCACCTGCTCGGTCGGCGCGAGGAACAGGCGTCATCCCGAGGCGCGGGAGGCGTGGAGAGCACCGGAGGCCGCTGCTGCATCCGGGGGAACGGCGTTCATGGCCTGAAATAGAACAGCTCTCGAACGTAGGGCCAAAGCTGTGCCTGTCGTTCACCGAAAGACGCTCGATTGCCCGTTTCCTGCGGCCGTAAAACCTGTCGAAGATTGTCGTCCCCACATACTGCCGGGTACAGTCGCGGCCACTGCTTCCCCCTGGGGACCCCCCTGGCCGGGACCCAGAACAGTCCTGCTGCCGAGGCGAGAGAGAAGTTGGTGAACGACCAGCACCCCCACGCCGGGACCGTCGGATACGACAGTCACCCGACCGGCAGCTTCGACACCGACCCGCTCTTCGGTTCCCTTCCCGGTGCCCCCGAATCCAGCCATTACGCCACCGGTTACGACGCGGCCTACCAGGCCCCCAGCGCTCCCGGATACAGCGGCTCCTACGCCGACTACAACAGCGCGTACGACGCGTCCGGGTGGGACACCGGAGCCCAGCAGGCGGCCACGGCGACCGCGACCGCCACGTATGACGGCTACCAGGACCACGCGCAGGCCCACCAGCCGTGGGACACCACCGGACAGCAGCGGGACGCCCTCCAGAGCTGGCAGCACACCGCCGGCCAGGACGTCACCGGGCAGTGGACGGCCGACGAGACCGGCGCGTTTCCCACCGGCGCCTTCCCCACCGCCCCGTACGGCACGGACGCCTACGAGACCGGCGCGTTCCCGACCGACACCGGTGCCTTCCCCGCCGACACCGCGTACGCGACCGGCGGCGGCTACGGCGAGGACGTCCTGACGCCCGGCGCCTTCGCCACCGGTGGCTACGCGGGCGACGGTGACGGTTACGAGACCGGCGCGTACAGCACGAGCGCGTACGGCACGGGGGTCTACGACACCGGTACGTACGACACCGGCGCCTACGACGCGACCGCCTGGAACTCCGGCGCCACGCCCGAGGAGTCCGCGTACGGACCCGAACAGACGTCGTATCCGCTGTACGAACAGCAGGCGCACGGAGCGGCCGGGACGGCCGGGGAGACGGACGACGCTCCCTCCCCCTCCGAGTTCACCGCCGAATTCGCCCCGGAGTTGGCCGCGGACGCCGCGCCGGAGCCCGGTGCCGGGGACCACACCCTCGTCACCGACGCCCTCCCCGAGTCCGACGCCGCGGACCACTCCCCCGCCGCGCACCCCGTGGGCCACACCGCCGCCCGCACTTCCGCAACCCGCAGCCGGGCCCGCCGCCGTCCCGCCAAGCGCTCCGCGCTCCTGACCGTCGCGGTGCCCTCGGCCTGCGTGATGAGCGTGGCGGGCATCGCCGCCGCCTCGGTCAACGGGATCTCCGGCGACGAGGAGAAGCCGGAGGAGACCACCTCCTCGCTGGCGGTCGCCGACCCCACCACGGTCAAGTCGGTCGCCGCCAACGACCAGCTCAACAACCAGCTGGAGCAGCTCTCCGCGGGCAGCGCCGACTTCCGCGAGCGCGCGAGCCGTACGCAGGAGCGCATCGACCTCCGGGAGCGGCAGGCCGCGGAGAAGAAGAAGCGCGAGGAGGAGGCCGCACGCCGCGAGGCGCTGCGCCCCAAGTTCGTCCTGCCGGTCAAGCAGCACGGGCTCAGCGCCTACTACGGCCAGGCGGGCGTCAACTGGATGTCCGTGCACACGGGTATCGACTTCCCCGTCTCGTACGGCACTCCGGTGATGGCCGCGACCGACGGCACCGTGCGCACCCAGCTCAACAGCGCGTACGGGGTCATGGCGATCGTGACCGCGGCCGACGGTACGGAGACGTGGTACTGCCACCTCAGCAGCGCCAGGATCCGCTCGGGCCCGGTCAAGGCCGGTGACGTCATCGCGTACTCCGGGAACTCCGGCAACTCCACCGGCCCGCACCTGCACTTCGAGGTCCGGCCCGGCGGCGGTTCGGCGGTCGACCCGCTGGCGTGGCTGCGCAGCAAG
Source organism: Streptomyces sp. NPDC101181 (assembly GCF_044767975.1). NCBI lineage: Bacteria > Bacillati > Actinomycetota > Actinomycetes > Kitasatosporales > Streptomycetaceae > Streptomyces > Streptomyces sp. NPDC101181. Next base: position 608,600 of record NZ_JBIWOX010000002.1, on the reverse strand, counting down.
GGCGTCGATCCGACCTGACGAACACCCCGGGCTGACGCATCCGGTCTGAGGAATCCGGCCTGACGCATCCGGACCGACGGAACGGCAGACGGCCAACGGGTGAGGGGGAGGGCTTCGCGGCCCTCCCCCTCACCCGTTTCCACGTGACAGCCAGCTCCACGGTCGGAAGACCGCCCCGCGGCCTGACGGCCCTACGGGCTCTACAGCTTCTCGACCGGCGCGTACCGCAGGAGCAGCTTCTTGGGGCGCTCGTCCCCGAAGTCCACCGTCGCCTTGGCCTGGTCGCCCGCGCCCTCGACGGCTGTCACCGTGCCCAGGCCGAACTGGTCGTGCGTGACCCGGTCCCCCACCGCCAGGGCGACGACCGGCTTCTCGGAGGAGCGGCGGGTCGCGAAGCCCGAGGGGCCGGAGCGGGAGCGGGAGGCGGAGAGCGAGGAGGAGATGCCCGAGGTCGGTCCGGCCGGGGCGGCCATCGGGCCCTTGCGCTTCCAGTCCAGGTGCTCGTCCGGGATCTCCTCCAGGAACCGCGAGGGCGGGTTGTAGGAGGGCTGTCCCCAGGCGCTGCGCATCGAGGCCCGGGTGAGGTAGAGGCGTTCGCGGGCGCGGGTGATGCCGACGTAGGCGAGGCGGCGCTCCTCCTCCAGCTCCTTGGTCTGTCCGAGGGCCCGCATGTGCGGGAAGACGCCGTCCTCCATGCCGGTGAGGAAGACGACCGGGAACTCCAGGCCCTTCGCCGTGTGCAGGGTCATCAGGGTGATGACGCCGGAGCCGTCCTCGTCCTCGTCGGGGATCTGGTCGGAGTCGGCGACCAGCGCGACCTTCTCCAGGAACTCCGCGAGCGTGCCAGCCCCCTCCTCGTCGCCGCGTTCCTGCTCGAACTCCAGGGCCACGGCGGCGAGTTCCTGGAGGTTCTCGATGCGGGTCTCGTCCTGCGGGTCGGTGGAGGCCTGGAGCTCGGCCAGATAGCCCGTGCGCTCCAGGACGGCTTCCAGGACGACGGCGGGACCGGCGCCGGACTCGACGATGGTGCGCAGCTCCTCCATCAGCGTGTTGAACCGCTTGACGGCGTTGGCGGACCGCGCGGCCATGCCGTACGCCTCGTCGACGCGGCGCAGCGCCTGCGGGAAGGAGATCTTCTCGCGCAGCGACAGGGCGTCGATCATCGCTTCGGCGCGGTCGCCGATACCGCGCTTGGGCACGTTGAGGATGCGGCGGAGCGGGACGCTGTCCTCGGGGTTGGCGAGGACCCGGAGGTAGGCCAGGACGTCCCGGACCTCCTTGCGCTCGTAGAAGCGCACGCCGCCGACGACCTTGTAGGGCAGGCCGACGCGGATGAAGATCTCTTCGAAGACGCGGGACTGGGCGTTGGTCCGGTAGAAGACGGCGACGTCGCCCGCCTTCGCGTCGCCCTGGTCGGTGAGGCGGTCGATCTCCTCGGCGACGAACTGGGCCTCGTCGTGCTCGGTGTCCGCGACGTAGCCGGTGATCCGGGCGCCGGAGCCGGCGTTGGTCCAGAGGTTCTTGGGGCGGCGGCTCTCGTTGCGCTCGATGACCGCGTTGGCGGCGGAGAGGATCGTCTGGGTGGAGCGGTAGTTCTGCTCCAGGAGGATCGTCCTCGCGTCCGGGTAGTCCTCCTCGAACTGGAGGATGTTGCGGATGGTCGCGCCCCGGAAGGCGTAGATCGACTGGTCCGCGTCGCCCACCACGCACAGCTCGGCGGGGGCGTCGTGCTCCCCGGCCGGGCCGACCAGCTCGCGCACCAGGGTGTACTGGGCGTGGTTGGTGTCCTGGTACTCGTCGACCAGGACGTGGCGGAAGCGGCGGCGGTAGTGCTCGGCGACGTCCGGGAAGGCCTGGAGGAGGTGGACCGTCGTCATGATGATGTCGTCGAAGTCCAGGGCGTTGGCCTCGCGCAGCCGGGCCTGGTAGAGCGAGTACGCCTGGGCGAGGGTCTTCTCGAAGCCGTCGGTGGCCTGTCCGGCGAAGGTCTCCTCGTCGATGAGCTCGTTCTTGAGGTTGGAGACCTTGGCGGTGAAGGACTTCGGCGGGTAGCGCTTGGGGTCCAGGTCGAGGTCGCGGCAGACCAGGGCCATCAGGCGCTTGGAGTCGGCGGCGTCGTAGATCGAGAACGACGAGGTGAAGCCGAGCTTCTTCGACTCCCGGCGCAGGATGCGGACGCACGCGCTGTGGAAGGTCATGACCCACATGGCGTTGGCGCGCGGGCCGACCAGCTGCTCGACGCGCTCCTTCATCTCGCCCGCGGCCTTGTTGGTGAAGGTGATCGCGAGGATCTGCCCGGGGTGGACCCCGCGCTCGGCCAGCAGATGGGCGATGCGGTGGGTGAGCACCCGGGTCTTGCCGGAGCCGGCCCCGGCGACGATGAGCAGCGGGGACCCGGCGTGCGTCACGGCGGCGCGCTGCTCGGTGTTCAGCCCGTCGAGCAGCGCCGCGGAGTCGATCACCGGGCGGGGGTGGCCGTCGCGGTAATACCCGTCGCGGGGCGGCGGGGGCGCGTCGAAGTCGCCCTCGAAGAGTCCCTCCGGCACCGCTTCGGGTGCGTGGTCCTCGGGCGGCGGCGGAGGGCCGTCCCCCGCGGACTGGAGGGCGGTCAGGAAGTTGTCGTCAAAGAGGCTGCTCATCGCCTACCGAGTCTAGGCGGCCGGACCGACAACGTTCCGCCGAAGCCGGGAAGCGGTCGGGAGCGGCAGCCCGCACCGGCGAATCGCCCGCCCCTCACCCGTACGCACGGGGATCGGACGCCCACGTTCCGTGCGGGAGTGCCCGGTCGGAGGGGGTGCGGGCGGCCCGGGTCCGGAAAGGTCACGAAAATGTATCGGGCATATCGCTCATCGTCCTTCCCAGCGGCGGGGCGCTTTGGCTAGCGTGCTCGCTCAGGTGATCCGTACCTCCCTGAGGCGAACCACGCCTGACGGACACCTCTGCCGAATCCGGCCCGCCCTCGCGGTGGTCCGGAACCGGGGACCCACACGCAGCACCGGGGTGAATCGGTCCGTACCTCCCCCGTCCGGACCGTAGGACAGCCTTCCGTTCCGTCCGAACCCGACAGCTAACCCGGTAGGCGGTCCACGGAAGGAGATGCCTGCCTTGGCATCGCATCGCAAGCCGCGCGCGAACGTGCGCACCGCCACACCCGCCATCGGGTTCACCACGGCCGCGCTGGCCTCCGTCACCCTGCTCTCCACGCAGAGCGCGACGGCCGCCCCCGCCGAACCGAAGCCCGCCGTCGAGGACGTCCAGAAGAAGGTCGACGCCCTCTACCGGCAGGCGGGCGCCGCGACCCAGGAGTACAACCGGGCCAGGGTCTCCGCCGCGTCCCAGCAGAAGAAGGTCGACGCGCTGCTCACCGAGGTGGCGAAGCGGGCCGAGAAGATCAACGAGGCGCGCAGGGCGCTGGGCTCCTACGCGGCCGCGCAGTACCGCAGCGGCGGGATCGCCCCCACGGCGACGTTCTTCCTGGCGGACGACCCGCAGGAGTACTTCGACCAGGACCAGCTGATGAACCGGGTGACCGAGCGCCAGCAGCGGGCCGTGGAGGACGTCCGGACGCAGCAGGCGTCGGCGGCGAGGAAGCGTGCGGAGGCGGTCCGGAGCCTGGAGAGCCTCACCGAGACGCAGGCCGCGCTCGCCGCCGGCAAGAGGGACGTGCAGACCAAGCTCACCGAGGCCCGGGGCCTGCTCTCCCGGCTGACCGCGGCGGAGAAGGCGCGGCTGGCGGAGCTGGAGCGCAGGAAGGAGGCGGAGGCCAGGGAGAAGGCGGAGCGGCTGGCCCGCAGGCAGGCCGCCGAGGCGAAGGAGCGGGCCGAGGCCGAGGAGCGGGCCCGCGAGGAGGCCGCGAGGGAGTCCGGCGGCGGCACGGGGCCGGGCTCGGGCGGCGGCACGGGCACCGGCAGCGGCACGGGCACCGGAGGCGGCAGCGGTACCGGGAGCGGTTACGCCGCCAAGGCGGAGAAGGTGCTGGCCTTCGCCCGCGCCCAGATCGGGAAGCCGTACGTGTGGGGAGCCTCGGGCCCGTCCTCGTACGACTGCTCGGGGCTGACCCAGGCGGCGTGGCGGGAGGCGGGCGTGGACCTGCCCCGGACCACCTGGGACCAGGTGAAGACCGGCACCCGGGTCGCCACCTCCGACCTCGCACCGGGCGACCTGGTCTTCTTCTACGACGACATCAGCCACGTCGGCATCTACAAGGGCGGCGGCATGATGATCCACGCCCCGAAGCCGGGGGCGAACGTGCGCGAGGAGTCGGTCTACTCCATGCCGATCTACGGAAGCGTGCGCCCGGCGTAGGGCCCCGGGACCCGGCACCTGGCACCCGAGGCCAGGAAGGCAGCGGTACCGGTGATCATTCGTGACCGGCGAAACATCACATCAGGGCAATAGCTGTCATGGCGACTCCTTTCCCCGCGCCTGGATCTAGCGTCCATCCCGGACCTGTCGGCATCCCCCGGCGGGCAGCCGACAGGAAGGATGGCGCCCCCGTGGCCGCGCACCGGACACCAGCTCACCGAAAACCCAGGCAGCGCCCGCTCACCGGCCCCGCCGCCCGCACCGCCGCCACCCTGGCGCTCGCCGGGGCCGCCACCGCCGGGTCGGTCACCGGGGCCGGGGCCGCCCCCCCCGAACCGGCCACCCCCTCCGCCGCCCAGGTGCGGGCCAAGGTCGACCGGCTCTACCACGACGCCGAGGTCGCCACCGAGAAGTACAACGGGGCGAAGGAGAAGGCGGCCGCCGCCACCCGGTCCGTGGACGCCCTGACCGAGGAGGCCGCCCGCCGCACCGGCCGCCTCAACACCGCCCGCAACGCGCTCGGTTCGCTGGCCACCGCGCAGTACCGCACCGGGACGCTCGACCCGGCCGTGCAGCTGGCCCTCTCCTCCGACCCGGACTCCTACCTGGAGCGCGCCGCCTACCTCGACCGGGCGGGCGACCGTCAGCGCGGTGTCCTGAACGGCATCCGGCGGCAGGTCTCCCGTATCGCCGAGGTCAAGAAGCGCGCCGACCGGGAGACCGCGACGCTGGCCGCCCGCCGCGCCGAACTGCACGAGCACCGCACCGCGATCCGCACCAGACTGGCCGACGCCCGCAAGCTCCTGGCCACCCTGACCGCCGACGAGCGCGCGGCGTACGAACGGCACGCCGACGACCGGCACGGCGGCGGCCCCGCGCACGCCGACCGCTCCACCGGCCGCGCCGTGGCCGCCGCGCCGAACGGCCGCGCCGCCCAGGCCATCGCCTTCGCGCGCGGGGCGATCGGCAAGCCGTACGTCTGGGGCGCGACCGGCCCCGATGCCTTCGACTGCTCGGGGCTGACCCAGGCGGCCTGGAGAGCGGCGGGCGTCGGCCTGCCGCGCACCACCTACACCCAGATCAACGCCGGGCAGCGGGTTCCGCGCTCCCAACTGGCCCCCGGCGACCTGGTGTTCTTCTACTCCGGGATCAGCCATGTCGGGCTCTACATCGGCGGCGGGCAGATGATCCACGCGCCGCGCCCCGGCGCGCCGGTCCGGGTCGCCCCCATCGACCAGATGCCGTTCGCGGGCGCGACCCGGGTGGCGTAGGGGAGGTCCTGCCCCCGGGTCAGACCAGGCGGCGGGCCGTGGCCCAGCGGGTCAGCTCGTGCCGGTTGGAGAGCTGGAGCTTGCGCAGCACCGCCGAGACGTGCGACTCGACCGTCTTGACCGAGATGAACAGCTGCTTGGCGATCTCCTTGTAGGCGTAGCCCCGGGCGATCAGCCGCAGCACCTCGCGCTCGCGCTGGGTGAGACGGTCCAGGTCCTCGTCGACCGGCGGGGCGTCCGTGGAGGCGAAGGCGTCCAGGACGAACCCGGCCAGGCGGGGCGAGAAGACCGCGTCGCCCTCCTGGACCCGGAAGATGGAGTCGACCAGGTCGGTGCCGGTGATGGTCTTCGTGACGTAGCCGCGCGCGCCGCCCCGGATGACCCCGATGACGTCCTCGGCGGCGTCCGACACGGACAGCGCGAGGAAGCGGACCGGGTCCTCGGCGGCGCCCATCAGCGGGGCGCACCGGCGCAGCACCTCGACGCCGCCGCCGCCCGGGAGGTGGACGTCGAGGAGGACGACCTCGGGGCGGGTCGCGGTGATGACGGTGACCGCCTGGTCGACGTCGGCGGCCTCGCCGACCACCTCGACGCCGGTCTGCTCGGTGCGGCCGATCTCGGCCTGCACGCCCGTGCGGAACATCCGGTGGTCGTCGACGAGCACGACCCGTACCCGTCGCTCCGGGCCCCCGGTGGCTTCGGTGTTCTCGGTCATTCGCCCGCCCTCTCCATCTCCAGCTCGACCTCGGTGCCCCCGCCGGGCACCGGACGCAGCCGAGCGGTGCCGCCGTTGCGCTGCATCCGGCCGATGATTGATTCTCGTACGCCCATCCGGTCGCCGGGAACCTCGTCCAGGTCGAACCCGGGGCCCCGGTCCCGTACGGACACGAAGACCGTGCGGCCCTCGACCTCGGCGAAGACCTGCACCGCCCCGCCCTCGCCACCGTACTTGGCGGCGTTGACCATCGCCTCGCGCGCGGCCTGCATCTGCGCGGCCAGCTTCTCGTCGAGCGGGCAGTCGCCGACGACCACGACCTCCAGCGGCACGCCGTGCTGGTCCTCGACCTCGGCGGCGGACCGCTTCACCGCCTCGGCGAGGGTCTCCGGCTCGTCGTCCTCGTCCTTGCCGGTGCCCTCGGGGTTGTAGAGCCAGTTGCGCAGCTCGCGCTCCTGGGCGCGGGCCAGGCGTCTGACCTCGCCGCCGTCGTCGGCGTTGCGCTGGATCAGGGTGAGGGTGTGCAGCACCGAGTCGTGCACGTGGGCGGCGACCTCGGCCCGCTCCTGGGCGCGGATGCGCATCAGACGCTCCTCGGAGAGGTCCTGGGTCATCCGCACGAGGTAGGGGCCCGCGAGCAGGAAGATGCCGGTCAGGACGGCGATGGCGGCGGTCAGCACGTTGCCCAGCTGGGCGGCCGAGCCGCGCACGACGAGGAAGACGGCGAGGCCGAGACCGACCAGGGCGACTCCGGCGAGGGTCCGGGCGAGGTGGAGCAGCCCGCGGTTGCGGCCGACCTCCATCCAGCGGGCCCGGCGGGCGTTGTCCGCCTGCCGCCAGACCAGCACGGAGCCCGCGCCGATCATGAGGGTGGGCCAGATGTAGCGGCCGGTCTCGCCGCCCATGTCGACGTTGACGAAGTAGGCGACGGCCCCGACCGCGAGGGCGACCAGGGCGAAGACCTGCCCCCGGTCCGGCTTGCGGAGCCTGCGGCGGCCCTCCGCGACGGTCTCGAACACCGAACGGGCGGGCTCGACGCCCCCGACGCCGAGCGGGACGACGATCCAGAACACCGCGTAGAGCAGGGCCCCGAGCCCGTCGGTGAGGAACAGCCCGAGGAAGACGAGCCGCACCCAGACGACCGGCAGCCCCAGATGGCCGGCCAGTCCGCGCGCGACGCCGCCGAGCAGCCGTCCGTCGGCGCTGCGGTAGAGCTTGCGCAGCGGCGCCTCGTCCGGGTCGGCGGCGAGGGAGCTGGCGGCTCGGGCGGTGGCGGCTGGCATACCCCGATCGTCACACGCGCGGCCGCCGGGCGGCATCAGGGTCAGCCCCCGAAGTGACCCTGATGCTGTCCCCCCTGCCGTGGGTGGTGGTGACGCCCCTCCCCGACGGTCCGGCCCGCACGCGTCGGGGCGTGCGGCCCTTCGCGTCTGCCTCGGTGCCCCGGCGCGCCCGGTTCCGCATACGCGGCCGGGGTGCCGCCGCCGGGTGCCCTTCAGGGCCGTACGCGGGCAATATCAGGGACCGTCCAGGGTCGGGGCGGGTCCCGGCGGGCGGTCCGGACCGTCACCATGGAGGCATGACCGCTCCCTCGGACGCCGCTCCCGGCGTCGCGCCCCCCGACGCGCCGAAGCCCCAGCTGCGGCGCACCCCCCGGCAGAAGGTCGTCGCCGGGGTGTGCGGCGGGCTGGGCCGGTACTGCGACGTGGACCCGGTGATCTTCCGGATCGTGGTCGGTGTGCTGTCGGTGACCGGGGGCGTCGGGCTGATCTTCTACGGCTTCGCCTGGCTGCTGCTGCCCGCCGAGGGCGAGGAGGAGAACGAGGCGCGCAAGCTGCTGTCGGGGCGGGTCGACGGGGCGTCGCTGGTGGCGCTGCTGCTGGCGCTGATCGGCTGCGGGCTGTTCCTGTCGATGCTGCACAACCGGGGGATGCTGGCGTTCGCCGCGCTGCTGGCGGTGGCCGTGGTCGGGTTCTCCGTATGGACGCAGTCCCGCAGGCCGGAGGACCCGGCGGCCCCGCCCGGCGCTCCGGCCGCCCCGCCCGGCCCCGCGCACACCGGCGGGCTCGGCGCGCCCCCGCCGGAGGTGAAGGCCCCGCCGGCACCGGGCGGCCCGTCGTGGTGGCGGGACCCGATCGTCAAGGACGGCACGACCGGGCCGGTGGGCTCCGGGTATCTGTGGGGCCCGGCGGACACGGACGCGGCGGCGGCACGGGCCGGGCGGCCCAGCGCGGACGCCCCGTTCCGGTCGCCGCGCCCGCCCGCGCCGTCCGGCCCGCGCTCGGTCGGCGGCCCGGTCCTCCTGGCCGCGCTGGTGGCGGCGGGGCTGGGCACGGGGCTGAGCTGGGATCAGCAGCCGCTGGGCACCGCCCTCCAGATCGGGCTGGTCGCCGCGCTCGCCGTGTTCGGGCTCGGTCTGCTGGTCGCCTCGGTGCTGGGCCGCACCGGTGTCGGCACGGTGTTCATGGCGATGGTCACGGCGGGCCTGCTGGCGGGCGCGGCGGCGCTGCCGAAGGACATCGACACCTCCTGGGCGCGCCAGAAGTGGCGGCCCGCCTCGGTGACCGCCGTCGAGCCGCGCTACGCACTGCGCACCGGCGAGGCCCGGCTGGACCTGTCCGGGCTGGAGGTGCCGAAGGGCGGGACGGTGCGCACGGGGCTGGACGTGGCGGCGGGCCGGGCGCTCGTCGTCGTGCCGGAGAACGCGACGGTGAAGGTGCGCGCCGAGGCGGGTCTCGGGGAGATCCGGCTGGAGGAGGGACGGCGGGTGCAGGTCCGGATCAACAACGACGAGACGCGGGAGCGTACGCTGCCGCCGCCCGGGGGCTCGAAGCCCGCCGGGGTGATCGAGCTGGTGGTGGAAGTGGGCATCGGACAGGTGGAGGTCACCCGTGCTGCGTCATGAGTTCCGGCCGGGGCGGGCGGTGGCGGGCCTGGTGATGCTGGGTCTGGCCGCCGGGTACGCGGCGGACGCCGCCGGGGCGTGGGAGGTCCCCTGGACGTTCGTCCTCCCGCTGTTCCTCGGCGGGCTGGGGCTGGCCGCGACGGTGACCTGGGCGGCCTACCTGATCCGGCGGCGGCGCTCGGTGAGGAAGGCGTCGGCGGAGAACATCGGGGCCCCCGCGAGCAGCAGCGGCAGCCACGCCACCAGATAGGGCAGGTCGTTGCCGTAGTAGTAGGGGGTGGCCTGCCAGCTCACGGTCAGCCACAGGCTGAGCGAGATCAGCGCCCCGCCCAGCGCCGCGAGCCGGGCCCAGAGCCCGACGAGGGTGCCGAGGCCCACGAGGAGTTCACCGATCGCGATGGCGTAGCCGAAGCCCTCGGGGCTCTTGAGCGCCAGGTCGACGAGGGCGGGGATCGCGGAGGAGTCGCGCACCCCGCGCATCATCTCGCCGATGGACCCGGCGCCGTCGGCGGCGAGGAAGCCGCTGTCGGTGAGCTTGTCCAGGCCCGCGTAGACGAAGGTGACGCCGAGGAAGAGCCGCAGCGGCAGCAGGGCGAGGAGCCCCGCCCGCTCTCTCAGCGTCCCGCGCTCGCCCAGCCCGTTCGAACCGTTGTCGCCGTAACCGTTCATCACCGCTGCCCGCCTCCCGACGTCCCGTCACTGGGACCATACGTACGCCTTCGGGGCGCCGCTCACCAGGGTGGGGACGTGATCGGCCGGAGAAATGCGCGGCGGCCCGTGCCGCTCACCCCTTTCCGAGGCGGCCGGTCAGTCCGTTTCCGGGGCGCCGGTCAGTCCGTGACGTCGATCGGGCAGCGGTTGGTCTCCACCCCGGCGGCGGTGACGACCTGGACGTCGACGGCGCCCGGCTCGACCTCGACCGGGACGGGCACGGTGAGGACGGTGTCGGTCGGGTTGGCGAAGCCCCCGGCGACCGGGATCAGCGGGACGTGGACATGGACCGTCCCGATCCGCACGACGAGCCGCGCCAGCCGGTCGGGGGCGCCCGCGCCCGGCGGTACGAAGCCCGCGCCCCGGATCTCGATGTCGTCACCGGTACGGATCGCGCCGTCCAGGTCCCCCGCCTCCCGGGCCCGCACCACCGACAGCACCACCGGGCGGCCGCCCTCGGCGTACTTCCCGGCGAAGTAGGTCGCCGCCGAGACCGCCACCAGCAGCGCGAGCCCCCACGGCAGGTCGGGCAGCTGCTCGGGGCGGCGGGCCAGGCGGACCGCCGCGAACAGCACGGCGACGGCGCTGACCAGCACGTACTGCACATCGGTGAACGACCCGCGCCCGGCGTCGTCGGTGAGCAGGTCGGCTGCGCGCGGCCGGTCCGCGCGCAGCTTCTGGAGCCGCTGGCCCAGCACCCGTACGGTCACCACGCGGCGCACCACGACGGCCACCGCGCACACCAGCGCCAGCACGCTCACCACCCCGGCGGAGCGCACGAGGTCGAGGCCCTCGATCAGCGCGTCCCGGTCGGCCGGGTCGGAGGCCCCCGCCAGTTGCAGGGCGAGGACGAGGACGGCGAACACGGCGAGCAGCACCCAGGAGGCGGCGACCGTGCGGGAGGTGGAGAGCCGGTTGTCCTCGCCGATCAGCGGGGCGAGGAGGCCGCCGCGGGCCCGGTGGAAGCGGGCGGCGACGGTGAGCAGCGCGGCGGTGGCGAGGGCGGCGAGCAGTGCGGCGGTGCGGGCGGTCGACCAGCCGGCCCCGATCGCGGTGGCGCAGGTTCCCAGGAGCAGGGCCCCGGCCGCACCCCAGACGGTGAACAGCGTGGACCGCCACACCCGGTGGAGCCAGGCGTCCCCGGCCGCCCTGGCCGTCTCCGCGACGGTCCTGGCGGAGCCGGTCAGCTCGTCGGAGACCCACTGCCGGGACGCGGACGCGGACTGGGCGACCCCGGCGGGCAGCCCCTTCCCGGCGGCGAGTTCGTCGCGCCGGGCGAGGAAGGCCGCCACCGCGCGCCGGTGTCCCTCGCGTGCCCCGTGCGGGCAGTCCCCGCAGGTGCAGCCGCCTCCGTGGCCGCCGCCCGTCCTCGCCTCGTCCAACGCCACGGAGGATTACGCCCTTTCCCGCCCCGGTCCAGCCAACTCACTTGTGATGTCAGCGAATTGTGCCGCACCAAGCGGGGGCGTGCCGCATCGGGGCGGCCGGCCGACGATGGGCGTCAGAATGTTCGACTGATCCGCTGCCACAGGGGCTGGTAGTTGATCCAGGCCACCAGGTCGCTGCCGAGGTGTTCGCGGGTGGTGACGGCGTCCCGGTGGGCGATGAGGACGGGCTTCCCGGCGGCCCGTGCCAGCAGCTGCACCTGGCAGGCGCGTTCCAGGGTCAGGAACCACCAGGCGGCCGCGTCCACGGAGTCCCCGACGGTCAGCAGCCCGTGGTTGCGCAGGATGATCGCCTTGTGCGGCCCGAGGGTCCCGGCGATCCGCCGCCCCTCCTCCTCGTCCACGACGACGCCCGTGTACGCGTCGAACAGCGCGTGGTCCTCGTAGAAGGCGCAGGATTCCTGGGTGATCGGTTCGACCGGCTCGCCGAGCGCGGCGAGCGCCCGGCCGTGCACGGAGTGGGTGTGCACGACGGCCACCGTGTCCGGCCGGGCCCGGTGCACCGCCGCGTGCACGGCGAACGCGGCCTGGTTGACGTGGAAACGGCCCCGCAGAACCTGCCCGTCGCCGTTGACGAGGATCAGGTCCCCCGGGGTGACGTCGGAGAAGGGCGCGCCGAACGGGTTGACCCAGAAGCAGTCCTCCAGCTCCGGATCGCGCACGGTGATGTGGCCGGACACCCCGTCCTCGTACCCGAGCTCCCCGAACAGCCGCAGCGCGCCCGCCAGCCGCTCCCTGCGGTACGCGCGTTCCTCGCCCGGCGAGGCGTGGACGGGCGGCATCGCGAACTGGAGCTGTTCGACGGGGATCGGAGCGGGGGCGGCGGGCACGGGCTCGGACATGGCGGCTCCTCACGTTCTCCGGGGCGTGGCTCTCCCAGGGCGTACGGGACCGGAAGTTACCGCCGGGTGGGACGGGTGAGAAGAGGGACGGCTCCGCGCGGTTCAGTCGGAGAGCGGAGTGCTCCAGCTGAGGCGGTCGTTCCCGGCGGCGGGTCCGGGACCGGCGGCGGGCAGGAGCGCGCGGACCTCCTCGGCGGACCTGCCCGGGGAGCCTGGCGCGGGCGGCGGGTCGGCGCCGGTGTCGGCCTCGGCCCGGTACACCAGCAGACCGGGCTCCGGGCGGTTGCCGGAGTCCAGCCTGATGGTCATCTCCCGGTCGACGTCCAGATCCGCAGGAACGTGCGCGAGAAGGGCCGATACGCCGGAGTCTCGTCTCTTCACTCAGCGTACCCATGAGATACGACGATGCCGCCGCCCGGACAAATGAGCGACGGCATCGGCGTTGACCCGGGGCTCCCCGGAGACCGTCGGCGTGTGGGCTCTCAGGGGGCGGGAGGGGTCACTCCCACTCGATCGTCCCCGGCGGCTTGCTCGTCACGTCGAGGACGACGCGGTTGACGTCGGCGACCTCGTTGGTGATGCGGGTGGAGATCTTCGCCAGCGTCTCGTACGGCAGGCGCGACCAGTCCGCCGTCATGGCGTCCTCGGAGGAGACCGGGCGCAGCACGACCGGGTGACCGTAGGTGCGGCCGTCACCCTGGACGCCGACCGAGCGGACACCGGCGAGGAGGACCACCGGGCACTGCCAGATGTCACGGTCCAGACCGGCCGCCGTCAGCTCCTCGCGGGCGATGGCGTCGGCCTCGCGGAGCAGGTCGAGGCGCTCCTTGGTGACCTCGCCGACGATGCGGATGCCGAGGCCGGGGCCGGGGAAGGGCTGGCGCTGGACGATCTCCTCGGGCAGGCCCAGCTCCTGGCCGACCATGCGGACCTCGTCCTTGAACAGCTGGCGCAGCGGCTCCACGAGCTGGAACTCGATGTCGTCGGGAAGGCCGCCCACGTTGTGGTGGGACTTGATGTTGGCGGTGCCGGTGCCGCCGCCGGACTCGACGACGTCCGGGTAGAGCGTGCCCTGGACGAGGAAGGCGACCTCGGGGCCCTCCTCCTGGAGGATCTCCAGCTGGGCCTGCTCGAAGACCCGGATGAACTCGCGGCCGATGATCTTCCGCTTCTGCTCCGGGTCCGAGACCCCGGCCAGGGCGTCGAGGAAGCGCTTCTCCGCGTCGACCACCTTCAGCTTCGCCCCGGTCGCGGCGACGAAGTCCTTCTCGACCTGCTCGGTCTCGCCCTTGCGCATCAGCCCGTGGTCGACGTACACGCAGGTCAGCTGGGAGCCGATGGCCTTCTGGACGAGGGCGGCCGCGACGGCGGAGTCGACGCCGCCGGAGAGACCGCAGATGGCGCGCTTGTCGCCGACCTGCTCGCGGATGAGGGCGACCTGCTCCTCGACCACGTTGGTGGTCGTCCAGTTCGGCTCGATGCCCGCGCCGCGGTAGAGGAAGTGCTCCAGGACCTGCTGGCCGTGGGTCGAGTGCATGACCTCCGGGTGGTACTGGACGCCGTAGAGCTTCTTCTCGTCGTTCTCGAAGGCCGCGACCGGGACCACGTCGGTGGAGGCGGTGACGGTGAAGCCCTCGGGGGCGGCGGAGCAGGCGTCGCCGTGCGACATCCACACCGGCTGCTCGGTGGGCGTGCCCTCGAAGAGCGTGGAGCCCGCCTTCGTGACGTGCAGCGGGGTACGGCCGTACTCGCGGGCCCCGTTGTCGTCGACCGTGCCGCCGAGCGCCGTCGCCATCAGCTGGAAGCCGTAGCACATGCCGAAGACCGGGACCCCGGCCTCGAACAGCGCCCGGTCCAGGGACGGCGCGCCCTGCGCGTACACCGACGAGGGGCCGCCGGAGAGGATGATCGCGCGCGGGTTCCTGGCCAGCATCTCGGCCACCGGCATGGTGGACGGGACGATCTCGCTGTAGACCCGGGCCTCGCGGACGCGGCGGGCGATGAGCTGGGCGTACTGCGCGCCGAAGTCGACAACCAGGACCACGTCGGCCGTGGTGTCGGGGGCGGCGGGGGGTGCTGCTGGCACGGGGCGGCCTTCCGGCGGTGATGAGGGGGTCGGTTCTGCCGATTCTACCGGCCGTACGGGTGCCCCCCGCCGGGCCGGGCGCCACCGGGAGCCGCCTCGGGGTCGTCTCACGATGCGGGCCGCGCTTTGGTGACCGCGCCGGGGCGGGGCCATACTGTCCCCCATGCGTCAGCACACGACCTTCGTCTTTACCTATGGCATCCGGCCCGCCGGCTGCCATGGTCGTGCTGCTTGAGCTACTGACGAGCAACGTTCCAGGCGCCCCGGGCCATACGGCCCGGGGCGTTCTGCGTATCCGGGCCCGCGGCCCCGGGGGCTACCACCCACCGGGAGTCACCAGCATGAACACCACCACCACCGCCCAGGCCACCACCGCCGAGGCCACCGCCGCCGAGCGCACCGGAGCCCGCACCGACGAGGCCGCCGCCCTGATCGGCGGCGCCCGGGAGCGCATCGACAGCCTCGACGACCGGATCATCGGCCTCGTCCAGGAACGGATGGCCGTCTCGGCGGTGATCCAGGAGGCCCGGATCACCTCGGGCGGCCGCCGGGTCAACCTCTCCCGGGAGACGGCCGTGCTCGGCCACTTCCGGGACGCGCTGGGCAAGCCGGGCACCGCGCTCGCGATGACGCTGCTGGAGCTGTGCCGCGGCCGGGTCTGAGCGCGCCGGGGCGACGGGGCAGCCGCGGGGCGGGACAGCGGGGAGACCGCAGGACGGCGGGGCGGGGCACCGCAGGACGGCGGCGGGGCGGGGCGTCGCGGTGGGAGGGAACGGTTCTCCGCCCGTCGGACACGGCCCGTATCTGCGTTCGGGACCCGTCTCACCCGTACGGCGCGTGACCGGCACGACGCCGCCTTCGTTGGTCCCGGTGTCCGTGCCAACCAGGGGCGGCGCCGGTAGGAAAACCACGCGTGGCTCCGCCGGGACGTGTGGCGCACCGCGAGGTGCGCCGTGGGACCACGAACCGGCTCATGTGACCGGTCCGCAGGGGACAGCGGCCCGGTCACCCCGATGCGGCCGACCCCGGGGACGCCCGGGTCGGCCGCATCGGAAGGTTTCCGAGCGGTCCGGACCGCTTCGGAACGTTTCAGGATGTGCCGGGCGGAGGCCGTTCCCCCCTCCGCCCGCTCCCCTCTTCCTCTGCCCCGGTCAGATCTCCTGTTCCGGTCAGGTTCCTCGTTCCGGTCAGACCGTCGGCCATGCGGCCCTTCGCCGTCCCGCGACGAACAGCACCAGGCCCGCCACCAGCGCCGCGACCGCCGCGCCCGAGGCGATGAGCGCCACAGAACCCGTCGCCGCGAGGCCGCCTCCGCCGGAGCCCCCGGCCGTGGCCGCCGGGCCCCCGCCGGAGGTGGCGGACGCGTCGGAGGCCGAAGGGCCCGGGGTCGCCGGAGCGCTCTCGTCCGGGTCCGGGGCCGACGGGGTGGACGGCTCGCCGGAGCCGCCGTCGGACCCGTCGGACGGGCCTCCGGAGCCGCCGCCCTCACCGTTCAGGACCAGCCACGCGGTGTTGTTGCCGGGCTCCGGGTCGAAGGGCAGCGCGGGGTCCACGAGCCAGGGGCTGCGGATGGTGACCTTGCCGGACGCGCCGATCCTGCTCTCGTCGACGCGCAGGCCGAAGGGCAGGTCCAGGCCGCCGCGGTCCTTCACGGTGGTGGAGGTGTTGCAGAAGTAGCGCGGCGCGGGGCTCTTCTGGTCCTCCCGGTGGCCGCCGCCCGCCGTCACCGCGCGGCAGCGGTCCGGCTTCGCGGTGACGGTCGTGCCCGGGGGGACGGTGAAGTCGAGGGTGGCGACGGTCTCGCCGGAGCGGATGTGGCCGACCCAGGCCGGGCCCTCGTTGCGGAAGCCGATGGTGGCCGTGACCGTGGAGCCCTCGGCTCCCGTCACCTCGTCCCCGTACGCGACGAAGTCGGCGGTGTTCTTCGTACGGAAGTCGGCCTCGTGCTGGTTGTCCCCCGGTTCCAGGTCCCCGCCCCCGGCGGCCGCGCGGCGCTTCCCGGCGGTCGTGGTGTCCGCCCGGTCCTTGGCCGGGACCGCCGTCAGCACACCGCCGGTGCCCCGCTCGAAGGGGGCGTCGGCGCGCAGGGCGGTGCGCTGGTCGGCGCTGTCCTCGTGGATGCGGTAGACGAAGAGGTCGTTGAGGGCCCGAGTGGTGGTCTCCAGGGTCAGCGGGGTCGCCAGGGTGTACGTCCCGCCCGGCTCGAAGGAGCCCGGGACGGAGCAGAGGGCGGTGGTCCAGCCGGTGCCCGGCATGCTCGCGTCCTCGGTGTACTCGCAGTTGGAGTAGCGCTGCGGGATATCGATGCCGCGGGAGTGGACCAGGCCGAGCAGGACGCCGTCGGCGGCCCGGGTGCCGCGATTGGTGAAGGTGACCGGGGCCTGCTGCCGGTCGCCCACCTTCGTCTCGGTGCGCAGCGGCAGTTCCTCCATGACCAGGTCGGGGCCGCCGACGGTGACGCGGGCGGTGAACGGGGTGAACGTCGCGCCCTCGGCCCGGCCGGTCACCTTGATGGTGCCGGTGTCGCCCTCCGCGCTGCCCTCGGCGGCGGTGAGCAGGAGTTCGCTGCTGCCCTGGAGGCCGGGCCGGATGTCCCGCTCCTCGCAGACCGCCTCGGCTCCGGTGACCTCGCAGTCCGCGTCGTCGGTTGAGACGTCGGCGACGCCCGCGACGCCGCTGAGGTCGAAGGTGAGGGTGTAGGCCCCTTCGTACCCTGCGTTCTCGTCGCCCCCGTCGCCCCCGTCGTTCTCGTGCGGGTTGTGCAGGGTGATGCCGAGCGTGGCGGGACGCGGCTCGCCGTCCTGCGGGGACGGGTGGGGGTGCAGGGCGGTGTCGGCGGGACCGCCGAGGGTGAACACCGGGGCGGCGGCCTGGACCGGGGCCGCCGCCCCGGTGAGCCCGGCCGCGGCGAGCAGGCCGGCGGCGGCGAAGGTGCCCGCCGCGCGGCGCAGTGCGGTTCTCGGGGACAAGCGTGGCATCGGGACCTCTGTACTCGGCGGGGAGCTGTGGCGCAGCGCAAGCTGTGTGGCTGCTGTGACAGTTGAGCCGGTACGGGTTCGACCGCGCAACCCCGCGGACCGCTGCCCGCGCGAGGATCACGGATGGGGTACGGGGGTGTTCCCGACCCCCTCGACGTCCGCCCCGGCCTCCGTGGTCCCCCTCGGCGGGACGACGGGGATGCCCAGGAAGGGCAGCCTCAGCGCCCCGAACGCCTCCTTCGGCACGGCGGGCGCGAACGGCTCGACGGGGGTGAGCCGTTCGTAGGCCCCGCCCTGTTCCGGGCGCGGGTCGGCCTCGCCCTTGTTGGGCCAGAAGGACATGGCGCGCTCGGCCTGGGCGGTGATGGTCAGCGAGGGGTTGACGCCGAGGTTGGCGGAGACCGCGGAGCCGTCGACGACGCTGATGCCGGGGTGGCCGTAGAGGCGGTGGTACGGGTCGATGACGCCCTCCTCGGCGTCGGCGCCGATCGGGCAGCCGCCGAGGAAGTGGGCGGTGAGCGGGGTGCCCATCAGCTCGCCCACGTTGGACCCGGCGAAGCCGTTGATCTCCTCGGCGAGCAGGTCGGCGCCGCGGGCGGCCTCCGGGATCTGGATCGGGTTGGGCGCGCCGTGGCCTTGGCGGGCGGTGAGCAGTCCCTTGCCGAGCCCGCCCGGTTTGCGGTACGTCGTCAGGGAGTTGTCGAGGGACTGCATGACGAGGCCGATGATGGTCCGTTCCGACCAGTGGTGGTTGGAGAACGAACGGGCCGCGATCGTCGGGTGCTTGACCATGTTGACGAGCCATCCGCGCACCCGGTGCGCTCCGTGGGGCACCTGGAATATCGACAGGGCGCCCATGGCGTTGGAGCCCTTGCCGTAGCGGACGGGCTCGATGTGGGTGTCGTCGTCCGGGTGGATGGAGGAGGTGATCGCGACGCCCTTGGTGAAGTCGGCCTTCGCGATGCCGTGCTTCCTGCGGTAGCGCCGGTCGCTGGTCTGGGCGCCCACCAGGGACTCGGAGTTGGTCCGGGTCAGCTCGCCGAGCCGCGCGGAGAGCCGGGGCAGCAGCCCCCGGTCCTTCATGGCGTGCAGCAGGCTCTGGGTGCCGTACGTGCCCGCCGCGACGACGACCTCGCGGGCGCGCAGCCGGGTGGGCCTGGCCCGGCGGCGGTCGGAGGGGACGGTGAGGACGCGGTAGCCGCCCTCGGGGTCCTCGGTGACCGCGACGACGGAGGTCATCGGGCGGATGACCGCTCCGGCCTTCTCGGCGAGGTGGAGGTAGTTCTCGTTGAGGGTGTTCTTCGCCCCGTGACGGCACCCGGTCATGCACTCGCCGCACTCGGTGCAGGCCTTGCGCGCGGGTCCGGCGCCGCCGAAGTACGGGTCGGGGACGGTGCCGCCCGGCTCGGCCTTCGCGGTGCCGTCGGCGTCCTTGCCGTCGCCGAAGAAGACACCGACCGGGGCCAGGTGGAAGGTGTCGCCGACGCCCATCGCCTCGGCGGCGGCCTTGAGGTGGACGTCGGAGGGGGTCATGGTCGGGTTGAGGCGGACCCCGAGCATCCGGCGGGCCTGGTCGTAGTACGGCTTCAGCTCGTCCTGCCAGTCGGTGATCGAGGCCCACTGGCGGTCCTCGAAGAACGGGGCGGGCGGCACGTACAGCGTGTTGGCGTAGTTGAGCGAGCCGCCGCCGACCCCGGCGCCCGCGAGCACCATGACGTTGCCGAGGAGGTGGACGCGCTGGATGCCGAAGAGTCCGAGCGCGGGGGCCCAGAGGTAGTTCTTCAGGTCCCAGGAGGTCTTGGGGAGCGTGCCGGGGGTGAAGCGGCGGCCGGCCTCCAGGACGCCGACGCGATAGCCCTTCTCGGTCAGCCGGAGCGCCGACACCGCGCCGCCGAAGCCCGAACCGACGATCACGACGTCGTAGTCGTAGGCGGCGTCGTCCTCGGCCGGGACGTGGCTCACGGACTGTTTCTGGGCAGGGCTGTCCTGGGACATGGCTCTCCTCGGTACGAAAAGGGCTGGGTCACGGCGTCTCGGCGGGCGCTCAGCGCATCCGGAACGCCTTCATCGCCTGGAGGCCGCGGGTCATGAGCGCGGCGTACTTCTCGTCGTCCATGCCCAAGGACGGGGCGAGCGGGAGCAGCCGCTGCTGGGCGACGGTCTGGGCCTCGGTGTACTTGAGGATCCCCTCGGAGCCGTGCCGCCGTCCGAGACCGGAGTCCTTCATGCCGCCCATCGGGGACTGGACGCTGCCGTAGGCGGGGGCGTACCCCTCGTTGATGTTGACGGTGCCGGTGCGCAGCCGGGCGGCGATCCGGTGGCCGCGCCCGGAGTCGGTGGTCCAGACGCTGGAGTTGAGGCCGTAGGGCGTGGCGTTGGCGAGGGCGATCACCTCGTCCTCGTCGGTGAACCGGTAGACGGCGACGACCGGTCCGAAGGTCTCCTCGGTGCAGATGGCCATGGGGGCCTGGACGCCGTCCAGGATGGTCGGCTCGTAGAAGAGCGGGCCGATGTCGGGGCGTGCGACCCCGCCCGCGACGAGGGTGGCGCCCTTCTCGACGGCCTCGGCGACATGCCGGCTGACCGTCTCCAGCTGGCGCTCCCCGACGAGGGAGCCCATGTCGGCGCCGTACGCGAGGGAGCTGCCGAGCCGCATGGCTCTGGTCCGGGTGGCGAAGCGCCGCACGAACTCGTCGGCGACGGACTCGTGGACGTACAGCCGCTCGATGGAGACGCACAGCTGTCCGGCGGAGGAGAAGCAGGCGCGGACCGCGCCCTGGGCCGCCTTCTCCACGTCGGCGTCCTCCAGGACGAGCATGGCGTTCTTGCCGCCCAGCTCCAGGGAGACCCCCACCAGCCGGGAGGCGGCGCCCACGGCCACCTCGCGGCCGGTGCGGGTGGAGCCGGTGAAGGAGACGTAGTCGGCGCGGCTGACGATCTCCGGGCCGACGACCGGGCCCTCGCCCAGCACGACCTGGAAGAGCTCGGGGGGCAGTCCGGCCTCGACGAGCAGGTCACGGGCCCAGAGCGCGGTGAGCGCGGTCTCCGTGTCGGGCTTCATCACGACGGCGTTGCCGGAGACGAACGCGGGCAGCGCGTCGCCCACGGACAGTTCGAGGGGGTAGTTCCAGGGGGCGATCTGGCCGACCACCCCGCGCGGCTGGCGCAGCTCGGTGACCTTGGTCAGGACCGGGACGACGCCGGTGTGCCGCCGGGGCTTGAGGTAGGCGGCGGCCCGGCGGCCGTAGTGGCGGGCGGCGACGGCGACGGCCTGGACCTCCTCGTGGGCGTGCAGGCGGGCCTTGCCGGCCTCCAGCTGGATGAGGTCGAGCACCTCGGACTGGCGGCCGAGGAGCAGGTCGTGGAAGCGGAGCAGGACCGCGGCCCGCTGCCGTACGGGGGTGGCGGCCCAGGCGGGCTGCGCGGCGCGGGCCCGGTCGAAGGCGGTGGCGACGTCCTCGGGCGTGGACTCGGGCAGGTCGGCCAGCTTCTCGCCGGTGAAGGGCGTGTGGTTGGCCGTACGCCCCGATCCGACGACCCCGCGGATCAGCTGGGCGACCACCTCGGGGGTGACCACGTCGGCGGCCGTGCGCACGCCGGCGGGGGCGACCGCCACGGGGTTGGTGCCGAGAGGGGCGTCAGGCGCCTGCGAGTCCGTCATGAGGCCGAGAGTAGGTCCAGCCGGGACCTTTGGGTACCCGTCGGTAACAGTTTTTCACCGGACCCGCCGACGCCGTCCGGTCACCGCCACGATCAAGCCAGTGATCGCTGGCGACATAACCCCTGATCAGTGGCTATGCGGCGGCCCCGGGGCCGACGGGCGTGCCTGCGGAGTCAGGCACCGTCCATCTTCAGACCTGCTGTCACCTCGTCGAAGATCGTGCCCCCGTCCTCTGCCGCCTGCCCCTTCGCGGGCATCCTCACCCGGACGTGCCAGTAGGGGTCGCTCTTCTTCTCGCCGGGGATCAGCAGCTCCCGGAACCGGTAGCGGACCGGTTCGTCGTCGGACGAGGCCCCATAGGGAAAGTAGTCCGTGGTCATCTCGAACGCGGGACGTCCCTGATGGGTGACCTTGCCGTAGGTGACCTCGGCGCCTTCGTCCATCTGCGTGGTGTCGGCCCCTCCCTTCTCGTAGTACCTCTTGCGGGCCTCCGGGTCGGGCCCCGGGCCCTCGCTGTCCTCGTCGACCGTTCGGTACCAGAAGTCGATCTCGAAGACGCCGCTGGGATCCGCGTACCAGACGAGTTCGTTCTCGGCGTCCTCGTCCCGCTTGTAGTCCCCCGGCACGGCTACCTCCGCCGACAGGAGCTCGGTCTCCGTGCGGGTCTTCCACCCCTCGGGCGGCCCGTCGCCCTGGAACGGGTTGACCAGGAGCAGGACGAGCGCCAGCACCACCGCCAGCACTCCGCCGCCGAAGGCGAGCTGAGCGGGGCGGTTGCCGAGAAACACCGGGGGAATCCACCGTCGCCCGCCGGTGTCCGGCCCGGCGCTCCGCGACGGGACCGGCACCGGGGCGGCGATCCGCTGGAGGGCTTGGCGGATCTCGGGCACCGACGGGCGCTGGGCCGGGTCCTTGCGCAGCATCCGCATCACGAGTTCACCGAACGGTCCCGCTCCCCGGGCCGGCGACTGCGGTTCGGCGTGCAGCACGGCCTGGAGGGTGGCCGGGGTGTGCGAGCGGCGGAACGGGGACATCCCCTCGACCGCCGAATACAGCACGACGCCCAGCGACCACAGGTCCGACGCCGGGCCAGGTTCCTGACCCAGCACCCGCTCCGGAGCGATGTACTCGGGCGAGCCGACGAACTCGCCGGTCTCGGTGAGCCGCTGCTCGCCCTCGACGTAGGCGATCCCGAAGTCGGTGAGGACGACCCGGTCGCCCGTGCCGAGCATGATGTTGTCCGGCTTGACGTCCCGGTGCTGGACCTTCTCCGCGTGCGCGGCCGCGAGCGCGTCCAGCACCGGCAGGGCGATCCTGGCCACCTCGCGCGGGTCCAGGGTGCCTCCCTGGAGGCGTTCGCCGAGGGACTGGCCGTGCACCAGTTCCATGACGATCCAGGGCCGCCCGTCCTCGACGACCACGTCGTGGACCGTGACGACCGAGGGGTGGCCGATCCGGGCAGCGGACTGCGCCTCGCGATGCATGCGCCGGTGCACCCCCTCGCGCCCTCGCTCGCCCAGATTCTCCGGCACCCGGGGCTCCTTGACGGCCACCTCGCGGTCGACGACATCGTCGTGAGCCCGCCAGACCGTCCCCATGCCGCCGTGCCCGAGCCGGGAAAGCAGCCGGTAGCGTCCGCCGACGCGCCGTCCGGCCTCCGGGTCCGCGTCCTGGGCCGTCGCGGCGACCGTGGGGGTGGGCACCCGCGCCGGGGGCACGGGTGCGATCGGCGGCCGGAGTTCGTAGCTGGTGGGCTCGTCGGCCCGTCCCCCGTCATCAGTCATGGGGCCATCCTCATCCACATCCGGCGCCCGGCACCACCGGGTTGGCGTCCGGATACCGAGCCGTGACGGGACGAGAACACCCCCGGGGAGGGTCAGTCCGGCGCGCGCCAGCTGCGCAGCATGGTGTCGAACTGTTCGCGGCTGGTCTCCCAGCCCTCCTGCGGGGCCGTCAGATACAGCGCGTACTCTGGGCCGCCCGCGCCGCCGTAGTACATCTGGTCGATGCCGTGCCGGGGTCCCGCGTGGTCCTTGGTCTCGTTCCAGGTGAACTCCCAGCGCGCGCCGGGCCGGTCGCGGTAGGTGTTCCTCTCCAGCTCGATCCGCCGGTAGCCGGGGAGCCGTTCGGAGAGCTGCTCCTCCATGTTCCGCAGGTGCAGGTACGGGTGGTCGAAGTCCGGGTCCGGGTCGACGCTGATCCGTATCCGGTGCGCCCCGCCGTCCGGGGTGTAGTCGATCTGCCCGTCGTTCACCTGCCGGGTCCAGTCCCGCGGCACGACGAGGCTGAAGCCCGCGGGGTCCTCGACCCGGCGCCAGCCGTCGGGTATCTCCGTCGCCCCCTGCCCGGGGCCGCCGGGCGACGGGGAGGCCGAGGACCCGGGGGACGCGGTGCCGCCGGAACCGCCCGAATCGTCGCCGTACTTCATCGCGAGCAGCCCGGCCCCGCCGCCGAGGACCGCGGCGGCTACGACCACGGCGAGGACCGTGCGCCACCGCGACCCAGCGCGCCGCGTCACCGGGGCATGGACGCCGGAGGCGGCGGGCGCGGAGGCGGCGGGCGGGGTGAGGGAACCGTGCGGAGCCAGGGGGCCGGACGGCGTGCCGGAAGCCGAAGTGGAAAAGGCCGATCCGGACTGCCGGGACGCGGAGCCGCCGGGGCCGGTGAGGCCGGACGGCTCCCCGGGACCGCCGGAGCCGGAACGGCCCCCGCGTACGGAGGTGTCGGGGCCGCCCGGGTCCGGCGCCGGGTACCGGGCGTCCTCGGGCAGCCGCTGCGTGGGCACATGGGCCTGCGCGGCGCGGGGCTCGCGGCCCTCCATCGCGTCCAGCAGCAGCTGTTCGGTCTCGGCGGCCGTCGGCCGTTCGGCCGGGTCCTTACGGAGCAGCGCGGTGATGACGGCCCCGAGCGGACCGGCGTTGACCGGCGCGGGCGGCTCATCGGTGACGACGGCCTGCATGGTGGAGATCGGTGAGCCGCGGCGGAACGGGCTGGTCCCCTCGACCGCCGTGTACAGCGTCGCGCCCAGCGACCAGAGGTCGGAGGCCGGGCCCGGGTCGCCGCCGCGGACCCGCTCGGGGGCCAGGTAGTCGATGGAGCCGACCAGTTCACCGGTGCGGGTGATGGTGGAGTCGCCCTCGATCGCGGCGATCCCGAAGTCGGTGAGGAGCACCTGCCCGTCGCGCGCCAGCAGGACGTTGGCCGGTTTCACGTCGCGGTGCAGCACCCCGGCCCCGTGCGCGGCGCGCAGGGCGCTCAGCACGTGCAGGCCGATACGGGCCGCCTCGCGCGGGGCGACCTCGCCGCTCTCCTTGGCCGCGTCGGCGAGCGAGGGCCCGTCGACGTACCGCATGACGATCCAGGGGCGGTGGTCGTACTCGATCACGTCGTGGACCGTGACGACGCCGGGGTGCGTGATGCGGGCGGCGGCCCGCGCCTCCTTCTGGGTCCGGGCGTGCAGGACGAGCCGGTCGGCCTCGGAGACGTACAGTCCGGCGGTCAACTCCTTGACGGCGACCGTGCGGTGCAGGATCTCGTCGTGGGCGCGCCACACCTTGCCCATGCCGCCGCGGCCGATGACCTCGCCCAGCCGGTACCGCCCCGCCAGCACCAGCCCCGCGTCCGCGCCCTGTGTTCGATCCACGTGATGTCCCCGCCCCGTTTCCTCTGCTTGCCAGGTTACGGAGCGGGGCACGGCGGGGATACGGGGGATCGCCCACGAGACCGCACTGTGATGGTTGTCGGCACCGCACAACGGCGGAGGCCACCGATCAGTCTGCTGCCGCCGGACTCGTGCTCCAGCAGGCGTGACGGGCGGTCCGGCCGGTGACGGAGCGTCGGGCAGTGACGGAGCGTCGATCAGTGACGGACCGTCAGGCGTTCACCCGGTACGAGGCGATGGCCTGCTCGTAGATCTCGGTGACCCGGTCGCTGTCGTTGGCCGGGCCGATGACCTGGATCACGTGGTAGCGGCCCTTGACGATCATCGCGAGGTTGCGGGCGTACACCTCGCGGCCACCGCTCTCCAGCCAGGTGAACTGCCCCTCGGCCATGGCCTGTCGGCCCACGTCGACGCGGCGGACCCCGGTGGACGTGGACCAGCTGGAATCCCGGAACGCCTGGAGCTCACGCTCCTTGTCCGCCTGGTAGGCCAGTGGATCGTCGCCCGCCGCCTTCACCGTGTCCCGGCCGGGCACCACGAGCAGGGTGAACCCGTCGCTGCCGTAGCGGATCTGGCGGTCCGCGTTGGCGGGGCTGCGCTGCCAGTCCTTCGGTACGCCGACCTCGAAGCCCTCCGCGTCCTTGCGGAGCGCGTAGCCGGGGGCGAGCGCCGCGGCGGAACGGCTGGTCTGCGGCTGCTGGGACCCGGTGCCGCCGCTCTCCCCCGCCGACGGGGACGGCTGGGGTGCCCCCGAGGCGGCGGGCGGCCCGGACGCGGACCGGCTCGGCGCACCCGACGCGCCGCTCTCCTCGCCGGACTTCGGCAGGAACATCACCGCGTACGCGATGGCGGCGGCCATCAGCAGGAAGATCAGGACGATCAGCAGGCGGCCCAGCCGGCGGGGGGAGGTGCCGTCGTCCCTGCGCGGCGGCTCCCGCAGCACCCGGGGGCCCTTGGGCTCACGCGGGGCGCGGGCCGGGCGGCGGCGGTCCTCCTCCCAGCTCTCCACGGGCCTGCGCACGGACCGCCCGGGCGGCGGCAGCGCTTCCTGCCAGTCCCGCCGCTCGGCGCCGCGCTGCTTCGGCGGCCGCTGCCGCTTGCCCTGGCGGTGCCTGCCCTGCGCCGCGCCCCCGCCGAAACGCCCGCGCCTCCTGCGCACCAGCTCGCCCCGGCGGCGTACGACGGGGAGCCGGGTGGCGTCGGCCGCGGGCAGCGTGACGACGTCCACGCCCGCCTCGGGCTCCGGAGCGGACCGCACCAGCGAGCGCAGCCAGCCCCTCAGCTCCTCGAAGTCCGGGCGCTCGGTCGGGTCCTGACGCAGCAACGACTCGACGACGGGCCGCAGCGGACCGCACTCCTCGGCGAAGGCGGGCGGCTCGCCGCACACCATCTGAACCAGCTCGGCGGCGTTCTCCTCGGGGTAGGGGGCGTGCCCCTGGACGGCCCGGTAGAGCAGCGCGCCGAGCGCCCACAGGTCGGTGGAGGGCCCGATCGGCGGTGCGAGCTGCCAGTTCTCGTAGACCGGCCCTGCCTGTTCCGGGGCCCACCGCTCGGTGACGGGACCGACGACGGCGATCCGGGCCTGGCGCGCCCGTTCGGCGGCGAGGGGGGTGGCGGGGCCCCGGTAGACGATTGGCTCGCCGCCCGCGACGGCCTCCTCCCAGGCCCGGGGCGCGGTCCGGGCCACCGGGAGCGCGGCGGTGCGCCCGACCGGCTTCGGGGCCGGGGCGGGCGGTCCGGGCCGCCGGGAGTCGGCCCGCAGCGCGTCCGCGCCGGAGCCGCCCGCGGGCACGGACCGCCCGGAGCCGGGCCCGTCGTCCCAGGTCCCGGCCAGATGGACTCGGCGGCCGGGCGGCCGGGGCCCCTCTTCGTCGTCCTCGTCGTCCTCGTCGTCGTAGGCGTACGGGTAGGGGGCTTCGGCGGGACGGCTCCAGGGGCCGCCGGTCCGCGGGCCGGGCGCCGCGTCGGGGGCGGTGCCGGTGGCGTCCTGGGCGGACGCCGCGTCGGGGGCGGTGCCGGTGGGTGTGGCCGTGCCGGTGTCCGCACCGGCCGGGGCGTCGGGGGCGTCGGTGCCCGTGCTGCTCGTGCTGCCTGACCCCGCGCCCTCCGCCCCGGGGGCGGGGGGCCGCTTCGTGAGGTCGGCGGGCGCGCGGTCGGCCTGCTGCCGGTCCTCGGTGACCCGGGCGGCCGCGCGCGCCCCCGCCCGGTAGGCGGCGATGGCCCCGGCTCGGGCGGCCCGCAGCTGGGCGGCGCTCCCGGCACCCGGCTCGGCGGGCGGCGGCACGGGGGCGTACGGGACGGCGGGGGCGGCAGGACGCGGAACGATCGCCTGCCCGGCCTCCGGGGCACCGTCCTGCCGGGATCCCGGGGACTCCGGGGTGTTCGAGGTATCCGGGCGTGCGGCGGGCGCTCCGGAGGATTCGTCAGTCCCGTACGGCTCGTAGGAGTCCGGGGACTCACCGCCCTCGTAAGGCTCGTACGACGCCGGGGATTCGTCGCTCTCGTACGGCTCGTAGCTCCCGTACGACGCCTGCGACTCCTGCCGCCCGTCGTACGTCTCCCGTGGCGCGTACGTCTCCTGCCGCTCGGTCAGCTCCCGCGTCTCGTACGGCTCGTGGTCGTGCGGCTCCCACGGGGCCCGCGCGCTGTACGGCCCCTGGGGGTACTGCGGCGCGTAGCCCTGCGGCAGCGGTGGGACGAGCGGTCCGCGCCCGTCGCCGCGGACCTCGTCGGCGCCGACCGGCGGAAGCGCGTAGGCATCGCTGAGGCCCCCGTACCTCGGCGGGGCCGCCTCGACCGCCGGGACACCCCGGGTCGCGGGCCCGACCGTCGGAACGCCCCCCGGCTCGTCGACCGGTTCGCCCGCCAGTTCGTCCACCGGCTCGTCCGCGGGGCCGAACTCCGGACCGGCACCCGGGTCGGATCCTGCTTCGGCGTCGGGTTCGGCGTCGGGCAGCGGGGCGGTAGCGTAACCGCAGAGCGCCTCCTCGGCGGCGCCCGCCGCGAGGCCCGTCAGCATGACGCGGCCGTCGTCGCAGACCAGGACGGTGTGGACGGTGATGTTGCGGTGGGTCCAGCCGTGGGCGTGCAGCACCCGCAGCGCGGTCAGCACGTCGGAGCCGATCTCGGCGGCCCGGTACGGGTTGAGGGGGCGCTCGGCGAGGAGCGCGGACAGCGGTCGGGCAGCGACCAGTTCGCTGACGATCCACAGCGAACCGGCCTCGGCAAACACGTCGAAGACCTGGTCGAGCCGGGGGTGGTCGGGCACCTGGGCCGCCGCCTGCGCGGCCTCGATCGCCCGCCGGACCGCGGGGTCGGTGCTGCGGCGGACGGCCCGCCCCATGGTGCGCCCGGACGCCGGGGACAGTCCGTCGGCGTCCAGCACCTCCGCGTCCACGATCTCCGGCAACGGCACCTGGCGGACCAGGACTTCCTGGCCGCTGTAGGTGTCGAACGCCCGGGTGACGATCAGTTCGTACCCGTCGGACGGGGGCAGCGGCAGGCGGTAGCGGTCGGCGAGCACCCGACCCGCGTAGTCGTCCACGACACCTCCCCAGAGCGCGCTGTCCCCCGGTCATCAGGACCGCACGAATCCGTCAGTTACGGTCATTTGGCGGGCAATTGGCCAACTGTTCCGGCTGCGTACGGTCTCCGACGTCTTACGATACGTGGCAACGCCGATCCACGCGCCGGGTCGCACCAACCTGGCCCGCCCGCTTGCCGTTTCAGCCCGCGGGCTTGAACGTTCCGAACGCGGTCTCCCGCAGCGTCCGGCACCCGTCGTCGTCCCACTCGTCGGCCTTGCAGCTGATCATGATGGAGTAGCCGCGCTGGGCGTCGACCTTGAAGCCGCGGTTCAGCACCTTGACCCGGACGCCGTCGTGGTCGCGCTCGAAGGTCCAGTCGGCGACGGTCGGATAGCCGTTGTACTCGACCTTCTCTATGCCGCCGTGCTGGTAGCCGTCGCTGAGGAGCTTCGCGCTGCCGACGGCCCCGCGCCAGGCGGCGGCGGCGTCGTCCTTGGGCGAGTTGGTGAAGTCGACCTGGACCCGGGGGAAGCCGCCGCGCTCGGCGTTGTAGATGCCGCCGGAGTTGGCGCCCGCTATGGCGGTGCGCTGGAAGTCGTCCGGCATCGCCATGGTGAAGCGGAAGCGGTCGTCGGTGACCTCCGCGTACCCGTCGGGCAACTCGTCGCCGCTGCCGCCCGGATCGCCGGACGCCGGGTCCTCCGGCTCCTTCGACGGATCGCCCGAGGCGTCGCCGGACGGGTCCGCGGAGGCCTGGCCGTCGTCCGAACCCTGGCCCTCCTTCTGGCCGTCGTCCTTCTCGCCGCCCGGCCCGCCGCCCGTGTCGCCGCCCTGCTTGTCGTCGCCGCCCGAGGCTCCGGCCGACGCCGCGGTGCCGTCCTTACCGCCCTTGTCCGTGCTGTCCCCGCCGAGGGCGATCGCGAGGATCGTGCCCAGGATCGCCAGCGCGACGACGGCCGCGATGATGACGAGGGTGCGGCGGGGCACCACGTCGGTGATCGAGGCGCGCGGGGCGGCCGCGCCGGACGGCGGCCGCTGACCGGGCACGGAGGCGTGCGCCGCCGTCGCGGACCGCGAGGCTCCGGCGGGGGCCTTCGCGGTGGCGACGGAGGTCGCGCCGTTCCCGGATCCGTTCGCACCGGCAGCACCGGCCCCGCCGGCCTTCTCCGTCTTCGTCCCGGAGGCCCCGGAGGTACCTGAAACACCCGAGGTGGTCCGGTCCTTCGCCCCCGCGGCACCGGAACCCGCACCGGCGGCGGTCCGGTCCTTCGGCCCGCCCGGGGCGGACGGACCGGGCGGGGAGGCGGGCTTGGGCGGTACGGCGGGCGAACCGGTCGCCGCGGCCGCCGGAGAGCCCGTCGCGGCTGCCGCACCCGCGGCCCCGGCGGCCCCGGCGGCCGGAGCCGCCTTCGCGTTGCGGACGGAGCGCAGGGCTCCGCGCAGCCGGTCGCGCGCGCTCTCGCCGGACTCCCCGGCCGCGGTGGACTGCCTGGGCGGCTTCGGGGCCTTGGCCGCCTTGGCGGGCCTCTTGGCGAGCGGGCCCGCGGGCGGCGTGGGCGGCAGGGACATGAGCTGGGTGGAGTCCACGGGCGCCGGGGCGGGGGTCTCGGGGGCCCTGATCACCTTGTTCAACAGGGCCCGCGCGCCCGCGTCGTCGAGCCGCTGTTCGGGGTCCCGGTCGAGCAGCCCGTAGATGACCTCGGTGAGCGGACCGGCGTTCTTCGGCGGGTCGAGCGGTTCGGTCATCACGGCTGTGAGGGTGGCGATGGCCGAGCCCTTGTCGTACGGCGGGCAGCCCTCGACGCTCGCGTACAGCAGTCCGCCGAGCGACCACAGGTCGGCGGGCGGCCCCGGCTTGTGGCCGCGGGCCCGCTCCGGCGAGATGTACGAGGGGGCGCCGACGAGCATGCCGGTGGAGGTGACCGAGGGGTCGCCCTCGACCTGCGCGATGCCGAAGTCGGTGAGCACGACGCGCCCGTCCTCGGAGATCAGCACGTTGGACGGCTTCACATCGCGGTGGAGGATGCCCTCCCGGTGCGCCGAGCGCAGCACGTCGAGGATGGCCAGCCCGACCTCGGCGGCGCGCTTCGGCGTCAGCGTGCCGTCCTCGCGGATCGCCTCGGCCAGCGACTTGCCCTCGATGAGCTCCATGACGATCCACGGGCGGTCGTCCTCGTCGACCACGTCGTAGACGGTGACCGCGCTGTTGTTGCGGATCCGCGCGATCGCCTTGGCCTCCCGCAGGGTGCGCGTGATCAGCCGACGCTTCTCGTCCTCCTCGATGGCCGACGGGAACCGCAGCTCCTTGACCGCGACGGTACGGCCGAGCGTCTCGTCGTCGGCGCGCCAGACCGTGCCCATGCCGCCCCGGCCGAGCACCTCACCGAGCCGGTAACGCCCCGCGAGAAGACGACCGCCCTTGTCCCCTTGGGGCTCCCGTGCCTGCTCCGCCTCCGACATGCGTCCCCTCTGCGATCAACCCGCCCTGGCAGAGCGTTCATTGTCCCTCACCCCGGGACCGGTCCTGGTGCCGGGTCCGGGGTCCGCCGCGACGCGGCCCGGCAGGGGAAGAACCCTCACCCTGTCGACGCCTGAAGCACCGTCGGCCGTTCCCGGAAGTTCTCGGCGGGTCCTCCGTCCGCCCGTCACCCGTCTGCCCTGTCAACGGCCGTGCGTCTGCCCAGCGAACCACACCGCACCCTCACAGCCTCCTACCAACCCCGCCTCCCCGTCCAGGGCCGCCCGCCCCGGCCCTCGCCCCGGGTCCGGGCGCCCCGGCGCCAACTCCCGCCCCCGGGCCGGGGATGACCGCCCCCGAGACCCGGGATGACCGGACCCGAGACCGGGGGTGACCGCCCCGGGGCCCGGGATGACCGGCCCCCCTCTCACCCGCCCCGTCAGATGGCCACGATGTCCGGCGCACCGAGCCGGGCCGCGTCCGCCGTCAGGTCGTCCGGCTGCCGCTGCGACTCGCGCTCGGCCTCGACCCGCTTCTCGTAGTGCTGGACCTCCCGGTCGACATGGTCCTTGTCCCAGCCGAGCACCGGCGCCATCAGTTCGGCGCAGAGCCGGGCGCTGCGGGTGCCCCGGTCGAAGGTCTCGATGGAGATCCGGGTGCGCCGGGTGAGCACGTCGTCCAGGTGCCGGGCGCCCTCGTGCGAGGCGGCGTAGACGATCTCCGCGCGCAGGTAGTCGTCGGCGGCGGGCAGCGGCTCGCCCAGGGTGGGGTCGGCCAGGATCAGGTCCAGAAGCTCCTCCGCCATGGAGCCGTACCGGTTGAGCAGATGCTCCACCCGGGCGACGTGGAGCCCGGTCCGGCCCGCGATCCGGGCGCGGGCGTTCCACAGGGCTTTGTACCCCTCGGCGCCGAGCAGGGGGATGTCCTCGGTGACGCTGGCGGCGACCCGCTGGTCCAGGCCGTGCACCGCCTCGTCCACCGCGTCCTTGGCCATCACCCGGTACGTCGTGTACTTGCCGCCCGCCACGACGACCAGGCCGGGGGCGGGGTGGGCGACGGTGTGCTCGCGCGACAGCTTGCTGGTGGCGTCCGACTCACCGGCCAGCAGGGGCCGCAGTCCGGCGTAGACGCCCTGGACGTCGTCCCTGGTCAGCGGGGTGTTGAGGACGGAGTTCACGTGCTGGAGGAGGTAGTCGATGTCGGCGCTGGAGGCGGCCGGGTGGGCCTTGTCCAGGTCCCAGTCGGTGTCCGTGGTGCCGATGATCCAGTGCCTGCCCCAGGGGATGACGAAGAGGACGGACTTCTCGGTGCGCAGGATCAGGCCGGTGGAGGAGTGGATGCGGTCCTTGGGAACGACGAGGTGGATGCCCTTGGAGGCCCGGACGTGGAACTGCCCGCGCTCCCCGATGAGCCCCTGGGTGTCGTCGGTCCAGACGCCGGTCGCGTTGACCACCTGCTTGGCCCGGACCTCGTACTCCTCGGCGCTCTCGACGTCCTGCACCCGTGCGCCGACGACCCGCTCGCCCTCGCGGAGGAAGCCGGTCACCCGGGCCCCGTTGGCGACCTGGGCCCCGTAGGAGGCGGCGGTGCGGACCAGCTCGGTGACGAAGCGGGCGTCGTCCATCTGGGCGTCGTAGTACTGCAAGGCGCCGACCAGGGCGTCCTTCTTCAGCGCGGGGGCGACGCGCAGGGCGCGCTTGCGGGAGAGGTGGCGGTGGACGGGCAGGCCCCGGCCGTGGCCCGAGGAGACCGACATGGCGTCGTAGAGCGCGACGCCGGAGCCCGCGTACAGCCGCTCCCACCCCTTGTGCTGCAAGGGGTAGAGGAAGGGGACGGGCTTCACCAGATGCGGGGCGAGCCGCTCCAGCAGGAGTCCGCGCTCCTTCAGCGCCTCCCGGACCAGGGCGAAGTCGAGCATCTCCAGATAGCGCAGCCCGCCGTGGATCAGCTTGCTCGACCTGCTCGACGTGCCCGACGCCCAGTCGCGCGCCTCGACCAGGCCGGTCGCGAGTCCTCTGGTGGCGGCGTCCAGGGCTGTGCCCGCTCCGACCACGCCCGCCCCCACGACCAGCACGTCCAGTTCGCGCTCGGCCATGGCGGCGAGCGCGGCGGTGCGCTCGGCGGGTCCCAGTGTCGCTGTCCTCACTGCTGCCTCCCGGTGGGTCGGGGTGGTCGGACGCGGGAGTGCCACCCGGCCGAGGGGCCGGCCACCCGTGTCCACCCCTCGATTCTGTCCGCGCTCCCCGAGTTCAGCCACCGCCTGTGGACAACACCCGGACGTCGGGAATCACAGAATGCGACATATAGGTCATATTTACGCCTAGTCTGACATAGCACTGTCCACAGCAGTTGCGCTCTTCGCTCTCCGCATTTAGGGGGTCTTCCCGTATGCCCGCGGACCTCGCCGTCATCGGACTCGGTCACCTCGGCCTGCCTCTCGCCCAGGCCGCCGTGGCCGCCGGCATCGACACCATCGGCTACGACCCCGATCCACGCCCCTACGCGGAGCTGAGAGCGGGCCGCAGCCCGGTCGAGGGCACCCTCACCGCGTCCGAGGTCCGCCGGATGCTCTCCGGCGGCTTCCGCCCCACCACCAGCGCCGCCGAGCTGGGCCGGGTCCGTACCGCCGTGATCTGCGCCCCCACCCCCCTCGGCCCCGACCGCACCGTCGACCTCACCGCCCTGCGCGACGCCGCCCGCGCGCTGGCCGCCCGGCTGCGCCCGCACACCACGGTGCTGCTGGAGTCCGCCGTACCGCCCGGCACCACCGAGAACGTCCTGCGCCCCCTGCTCGAAGAGGGCTCCGGGCTCGTCGCCGGACGCGACTTCCACCTCGCCTGCTCCCCCAGCCGGCTCGACCCCGGCAACCGCGGCCACACCTACGCCTCCACCCCCAAGGTCATCGGCGGCCTCACCCCCGCCTGCACCGAGTCGGCCGCCGCCTTCTACGGACGGCTCGCCGACAAGGTCGTCCGGGCCCGGGGGCCGCGCGAGGCGGAGATGACCAAGGTGCTGGAGACCAACTTCCGGCACGTCAACATCGCCCTGGTCAACGAGATGGCGGTGGCCTGCCACGACCTCGGCGTCGATCTGTGGGACGTCATCCGGTGCGCCGAGACCAAGCCCTTCGGCTTCCAGCCCTTCCGCCCCGGGCCCGGCGTCGGCGGCCACGGCGTCCCGGTGGACCCCGGCTGCCTCCCCTACGGCACCCGCACCCCCGGCCCCCCGCTGCGGATGGTCTCGGTGGCGCAGGAGATCAACGAACGGATGCCCAGCTACGTCATCCAGCGCTGCGCCACCCTGCTGAACGAGCACGGAAAATCCGTCCGGGGAGCGCGCGTCCTGCTGCTCGGCGTCACCTACAAGCCGGACACCGCCGACCAGGAGGCCGCCCCCGCCCGGGAGATCGCCACCCGGCTGATGGACATGGGCGCCCAGATCGGCTTCCACGACCCGCACGTCCTGGACTGGCGGGTCCGCGAGCGTCCCGTCCCCCGCGCGGACTCGCTCTACGAGGCGGCCGCCGCGGCCGACCTGACCGTCCTGCTCCAGCAGCACCGCACCTACGACCTCCAGGGCCTCGCGGTCAAGGCCCAGCTGCTCCTGGACACCCGCGGAGCCACCCCGGCGGGCGCCGCGCACCGGCTCTGACCCGGGGCGGACCACACGGTCCGTCTCCGGTGACCGGTTCCGGGGCGTCCTGCTACTGTGCGGCGTCGCAGAGCGCACAGACGTGCGCATCCAGCACAGTCGTACGCAACCGTCCCAAGGACACCGCCGTACGCATCCGTCCCCGGGGGAGTTACACCGTGAGCCATCCCGTGCCACCGTCCGACCAGCCTCAGCAGCCCTACGGCGGCAGGCCTCCGGAAGGCAACCCGTACGCGAACCAGCCGGGGCAGCCCGCCGCCCCGACCGGCAGCCCGTACGGCCAGCCCCCGGCGACCGGCAACCCCTTCGCGGGCCAGGGCCCGCAACCCGGACCGTACGGCGGCGCGCCCTTCGCCCCGGCTCCGCCGCCCGCTCCGGCCCGGAACAACATCGCGCTCGGCGTCCTGGCCGCCCTCGGCGCGGCGCTCGTCGCGGGCGTCCTGTACGGCGTGCTGTCGGGCTCCATCGAGCGCGAGATCGGCTACGCGGCGCTCGGCGTCGGCTTCCTGACCGGCTTCGCGGCGAGCAAGAGCGGTGGCCGGAATCCGGCGATCGTCGCGGCGGCGGCGCTGTTCTCGCTCGGCGCGGTCTACCTCGGGCAGCTCGTCGGCATGTCGATGGTGATGGCGGACGCGGCGGGCGTCCCCTTCTCCGAGGTCTTCTTCGACCACTTCGACACCGTGACGAAGGTCTGGAAGGAGGAGGCCGACTTCATGACGTACCTCTTCCTCGCCCTCGCCCCGATCGCCGCCATCGGCGGTGCCAAGAAGGCGGACTGACGGCCCGTAGGACCATACGGAAGGGCCCGGACCGGCGAACGGTCCGGGCCCTTCCGCGTGCCGTACGGGCGGGTCAGCGGCGGTGCTGGGAGTCCGCCACCGTCACCTCGACGCGCTGGAACTCCTTCAGGTCGCTGTAGCCGGTGGTGGCCATCGCGCGGCGCAGGGCGCCGAAGATGTTCATCGAGCCGTCGGGGGTGTGCGAGGGGCCGGTGAGGACCTCCTCCGTCGTCCCGACCGTGCCGAGGTCGACCAGCTTGCCGCGCGGGACGTCCTCGTGGACCGCCTCCATGCCCCAGTGGCGGCCGCGGCCCGGCGCGTCCGTCGCACGGGCCAGCGGGGAGCCCATCATCACGGCGTCCGCACCGCAGGCGATCGCCTTCGGCAGGTCGCCGGACCAGCCGACGCCGCCGTCGGCGATGACGTGCACGTACCGTCCGCCGGACTCGTCCATGTAGTCGCGGCGGGCCCCGGCCACGTCCGCGACGGCGGTGGCCATCGGGACCTGGATGCCGAAGACGTTGCGCGTGGTGTGCGCCGCGCCGCCGCCGAAACCGACGAGGACCCCGGCCGCGCCGGTCCGCATCAGGTGCAGGGCGGCGGTGTACGTGGCGCAGCCGCCGACGATGACGGGGACGTCCAGCTCGTAGATGAACTGCTTCAGGTTGAGCGGCTCGGCGGCGCCCGAGACGTGCTCGGCGGAGACCGTCGTACCGCGGATGACGAAGATGTCCACGCCCGCGTCGACGACGGCCTTGGAGAACTGGGCGGTGCGCTGCGGGGAGAGCGCGGCGGCGGTGACGACACCGGAGTCGCGCACCTCCTTGATGCGCTGCCCGATCAGCTCCTCCTGGATCGGCGCGGAGTAGATCTCCTGGAGGCGGCGGGTCGCGGCCTCGACCGGCATCCGGGCGACCTCGTCCAGCAGCGGCCGCGGGTCGGCGTGCCGGGTCCACAGCCCTTCCAGGTTGAGGACGCCCAGGCCGCCGAGCTCACCGATCCGGATGGCCTGCTGCGGGGAGACCACGGAGTCCATGGGAGCGGCCAGGAACGGCAGCTCGAAGCGGTAGGCGTCGATCTGCCAGGCGATCGAGACCTCCTTCGGGTCACGGGTGCGGCGGCTCGGCACGACGGCGATGTCGTCGAATGCGTAAGCCCGGCGGCCGCGCTTGCCGCGCCCGATCTCGATCTCAGTCACGATGTGTGGCCTTTCCCTCTACGTCTGCGCTGACCAGTATCCCCGACACACGGCAGGGGCGGCACCGGACCGATCCCGGTGCCGCCCCTCACCTCCGGTGGCGCGTCACTTCCTGCTGTAGTTCGGCGCCTCGACCGTCATCTGGATGTCGTGCGGGTGGCTCTCCTTGAGGCCCGCCGAGGTGATCCGGACGAAGCGGCCGTTGTCCTGGAGCTCGGGAACGGTGCGGCCGCCGACGTAGAACATCGACTGGCGCAGACCGCCGGTGAGCTGGTGGACGACGGCGGAGAGCGGACCCCGGTAGGGGACCTGGCCCTCGATGCCCTCGGGCACCAGCTTCTCGTCGGAGGCGACGCCCTCCTGGAAGTAGCGGTCCTTGGAGAAGGACTTGCGGTCGCCGCGGGTCTGCATCGCGGCGAGCGAGCCCATGCCGCGGTAGGACTTGAACTGCTTGCCGTTGATGAACATCAGCTCGCCCGGGGACTCCTCGCAGCCCGCCAGCAGCGAGCCGAGCATCACCGTGTCCGCGCCCGCCACCAGGGCCTTGGCGATGTCCCCGCTGTACTGGAGGCCGCCGTCGCCGATGACCGGGACCCCGGCCGCCTTGGCGGCGAGGGACGCCTCGTAGATCGCGGTGACCTGCGGGACGCCGATGCCCGCGACGACGCGGGTGGTGCAGATGGAACCGGGGCCGACGCCGACCTTGATGCCGTCGACGCCCGCGTCGATCAAAGCCTGGGCTCCGTCGCGGGTGGCGATGTTGCCGCCGATGACGTCGACCGCGCCGTTGGACTTGATCTTGGCGACCATGTCGCCGACCAGCCGCGAGTGGCCGTGGGCGGTGTCGACGACGATGAAGTCGACGCCCGCCTCGATCAGGGCCTGGGCGCGCTCGTAGGCGTCGCCCGCCACGCCGACCGCGGCGCCGACGATGAGCCGCCCGTCCCGGTCCTTGGCCGCGTTCGGGTACTTCTCGGCCTTGACGAAGTCCTTGACGGTGATGAGGCCCTTGAGGAGTCCGGCCTCGTCCACCAGGGGCAGCTTCTCGATCTTGTGGCGGCGCAGCAGCTCCATGGCGTCCACACCGGAGATGCCGACCTTGCCGGTGACCAGCGGCATCGGCGTCATGACCTCGCGGACCTGGCGCGTACGGTCCGGCTCGAAGGCCATGTCGCGGTTGGTGACGATGCCGAGCAGCTTGCCCGCGGCGTCGGTGACCGGGACCCCGCTGATGCGGAACTTGGCGCAGAGGTCGTTGGCCTCGGCGAGCGTCGCGTCGGGGTGCACCGTGATCGGGTCGGTGACCATGCCGGACTCGGAGCGCTTGACCAGGTCGACCTGGTTGGCCTGGTCGGCGATGGAGAGGTTGCGGTGCAGCACGCCCGCGCCGCCCTGCCGCGCCATGGCGATGGCCATGCGGGACTCGGTGACCTTGTCCATCGCCGCGGAGAGCAGCGGGATGTTCACCTTGACGTTCTTCGAGACGTGCGAGGAGGTGTCGATCTGGTCGGGCGCCATGTCGGACGCGCCCGGCAGGAGCAGCACGTCGTCGTATGTCAGCCCGAGCGTCGCGAATTTCTCGGGCACTCCGTCGACGTTTGCAGTCATGACACCTTCCCCAAATGGCCTTGATCGGTGCGGATGTCCATGCTAACGGCCTCTGCGGGTGTCTCATTCCACGATCAAGATCACTTGGCTGTTCTGTAGCTTCACCCGAAATGATCGGCCGCAGTTCCCGCTCCGGACCCTACTGCTCGGCGAGCGCCCGCAGTCTGCTGAGCGCACGGTGCTGGGCGACCCGGACCGCACCCGGGGACATGCCGAGCATCCGCCCGGTCTCCTCCGCCGTCAGCCCGACCGCCACCCGCAGCACCAGCAGTTCGCGCTGACTCTCGGGGAGGTTGGCGAGCAGCTTCTTGGCCCAGGCGGCGTCGCTGCTGAGCAGGGCGCGCTCCTCGGGGCCGAGGGAGTCGTCGGGCCGCTCCGGCATCTCGTCGGAGGGGACAGCGGTCGAGCCGGGGTGGCGCATCGCGGCGCGCTGGAGGTCTGCGACCTTGTGCCCGGCGATGGCGAACACGAAGGCCTCGAAGGGGCGTCCGGTGTCCCGGTAGCGCGGCAGCGCCATCAGCACGGCGACGCAGACCTCCTGCGCGAGGTCCTCCACGAAGTGGCGGGCGTCACCGGGCAGCCGGTTGAGCCGGGAGCGGCAGTAGCGCAGGGCGAGGGGGTGGACGTGGGCCAGCAGATCGTGGGTGGCCTGCGCGTCTCCGTCGACGGCGCGATGCACCAGGGCACCGATCACCGTGGTTTCGTCATCGCGCATCGAACCATGGTGCCCTGATGCCACCCGGTCCGCTGCACCGCGTCCCGAGTTGTGCACCGAAGCGTTATGAGCGGGTGCGCCGGATGTCATCTCCTGCGCCCTCCCCTTCCGCTCGACCGAATCGTTCCCGAGGAACTCCACGACTCAAGGATGCGTCATCGGCCGGGAAGCGTCACATGGCGCCGCTGGGGGCCGCCCGGATACGGGGTGTGGAGCCGGTGGCCCGGCTCCCCGCCCCCGTCCGCCGGAGCGCGGACGGGCCCTGGGGGTGCCGTCAGCGGACCAGGCCCCAGCGGAATCCGAGGGCCACCGCGTGGGCGCGGTCCGAGGCGCCGAGCTTCTTGAACAGCCGCCGGGCGTGCGTCTTGACGGTGTCCTCGGAGAGGAACAGCTCCCGGCCGATCTCCGCGTTGGAGCGGCCGTGGCTCATGCCTTCGAGCACCTGGATCTCCCGCGCGGTGAGCGTGGGGGCCGCGCCCATCTCGGCGGACCGCAGCCGGCGCGGGGCGAGCCGCCACGTCGGGTCGGCCAGCGCCTGGGTGACGGTGGCCCGCAGCTCGGCGCGGGACGCGTCCTTGTGCAGATAGCCGCGGGCTCCGGCGGCGACCGCGAGCGCGACGCCGTCCAGGTCCTCGGCGACGGTCAGCATGATGATCCGGGCGCCGGGGTCGGCGGAGAGCAGCCGCCGGACGGTCTCCACACCCCCCAGGCCGGGCATGCGTACGTCCATCAGAATCAGATCCGAACGATCGGCACCCCAGCGGCGGAGGACTTCCTCGCCGTTGGCCGCCGTCGTCACCCGCTCGACGCCGGGCACGGTGGCCACCGCGCGACGGAGCGCTTCTCGGGCAAGCGGGGAGTCGTCGCAGACGAGGACGGATGTCATGACCGTCCTCCGCAGCTGATGCGCGTCACCTTGAGCCTCCAGGCTGATACAAGTCGTCACCTGTGCGGTCGACCCCCTCGGACATGTGCCCGAGCTCGTTCTCCGTCAACCGCATCCGCTCTCTTAACGATGGTCACTCGAAAGAGTTACGGGTCGGACCGTCGGGTTCGGCACTCTACGTGAAGGGCCGGATACGGAGGAGAACGGCACGGCTGATTCACCCGTCAACCACTTCTTCACTCCCCTGCGTGCCCTATTTGGCACTATTTCTTCCCTTTCGAGGGTGTCTGTGGCTAGATTCGCAATCAGTCATATTTACATCTACTAGCACCGTAGATGTACGGTCGAGACTCCGGTCACACCGATCACCGACGGTCGATCAGAGAGGGCCGTTGATCCCGACGGTCGAGGACGCCGCTCACGACGCAGCACAGCTCCGAGGGGACAAGCAATGGCAGATTTCTCCCGCCTTCCCGGACCCAACGCAGACCTGTGGGACTGGCAGCTGCTCGCCGCCTGCCGAGGCGTGGACAGTTCCCTGTTCTTCCATCCCGAAGGGGAGCGCGGCGCGGCCCGCAGCGCCCGCGAGACCTCCGCGAAGGAGGTGTGCATGCGGTGTCCGGTACGCGCCGAGTGCGCGGCGCACGCCCTGGCCGTGCGAGAGCCCTACGGGGTGTGGGGCGGCCTGACGGAGGACGAGCGCGAGGAGCTGATGGGCCGGGCCAGGAACCGGCTGATCAGCGCGTCCCCCTCGGGCGCCGCCGGCGGCCCCGGCGGTACCTGACACCCACCCGGCAGCACCGATCGCAGAAACGTTTCTTCAATAACGTCAGCCATCCGGCTCCGGGTCTCCGGCCGACCGGACCGGGCACACGTGTGTGCTCAGCGGGCGGCCGTCCGGGACAGCTGGTCCAGGGTGGCCGCCACCGCCGGGACCCGGGCCAGGTCCGGGAGGGTGAGCGCCACGATCTCCCGCTCGATCGCGGGCTCGACAGCGAGGGTCCTGACCCCCTTGGGGCGGACCGACTCGACGGCCAGCTCCGGCAGCACCGCCACCCCGAGCCCGG
Organism: Streptomyces sp. NPDC101181; assembly: GCF_044767975.1. Taxonomy (NCBI): domain Bacteria; kingdom Bacillati; phylum Actinomycetota; class Actinomycetes; order Kitasatosporales; family Streptomycetaceae; genus Streptomyces; species Streptomyces sp. NPDC101181. The sequence goes on along the minus strand of NZ_JBIWOX010000002.1, from coordinate 568,131 downwards.
CCCCGACCAGGCCCATCACCGCCGGGTAGTCGTCGGTGGCGAAGTCGATGCGCGGGGTGAAGCCGGACTCCTCGCAGACCTCCACGAGCTGACGGCGGCAGCGCGGGCAGCCCGCGATCCACGACTCGTCGGCCAGTTCACCGACGGACACCTCCGGGGCGTCCGTCAGCCGGTGCCCCGCGGGGACCAGGCCGATCAGCCGGTCGGTGAGCAGCGGCCGGACCACCAGGTCGTCCCATTCGCCGCCGGTGGCCCCGTAGCGGAACGCCAGCGCGATGTCGCAGTCGCCCTCGCGCAACAGGTCCACCGAGCGTGGCGGCTCGGCCTCGACCAGGGAGACGCGGGTGCCGGGGTGTTCGGCGCGCAGGGCCGCCAGCGCGCCGGGGACCAGGGTGGAGCTGCCGCTCGGGAAGGAGACCAGGCGGACCCGGCCGGCCCGCAGTCCGGCGATGGCGGCGACCTCCTCCTCGGCGGCGGTCAGCCCCGCGAGGATGCCGGAGGCGTGCCGGACCAGCGCCTCGCCCGCCTGGGTCAGGCGCATCTCGCGCCCGGTGCGGATCAGCAGCGTGGTGCCCGCCGAGGACTCCAGGGCCTTCATCTGCTGGCTGACCGCGGGCTGGGTGCAGCCCAGTTCACGGGCGGCGGCGGAGAACGAGCCGGTGGCGGCGACGGCGCGCAGGACACGGAGGTGGCGGGCTTCGATCACCCCACCACCATAAGAGGTTCTTGGGTGCGGGGCGAATTAATGATCAGGTTCTTTGAGTAAAGGGGCGTCGGAGCCGTTAGCGTGACCGTATGAAGCTGCTGACCGTGAACACCGGGCTCCCCCGTCCCTCCGCGCACACCGACGGCCCCGGCGGCCTCACCGGGATCGACAAGCGACCGGCGCCGGGCCCCGTCGAGGTCCGCGACCCCGGCCCCAAGGGCACCGGCGGCAGCGGGGTCGCCGGGGACGCGGTGTGCGACCTGCGCCACCACGGCGGCAGCGACCAGGCGGTCTACGCCTTCGCCCGGGAGGAGCTGGACGCCTGGGAGCGGGAGCTGGGCGGCCGGACGCTGGCCAACGGCTCGTTCGGCGAGAACTTCACCACCCAGGGCCTCGACGTGAGCAACGCCCGGATAGGCGAACGCTGGCAGGTGGGCGGGGAGCTGGTGCTGGAGGTGACCTCGGGCCGCGTCCCGTGCCGGACGTTCGCCGGTCACCTCGGGGAGAAGGGGTGGGTCCGCCGGTTCACGCAGGAAGCCGTGACCGGCGCCTATCTGCGCGTCATCCGGCCGGGCGTGGTCCGCTCCGGGGACCCGATCGAGATCGTGCACCGGCCGGACCACGAGGTCACGGCGGCCCTCCAGTTCCGGGCCGTGACGACCGAGCGGACGCTGCTGCCCGCGCTGCTGGCCGCCGGGGAGGCGCTGCACCCCGAGGCGCTGCGCAAGGCCCGGGAGTACACGGCCGCCCAGGGGTGACGCCCCGGCGCCGCCTGCGTCGCTCCCCCGCCCGCGGCAGCCCCGGCGCGCCGCGGGTCACCGGGGGGACGAGGCGGCGGGCGGGTGGGCCGCCGGAACGTCCGGGGCACTAACGTGCCGCGTATGACGACTGCACTGATCACGGGCGCGACGGCGGGTATCGGGGCCGCGTTCGCGCGGCGGCTCGCGGCCCAGGGGCACAACCTGGTGCTGGTGGCGCGGGACACCGCGCGGCTGCGCGAGCAGGCCACCGAACTGCACGACCGGCACGGCATCGAGGCCGAGGTGCTCTCCGCCGACCTGTCCACGGACAGCGGGATCGAGGCGGTCGTGAAGCGGCTCGGAGACCGCAGACACCCGGTCGACCTGCTGGTCAACAACGCCGGATTCGGCAACAAGGGGCGCTTCCTGGAGGTGTCCATGGCCGATGAGCTGACGATGCTGAAGGTGCACTGCGAGGCCGTGCTCCGGCTGACCGCCGCGGCCGTCACGGGGATGAGGGAGCGCGGCCGGGGCGGGGTGATCAACGTGGCGTCCGTCGCGGCGTTCGTGCCGCGCGGTACGTACGGGGCGTCCAAGGCGTGGGTCGTGCAGTTCACCCACGGCGTGGCGAAGGACCTGGACGGGTCGGGGGTGCGGCTGATGGCGCTGTGCCCCGGGTTCGTGCGGACGGAGTTCCACGAGCGGGCCGGGATGGGCACGGACAACATCCCGGGCTGGATGTGGCTGGACGCGGACAAGCTGGTGACGTCGGCGCTGGCGGACCTGGCCCGGGGCAAGGCGGTGTCGATCCCGGACCCGCGCTACAAGGCGCTGATGGGGCTGGCGAAGGTGACCCCGCGCAGACTGCTGGGCGGGGTCACCTCGCGTACGGGGCGCGCGTACGGCCCCCGGTAGACCTGCCCGGGTCGCTGACACGCGCCGAGGCCCGGTGCCCCCGCGACGGGGGCACCGGGCCTCGGGCGTTCCGAACGGCGCTCCGAAGGGAGCGGCCGGACGGAACGGGCGGTACTAGTGGGAGTGGCCGTGGCCGCCGTGACCGGCGTCGGCCTCTTCCTCGGCCGGCTTCTCGACGACCAGGGTCTCGGTCGTGAGCAGCAGCGACGCGATGGACGCGGCGTTCTCCAGGGCGGAGCGGGTGACCTTGACCGGGTCGATGACGCCGGCCTTGACCAGGTCGCCGTACTCGCCGGTGGCGGCGTTGAAGCCCTGGCCCTTGTCGAGGTCGGCGACCTTGGAGGTGATGACGTAGCCCTCCAGGCCGGCGTTCTCGGCGATCCAGCGCAGCGGCTCGACGGCGGCGCGGCGGACGACCGCGACACCGGTGGCCTCGTCGCCGGTCTTGCCGAGGTTGCCGTCCAGGACCTTCACGGCGTGGACGATGGCGGAGCCACCGCCGGAGACGATGCCCTCCTCGACCGCGGCGCGGGTGGCGGAGATGGCGTCCTCGAGGCGGTGCTTCTTCTCCTTGAGCTCCACCTCGGTGGCGGCGCCGACCCGGATGACGCACACGCCGCCGGCCAGCTTCGCGAGGCGCTCCTGGAGCTTCTCGCGGTCCCAGTCGGAGTCGGTGGTCTCGATCTCGGCCTTGATCTGGTTGACGCGGCCCTTGACGTCGTCGCCGTTGCCGCCGCCGTCGACGATGGTCGTGTCGTCCTTGGAGACGGTGACGCGGCGGGCGGTGCCGAGCACGTCCAGACCGGCCTGGTCGAGCTTGAGGCCGACCTCCTCGGCGATGACGGTCGCACCGGTGAGGGTGGCGATGTCGCCGAGCATGGCCTTGCGGCGGTCGCCGAAGCCGGGGGCCTTCACCGCGACGGCGTTGAAGGTGCCGCGGATCTTGTTGACGACGAGGGTGGAGAGCGCCTCGCCCTCGACGTCCTCGGCGATGATCAGGAGCGGCTTGGAGCCACCGGCCTGGATGACCTTCTCCAGCAGCGGGAGCAGCTCCTGGATGGAGCCGATCTTGCCCTGGTGGATCAGGATGTACGGGTCGTCGAGGACGGCCTCCATACGCTCCTGGTCGGTCACCATGTACGGGGACAGGTAGCCCTTGTCGAAGGCCATGCCCTCGGTGAACTCCAGGTCCAGACCGAAGGTGTTGGACTCCTCGACGGTGATGACACCGTCCTTGCCGACCTTGTCCATCGCGTCCGCGATGAGCTCGCCGACCTGGGTGTCCTGCGCGGAGAGCGCGGCGACGGCGGCGATGTCGGACTTGTCGTCGATCGGGCGGGCGGTCGCGAGAAGCTCTTCGGACACGGCCCTGACGGCGGCGTCGATGCCCTTCTTCAGGGCGGCCGGGGAGGCGCCCGCGGCGACGTTGCGCAGGCCCTCGCGGACGAGCGCCTGGGCCAGGACGGTCGCGGTGGTGGTGCCGTCACCCGCTACGTCGTTGGTCTTGGTCGCCACCTCCTTGACGAGCTGGGCGCCGAGGTTCTCGTAGGCGTCGTCGAGCTCGACCTCGCGGGCGATGGTGACACCGTCGTTGGTGATGGTGGGCGCGCCGAACTTCTTGTCGATGACGACGTTGCGGCCCTTGGGGCCGATCGTCACCTTGACGGTGTCGGCAAGCTTGTTGACGCCGCGCTCAAGGGCGCGACGGGCGTCCTCGTCGAACTTCAGAATCTTCGCCATGGGCTGTTCTTTTCCCTCTCAAAACGAACTGCGCCCCTCGCCGCCCGGCTAGTTGTTACGCAGGGGGCCAGGGGCGCAGAACACAAGCAGACGTGGGTGACTTACTTCTCGATGATCGCGAGGACGTCGCGGGCCGAGAGGACGAGGTACTCCTCGCCGTTGTACTTCACCTCGGTGCCGCCGTACTTGCTGTACAGGACGACGTCGCCGGCCTTGACGTCGAGCGGAAGCCGCTCGCCGTTCTCGAAGCGGCCCGGACCGACGGCGAGGACGACGCCCTCCTGGGGCTTCTCCTTCGCGGTGTCCGGAATGACCAGGCCGGAAGCGGTGGTCTGCTCGGCGTCGAGCGGCTGGACCACGATGCGGTCCTCGAGCGGCTTGATCGCAACCTTGGAGCTGGTGGTCGACACGATCCGGTCTCCCCCTTCGGAGATCTCACGGGGTTTAACAGTCTGTGGGTGGCGATCGGACCGATCCGTCGTCGCGGGTGCCGGACCTGCCCTGTCGCGCGGTGATGCTGGCACTCTCCCTGGGGGAGTGCCAGAACCGAGACTATGACCGCGATTAGCACTCGGTCAAGCGGAGTGCCAATTCACCACCCGCGCGCCACCCCGGTGACGGTCCTGGCGGCTCGCCGTCCCCCTCGGGCTCCCGGGTCGCCCACCGGCACAACGCGGAGGTGGGACGCGGTGTTCCGGGAACGGCGAACGCGCGCTCGGCAGGGGCTGAGCGCGCGTTCGCGGGACGTACGTGGGAGGGGTGCGGGTCAGACGTAGTCCTCCAGCTTCGCCACCGCGTACCCCTTGTCCGTGATGGTCTTCATGACCCGGCGGACCATGTCGGGCATCGAGCCCTTCCAGTCGCCCTTGCCCCGGAAGTGGGTGAGGACGATGTCGCCGGGGTGCAGGTCCCGGTCCCACTCGCGCCACTCCATGTGGCCGGGGAAGGCCTCGGCGGTCCACAGGGGTACGGCGGTGATGCCGCAGGACTTGGCGGCGACCAGGGTGTCGCGGTTGTAGTTGCCGTAGGGCGGGCGGAAGAGGGTCGGCCGCTTCCCGTAGTGCTTGAGGATCTTCTCCTGCTGGCCGCAGATCTCCTTCTTCTGCCCGGCGTACGACAGACCGGGCAGATAGCGGTGGTTGAGGGTGTGGTTGCTGATGGTCACCCCTCGCTTCTGCATCTTCCTGAAGTAGCCGTAGTCGTCGTTGATGACGTAGTCGCTGACGAACGCGCTGTAGGGGATGTCCAGTTCGGTCATCATCCGCAGCAGTTCGGGGTCCTTCTCCGCTCCGTCGTCCATCGTCAGGAAGACGATCTTCTCCTTGGTCGGGACGGTGGTGAAGACGGGCGGCAGGCCCGCGTCGTCACGGACCTCGAAGCCCTTGCGGGTGGGGATGTCCGGCTTCACCTCCGGCGGCTCGGGCGCCGCGAGAGGGACCTTGGCGAGCCCCCACTTCCTGGCGGCGACGGCCCGTGCGGCCTGCTTGCGCTGGAGCTGCTCGGCGTAGGAGTCCAGGGCGCGGGCCGGGCCGCCCTGCGGGGCCGCCTCGCCGGGCTGCCCCCCGGCCGCGGGCGTCGCGGGTCCGCCGGGGGTCTTGCCGCCGCCCGTCTCCGCCGCACATCCGGAGGCGACGGCGGCGGTCAACAGGGCCGCCAGCGCGACCATGCCCGACCTGTGCCGACTTCTGACGTATTTTTCGTTTTGTCGTACTAGTCGCATGGCGCCGCATCCTGCCAGCCACCCGACCGCCCCCCGTCCCGACACCGCGAGCGGACGGGCCCCGTCCCCCGGGCGGCCCACAGGAACCCGGCCCGGCGCGGCTGGCTCACAATGGACCGGGTGAACGCATCGACGCCCCCCGCCTCCTCCCCCTCGGCCGACGACCCCGCACGCGCCGCCTTCGCCGCGCTGCGCACCCCCGAGGGCGAACAGCTGCTGGCCGGGCTGCGCGACCACGACCCGGCCGACGAACTGGCCACCGCGACCCGGCTGCGCCGCACGCACCCGGCGGAGCTGGTGTCGGCGGCGCTGGGGCAGGCCCGGCTGCGGCAGCGGGCGGTCGCGAAGTTCGGGGCGGGGGACGCCCACCGGATGTACTTCACGCCGAACGGGGTCGAGCAGGCCACCCGCACCTCGGTCGCCGCCCACCGCGCCGCCCGGTTCGCCGCGCTGGGTGTGCGCAGCGTGGCGGACCTGTGCTGCGGCATCGGCGGCGACGCGATCGCGCTGGCCCGCGCCGGGATCTCCGTCCTCGCCGTGGACCACGATCCGCTCACCGCCGAGGTGGCCCGCGCCAACGCGGCCGCGCTCGGGCTCGGGGACCTGATCGAGGTGCGGTGCGCCGATGTCACGGAGACCGACACCTCCCCGTACGACGCGGTCTTCGTGGACCCGGCGCGGCGCGGCCGGACAGGTGGGGCCGCGCGCGGCGCGTCGGGCAGGGGCGGCGGCCGGGCGACGGGCGGGCGGATCTTCGACCCGGAGGCCTATTCGCCGCCGCTCTCCTGGGCCACGGCCGCCGCGCTGAAGGCCCCCCGGGCGGCGCTGAAGATCGCGCCGGGTATCCCGCACGAGGCGATCGGCCCGGAGGCGGAGGCCGAGTGGATCTCGGACGGCGGGGACGTGAAGGAAGCGGTGCTCTGGTACGGGGAGGGCGTCGAGCCCGGCACGTTCCGGGCCACGCTGCTGCCGTCCGGCGCCACACTGACCGCCCCCGCCCCGCTGCCCGCCCCGCCGGTGGGCCCGGTCGGGCGCTATCTGTACGAGCCGGACGGGGCGGTGATCCGGGCACGTCTGGTCGCCGACATCGTGGAGCGGTGCGGCGGGCGGCTGGTGGACGAGACGATCGCGTACGTCACGAGCGACGCCCCGTACTCCTCCCCGTACGTCGCCGGGTACGAGATCACCGATCAGCTGCCGTTCAACATGAAGAGGCTGAAGGCGCTGCTGCGGGAGCGCGAGGTGGGCGTGCTGACCGTCAAGAAGCGGGGTTCGCCGGTCGAGCCGGAGGAACTGCGCCGCCGGATGAAGCTGAGCGGTCCGGGCTCGGCGACGGTGTTCCTGACCCGGGTGGCGGGCGCCCCGACGATGCTGCTCGGACACCCGCTGCGCTGACCGGGACGCGGGGCGGGCAGGCGCGGGGCGGGCAGCTGCGGGGCGCCCTCCCGGTGGGGCCCCGGCCGGGCGGGAGGGCGCTCCGGCGGGCCTCCTCGGGATGGGCTCAGGCCGGGCAGGGGCTTCGGCCGGGCAGCCGCAGGGCCCCCTCGGGGTGGGCCGGTCAGCGCGGCCGCCGGGTGTTCACGCGTCGCGCAGCGCCTGGATGTCCAGCTTCGCCATGCCCAGCATCGCCTTCATCGTCCGTTCCGCCTTCGCCGCGTCCGGATCGGCCAGCAGCCTCGGCAGTTCCTCGGGGACGATCTGCCAGGAGACGCCGAACCTGTCCTTGAGCCAGCCGCACCGGCCCTCCTCGCCGCCCTCGGAGAGCGCGGCCCACAGCCGGTCCACCTCGGCCTGGTCGGCGCAGTCCACGGAGAGCGAGATGGCTTCGGTGAACGGGAACTGCGGTCCGCCGTTGAGCCCCAGGTACTCCTGGCCCGCGAGCCGGAAGGCGACGGTCAGCACCGACCCGGTCCGGCCCGGGGCCTCCTCGCCGTAGTACGTGATGTCCAGGACGCGGGAGTCACCGGCCTCGCCGCCGAAGATCCCGACGTAGTGCTCGGCCGCCTCCTTCGCCTGGCCGTCATACCAGAGACAGGGGGTGATCTTCTGCATGGCCTTCTCCTCGTCGAGCCGTCCACGCGTCCGGGCCGGGCGGCCGGGACGTCGTGGAAGGTAGACCGCCCCCGGGTCCGGAACTCATCGGGAGACCAGGGGATCCCCTCCACCCCGCGCACCCGGGTCCCGGGAGTCAGGGACCGGTGTCCGCCGAGGTCGCGGCCGGGGCCCGGGGCGCGCCTCCCGGGTCGGGCGTCCGGCGGTTGACGGCGGCGTCGACGGCGGTCCCGATGCGGCGCAAAGCCGCCAGTTCGCCGGGGCCGAGGCCGTCGATCAGGTACTCCCGGACCGCCGCGACGTGCCCCGGCGCCGCCGCCACGACCGCCGCGCTCCCGGCCGCCGAGAGCGTCGCGCTCGTCCGCCTGCCGGAGCCGGGAAGCCGGGCCCTGGACAGCAGTCCGCGCTTCTCCAGCCGTCCGACGACGTGCGACAGCCTCGACAGCGAGGCCGACGTCCGCGCGGCCAGGTCGCTCATCTGCAAGGTGTGCTCGGGCTGCTCGGACAGCACCGAGAGCACCATGTACTCGAAGAAGGTCATGCCGGACTCACGCTGCATCCGCGCGTCCAGGGCGGCCGGCAGGCTGATCATGATCGCGGAGTTGGCCAGCCACGCCGCCCGCTCCTCGTCGTCCAGCCAGCGCGTCCCACCGTCCGGGCCCACGGGATCCCCGCCCCCGGCGGCCCCGGCCCTGCTCGACGGCGGGCGACGCACCGCCTGGCCCGCATCCGTTCCGGTATCGGTCATGGGTCCACCATAGAGCCGCTTATTGACGCGTCAAGTTCCAAGGTGTACTTCTTGATGCATCAAGTTCACTCCGCTCTCCGGCGGCCGTGCGCCGCGAGGCCCCGGGCGCCGGGCCGGGTCACGGAGTGGGCCCGTCGTCGATCCAGAAGGGAACTCCCCATGCAGGTCACGTCATTGGGACCGGTCCAGGTCTCCCGTATCGGACTCGGGGCCATGGGAATGTCGGCGTTCTACACGGGAGCGGGCCGGGACGACGCCGCGTCCGTCCGGACGATCCACCGCGCCCTGGACCTCGGCGTCACCCACCTGGACACCGCCGAGGTGTACGGCCCCCACGTCAACGAGGAGCTGGTCGGACGGGCGATCAGGGGCCGCCGGGACGGCGTCGTCGTCGCCACCAAGTTCGGCCTCCTCTCCCCCACCGGGCGGCCCGGCCCGGACAGCACTCCGGCCGCCGTGCGCGTCGCTGTCGAGGGTTCGCTGCGGCGGCTCGGCACGGACCGCATCGACCTGTACTACCAGCACCGGGTCGATCCCGGGGTCCCCATCGAGGAGACCGTCGGGGCGCTGCGCGACCTGGTGGCCGAGGGCAAGGTGCTCCACATCGGACTGTCGGAGGCCTCCGCGTCGACCATCCGCCGGGCGCACGCGGTCCATCCCGTGGCCGCGGTCCAGTCCGAGTACTCGCTGTGGACCCGCGACGTGGAGGCCGAGGTGCTGCCCGCCCTGCGGACCCTCGGCATCGGGCTGGTGCCGTACGCGCCGCTGGGGCACGGTTTCCTCACCGGCGGCGTCCGCAGCCTGGACGGCCTCGACGCCACCGACTGGCGGCGCACCAACCCCCGGTTCACCGGCGCCAACCTCGCGCGCAACCTGCGCATCCTCGACGAGGTGCGCGCCGTCGCGGACGAGGCCGGGGCGACTCCCGCGCAGACCGCCCTCGCCTGGCTGCTCGCCCAGGGCGAGGGCATCGCCCCCATCCCGGGGACCACCCGGGCCGAGCGGGTGGCGGAGAACTGCGCCGCCGACGACGTCCGGCTCGGCCCGGACCAGCTCGCCCGGCTGAACGCACTGCCGCCGGCCTCCGGCGAACGCCATGCCGAACCCGACATGGCCGCCGTCGACCGGTGACCGGAGCACCGGCGACATGAACACCGCTACCGGGACACCGCTGACCGGAGCACCCACCCCACCTGGAGCTGTCCACCTCATGAAGAGCACCGACGAGAACACCGGCAAGAGCAGCGCCGAGAACACCGGCGAGAGCAGCGACAAAAGCACCGACGAGAACAGCGAAAGGCCCAGCATGAACAGCGATGTCATCCGCGTCGGCATCATCGGCGCCGACACCCGGGCGAGTTGGGCGGGGGCCTCACACGTCCCCGCGCTGGCCGCGCAGCCGGCGTTCCGGCTGGCGGCCGTGGCGACGCGGCACGAGGAGAGCGCCCGGAACGCCGCCGAGGCCTTCGGCGCCGAGCGCTGGTTCGCCGACCCCTACGAGCTGATCCGTGACCCGGAGATCGATCTCGTCACCGTGGCCGTCAAGGTCCCGGCCCACCGCGACCTCGTCCTGGCGGCCCTCGCGGCGGGCAAGGCCGTGTACGCCGAGTCCCCGTTGGGGGCGACCGTCGCGGAGGCGGAGGAGATGGCCGACGCGGCCGGGTCGCTGCACACGGCGATCGGCCTCCAGGGCAGGCACAACCCCGCTGTGCGCCGGGCGGCGCGGCTCATCGCCGAGGGCGGGATAGGCCGTCCGCTGTCGGCGCGCGTCTCGGCGACCACCTTCGGCAACGGCCCGGAATCGTCAAGCGCGTACGCGTACTTCGACCGCGCGGCCTCGGGCGCGGGCTTCCTGCCGATCGCCGCGGGCCATGTGCTGGACGTGGTCGAGGCGGTTCTCGGCGAGCTGGCCGGGATCGACGCGCGCACGGAGCTCCTCTGGCCGCGGGTCACGCTGGTGGACACCGGTGAGCTGTCCGTACGGGAGGTGCCCGACCACCTCGACGTCATCGCCGGGACCGCGTCGGGTGCTCCGGTCGGCGTGCAGATCCTGGCCGGGGTGCCCGCGCCCGAGGCCCACTTCCGGCTGGACGTCCGGGGGTCGGAGGGCTGGCTGCGGCTGACCGGGAACCATCCCGCTGGCGTTCAGGTCGGGGACCTCACGCTCACGTCGAGCGCGCCCTTCGCCGCGCCCGACCGGCCCGTCGCCACCGGTGCCGGACCGACCGCCGCCGACATCTGGACCGGCGCGTCCATCAACGTGGGCGAGGTGTACGCGGGCCTGGCGCGGGACATCGCGCACGGGACCCACCAGACACCGGGGTTCGCCCACGCCGTCCACAACAGCCGTCTGATCGCCCGGGTCGAGGAGGCCGCGCGCACGGGCCTGCGCCAGTGACGCCCGGCCCGCCGCCGCCCCGCTCCCCTCACCCCACGGCTTCGAACCGCCACCGGTGCACGGGCCGGGTGATCAGGGCGGCGTCGGGCTCCGGCAGCTCGGGGAGGTCGTCGGCCCAGGACGCGCCCTCCCACCACGTCATCACCAGGACCCGGTCCTGCGGGGCGCGCAGCAGCTCGTGGCGGTGCGGCTCGCGGGCCAGCTCGGCCGACCGGGCCCGCGCCCACTCCAGCAGTTCCCCGCCCCGGCCCTCGACGGCGCGGGCCTCCCACATCAGGACGATGGTGGTGTCACCGCTCATGAGTAGAGGTTGTCCTTGCTGATCTCGTGCACATGGTCGTGATCGTGCACATGGTCGTGCGCGTGGCCATGGCCGTGCGCGGAGTCGTGGCCTTGCGCGGGGTCGTGGTGGGCTCCCGGCACGTGCGGCTCGGTGACCGGGAGCGAGGAGTCCGCCGAGAGCTCCAGGTCGGAGGGGCGCCGGTTGCGGGCGACCATCTCCGCGCCGAGCGCCGCGACCATCGCGCCGTTGTCGGTGCACAGGCCGGGGCGCGGCACCCGCAGCCTGATGCCCGCGCGTTCGCAGCGCTCCTCGGCCAGGGCGCGCAGCCGGGAGTTGGCCGCCACACCGCCGCCGATCATCAGGTGGTCGACGCCCTCGTCCTTGCAGGCCCGCACCGCCTTTCGCGTGAGCACGTCCACCACCGCCTCCTGGAAGGACGCCGCCACGTCCCGTACCGGCACCTCCTCGCCCGCCGCGCGCTTCGCCTCGATCCAGCGGGCGACGGAGGTCTTGAGGCCGGAGAAGGAGAAGTCGTACGGGGCGTCGCGGGGGCCGGTCAGGCCGCGCGGGAAGGCGATGGCCGCCGGGTCGCCCTCCCGGGCGAGGCGGTCGATGACCGGGCCGCCGGGGAAGCCGAGGTCCAGGACCCGGGCGATCTTGTCGAAGGCCTCGCCCGCCGCGTCGTCGATGGTCGCCCCGAGCGGCCGGACGTCGCTGGTGATGTCAGGAGCCAGCAGCAGCGAGGAGTGGCCGCCGCTGACCAGGAGCGCCATGGTCGGTTCGGGCAGCGGGCCGTGCTCCAGCTGGTCGACGCAGATGTGCGAGGCGAGATGGTTCACCCCGTAGAGCGGCTTGTTCAGGGCGTACGCGTACGCCTTGGCGGCCGAGACGCCGACGAGCAGCGCGCCCGCGAGCCCGGGGCCCGAGGTGACGGCGATCCCGTCGAGGTCGCGGGCGGCGATCCCGGCCTGCTTCAGGGCGCGCTCGATGGTGGGGACCATCGCCTCCAGGTGGGCGCGCGAGGCGATCTCCGGGACGACGCCCCCGAAGCGGGCGTGGGTGTCGACACTGGAGGCGACGGCGTCGGCGAGCAGGGTCGTGCCGCGCACGACGCCGACGCCGGTCTCGTCGCACGAGGTCTCGATGCCGAGTACGAGGGGTTCGTCGGCAGCCATCATTCCGTCCCGTTGTCCGTAACGTCTTCGTGCAGGGTGAGGCGCATGACCAGGGCGTCGACGTTCCCCGGCTGGTAGTAGCCGCGCCGGAAGCCGATCGGCTCGAAGCCGAAGCGCTCGTACAGTTTCTGCGCCCGGGTGTTGTCGACCCGGACCTCCAGGAGCACGGTGGCGCTCTCGAAGGCGGTCGCGGCCTTCAGCAGGTCGGTGAGGAGCGCGGAGCCGAGTCCGGTGCCCCACGCCTCGCGGCTGACCGCGATGGTCTGGACGTCGGAGAGGTCGCCGAGCGCGGCGAGCCCGGCGTATCCCACGATCCGCCCGGTGCCGGGGTCCTCGGCGACGACATAGCGGCGGGTGGCGCCGGGGCCGCGGGCGTGGGCCAGCTCGGACCAGAACATGCCGGGCGACCAGGCGTCCTCCGGGAAGAGGGCGTTCTCCAGCTCCAGCACCGGCTCGATGTCCCACCAGCGCATCTCGCGCAGGACGGCGGTGGCGGCGGCGCTCACTTGGGGGTGACCACCTTGTAATTCTTGGGGACCTGCGCGTCGGGCCTGCGCAGGTAGAGCGGCTGCGGCGGGTCCAGCTCCCGCCCGGCGGCCAGCCGTTCGGCCGCGAGCGCGGCGAGCGCCCCGGCGGCGACGTGCTCGGGTGCGCGCGCGTCGGGGAAGGCGTCCGGGTAGAGCACCGCGCCCGCACCGGCCACGGGCAGCCCCGCCAGTGCGGCGGCGATGTCGGCGGGCCGGTCGACGGAAGGTTCGCCCGTACGGGTGCGGGGGTTCTCGTACCGCGCCCAGTAGACCTCTTTGCGGCGGGCGTCCGTCGCCACGGCGAAGGGCCCCTCCAGGCCCTCCTGTCCGGCGGCGTAGGCGAGGCCGTCCAGGGTGCACAGCCCGTGGACCGGTACGGAGAGGGCGGAGCCGAAGGTGGCGGCCGTGACCAGGCCGACCCGCAGTCCGGTGTACGGGCCGGGGCCGGTGCCGACGACGATGTCCGTCACGGCGCCCAGCTCCGCCCCGGCCTCGGCGAGGACGCGGTCGACGGCGGGCAGCAGCAGCTCCCCGTGGCGCCGGGCGTCGACCTGACCGGAGGCGGCGAGGACGGACGTGCCGTCGTGGAGGGCGACGGTGACGGCGGGTGTGGCGGTATCCATGGCGAGCAAGAGCACGCGAACAGCCTACGGCTCCGCCGACGGCGTTACCGCGCCCGTACGGCGTCCCGGGCGGCGGCCCCCCGGCTGCTACCGTCACCGGGTATCCGGGGTACGACGTAAACGCTTGTACGACATGCGGCGGACGGCCGCCGAAAGGGGAGTTCACGGTGGCAAGGAGCAGCTCGGGAATCGTGGCCGGGCTCACCGCCGCGGCCGTCGCCGCGGTCGCCTTCCTCGCTTACCAGGCCTCGGCGAACGCCCCCGACTCGGTGGCCTCCTCACCGGGTCCGAAGAGCTCCGCGTCGGCGTCGGCCCAGCCCTCCGCGAAGCCGAGGCCCCCGGCCGAGCCGCTCGCGGTCCCGGCCGCGTCCGGCCAGGGCGAGCGGGTGGTCTACGCCCTGAAGGACCGCCGGGTGTGGCTGGTCGGCGAGGACGACAAGGCGAGCCGCACGTTCCGGGTGATGCCGAGCCCCATCAGCCCGCCGCCGGGCAGCTATCGGGTCTCCTCGCGCTCGGGCACGGTCCAGGGCTCGGACGGCGTGCCGATCGAGCACGTGGTGCGGTTCGCGAACGTCGACGAGGTGGCGATCGGCTTCAGCGCCGCGCAGGACGGCTCGATGGTCGCCCCGGACCCGGGGTCGAAGACCGGCGGCGTGCGGATGAAGCGTCCGGACGGCGACGCGATGTGGACGTTCGCGACGGTCGGCGCCAAGGTCGTCGTCGTCCCGTAGCCGCCGGAGGCCGTCCACCGGCCGCCGCCCCGCCGTCCCGTAGCCGCTGAGGCGCGGCTGCGGGGCGTCGTTACGCGGCGTGCCCGCGTACGGGGGTGTCCGGCGGGTATTCCTCGTGCGCCGCGTCCGGATCGCTCGGGGGCGGGGTGGAGACCGCCGAGGCCGCCGCGCACGAGGCCAGCAGGTCCTTCATCGACAGGGCGGAAGGGACGGGCGTCGGCGGCTGCTGCCGCGGCTGCTCCGCTCGCTGGGGCGTCGGCATGGATGCCTCCTGGGGCTCCGGTGGAGGTCGTGGTTAGGTAGACCTAACCAGGTCTCGTCCCCATGTGACCACGACCACGGCCTCTCACGCAACAATTTACCGACGCCCTGTCGGAAAGGTCCACCGCGGGCCGCGCCCGCGCACGGCCGGAAAGCCACCGGGGCAGGCGTGCGTGCCAGGCGGTGGTTCGACGACCGGCCCAGGCCCCGACGCACGTCCCGACCGGTCCCGTCGCGGTCGGTTACGCCAGCTCCTCGCGCAGACCCGTCCAGCGCGGGCCGATGCCGACCAGGGTGACCTCACGCCGCTCGTCGTCCGTGTCGCCGGTGGCGCGGTCGATGAGCACCCGCAGCCGGTCCTCGGACAGCTCCTCGACCTTGCCGTCGCCCCACTCCACGACCACCACCGAATCCGGCAGCGACACGTCCAGGTCCAGGTCCTCCATCTCGTCGAGCCCGCCGCCCAGGCGGTAGGCGTCCACGTGGACGAGGGCCGGTCCGGCGCCGAGCGGAGGGTGGACGCGGGCGATCACGAAGGTGGGCGAGGTGACCGCGCCCCGCACCCCGAGACCCTCGCCGAGGCCCCGGGTCAGGGTGGTCTTCCCCGCGCCCAGCTCCCCGGTGAGCATGAGCAGGTCGCCGGGGGCGAGCACCCCGGCGAGACGGCGGCCGAGGTCCCGCATCTCCTCGGGGGAGGTCACGGTGAGCGTCACGGTCACGGCCTCGGGGACGGTGCCGGCGAGGGGTCCGGCGCCCGCGTCCGGGACGGTCTCAGCGGCGGGGCTGTTGTGCGGAGCTTCCATGCTCGTCAACGTTAGCGGCAGCCACGGTGCCGCTGCGGACGAGCAGGTCGGCCAGGCGGTCGGTGACCGTCCCGGGGTGCTCCAGCATCACCAGGTGACCGGCGTCCGGCACGATGACCAGCTCGGCGGCGGGCAGCACGTCCCCGATCGCCTCGCTGTGCGAACTGGGGGTGATCAGGTCCTTGTCCCCGGCCAGGATCAACACCGGCACATCGCTGAACGCGGGGAGCGCCGCGCTCTTGTCGTGCTCGGTGAAGGCCGGGTAGAACTCGGCGACCACGTCGATCGGGGTGGACTCGATCAGCCGCTCCGCGAACCGGGCGACCGCCGGGTCCACGTCCTTGGAGCCGAAGGAGTACCGCTTGATCAGCCCGGCGAACAGGTCGGCCGTGGCCCGCCGCCCCTTCTCCACCAGCTCCGCCTGCGAACCGAGCGCCTTCAGCACCCCCGGCAGCACCCGGCGGACCGCGTTGACGCCCGCCACCGGCAGCCCGAAGTTCACCTCGGCGAGCCTGCCGCTGGAGGTGCCGATCAGTGCGACGGCGGCGACCCGGTCCCGGATCAGCTCCGGGTACTGGTCGGCCAGCGCCATCACCGTCATGCCGCCCATCGAGTGCCCGACCAGCACCAGCGGGCCCTCGGGGGCCGCCGCGTCGATGACCGCCTTCAGGTCGCGGCCCAGCTGGTCGATACCGCCCGGCAGCCCGGCCGCCTGGTCCCGGCCGCGCTCGGAGCGGCCGTGGCTGCGCTGGTCCCAGTAGACGGCGCGCACCAGGCCGCGCAGCGCCGCCCGCTGGAAGTGCCAGGAGTCCTGGCCCAGGCAGTAGCCGTGGCTGAAGACGACGGTGACGGGGGCGGGGTCCTTACGCCCGAAGAGGCGGCGGCGCCGGGTGCCGGAGGAATCGCCGCCCGCCGGGTCCGCGGCGCCGGGACCCGCCTCCACCTCGTCGGTCTCGTAGTACAGCTCGGTGCCGTCCTCGGCGACGGCCCGGCCCGGGGTGCCGCGCAGCGAGCCGTAGGGGCCCGTCGCGTCCAGCGCCAGGCGGGCCTTCTTGCGCATCCCGCGCCCCACGGTGAGCCGTTCGACCGCGACCCCGGCCGCCGCTCCCGCGGCGAGCACGCCTATCGCGGCCCCGGCGATCCCCGCCCGGCGCCATCCCCCCGCCGTGACGGCGGTCGCCGCCGCCGCCACCGCGTCCCCCGCGCTGCTCTCGCTCACCGCTTCACGCCCCCGGCCGTCTCGTGGTCCTGTGTGCGGGCCGGCCGTGCGCCGGCGCCCCGTTCCGCTCCCCCGCCCGTCCCGTCCGCGCCGTTCACGTAGACCCGGGGCACCCGGACGCCGATCCGGGTGACGATCTCGTACCCGATGGTTCCGGCGGCCTCCGCCCAGTCCTGCACGCTCGGCTCGCCCCGGTCTCCCGGGCCGAACAGCACCGCGTCCGCGCCCGCCTCGGGGCGGTCGCCGCCGAGGTCGACGACGAACTGGTCCATGGCGATCCGGCCCGCCGCCGTGCGGACCTTCCCGCCGATCAGGACGGGGCCCCGGCCCGACGCGTGGCGCGGGACGCCGTCCGCGTAGCCGAGGGGGACCAGGCCGAGGGTCGTCTCGGCGGGGGTCACGTAATGGTGGCCGTAGCTGACGCCGTGTCCGGCCGGGGCGTCCTTGACCAGGGCCAGGGACGCGGCGAGCGTCATCACCGGGCGCAGCCCGAAGTCGGCGGGCGTGCCCACCTCGGGGCTGGGCGAGACCCCGTACATGGCGATGCCGGTGCGCACCAGGTCGAAGTGGGACTCGGGGAGCGTGAGGGTGGCCGGGGAGTTGGCCAGGTGGCGCACCTCCGGCTCCACGCCCTCCTTCTCGGCGTGGGCGACCAGGTCCCGGAAGACGCCGAGCTGGGCGGCGATCGAGGGGTGGCCCGGCTCGTCGGCGCAGGCGAAGTGCGACCACAGGCCGGTGATCCGGACGAGTCCGCTCCGCTCGGCCTCCCGGGCCTCGGCCACCAGGTGGGGCCAGTCGGCGGGCTGGCAGCCGCTGCGGCCGAGCCCGGTGTCGGCCTTGAGCTGGACCCGGGCGGTCCGGCCCGTGGCGGCGGCCGCTCCGGCCGCCTCGCGCAGCGCCCACAGGTCGCTGACGGAGACGTCGATGCCGGCTTCGACCGCCTCGCGCCAGGGGCCGCCGGGTGTCCAGAGCCAGCACATGATCCGGCCGTCGATCCCGGCCGCCCGCAGCGCCAGGGCCTCCTGCGGGGTCGCGGTGCCCAGCCAGGTCGCCCCGGCCTCTCGGGCGGCCCGCGCGCACGGCACGGCCCCGTGCCCGTAGGCGTCGGACTTGACCACGGCCATGAGCTGCGCACCGGCCGCCCGCTCGCGCAGAGCGCGCACGTTGGCGCGCAGCGCGGCGAGGTCGATCTCGGCACGGGCTCTCAGGGACGCTGTCTCGTTCATCGCGCCCAGTGTCTCAGAGGCGCTTGCCACCGCCCCGGCAGCGCACCCCGCAACCCGGACCTATGTACGTTTCATCACACGCGGGCCGGGGGCGTCGGGCTCGTCCGACCCTGCCCCGCCCGGTCCGGTCCGGCCCGCCTCACCCCGCCCGCACGTCGCGCCAGGCGGCGGGGATGGCGTCGGCGACGTCCTGGGCGGAGAGCGGCGCCCCGTCGGAGCCGTGCCGGGCGGCGAGCCCGTGCAGGTACGCGCCGACGGACGCGGCGTCGCGCGGGGCGAGTCCGGCGGCGAGGAGGGACCCGGTGAGCCCGGACAGCACATCGCCGCTGCCCGCCGTGGCCAGGTAGGCCGTGCCGGTCGGGTTGACCCGGACGGGGGTGTCCCGGGCCTCCGCGACGAGGGTGGTGGAGCCCTTGAGGAGCACGGTGGCGCGATAGCGGGCGGCCAGCTCGCGCACGGCGGCGAGCCGCCCGGCCTCGACGTCCTCGCGGGCCGTGCCCAGCAGCGCGGCGGCCTCCCCGGCATGCGGGGTCAGCACGGTCGGGGCGGACCGGGTCCGTACGGTCTCGGCGTCCAGCAGCCGCAGCCCGTCCGCGTCGACGAGCACCGGCACGTCGGCGGCCAGCACGTCGGCCACGGCCCCCTCCGCGTCCCGCCCGTCCCCCAGCCCCGGCCCGACCACCCAGGCCTGCACCCGGCCGGCCCGCGACGGGGGCCCCGCGTGCACCAGCGCCTCCGGGTGGCGGGCGATCACCGCGTCCGCGCCCGGCCCGACGTACCGCACGGCCCCGGCCCCGCCGCGCAGCGCGCCCGCGACGGCGAGGACGGCGGCGCCCGGGTAGCGCTCGGACCCGGCGACGACGCCGACGACCCCGCGCCGGTACTTGTCGCTCTCGCCGCCCGGCACCGGCAGCAGCGCCGCGACGTCCGCGTACTGGAGCGCCTCCAGGTCCGGCGGCTCGGGCAGCTCCGGGCCGAGCCCGATGTCCACCAGCCGCAGGGCGCCCGCGTGTTCGGCGGCCGGGTCGATCAGGAGGCCCGGCTTGTAGGTGCCGAAGGCGACCGTGGCGTCCGCCCGGACGGCCTCGCCGTGCACCTCCCCGGTGTCGGCCTCCACCCCGCTCGGCAGGTCGACGGCGAGCACCGGGGTACGGTCCCGGGTCACCGTGTGCAGCAGTTCGGTGGCGTCCTCGCGCAGCCCGCCGCGCCCGCCGATGCCGGTGATGCCGTCCACGACGAGGTCGAGCACGCCGAGTCCGTCCGGCCCGTCGACGACGTGCCCCCCGGCGGCGACCAGCGCGGCGAGGCCGCCCGGGTGGGCCCGGTCGGGGGCGAGCAGCAGGGCCCGGACGCCCGCGCCCCGGCGGGCCAGGCGCGCGCCCGCGTAGAGCGCGTCGCCCCCGTTGTCGCCGCTGCCGACGAGGAGCAGGACCCGGGACCCGTACACCCGGCCGTTGCGCCGCAGCAGATCGCCGCAGGCCACGGCGAGCCCGGCGGCGGCGCGGCGCATCAGGGCGCCCTCCGGCAGGCGTTGCGCCAGGGCGGCCTCGGCGGCCCGTACGGTCTCCACGCTGTAGGCACGTCGCATGGCCCCAGCCTCCGTGATCACGGGGCCGGAAGCCAGCTCCGCAACGCACCGGGCGGGGCGGGGCGGAGGAGCGCCGAGGAGCACCGAAAGCACCCGGAGGCCCCTCGGGCACCCCCGGCACCGGAGCACCGGGCGGGGCTCAGCCCTCCGCGATGACCACCGCCGAGGCGATGCCCGCGTCGTGGCTGAGCGAGACGTGCCAGTCGCGTACGCCCAGTGCGGCGGCGCGGGCGGCGACGGTGCCGCTCACCCGCAGCCGGGGCTGCCCGCTCTCCTCGACCCAGACCTCCGCGTCGCTCCAGAGCATCCCGCCGGGCGCGCCGAGCGCCTTGGCGAGGGCCTCCTTCGCGGCGAACCGGGCGGCGAGCGAGGCGGTGCCGCGCCGCTCGCCGCTCGGCAGTGTCAGCTCGCTGCCGGTGAAGAGCCGTTCGGCCAGCTGGGGCGTACGCTCCAGCGCCGCGCCGAACCGCTCGATCTCCGCCACGTCGATCCCGACCCCAATGATCACGAACCCGCCCTCGCCATCCCCATCACCCGGGGTCGCGCCCCGGCCTCACTCCACGGTCACGGACTTCGCCAGGTTGCGCGGCTGGTCCACTTCGTTGCCACGGGCCGTCGCCAGCTCGCAGGCGAAGACCTGGAGCGGCACGGTGGCGACCAGCGGCTGAAGCAGCGTAGGCGTTGCCGGGACGGTGATGAGGTGATCGGCGTACGGGACGACGGCCTCGTCGCCCTCCTCGGCGACGACGACGGTGAGCGCGCCCCGGGCCCGGATCTCCTGGATGTTGGAGACGATCTTGTCGTGGAGGACGGAACGCCCGCGCGGGGAGGGGACGATGACGACGACCGGCAGTCCTTCCTCGATCAGCGCGATGGGCCCGTGCTTCAGCTCGCCCGCCGCGAAGCCCTCGGCGTGCATGTAGGCGAGTTCCTTGAGCTTGAGCGCGCCTTCGAGGGCCACCGGGTAGCCGACGTGGCGGCCGAGGAAGAGGACGGTGTCGTGGTGGGCCAGGGAGCGCGCCAGTGCACGGACCGGCTCCATGGTCGCGAGGACGCGGTCGACCTCGCCGGAGATCGCGGAGAGCTGGCGGACCACGGTGCGGATCTCGTCGGCCCACTTGGTGCCGTGCAGCTGGCCGAGGTAGAGGGCCACCAGGTAGCAGGCGACGAGCTGGGTGAGGAAGGCCTTGGTGGAGGCGACGGCGACCTCGGGCCCGGCGTGGGTGTAGAGGACCGCGTCGGACTCGCGCGGGATCGTCGAACCGTTGGTGTTGCAGATGGCGAGCACCTTGGCGCCCTGCTCCCGGGCGTGCCGCAGCGCCATCAGGGTGTCCATCGTCTCGCCGGACTGGGAGATGGCGACGACGAGGGTGCGCTGGTCGAGGATCGGGTCGCGGTAGCGGAACTCACTGGCCAGCTCGGTCTCGCAGGGCAGCCGTGTCCAGTGCTCGATGGCGTACTTGGCGATCATCCCGGCGTGGAAGGCGGTGCCGCAGGCGACGATGACCACCTTGTCCAGCTCGCGGAGTTCGGCGTCCGTGATGCGCAGTTCGTCCAGGTGGAGCGCTCCCTCGCCGTCGACCCGGCCGAGGAGGGTGTCGGCGACGGCCTGGGGCTGGTCGGCGATCTCCTTGAGCATGAAGGAGGCGTAGCCGCCCTTCTCGGCGGCGGAGGCGTCCCAGTCGACGTGGTACTCGCGCGTCGCGGCGGGCGCGCCGTCGAACCCGGTGACGGTGACGCCCTCGCGGGTCAGCTCGACGACCTGGTCCTGGCCCAGCTCGATCGCGGAGCGGGTGTGGGCGATGAACGCGGCCACGTCGGAGGCGAGGAACCACTCGCCGTCCCCCACGCCCACCACGAGCGGTGAGTTGCGCCGGGCGCCGACCACCACGTCGGGCTGGTCCGCGTGGACGGCGACGAGGGTGAACGCCCCTTCCAGCCTGCGGCACACCTGCTGCATGGCGTCCGCGAGGCCCCCGTCCGCCGTGTACGCCTCGGCCAGCAGATGGGCGACGACCTCGGTGTCCGTCTCGGAGTCCAGGGAGTGGCCGCGCCCGGTCAGCTCGCGGCGCAGGGCCGCGAAGTTCTCGATGATCCCGTTGTGGACGACGGCGACCCGGCCCGCGTTGTCCAGGTGCGGGTGGGCGTTCACGTCGGTGGGCGCGCCGTGCGTCGCCCACCGGGTGTGCCCGATCCCGGTCCGTCCCGCGGGCAGCGGCCGCCGCCCCAGCTCCTTCTCCAGATTGACCAGCTTCCCCGCCTTCTTCGCGGCGGTGAGCCCGCCGTCCGCGAGCACGGCGACGCCCGCCGAGTCGTAGCCCCGGTATTCGAGGCGCTTGAGACCTGCGACGACGACATCCTGCGCCGACTGCATACCGACATAACCCACGATTCCGCACATAGCGGCACCATAAGGCCGGAGACCGCTCCCGCGCGGGGCGGGCCGCGTCCGACGGCATGTCACACCGCCGGGCGCGGCCCGCCGTTCCGGTCCCACGGGCCGTCAGGCGCAGTACTGCGCCTCCTTGCCGATCGACCGGTACATGCAGTCCGCGTTCTCGATCAGTTGCAGCACCGCGTCCCGGTTGCGGGAGGTCTCCCGTTCGATGACCTCGTCGGGCGGGTAGAAGCCGCCGCCGGAGGCCGAGCGCGGGTACATCTCGAAGGTGTAGCCGAAGATCTTCTGCGAGCCCCACAGCCAGTCGTCGATCGAGCCGTCGGTGATGTAGAGGTCGCTGGACTGCTCGGCGGTGTACCCGTTGCTCGCCGCCATCTTCCGGCCGACGGCCGCGAACGCGTTGCGGTCGTCGGCGGTCATGCCGGGAGCGGTGTCGTCGTACGTGTAGCCGAAGGGCCACAGCACCAGCTCGCTGTACGTGTGGAAGTCGATGGCCGCCCTGATCTGCTGCTTGCCGCCGACCACCCGGCCGCGCACGAAGTCCGCCACGACCTTCGTCTCGGGCGCGGACTCGGCGGCCCGGCCGCGGTAGGTGTCCGAGGACGGGCTGGAGGAGGAGCCGCCGCAGCAGCCCCACTTGAAGGCCCAGTTGCGGTTCAGGTCGGTGCCGATCGCGCTGGAGCCGGAGTTGGGCTGCCGGTTCTTGCGCCAGCTGCGGTACGAGCCGGTGGCGATGTCGTACTCGCCGCCGTCCGGGTTCATGTCCGGGATGATCCACAGCTCGCGCCCGTTGACCGCCTGGGTGATCCGGGAGTCGCTGCCGTATCCGGCGGCGAACTCGCGGAGCAGGTAGAGCGCCATCTCGACGGTCAGGTGCTCACGGGCGTGCTGGTGCGCGGTGAACAGCACCTCGGGCTCGGCCTCGTCCGTGCCGACGTTGTCGCTGACCTTGATCGCGACGATGTCCCGGCCCTGGTAGGTCTTCCCGATGACGCGCTTGCTCATGATCGAGGGGTTGGCGGCGATACGGGCGTCGATCGCCGCCGTCATCTCGGCGTAGTTGTGGTACCGGGAGTCGGCGGGCGGGAAGTCCCGGACCCCGAGGCCGTCCGCCCCGCGCGCGGCGGAGTCGGGGGCGGGCAGCGCCGCCAGGACGCGGCCCGCGGCCCGGAGCTTCGCGGCCTGGGCGGCGTTGGCGCTGATGACGATGCCGTGGTCGTGCACCTCGTCGATGGTCACGCCCGCGCGGATGATCTCGGTACGGGCGGCGGGGGTGGTGCGCCCGGCGATCTCGTACTGGAGCACCCGCTCGTCGGCGGCGACGGCCGCGTTCGGGGCGGAGGGCTCGGCGGTGGCCACGGCGGTCGCGGGGGCCGCGAGGCCGAGGGCGAGCAGGACGGCGAGTACGGCGTTGCGCCGGGTCCGTGGCGACCGGGTTCTCGGCCGGGACGTCCGTGTGGTGTCGGGTCGCATGCGGCAGTCTCCTGAGTCCGTCGGGGTGGGGGGTGGAGCTGTGCGACGGGCACAGAATGGAGCTATGTCATGCTCGGGTCAAGGCATGCGTTCCGGCCACGCGCGAGCCGCCCCGACCGCCCGCCCTGGCCGCGCCGACCGCCCCGGACACCCCCGAAGCCCCAGCCCCTCGCGCACCGCCGACCGGCACCCCCTCGTCCCCGCTCCTCCCGCGACCGCCGAGCCCTCAGCCCCTCCCACGCACGCCCCGGCCGACGCGCCCCCTCACCCCCGCCCCTCCCCCAGCTTCCGCCGCAACGCGGCCCGCTCCGGCTCCGTGCCCGCCAGCTCCAGCGCCTCCCGGTACGCCACCGCCGCCTCCTCCGCCCGCCCCAGCCGGCTCAGCAGATCCCCCCGGGCCACGGCGTACGGCGGGTACGCCCGCAGCCTCGGCTCCCCCGCCAGCGCGTCGAGCAGCGCCAGTCCGGCCCCCGGCCCGTCCCGCATCGCCACCGCCACGGCGCGGTTCACCGCCACCACGGGGGACGGGGCGAGGGCGGACAGCACGTCGTACAGGGCCACGATCTGGGGCCAGTCCGTGGACGCCACGTCCGCCGCCTCGTCGTGCAGGGCGGCGATCGCGGCCTGCACCCCGTAGGGCCCGGCCGGTCCGCCGGTCAGCGCCCGCACCACCAGGGCGCGGCCCTCCTCGATCATCGGCCGGTCCCACCGTCCCCGGTCCTGGTCCTCCAGGAGCACCGGCTCGCCCTCCGGGCCGGTCCGCGCGCCGCGCCGGGCGTGGACCAGGAGCAGCAGCGCGAGGAGCCCGGCGCCCTCCCGCTCGGCGGGCAGCAGGCGGTGCAGGATCCGGGCGAGCCGGAGGGCCTCCTCCGCCAGGTCGAGCCGCTGGAGGCGGGGGCCCGAGCTGGCCGCGTAGCCCTCGGTGAACACCGAGTAGAGGACCTGGAGCACCCCGGGCAGCCGCTCCGGCAGTTCGTCGGGGCCGGGCACCCGGAACGGGATGCGGGCCTCGCGGATCTTCTTCTTCGCCCGCACGATCCGCTGGGCCATCGTCGCCGTCGGCACGAGGAAGGCGCGCGCCACCTCGGGCGTGGTGAGCCCGGCCAGACAGCGCAGGGTGAGGGCGGTACGGTCCTCGGCGGCGAGGGCGGGGTGGGCGCAGGTGAAGAACAGCTGGAGCCGGTCGTCCGGAAGTCCACCGGGGCTGCCCGATCCGGCACCGGGCTCGGCCCGTTCCGCGTCGGCCTGGAGGACGGCGAGCCGGGCGGCGTACGCCCGGTCCCGCCGCAGCCGGTCCACCGCCCTGCGCCGCGCGGTCGTCAGCAGCCAGGCCCCGGGGCGGGCGGGGACGCCCTCGGCGGGCCAGTGCAGCAGGGCCGCCTCGATCGCCTCGGACGTCACCTCCTCGGCCAGGTCGAGATCGCCGAACCGCCTCACGAGGGTGGCGAGCAGCAGCCCCCGCTCCTCCCGGAAGACCGCCTCGACGGCGACCCGGGCGTCCCCCGCCGACGCCTCACCGCCCGCCGCCACCGCGCTCAGCCCCCGAAGTCCGCGACCGGGCGGACGACGACCGAGCCGCCGTCCCGGGCGCCGGGGCAGCGGGCCGCCCAGTCCAGCGCGGCGTCCAGGTCGGGCACGTCGATGACGAGGAACCCGCCCAGCAGCTCCCGCGTCTCGGCGAACGGCCCGTCCGTCACGGTCCGCTCCCCGCCGGGCGAGACCCGCACGGTGGTCGCGGTCACGAGATCGGCCAGGGACTCGCCCGAGACGTGGATGCCCGCGCCGCGGACGTCCTTGTCGTAGGCCATCCAGTCCTCGACGGTGCACTGGGGCGCACCGCCCTGCTCGTCGACGGCTCCGCTGTGGATCAGCAGCATGTACTTCATGATCGGCTCCTGTCGCCGGTGTGGTCCGAGCCCCTCGGGGCTGCTTACACCATGACGACGAACGGGACCGGGCCGGATCGACACCCCGCCCGGAGTTTTTTCCCGGGGCCCGTACGGACGTCACGGCAGCCGCCGCCGCACCGGACGCGCCGCCCACGTGACCGACCCCACCCCCCCCACTCCGTTAAGACTCCCGTAACAATGAACGGGTGATCACCCCGCCCGCACGGACCCCGCAGCGCCGCACCGAGCCCGCGCCGTCCCCGTACGTCGACCTCTCGCGCGACGAGTGGAGCGCCCTGCGGGACAAGACGCCGCTGCCGCTGACCGCCGAGGAGGTGGAGCGGCTGCGGGGGCTCGGGGACGTCATCGACCTGGACGAGGTGCGGGACGTCTACCTGCCGCTGTCCCGGCTGCTCAACCTGTACGTCCAGGCCACCTCCGGGCTGCGCGGCGCGCTGAACACCTTCCTCGGGGACGCGGGCAACGGGCACGGGGCCCAGCGCGGCACCCCGTTCGTCATAGGGGTCGCGGGCAGTGTCGCCGTCGGCAAGTCCACGACCGCCCGTATCCTCCGGGCGCTGCTGGCCCGCTGGCCGGAGCACCCGCGCGTCGAGCTGGTGACGACGGACGGCTTCCTGCTGCCGATGAAGGAACTCCAGGCGCGCGGGCTGACCTCGCGCAAGGGGTTCCCGGAGTCCTACGACCGGCGCGCCCTGACCCGGTTCGTCGCGGACATCAAGGCGGGCAAGGACGAGGTGACCGCGCCCGTCTACTCGCACCTGATCTACGACATCGTCCCCGGGGAGCGGCTGACCGTGCGCCGCCCCGACATCCTCATCGTCGAGGGGCTCAACGTCCTCCAGCCGGCCCTGCCCGGCAGCGACGGCCGGACCAGGGTCGGGCTCGCCGACTACTTCGACTTCAGCGTGTACGTGGACGCGCGCGCCGAGGACATCGAGACCTGGTACCTCAACCGCTTCCGCAAGCTGCGCGCCACCGCGTTCCAGGACCCGTCCTCGTACTTCCGTAAGTACACCCAGGTCTCCGAGGAGGAGGCGCTGGACTACGCGCGCACCATGTGGCGGACCATCAACAAGCCGAATCTGCTGGAGAACGTCGCCCCGACGCGCGGCCGTGCCACCCTGGTGCTCCGCAAGGGCCCGGACCACAAGGTCCAGCGGCTTTCCCTGCGCAAACTCTGACACTCTCGGGGAAGGCCCGCCGCGTGCTGCACCTGCGTCTGATCGTGCCCGCCGACACCACCGACGAGGTCGTCACCCTGCTGGCCGCCACCGTCGGCACCGCCCACCTCGTGGTCCTGCCGGGGGCCGCCCGCTCCCCGGCCGGGGACGTGGTCATGTGCGACGTGGCGCGGGAGGCCGGTGACGAGCTGATCGCGGAGCTGCGGCGGCTCGGCCTGGACGAGTCCGGGGCGATCAGCATCGAGCACCTGGACCTGACGCTCTCCGCGCGCGCCGAGAAGGCCGAGCACGAGGCCCCGGGGGACAGCGCCGACGCGGTGCTGTGGGAGGAGCTGACGGAGGCGACGCACGAGGAGTCGACGTTCTCCATCACCTACGTCTCCTTCCTCGCCCTCGCCACCATGCTCGCCGCCTGCGGTGTGATGCTCGACAACGCGGTGCTGATCGTGGGCGCGATGGCGGTGGGCCCGGAGTTCGGGCCGCTGGCCGGGATCTCCACGGCGATCGTGCAGCGCGCCCCGCGCCTGGTGGCGCGCTCCCTGTGGGCGCTGATCGGGGGCTTCGCGCTGGCGATGATGGTCACGGCGGGATTCGCCTGGCTGCTGGACGCCCTCGGGCTGTTCCGGCAGTCGATGATCGAGGCGGAGCGGCCCATCACCGGGTTCATCTGGCAGCCGGACTGGATGTCGTTCATCGTGGCGTTCCTGGCGGGCATCGCCGGAACGCTCTCGCTGACCTCGGCCAAGTCGGGGGCGCTGATCGGAGTGGCGATCTCCGTGACGACGGTCCCGGCCGCCGCCAACGCGGCCGTCGCCTTCAGCTACTCCGACTACCAGCAGACCGTCGGCTCCGGCCAGCAACTCCTGGCCAACCTCGGCGGGATCGTCCTCGCGGGCACCCTGACCCTGCTGCTGGAGAAGGCCCTGTGGCGGGCCCGGCGCGCGCGGAAGCCCCCGGTGGTCACACCGGGGGCCTCGGTACGTTCCTGACGCTCCCGCGCGCTGCCGAGCACGCCCGGCGCACCCGCGCGGGAGCGGTCCCGGCGCTCAGCCCAGCGCCGACTTCACCACGTCCGCCAGGCGGCCCGCCACCGCGCGCGCCTGCTCGATGTCGGCGGCCTCGACCATGACCCGCACCAGCGGCTCCGTGCCCGAAGGGCGCAGCAGGACGCGGCCGGTCGAGCCCAGCTCGCGCTCCGCGTCGGTCACCGCGGCGGCCAGCTCGGCGGAGCTGTCCACCCGGGACTTGTCGACGTCCCGGACGTTGACGAGGACCTGCGGCAGGCGCTGCATGACCCCGGCCAGGTCGGCGAGGCCGCGGCCGGTCGCGGCGAGGCGGGCCGCCAGCAGCAGGCCGGTCAGCGTGCCGTCGCCGGTGGTGGCGTGGTCCAGGACGATGACGTGCCCGGACTGCTCGCCGCCCAGCGCGAAGCCCTCGGCCTTCATCGACTCCAGGACGTAACGGTCGCCGACCGCCGTCTGGACGAGCTGGATGCCCTCGCGCTCCATGGCGAGCTTGAAGCCGAGGTTCGACATCACGGTGCCGACGACGGTGTCCTTGCGCAGCTGCCCGGCCTCCCGCATGGCGAGGGCCAGTACGGCGAGGATCTGGTCGCCGTCGACCTCCTCGCCCGCCGCGTCCACGGCGAGGCAGCGGTCGGCGTCGCCGTCGTGGGCGATGCCGAGGTCGGCGCCGTGCTCGACGACCGCGGCGCGCAGCAGGTCCAGGTGGGTCGAGCCGCACCCGTCGTTGATGTTCAGGCCGTCCGGGTCGGCCCCGATGGTGACGACCTGGGCGCCGGCCCGGGTGAACGCGGCGGGCGAGACCCGGGCGGCGGCGCCGTGCGCCTCGTCCAGGACGACCTTCAGACCGTCGAGCCGGTTGGGCAGGACGCCGACGAGGTGGGCGACGTACCGGTCGAAACCCTCCGCGTAGTCGGTGACCCGGCCCACGCCCGCGCCGGTCGGGCGGTTCCACGGCTCACCGGTGCGGTGCTGCTCGTAGACCGTCTCGATCCGGTCCTCCAGCTCGTCGGCGAGCTTGTGGCCGCCGCGCGCGAAGAACTTGATGCCGTTGTCGGGCATCGCGTTGTGGCTGGCGGAGAGCATCACGCCGAGGTCGGCGTCGAGCACCGCGGTGAGGTGGGCGACCGCGGGCGTCGGCAGCACGCCGACGCGCAGCACGTCGACCCCGGCGCTGGCCAGGCCCGCCACGACGGCGGCCTCCAGGAACTCTCCGGAGGCCCGCGGGTCGCGTCCGACCACCGCGGTCGGGCGATGGCCCGCGAAGGTTCCCGCCTCGGCGAGTACGTGCGCCGCCGCGACCGAGAGCCCGAGCGCCAGCTCGGCTGTCAGATCGGCGTTGGCGACACCGCGTACGCCGTCCGTACCGAAGAGTCGTCCCACTGGTGTCCTCCGAAGTGCTCCGAAACCACAAACCACAGCAAAGCAAAGAAATGCCGCGAAAAGGCTAAAGACAGGTCGGATGGCATGACACGGCCGACCTGGGAAGGCTGAGAGAAGTGCGCGGCGGCGCCCACCGGCCTGCCGTCCCGTGCGGACCGATGAACGTCTCATGCCGTTATACGCCCGCCGACGCCGATAAACGAACGCCCCGGCAGCACGAAGCGTGCCGCCGGGGCGAACGTGACAGTCCTGCGAGCGCGATGTTTAGCGCTTGCTGTACTGCGGGGCCTTACGGGCCTTCTTGAGACCGGCCTTCTTGCGCTCGACCGCACGGTCGTCGCGGGAGAGGAATCCGGCCTTCTTCAGCGTGGCGCGGTTGTTGTCCACGTCCGCCTCGTTCAGTGCACGGGCCACGCCGAGGCGCAGGGCACCGGCCTGACCGGAGACGCCGCCACCCGAGATGCGGGCGATGACGTCGTAGCGACCGTCCAGCTCCAGCACCTTGAAGGGCTCGTTGACTTCCTGCTGGTGCACCTTGTTGGGGAAGTAGTCCTCAAGGGTGCGACCGTTGATCTTCCACTTGCCGGAGCCCGGAACGATCCGGACACGGGCGATGGCGTTCTTGCGGCGGCCCAGGCCGGCCGCGGGCTGCGGGTCACCGAAGCGGCCCGCGAGGGACTCGCTGGTGTACTCGCCCTCGACGGGAACCTCCGACTCGAAGGTGGTCACCTCGGCGAAGGTCTCCTCGCCCTCGGTGCCCGCCGCGTCGTCGACGGTGGTCTCAACTGTGGTCTCGGCCACGATTCTCCTCAGATCTTTCTGTACGTCTTAGGGGGTGGCCGGAACTACTGCGCGACCTGGGTGATCTCGAACGGGACCGGCTGCTGGGCAGCGTGCGGGTGCTGGTCGCCCGCGTAGACCTTGAGCTTCGAGAGCATCTGACGGCCCAGGCTGTTCTTGGGGATCATGCCCTTGATGGCCTTCTCGACGGCCTTCTCGGGGTTCTTCGAGAGCAGCTCGTCGTAGCGCACCGAACGGAGACCGCCCGGGAAGCCCGAGTGGCGGTAGGCCATCTTCTGGGTCTTCTTGTTGCCGGACAGGTGCACCTTGTCGGCGTTGATGATGATGACGAAGTCGCCCATGTCCATGTGGGGGGCGTAGATCGCCTTGTGCTTACCCCGGAGGAGGTTCGCAGCCGTGGTGGCGAGACGGCCGAGGACGATGTCCTGAGCGTCGATGATGTGCCACTGGCGAGTGACATCGCCGGGCTTGGGGCTGTACGTACGCACTTCGTAGCCTTCGCTTCTTCAGTGGATGGGTCCAGACACACGACACCTCTGAAGCGATCATGCAGCTGGGGCCCGCACTGCCGGGACACCGCCCGTATGCGAGCCACTGGTAACTGCTCCAGAGAACGTACGCAAGGCTCTTCGTGTGAGAAGGACGCAGCCCTGCGCATAACAAACGACGAGGTTACCCGGCGTGCCCCGGACGGGTCAAAACGCCCCCCGTTCTCCCCGTCTCCGGGCCGCACCGGCGCGACCCGGCACGATCAGCAAGACACCCCGCGGGGCAGCCCTCAGCGGTCCCGCTCGACCCGCCGCTCGTCCCACACCGGCTCGGCCGTCTCCCGGACCACCCCGTCCGAGCCGAAGACCAGATAGCGGTCGAAGGACTTCGCGAACCACCGGTCGTGCGTGACGGCCACCACCGTGCCGTCGTACACCTCCAGGCCGTCCTGCAAGGCCTCCGCCGACTCCAGGTCCAGGTTGTCCGTCGGCTCGTCCAGCAGCAGCGCTGTGGTGCCGGCCAGCTCCAGCAGCAGGATCTGGAACCGCGCCTGCTGCCCGCCGGAGAGCCGCTCGAAGGCCTGGTCGCCCTGGCGCTCCAGCTCGTAGCGGCGCAGGACGCCCATCGCGCCGCCCCGGTCCCTGGCGTGCTCGGACCAGAGGATCTCCACCAGGGTCTTCCCCAGCAGCTCCGGGTGCGCGTGGGTCTGGGCGAAGTGGCCGGGCACCACCCGCGCCCCCAGCTTCCACTCCCCCGTGTGCGCCACCGGCTCCCCCGCGAGCAGCCGCAGGAAGTGCGACTTGCCGGACCCGTTGGAGCCGAGGACGGCGACCCGCTCCCCGTAGTAGATCTCCAGGTCGAACGGTTTCATCAGCCCGGTCAGCTCCAGGCCCGCGCAGGTGATCGCCCGCACCCCGGTCCGGCCGCCGCGCAGCCGCATCCGGATGTCCTGCTCGCGCGGCGGCTCCGGCGGCGGGCCCGCCTCCTCGAACTTCTTGAAGCGGGTCTGCATCGCGTGGTAGCGGTTGGCCATGTCGGGGCTGTTCGCCGCCTGCTGCCGCATCCGCAGGACGAGCGCCTTCAGCCGGGCGTGCTCCTCCTGCCAGCGCCGCAGCAGCTCCTCGAACCGCGCGAACCGCTCCTTGCGCGCCTCGTGGTAGGTGGCGAAACCGCCGCCGTGCACCCAGACGTCGCTGCCCGCCGCGCTCGGCTCGACGCTGACGATCTTCTCCGCCGCCCGGGACAGCAGCTCCCGGTCGTGGGAGACGAACAGGACCGTCTTACGGGTCTCCTTCAGCCGCTCCTCCAGCCACCGCTTGCCCGGCACGTCCAGGTAGTTGTCCGGCTCGTCCAGCAGCAGCACCTCGTCGGGGCCGCGCAGCAGCGCCTCCAGGACCAGCCGCTTCTGCTCGCCGCCGCTGAGCGTGCGCACCTCGCGCCACTGGGCCTTCTCGTACGGGACGCCCAGCGCGGCCGTGGTGCACATGTCCCAGACCGTCTCGGCCTCGTAGCCGCGCGCCTCGGCCCAGTCGCTCAGCGCCTGCGCGTACGCCATCTGCGCGGCCTCGTCGTCGACGGTGAGAATCTTCTCCTCCGCCGCGTCGACGGCCCGCGCCGCCTCCCGGATCCGCGGCTGGGCCACGGACACCAGCAGGTCCCGTACGGTCCGCCCGTCCCGGACCGAGCCCACGAACTGCGGCATCACCCCGAGCCCGCCGCTCACCGAGACCGTGCCGCCGTGCGGCTGGAGCTCCCCCGCCAGCAGCCGCAGCAGCGTCGTCTTACCCGCCCCGTTCGCCCCGACGAGGGCGACGACGGCGCCGTCGGCCACCCGGAACGAGGCGTCGCCGAGCAGCACCCGCCCGTCCGGAAGGTAGTACTCCAGGTGGCCCGCTTCGAGATGTCCCATACGGAGCATTGTCACGGTCGGCGAACGCCCGGCCCAACCGGATTACCGACGCCCTAAACTGCGCGCATGAGCTTTGGCCAAGGGGGGCCCTCCGGGGGGCCCGGGGGCGGCGGGACTCCGGACTGGGCGGCGCTGGCGGAGCGGTCCGAGGCGCGCACCCGCCGCAGGAGACTGATGACGGCCGGCGGCGCCGTGCTCGCCACCGTGGCGATCGGCGCGATCGTGACGACGGCGGTGGTCACCACGGACGGCGGCGGGAGCGGCGCGGACCGGGGTGCGAGCCGGCTGCCCTCCCCCGCCGACCTCCCCGAGGACACCGCGGAGCCCGAGCCGTCCTTCTCCCCGGTGGCGCCGCCGCTCCCGCCGGACCCGAAGGACTACATATCCAGCGCCGCCAAGGACAGGGCGCCGATCACCGCCGATGGCTTCTTCCCGGGCGGGAAGCTCACCACCGGTGACCGCGTCCACCTCAAGGGCGCGACGAACCGCACCACGGACTGCGCGTCGGGCACCCAGGGCGCCCTCGGGGCGGTCCTCACGGACAACGGCTGCGAACAGCTCATCCGCGCCACCTACCGCAGGGACGGGGTGGCCGTCACGGTCGGCGTCGCCGTCTTCGCCACCGAGGCCCGCGCGAAGAGGACCGTCGACCAGGCCTCGGGCGGCCTCGCCTCGCTCAGCGGCGAGGGCGTCACCACGTTCTGCCGGGGCGGCACGGTCTGCCGCCGCACCACCAACTCCTACGGCCGCTACGCCTACTTCACCGTCGGCGGCTTCCTCGACGGCAGGCGGGTCACCACCGCGGACAAGGACGTGTTCGCGGTCGGCGACGACCTGACGAACTTCACCTTCCACCAGATCCACCGCCGGGGCCTGACCCAGGCATCCCAGGCCGCCGCCGACCCGAACGGCGGCTGACCGTCCCGGACTTGCGGGCCATAAGCCCCGGGATCGCGGCGGCCTGACCGGCCGCGGGCCCGAACACCGGCCGTGGGCGCGGCGTTTACGGAACCGGCGCTCTCAGGACGCTCCCCACAGGAGGCCCGGCGCGGCGTCGAGGACCTCGTCCGGGTCGCCCTGTGCGGCGAGGCGGCCGTCCCGGAGCAGGAGGCACGCGTCCGCCGCACGGGCGGCCTCCAGGTCGTGGGTGGCCTGGACGACGGTCACCCCGTCGGCGACGAGGTCCCGCAGCAGCGCGCCGATGCGCTCCCGCGCCCGCGGGTCCAGCCCCGTGGTCGGCTCGTCGAGCAGCAGGAACCCCGACTCCTGGGCCAGCCCCTGGGCGATGAGCGCGCGCTGCCGCTGCCCGCCGGAGAGCTCCCCGAGCTGCCGTGCGGCGAGGCCGTCGATGCCGAGCCGGCCGAGCACCGCGTCCACGACCGCGTGATCCCGGCGGCCGAGCCGCCGCCACGGGCCGCGCTCGCCCCAGCGCCCCATCTCCACGGTCTGCCGGACGGTGAGCGGCAGGGTGTCGCCGACGGCGCCGCGCTGCGGCACGAAAGCGGGCCGTTCGTCGCCGTGCCGTTCGATCGCGCCGGATGTCGGGCGAATCACACCGGCGAGCACGCCCAGCAGCGTCGACTTGCCGCTGCCGTTCGGCCCGACCAGCGCGGTCATCGCCAAATCCGGTACATGAACGCTGACTTCATGGAGCACCGGACGCCCGGGGTATCCGGCGCACAGGCCGGTCAGACGGATGCCGCCACCCTGCCCCGGGGAGCGGCCGGACAGCAGGCGAGGTTTTATGAACATGATTTTCATTGTACGGTCCACGGCATGGAATGGCTGACGGCCCCGTTCGAGGTGGCTTTCGTACAAAGAGCCCTGTGGGGCGGGATGCTCGTCTCCGCGATCTGCGCCCTGGCGGGCACCTGGGTCGTGCTGCGCGGGATGGCCTTCCTCGGTGACGCCATGTCCCACGGACTGCTGCCGGGCGTCGCGCTCTCCGCCCTGCTCGGCGGGAACCTGATGCTCGGCGCGGTGGCCAGCGCCGCCGTCATGACCGTCGGGGTCACCGCCCTCGGCCGGACGGCGCGGCTCTCCCAGGACACCGGCATCGGGCTGCTGTTCGTCGGGATGCTCTCGCTCGGCGTGATCATCGTCTCGCGCTCCCAGTCCTTCGCGGTCGACCTGACCGGGTTCCTCTTCGGCGACGTCCTCGCCGTCCGGCAGCAGGACCTGCTCGTCCTCGCGGTGGCGGCGCTCGTGGCGCTGGGGGTGTCGGTCCTCGGCCACCGGGCCTTCCTGGCCCTGGCGTTCGACCCGCGCAAGGCCCAGACCCTGGGCCTGCGACCACGCCTGGCCCACGCCCTGCTGCTCGCCCTGCTCGGGCTCGCGATCGTCGCCTCGTTCCACATCGTCGGCACCCTGCTGGTGCTCGGGCTGCTCATCGCACCCCCGGCGGCCGCCCTGCCCTGGGCCCGTGGCGTACGCGGAGTGATGGCGTTGGCGGCCCTGACCGGCGCCACGGCCACCTTCGGCGGCCTCCTGCTGTCCTGGCACCTGAGCACCGCCGCCGGAGCGACCGTCGCGGCCCTCGCCGTCGCCCTGTTCTTCCTCTCCCACGGCCTCTCCGGCCTGCGGCATCGCCGCACCCGGACCTCCGGGCCCTCCCACCCCCACTCCCCCATGCGACCGAAAGAAGCCTGAGGCGCTCGTCATGACCGTCCGCAGAAACGTCACACCACCGGCCGCGGCCGCGCTGATACTCACCGCGCTGCTCGCCGTGAGCTGCGCCCCCGACCGGAACACCGACGCCCGCCCCGCGGCGGGCGACGCCTCCGCCACCCCGCACGGCTACGTCGAGGGCGCGCGGGAGGCGGCCGAGCAGCAGTCCCGGCTCCTGCTCAACGACCCCGGCACCGGCGACACCCGCGTGCTCGACCTGATCACCGGGAAGACCCACCGGACGGACCCGGTGAAGGGGGCCGACCGGCTGGAGACGGACGGCAGGTTCGGCTTCCTCTCCACCCCCGACTCCACCCACGTCCTGGACGGCGGCTCCTGGATGGTGGACCACGGCGACCACATCCACTACTACAGCGCGGCCGTACGCGACGTGGGGCGGCTGCCCACGGACACGGCGGCCCAGGTGCGCAGCGATGCCGCCGTGAGCGCCGCCACCGGTACGAACGGCCGCGTCTCCCTGCTCGACCGGGCCAAGCTGGAGAAGGGCGCGCTCCCCTCGCCGCGGACCCTGCCCGGCGCCTACACCGGCGTCGCCGTCCCCCACGAGGAGCACCTGCTGGCCTTCACGGACGAGGGCGGGACCGGCCGGCTCGTCGTCCTGGACCGCGAGGGACAGCGCGTCGCCGAACCGCGGGCCACGTGCCGTACCCCGCGGGGGGACGCCGTCACCCGGCGCGGCGTGGTCATCGGCTGCGCGGACGGGGCCCTCCTCGTCCGGGCCGAGGGCGGCTCGTTCACCGCCGAGGAGATCCCGTACGGCCGGGACGTACCGGAGGAGGAACGCGCCACCGCCTTCCGGCACCGCCCCGGCAGCGACACCCTGACCGCTCCGGCGGGCGACAGGGCCGTCTGGGTCCTCGACGTCACCGACAAGACGTGGAAGCGGGTGGAGACCGGACCCGTGGTCGCCGCCAACACCGCGGGCGAGGGCTCCCCGCTGCTCGTGCTGGAGAGCGACGGCGCGCTGCACGGCTACGACATCGCCACCGGCGAGCCCACCCGGCGCACCCGGCCGCTCCTGACCGGCGGCGGCCGCACGGCCGACGGCGGGAGCGCCCCCGTGATCGAGGTGGACCGCAGCCGCGCCTATGTCAACGACCCGGACGGCAAGCGGGTGTTCGAGATCGACTACAACGACGGACTGCGGACCGCGCGCACCTTCGACCTGGACGCGAAGCCCGTACTCATGGCGGAGACCGGCCGATGAGCCGCGCGAGGACGGCGGGACGCACGGGCGGAAGCACACGGCGGCCGCGCGCCTTGGCGGCCGTCCTGCTCGCCCTGGCCGCGACCGCGACCGCCACCGCCTGCTCCGCGCGGGACGAGCGGCCCGCCGTCGTCGTCACCACCAACATCCTCGGCGACGTCACCCGGGAGATCGTCGGCGACGAGGCCGACGTCACCGTCCTGATGAAGCCCAACGCCGACCCGCACTCCTTCGGCCTCTCCGCGGTCCAGGCGGCCGAACTGGAACAGGCCGACCTGATCGTCCACAACGGCCTGGGGCTGGAGGAGAACGTCCAGCGGCATGTGGACGCCGCCCGCGAGTCCGGCACCGCCACCTTCGCGGCGGGCGAGGCCGCCGACCCGCTCTCCTTCCACGCACCGGGGGACGGCGGCCCACGGAGCGGCGCGGGCACGCCCGACCCGCACTTCTGGACCGACCCCGACCGGATGCGCAAGGCCGCCAATCTGATCGCCGACCAGGTCGTCGAGCACGTCGACGGGGTGGACGCGCAAGCGGTCCGGGCCAACGCGGACCGGTACACGGCCGAACTGACCCGGCTCTCCGCCTGGATGGGCCGAACCCTCGGCCGCGTCCCCCCGGAGGGACGCTCCCTGGTCACCAACCACCACGTCTTCGGCTACCTCGCCGACCGCTTCGGCTTCCGGGTGATCGGCGCGGTCATCCCCAGCGGCACCACCCTGGCCTCACCCAGCTCCTCCGACCTGCGCTCCCTCACCCGGGCGATGGAGAAGGCCGGTGTCCGCACCGTCTTCGCCGACTCCTCCCAGCCCACCCGGCTCGCCGAGGTCCTGCGCGCCGAGATGGGCGGGCAGGTCCGGGTCGTCGAGCTCTACTCCGAGTCCCTGACCGCCGACGGCGAGGGCGCCGACACCTACCTGCGCATGAT
This sequence comes from Streptomyces sp. NPDC101181, assembly GCF_044767975.1. Lineage (NCBI taxonomy): Bacteria > Bacillati > Actinomycetota > Actinomycetes > Kitasatosporales > Streptomycetaceae > Streptomyces > Streptomyces sp. NPDC101181. The sequence continues at coordinate 531,287 of NZ_JBIWOX010000002.1, read as the reverse complement.
GCGCGCCAACACCACCGCCATGGCCGAAGGACTCACCGGCACCTGACCGGCCGCGCCCCCAGGCCGCCGTACCACCGCTCACGCCGCCGACCGTGCGGCACGAAAGGAACACCCTCATGAACACCTCGATACGCGGCAGACTCCTCACCGGCACCGCACTGGCCCTCGCGGTGACCACCGTGCTGACCGCCTGCGGAGGGGGCGGCTCGTCCTCGGACTCCGCCGACGCCGACGCCACCCGGGCCGCCGCACCCGCCGCCCAGCTCAAGGACCCGCTGGTCGCCACCTTCGACGGCGGCCTGTACATCCTCGACAGCAAGACCCTCAAGCCGGTCAGGACCATCAAGATGCCCGGCTTCAACCGCGTCAACCCGGCGGGCGACAAGGACCACGTCTTCGTCTCCACCGACTCCGGCTTCCGGGTCCTGAACGCCACCAGCCAGAGGCTCACGGACATCGAGTACCCCGGCGCCAAGCCCGGCCATGTCGTCCGCCACGCCGGGAAGACGGTGCTCTTCACCGACGGCACCGGAGAGGTCGCCGTCCTGGACCCCGCCGACCTCAGCGGCGGCACGAAGCCGCAGGGACGGACCTACTCCTCCGCCGAGGCCCACCACGGCGTCGCCATCGAACTGGCCGACGGACGGCTGCTCTCCACCCTCGGCACCGAGGAGAAGCGCACCGGCGCACTGGTGCTGGACGAGAACAACAAGGAGATCGCCCGCAACGAGAACTGCCCCGGCGTCCACGGCGAGGCCGCCGCCCGCGACGAGGCCGTGGCCGTCGGCTGCGAGGACGGCGTCCTGATCTACCAGGACGGCACGTTCACCAAGGTCGACTCCCCCGACGACTACGGCCGCATCGGCAACCAGGCCGGAACCGACGCCTCGCCCGTCCTCCTGGGCGACTACAAGAGCGACCCGGACGCCGAGCTGGAGCGGCCGAAGCGCGTCTCCCTCATCGACACCGAGACCAAGAAGCTGCGCCTGGTGGAGCTGGACGCCAGCTACTCCTTCCGCTCCCTGGCCCGCGGCCCGCACGGCGAGGCCCTCGTCCTCGGCACCGACGGCGCCATCCACGTCATCGACCCGAAGACCGGCACGGTCGAGAAGAAGATCCCCGCGGTCGGCAGCTGGCAGGAACCGCTGGACTGGCAGCAGCCCCGGCCGACCCTCTTCGTCCGCGACCACACCGCCTACGTCTCCGAGCCCGGGAAGAAGGCCCTGCACGCCATCGACCTGGAGACCGGCGAGAAGACCGCCTCCGCCACCCTCCCGGAGGGCACCAACGAGCTGTCCGGCGTCGTCGCCGGGCACTGACCGGCCTCCCGCCGCCCGGCGGGAACACCCCTGACCCGGCTCACCGCCGGGCGCCGGACTCCCCCGCCCTGCCCGGGAGTCCGGCGCCCGGCGGGCCCGCTCAGCAGCAGCCCGCCCCCGGCAACGTCCGTACGTTACGGGCCTCCTGGGCCCGCGCGGCCAGCAACGCGTCGGCCGGGTAGGCGACTTCCTCCAGCGTCAGCCCGTGCGGCCGCACCACGTGCACCCCGGGGTCGCGCACCTGCGCCGCGAGCACCTCGGCGGGCCAGCCCGGCGGCCGCCGCCCGTCGCCCACGAACAGCGCCGCCCCGATCAGCGCCCGGACCATGTTGTGGCAGAACGCGTCCGCCTGCACGGTCGCGGTGAGCACCCCGGACTCCTCGTCCCGCACCCAGCTCAGTTTCTGGAGCGTCCGGATGGTCGTCGCCCCCTCACGCTTCTTGCAGTACGCGGCGAAGTCGTGCTCGCCGACCATGAGCGCGGCCGCCTCGTTCATCGCGTCCACGTCCAACGGCCGGTCGTGCCACAGCACATGACCGCGCGTCAGCGGGTCCACCCCGCCCGGCCGGTCCCCGACCCGGTAGGCGTAGCGCCGCCACAGCGCGGAGAAACGGGCGTTGAACCCGGCCGGGGCGGGAGCCGCGCGCCAGATCCGTACGTCCTGCGGCAGCCGTCCCGCCAGGCGTCGCAGCAGCTTCTCCTGGTGCTCGGCCCACACCGCCTCGGGCAGGTCCACATGGGCCACCTGACCGCGCGCGTGCACCCCCGCGTCCGTGCGGCCCGCCACCGTCAGGGCGTAGGTCACCGCCGACCGGGTCACGGTCCGCAGCGCGTCCTCGATCTCGCCCTGCACCGTGCGCCGCCCGGTCTGCTTCGCCCAGCCGGAGAAGTTCCCGCCGTCGTAGGCCAGGTCCAGCCGTACCCGTACGGAACCGGGCTCCGCCTCGTCACTCACCCGCACATCTCCCTCGTCCACCCCTGCTCAGCGAAACGGGCCCGCACCGCCCCGAAGGGTGATGCGGGCCCGTCCCGTGATCCGTGTCAGAACGCTCAGGCGTCCTTGGACTCCGCATCGGCCTTCTCGGCCGGCTTGGCGTCCTCGACGGTCTCCTCGGAGGACTCGGCCTTGGCCTCGTCCTTCTTGGCGGCGTCTTCCTTGACCGCGCGCTTCGTCGCGGCCTCGGCCTCACCGGTGGCCTGCTGGGCCACGGTCAGCGCCTCGACCAGCTCGATGACGGCCATCGGGGCGTTGTCGCCACGACGGTTGCCGATCTTGGTGATACGGGTGTAACCGCCGGGGCGGTTCTCGTACCGGGGGGCGATCTCGGTGAAGAGCGTGTGGACGACGCTCTTGTCCGTGATCGACTGGAGCACCAGGCGACGGTTGTGGATGTCGCCCTTCTTCGCCTTGGTGACGAGGCGCTCGGCGACGGGGCGCAGGCGGCGGGCCTTGGCCTCGGTCGTCGTGATGCGGCCGTGCTCGAACAGCGACTTCGCCAGGTTCGCGAGAAGCAGCTTCTCGTGAGCGGCGCTACCGCCGAAACGGGCTCCCTTGGTGGGACGCGGCATGGTGTTTCTCCTTGTGTGCTGCACCGGCCGTGTCAGGTACCGGTGTCAGTTCCCGTGAAGCGGACGCCTCACGGAAGTCGTACGGGTGGTGCTCAGTACTGCTCGGTCTCCACGAAACCGGCGTCCGCGTCGTCGTCGGCGCCGAAGGCGTCGGCGGCGGCGGTCGGGTCGAAGCCGGGAGGCGAGTCCTTCAGCGCCAGGCTCATACCGGCCAGCTTCGCCTTGACCTCGTCGATGGACTTCGCGCCGAAGTTGCGGATGTCGAGCAGGTCCGCCTCGGAGCGGGCCACCAGCTCGCCCACCGAGTGGATGCCCTCGCGCTTGAGGCAGTTGTAGGAGCGGACCGTCAGCTCCAGCTCCTCGATCGGCAGCGCCAGATCGGCGGCGAGAGCGGCGTCCGTCGGGGACGGGCCCATGTCGATGCCCTCGGCGTCGATGTTGAGCTCGCGCGCCAGACCGAACAGCTCGACCAGGGTCTTTCCGGCCGACGCCATGGCGTCACGGGGACGCATGGCCTGCTTGGTCTCGACGTCGACGATCAGCTTGTCGAAGTCGGTGCGCTGCTCGACACGGGTCGCCTCGACCTTGTACGTGACCTTGAGCACCGGCGAGTAGATGGAGTCGACCGGGATACGGCCGATCTCCTGGCCGACCTGCTTGTTCTGGACGGCGGAGACGTAGCCGCGGCCGCGCTCGACGGTCAGCTCCATCTCCAGCTTGCCCTTGCCGTTGAGCGTGGCGAGGACCAGGTCGGGGTTGTGCACCTCGACACCGGCCGGGGGCGCGATGTCGGCGGCGGTGACCAGACCCGGGCCCTGCTTGCGCAGGTACATCACGACCGGCTCGTCGTGCTCCGAGGAGACGACCAGCTGCTTGATGTTGAGGATGAGGTCGGTGACGTCCTCCTTGACGCCCGGCACGGTGGTGAACTCGTGCAGGACCCCGTCGATCCGGATGCTGGTGACAGCGGCACCGGGGATCGAGGAGAGGAGGGTACGGCGGAGGGAGTTGCCGAGGGTGTAGCCGAAGCCCGGCTCCAGCGGCTCGATCACGAACCGGGAACGGAACTCGTCGACGACCTCTTCGGTCAGCGACGGACGCTGAGCGATAAGCATGCGGTGATCCTTCAGTCGTGGGCACCCACTATTTGATGCCCGACAGATACAACAAGGGTACGGGCGGTACGCCCCGAATGAGGCGTACCGCCCGGACCTGAACGCTCCTGACGCACGGCCGTCACCGGCCGTGACGGGTCAGACGCGGCGACGCTTCGGCGGACGGCAGCCGTTGTGCGGCGTCGGGGTGACGTCCTGGATCGAACCGACCTCCAGGCCGGTGGCCTGGAGCGAGCGGATCGCGGTCTCACGGCCGGAGCCGGGACCCTTGACGAAGACGTCGACCTTGCGCATGCCGTGCTCCTGCGCGCGGCGGGCGGCCGACTCGGCGGCCATCTGCGCGGCGAAGGGGGTGGACTTGCGCGAGCCCTTGAAGCCGACGTGGCCGGCGGAGGCCCAGGAGATCACGTTGCCCGAGGGGTCCGTGATCGAGACGATCGTGTTGTTGAACGTGCTCTTGATGTGCGCGTGGCCGTGAGCGACGTTCTTCTTTTCCTTGCGGCGCACCTTCTTGACAGCGCCCTGACGTCCCTTGGGGGGCATCTTCTAACTCCTACGGGAGGTGGTCGGTCCTACAGCGAAGACCGCTGGTTGCTGCGCCGGTCCGGAGACCCCGGAGGGCGCAGTGCGTCCGCTGAGGACTACTTCTTGCCCGGCTTCTTCTTACCGGCGATGGCGCGACGCGGGCCCTTGCGGGTACGCGCGTTCGTGCTGGTGCGCTGACCGTGGACGGGCAGGCCACGACGGTGGCGGATGCCCTGGTAGCAGCCGATCTCGATCTTGCGGCGAATGTCGCCCTGGACCTCACGGCGGAGGTCACCCTCGGTGCGGAGGTTGGCGTCCACGTACTCGCGGATCTTGACGAGGTCTTCCTCGGCAAGGTCGCGGACGCGGGAGTCCGGGTTCACGCCGGTGGAGGCGAGGATCTCCTTGGACCGGGTGCGCCCGATACCGAAGACGTAGGTGAGGGCAACCTCCACGCGCTTTTCGCGCGGGATGTCAACACCTGAAACGCGTGCCATTCAATGGCTCCAGTTGTTATGTCGGGGGTCTTCCGCAGTGCCGCTCCCGACCGCCGACCGCTCACCAGGAGCGGTGGTACGTCCGGGTCCCCGGCCCCCGCCGGAGGTGTCGTCAGCCGTGGCTTGGACGGGCTCTGCGTATGTACGTGTTACATGCGTCGCGCGAACTGCGAGATGCAGGCGGTCGTGCGTCAGCCCTGGCGCTGCTTGTGGCGCAGGTTGTCGCAGATGACCATGACCCGGCCGTGGCGGCGGATCACCTTGCACTTGTCGCAGATCTTCTTGACGCTCGGCTTGACCTTCATGGGATGTCAGGTTCTCCGGGTCAGGTGCCAGCACCCGCCGAAACGGGGTGAAGGCAAGATCTACTTGTAGCGGTAGACGATCCGGCCACGCGTCAGGTCGTACGGAGAGAGCTCCACCACGACCCGGTCATCCGGGAGAATACGGATGTAGTGCATCCGCATCTTGCCGCTGATGTGCGCCAGGACCTTGTGACCGTTCTGGAGCTCCACCTTGAACATTGCGTTCGGGAGGGACTCGATCACGGTGCCCTCAATCTCGATGGCACCTTGCTTCTTGGCCACGCTTCGCCTTTCGAATCGGCTACCTTGATCGACTCTCGCGATCCTCTGTCCTGCCTGCGGACACACGGATGCACCAGAGCCGACGAGTCAGTCTACGTCAGGGGAACTCAAAAGACGAATCCGTCAAGTTTGCCCACTGCGGATGATCCTTAGACCTGCCGAACGGGTTGCACCGGCCCCGGAGCGGTGTGCGTCACCCCAGGGGGTCCGGCGCCGCCTCGATGCCGTACGCCGCGAGCTTCGCCCGGCCGCAGTCCGGGGCGGTCAGCACGAGGGGCCCCTGCTCGGTCAGGGCGATGGAGTGCTCCCAGTGCGAGGACCAGGTGCCGTCCGTCGTGATGACCGTCCAGTCGTCGGCCAGGGTCTCGGTGCGGGCGGTGCCCAGGGAGACCATCGGCTCGATCGCCAGGCAGACGCCCGGCACCAGCTTGATGCCCTTGCCGCGCTTGCGGGAGACGTAGTTCAGCAGGTGCGGGTCCATGTGCATCTCGGAGCCGATGCCGTGGCCGCCGAAGTCCTCGATGATCCCGTACTTCCCGGTCGCCGGACGCGGCTGGCGGCGGATGTAGGTCTCGATCGCCCGGGAGACGTCGACGAGCCGGTTGTTCGCCTTCATCGCCGCGATCCCGGCCCACATCGACTCCTCGGTCACCCGGGACAGCTCGACCAGCTCCGGGGCGTGACCGGTGCCCACGAAGGCGGTGTACGCGGCGTCGCCGTGCCAGCCGTCCACGATGGCCCCGGCGTCGACCGAGATGATGTCGCCGTCCTTGAGGACCGTCTTCTCGTCCGGGATGCCGTGGACGACGACCTCGTTGACCGAGGTGCAGATGGTCCCGGGGAACCCGCCGTACCCGAGGAAGTTCGACTTCGCGCCGTGGTCGGCGATCACCTTGCGGGCGACCTGGTCCAGATCGTGCGTGGTGGCGCCGGGGACGGCCGCCTCCCGCGTGGCGGCGTGCACGGCGGCGACCACCAGGCCCGCCTCGCGCATCTTCGCGATCTGCTCGGGGGTCTTGATCTGCACCATTGCTCGGCGCCTCTCTGTGGATCGGTGTGTCGGGGGACGATGTGCCGGCGGCCCGGGGACGGCTGCGGCGTACTCAACGATACGGGCGCAAGCAGTCGGCCGCGGCGCCCTGAGGCGCCGCGGCCGACTGGCACAACGGGTGGTGCGGGGGACGCTCAGCCCTGGGCGGGCTTCTTCAGCGCCTCCATCGCGCGGGCGGTCACCTCGGTGACCTTGCCGAGTGCGGAGATGGTCACCACCAGGCCCTGGGCCCGGTAGTAGTCGATGATCGGCTCGGTCTGCGTGTGGTAGACCTCCAGCCGGGTGCGGACCGTCTCCTCGGTGTCGTCGTCCCGCTGGTACAGCTCGCCGCCACAGGTGTCGCAGACACCCTCGGTCCTCGGCTTGTTGTACGTCGCGTGGAAGACGTGCGCGCTGTCGTTGCGGCAGATGCGGCGGCCCGCGATCCGCTTCACGACCTCGTCCTCGGGAACCTCCAGATCGAGAACCGCGTCCAGCTTCACGCCCTCGTCCTTGAGCATCACGTCAAGGGCCTCGGCCTGGCCGACGTTCCGCGGGAAGCCGTCCAGCAGGAACCCGTTCACGGCGTCCGGCTGGGACATGCGGTCCTTGGCCATCCCGATGGTCACCTCGTCCGGCACCAGCTGACCCGCGTCCATGAAGGCGCGGGCCTGCTTGCCAAGGTCGGTGCCCTGGCTGATGTTGGCGCGGAAGAGGTCGCCCGTGGAGATGTGCGGAATCGACAGGTTCTCGGCAAGGTACGCAGCCTGCGTTCCCTTGCCGGCACCCGGAGGCCCGACGAGGACGATTCGCATCAGCGGAGGAACCCTTCGTAATTGCGCTGCTGGAGCTGACTCTCGATCTGCTTCACGGTCTCCAGACCGACACCCACGATGATGAGGATGCTCGTCCCGCCGAACGGGAAGTTCTGGTTCGCGCCGCCGAAGCCCGCCAACGCCATCGTCGGCACAAGAGCGATCAGGCCCAGGTACAGCGAGCCCGGCCAAGTGATCCTGTTGAGCACGTAGCTCAGGTACTCGGCAGTAGGTCGACCTGCCCGGATGCCCGGGATGAAGCCACCATACTTCTTCATGTTGTCGGCGACCTCGTCGGGGTTGAACGAGATGGCCACGTAGAAGAAGGCGAAGAACACGATGAGTACGAAGTACGTCGCGATGTAGTACGGGTGGTCACCCGTCACGAAGTTGTCCTGGATCCAGGTCGCCCAGCCCGCCTGGGAGTTGGAGAACTGGACGATCAGCGCCGGGATGTAGAGCAGCGACGAGGCGAAGATGACCGGGATCACACCCGCCTGATTCACCTTGAGCGGGATGTACGTCGACGTCCCCCCGTAGGAACGGCGCCCGATCATGCGCTTCGCGTACTGCACCGGGATGCGGCGCTGGGCCTGCTCGACGAAGACGACGAGGCCCACCATCACGAAGCCGATGAGGATCACGGTGCCGAACTCGATCCAGCCGTCCGCCAGCTTGCCGCTCTCCTTGATGGCCCACAGGGCGCCGGGGAACGTGGCGGCGATCGAGATGAACATGAGGATCGACATGCCGTTGCCGATACCGCGGTCGGTGATCAGCTCGCCCAGCCACATCACGGCGGCCGTACCGGCCGTCATCGTGATGACCATGATGACCGTGGTGAAGATCGACTTGTCCGGGACGATCTGGCCGCTCACGGAGCAGTTCTGGAAGAGCGCACCGCTGCGCGCGGTGGCGACCAGGCCGGTGCCCTGGAGGACGGCCAGCGCGACCGTCAGATAACGCGTGTACTGCGTGATCTTCGCCGTGCCGGACTGCCCCTCCTTCTTCAGGGCCTCAAGGCGCGGGATCACCACGGTCAGCAGCTGGAGAATGATGCTCGCCGTGATGTACGGCATGATGCCGAGCGCGAAGATGGTGATCTGCAGCAGGGCGCCACCGCTGAACATCTGCATCAGGCCGAGGAGGCCACCCGAGTCGGCCTGGTCGATGCACTGCTGCACCTTCGCGTAGTCGACTCCGGGGGCCGGGATGTGCGCCCCGAACCGGTAGATCACGATGATGCCGAGCGTGAAGAGCAGCTTCTTGCGCAGGTCGGGCGTCTTGAACGCTCGGGCGAACGCGGTGAACACGGTGCCTCCTGCGACCCCCGCGCTATGCGTCAGAGGCGACGGGTCTGGATGGGTTCGGATACAAGGCAGCCCTACATCGTAAGGAGGCCACAAAAGATGAACGGCGCTACCCTACCCGGCCCAGCGCTGAGCAGGAAACACACGCTGCCCCCCGGCGCAGCGCCCGTCGCCCGCCCCACGCCGGGAAAGAACGGCGAAGCCACACCAATCCGGACGTCGCCGTCCACGGGCTTCCCCATCCCCGGTACAAGGCACACCCGTTCAACCTTTCCCGAGGCTTTACGGTTCCCGTACATCGCCTCGAAAAGCCCCGGACACGGAAAAGCCCGGCCGACCGCCTCCGAAGAGGCGGCCGACCGGGCTCAGGTCCGTCCGCGAGCTCAGACGAGCTCGGTGACCGTACCGCCGGCGGCGGTGATCTTCTCCTTGGCGGAGCCGGAGACGGCGTCAACCGAAACCTGCAGCGCCACGGAGATCTCGCCCTGTCCGAGGACCTTGACGAGGTGGTTGTCGCGCACGGCGCCCTTGGCGACCAGGTCGGCCACCGTGACCTCTCCACCCTCGGGGTAGAGCGTCGCGAGCTTGTCCAGGTTCACGACCTGGTACTCCGTGCGGAACGGGTTCTTGAAGCCCTTGAGCTTCGGGAGACGCATGTGGAGGGGCATCTGGCCACCCTCGAAGCGCTCCGGAACCTGGTAACGGGCCTTCGTGCCCTTGGTACCACGGCCTGCGGTCTTACCCTTGGACGCCTCACCACGACCCACACGGGTCTTGGCGGTCTTGGCGCCCGGGGCAGGCCGGAGGTTGTGGGCCTTCAGCGGGCTGTTCTCCGCCATGTCAGTCAACCTCCTCAACCGTCACGAGGTGGCGGACGGTGTGCACCATGCCGCGGAACTCGGGACGGTCCTCCTTGACAACCGAGTCGTTCAGGCGCTTGAGCCCGAGCGAACGCAGGGTGTCGCGGTGGTTCTGCTTGCTGCCGATGTACGACTTCGTCTGCGTGATCTTGAGGCGAGCCATTACGCACCCGCTCCCGCACGTGCACGCAGCAGGGCCGCGGGGGCGACGTCCTCGAGGGGCAGACCGCGGCGGGCCGCGATCTCCTCGGGACGCTGCAGGCCCTTGAGGGCCTCCACGGTCGCGTGCACGATGTTGATCGCGTTGTCGGAGCCGAGCGACTTCGACAGGATGTCGTGAACGCCGGCGCACTCCAGAACGGCGCGCACCGGGCCACCGGCGATAACACCGGTACCGGGGGAAGCGGGCTTCAGCAGGACGACGCCCGCAGCCTTCTCGCCCTGGATCGGGTGAGGGATGGTGCCCTGGATGCGGGGGACCTTGAAGAAGTTCTTCTTGGCCTCTTCGACACCCTTGGCGATGGCCGCGGGAACTTCCTTGGCCTTGCCGTATCCGACACCGACCGTGCCGTCACCGTCGCCCACCACGACCAGCGCGGTAAAGCTGAAGCGACGACCACCCTTCACAACCTTGGCGACGCGGTTGATCGCGACGACGCGCTCGACGTACGCGGTCTTCTCGGCGGCGCTGGCGCCACCGTCACGGCCCTTCCGGTCCCGCCGCTCGCCGCCACCGGCACCGCTTCCGCGGCGCTGGGGTCCAGCCATGGGAATTACCTCTCTCTGTTACGTCCGCTGTGCGTAGGAACCGGGGCTTAGAACTTCAGCCCGGCTTCACGGGCGGCGTCAGCCAGAGCGGCAATCCGCCCGGCGTACTGGTTACCACCGCGGTCAAACACGACGGCCTCGACGCCTGCGGCCTTGGCACGCTCGGCGACCAGGGCGCCGACCTGCTGGGCCTGGGCGCTCTTGTCGCCCTCGCCACCACGGATCGAGGTGTCCAGGGTCGACGCCGAGGCGAGCGTGTGGCCCGCGATGTCGTCGATGACCTGGGCCACGATGTGGCGGTTGGACCGCGTCACGACCAGACGGGGGCGCTCCGGCGAACCCGACAGGTGCTTGCGGACGCGGATGTGGCGCCGCTTGCGCGCGGCGCGCTTGTACGCGTCGCCCTTGGCGATCTTCACACCGTATGCCATGGCTACTTACCAGCCTTTCCGACCTTGCGGCGGATGACCTCGCCCGCGTACTTGACGCCCTTGGCCTTGTACGGGTCGGGCTTCCGCAGCTTGCGGATGTTGGCCGCCACTTCGCCGACCTTCTGCTTGTCGATGCCCTCGACGCTGAGCTTCGTGGGCGACTCGACCTTGAAGGTGATGCCTTCCGGCGCCTCGATGAGGATCGGGTGGCTGTAGCCCAGGGCGAACTCCAGGTTGGAGCCCTTCGCCTGGACGCGGTAACCGACACCGCTGATTTCGAGCGCCTTGGAGTAACCCGCGGTCACGCCGGTGATCATGTTCGCCACCAGCGTGCGGGACAGGCCGTGGAGGGCCTTGTTCTGACGCTCGTCGTTCGGGCGGGAGACGTTGAGAACGCCGTCCTCACCCTTGGAGACCTCGATCGGCGCGGCGACGGTGTGGGAGAGGGAACCCTTGGGGCCCTTCACCGCGACCGTACGGCCATCGATGGTGACGTCCACACCGGCGGGAACCTGGATGGGGAGCTTGCCGATTCGCGACATGAGCTTTCCTTCCTTTCCCGACTACCAGACGTAGGCGAGGACTTCCCCACCTACGCCCTTCTTGCCTGCCTGCTGGCCGGTCAGGAGACCGTGGGACGTGGAGATGATCGCCACGCCCAGGCCGCCGAGAACCTTCGGCAGGCTGGTGGACTTTGCGTACACACGCAGACCCGGCTTGGAGATGCGCTTGATGCCGGCGATCGAACGCTCGCGGTTCGGGCCGAACTTCAGCTCCAGGACGAGGTTCTTGCCGACCTCGGCGTCCTCGACCTTCCAGCCGGTGATGAAGCCCTCCTGCTGGAGGATCTCCGCGATGTGCGACTTGATCTTGCTGTGCGGCATCACGACGGAGTCGTGGTACGCCGAGTTCGCGTTACGCAGACGCGTGAGCATGTCTGCGATGGGATCAGTCATGGTCATGAATTGGCCTTCGGCCTCTCTCGCCGGGGTTTCCTGTATGCGCCATCCCTCTCCCCACTCACTGGCGGGACGGGTGCGGTGCGGGGACCTACGGCGTAGTAAGTCGGTCTTGGGCGGCAGGCGCCCAACCCTTCAAGCCTACGGCATGAAAGGCGGGGCTCCTGCCGACCAGATGCTTACCGAGAGCTTCCGGGTACTTCCAACGCCCAGTGGGCGAAGGAGAGTTACCAGGAGCTCTTGGTCACGCCCGGCAGCTCGCCACGGTGAGCCATCTCACGAAGGCACACGCGGCACAGGCCGAACTTGCGGTAGACGGAGTGGGGCCGGCCGCAGCGCTGGCAGCGGGTGTACCCGCGGACGCCGAACTTCGGCTTACGGGCGGCCTTAGCGATCAGAGCCTTCTTCGCCACGGTCAGTTCTCCTTGAACGGGAAGCCGAGGTGACGAAGCAGGGCACGACCCTCGTCGTCGTTGGTCGCCGTGGTGACCACGGTGATGTCCATGCCCCGGACCCGGTCGATCTTGTCCTGGTCGATCTCGTGGAACATGACCTGCTCCGTGAGACCGAAGGTGTAGTTGCCACGGCCGTCGAACTGCTTCGGCGACAGGCCACGGAAGTCACGGATACGCGGCAGCGCGAGCGACAGCGTACGGTCCAGGAACTCCCACATCCGGTCACCGCGGAGGGTGACGTGGCAGCCGATCGGCTGGCCCTCGCGCAGCTTGAACTGCGCGATGGACTTGCGGGCCTTGGTGACGGCCGGCTTCTGGCCGGTGATCGTGGTGAGGTCGCGAACGGCCCCGTCGATCAGCTTGGAGTCGCGGGCGGCGTCGCCCACACCCATGTTGACCACGATCTTGACCAGACCGGGAACCTGCATGACGTTCTCGTAGGAGAACTCCTCACGCAGCTTGCCGGCGATTTCCTCGCGGTAGCGCGTCTTGAGACGCGGCGCAGTGGTGGCAGTCATCAGATGTCCTCACCGGTCCGCTTGGCAACGCGGATCTTCTTGCCCTCGTCGTCAAAGCGGTAGCCGACGCGGGTGACGACCTTGTTGCCGTCCTTCTCCACGACCAGCTGGACGTTGCTGACGTGGATCGGGGCCTCGGTGGTCACGATGCCACCGGTCTGCGAGCCGCGAGCCGTCTGACCGGCCTTGGTGTGCTTCTTGACCCGGTTGACACCCTCGACGAGGACGCGGTCCTGAGCGGGGTAGGCCACGATGACCTTGCCCTGCTTGCCCTTGTCCTTACCGGTGATGACCTGGACCAGGTCGCCCTTCTTGATCTTCATGCTTACAGCACCTCCGGAGCGAGCGAGATGATCTTCATGAACTTCTTCTCGCGCAGCTCCCGGCCCACCGGGCCGAAGATGCGGGTGCCGCGGGGGTCGCCGTCGTTCTTCAGAATGACGGCGGCGTTCTCGTCGAAGCGGATGTACGAGCCATCCTGACGACGACGCTCCTTGACGGTGCGAACGATGACGGCCTTGACGACGTCACCCTTCTTCACGTTGCCACCGGGGATCGCGTCCTTGACGGTGGCGACGATGACGTCACCGATACCCGCGTAGCGGCGACCCGAGCCACCGAGAACACGAATGGTGAGAATTTCCTTCGCACCCGTGTTATCGGCGACGCGCAGTCGCGACTCCTGCTGGATCACGTCTATCTCCTGATCGTCTGCCGGTTCCCGGCGGGTGCCTCTCCCGGGGGAGAGGCACCTCACCGAGCCTGGCGGAACTGACCTGAGGGAAACCCCTCAGGAATTACTTGGCCTTCTCGAGGATCTCGACGATGCGCCAGCGCTTGGTGGCGGACAGCGGACGCGTCTCCATCAGGAGGACGCGGTCGCCGACGCCGGCCGAGTTCTGCTCGTCGTGGGCCTTGAGCTTGTTGGTACGGCGGATGACCTTGCCGTACAGCGCGTGCTTGACGCGGTCCTCGACGGCGACGACGACGGTCTTGTCCATCTTGTCGCTGACGACCAGACCCTCACGGGTCTTGCGGAAGCCGCGGTCGGTCTTGCTGGTCTCAGTCACAGTCTTCTCGCTCATCAGGCACTCTCCACCGTCTCGATGCCCAGCTCGCGCTCGCGCATCAGGGTGTAGATCCGGGCGATGTCCTTACGGACGGACTTGAGCCGGCCGTGGTTCTCGAGCTGGCCCGTCGCCGCCTGGAAGCGGAGGTTGAACAGCTCTTCCTTGGCTTCGCGGAGCTTGTTGAGCAGCTCCTCGTCACCCAGCTCGCGCAGCTCGGACGCCTTGGTACCGGCCGACATCACGACTCACCTGCCTCGCGCCGCACGATCCGGCACTTCATCGGAAGCTTGTGAGCAGCGCGGGTGAGCGCCTCACGAGCAATCTTCTCGTTCGGGTAGGACAGCTCGAACATCACCCGACCGGGCTTGACGTTCGCGATCCACCACTCGGGAGAACCCTTACCGGAACCCATGCGGGTCTCGGCGGGCTTCTTCGTCAGGGGACGGTCCGGGTAGATGTTGATCCAGACCTTGCCGCCACGCTTGATGTGACGGGTCATCGCGATACGAGCGGACTCGATCTGACGGTTCGTCACGTACGCCGGGGTCAGCGCCTGGATGCCGTACTCGCCGAACGCAACCTGCGTGCCACCCTTGGACATACCGCTGCGCTTCGGGTGGTGCTGCTTGCGGTGCTTGACCCTACGGGGGATCAGCATTTCGGTCAGGCCTCCGTTCCGGTGCTCTCAGCAGCCGGAGCAGCGGCGGTGGCGTCGGCCTTGGGGGCCTCGGCTGCCGGAGCCGACTGCTGCGGCTTACGACCGCGACCGCCACGCTCGCCACCGCGGCCACCACGGCCGGCCGGGCGGTCAGCGCCGCCCCGGGCCGGACGGTTGCCGGCGCGGGCCGCGGCGTTCTCGGCGCGAACCTCGGCGATGTTCTTGACGTCGCCCTTGTAGATCCAGACCTTCACGCCGATGCGGCCGAAGGTCGTCTTGGCCTCGAAGAAGCCGTAGTCGACGTTCGCGCGGAGCGTGTGCAGGGGCACACGGCCCTCGCGGTAGAACTCCGAGCGGGACATCTCGGCGCCGCCGAGGCGGCCACCGCACTGGATCTTGATGCCCTTGGCGCCGGCCTTCATCGAGGACTGCATGCTCTTGCGCATGGCCCGACGGAAGGAGACGCGGGAGGAGAGCTGCTCGGCGACGGCCTGGGCCACCAGCTGAGCGTCCACCTCGGGGTTCTTGACCTCGAGGATGTTCAGCTGGACCTGCTTGCCGGTCAGCTTCTCCAGCTCGCCGCGGATGCGGTCGGCCTCGGCGCCGCGGCGGCCGATGACGATGCCCGGACGAGCGGTGTGGATGTCCACGCGGACGCGGTCACGGGTGCGCTCGATCTCGACCTTCGAGATGCCGGCCCGCTCCATGCCCTTCGTCATCATGCGACGAATGGCGACGTCTTCCTTGACGTAGTCCTTGTACAGCTTGTCGGCGTACCACCGGGACTTGAAGTCCGTGGTGATGCCGAGCCGGAACCCGTGCGGGTTTACCTTCTGGCCCATTACCGGGTTCCTTCCTTGCTGCTGACGACCACGGTGATGTGGCTGGTCCGCTTACGGATCCGGTAGGCACGGCCCTGGGCACGCGGACGGAACCGCTTCAGGGTCGGGCCCTCGTCCACGTACGCCTCGCTGATGACCAGCGAGGAGGCGTCGGTGTGGTCGTAGTTGTGTGCGGCGTTGGCGATGGCGCTGTCCAGCACCTTGCCAACCGGCACGCTCGCGGCCTGCGGGGCGAAACGCAGGACCGCCTGAGCCTCCGTGGCGTCCATGCCACGGATGAGGTCCACCACGCGGCGGGCCTTCATGGGCGTGACGCGGATGTACCGCGCCTGGGCCCTGGCTTCCATGGTTGTCCCTTCGGTGTAAGTCATAGTCGTTTCCACCCCGCGCTTAGCGGCGCTTCGACTTCCGGTCGTCCTTGACGTGGCCGCGGAAGGTGCGAGTCGGCGAGAACTCGCCGAGCTTGTGGCCGACCATCGACTCGGTGACGAACACCGGGACGTGGATCTTGCCGTTGTGCACCGCGATGGTGTGACCCAGCATGGCCGGGACGATCATCGAGCGACGGGACCAGGTCTTGATGACGTTCTTGGTGCCTGCCTCGTTCTGTACGTCCACCTTCTTGATGAGGTGTCCGTCGACGAAGGGCCCCTTCTTGAGACTGCGCGGCATCTAAACCCGCTCCTAGCGCTTCTTGTTCGTCTTGCGGCGGCGGACGATGTACTTGTTGCTCGCCTTCTTGGGAGAACGAGTACGACCCTCCTTCTGACCCCACGGCGAGACCGGGTGGCGACCACCGGAGGTCTTGCCCTCACCACCACCGTGCGGGTGGTCAACCGGGTTCATCGCGACACCGCGGACGGTCGGGCGGACGCCCTTCCAGCGCATGCGGCCGGCCTTGCCCCAGTTGATGTTCGACTGCTCGGCGTTGCCGACCTCGCCGATCGTCGCGCGGCAGCGCGCGTCGACCAGGCGGATCTCACCCGACGGCATACGAAGGTGGGCCATGGTGCCCTCCTTCGCCAGCAGCTGCACGGAGGCACCCGCGGAACGGGCGAACTTCGCGCCGCCGCCGGGCCGCAGCTCGATGGCGTGGATGGTCGTACCGACCGGGATGTTGCGCAGCGCCAGGTTGTTGCCGGGCTTGATGTCGGCGGCCGGACCGTTCTCGACACGGTCGCCCTGCGACAGGCCACGGGGAGCGACGATGTAACGCTTCTCGCCGTCCGCGTAGTGCAGCAGCGCGATGCGCGCGGTGCGGTTCGGGTCGTACTCGATGTGCGCGACCTTGGCCGGCACGCCGTCCTTGTCGTGACGACGGAAGTCGATCACGCGGTAGGCGCGCTTGTGGCCACCACCCTGGTGGCGAACGGTCACACGACCGGCGTTGTTACGGCCGCCCTTGTTGTGCAGGGGGCGGACCAGCGACTTCTCCGGCGTGGACCGCGTGATCTCGACAAAGTCGGCGACGCTGGAGCCACGACGGCCCGGGGTCGTCGGCTTGTACTTGCGGATACCCATTTCTCAGTCCTCGTCCGATTCCGGACGACTCGGCCTCACTAGGAGGTCGGGCCGCCGAAGATGTCGATGCGGTCGCCCTCAGCGAGGGTCACGATGGCGCGCTTGGTGTCGGCACGCTTGCCGAAACCGGTGCGGGTGCGCTTGCGCTTGCCCTGGCGGTTGATCGTGTTGACCCCGGTGACCTTGACCGAGAAGACCGCTTCCACGGCCTGCTTGATCTGGGTCTTGTTGGAGCCCGGCGCGACGATGAACGTGTACTTGTTCTCGTCGAGCAGCGCGTAGCTCTTCTCGGAGACCACGGGCCTGACGAGAACGTCACGCGGGTCCGAGTACGTCTTGCTGGTAACGGTCGCCTCACTCATCAGGCGTCGCTCCCTTCGGTCTCAGCGGTCTGGGGGCCAGACACGAAGGACTCGAGGGCGGCCTGGGTGAAGACCACGTCGTCAGAGACGATCACGTCGTACGTGTTGAGCTGGCCCGGCTCCAGGATGTGCACCTGGGGCAGGTTGCGCGCGGACAGCCACGCGGCCTCGTCGGAGCGCTCGGCGACCAGGAGCACGTTGGGGCGCTCGGAGATCTTGCCGAACAGCGTCTTGGCGGCCTTGGTGGAGATCTCGCTCCCGACCACGCCGGAGACGACGTGGATACGGGAGTGACGGGCCCGGTCGGAGAGGGCACCGCGCAGGGCGGCGGCCTTCATCTTCTTCGGGGTCCGCTGCGAGTAGTCACGCGGCTGCGGGCCGTGGACGACGCCACCGCCGGCGAACTGCGGGGCGCGGGTCGAGCCCTGACGGGCGCGGCCGGTGCCCTTCTGGCGGTAGGGCTTCTTGCCACCGCCGCGGACTTCGCCGCGGGTCTTGGTCTTGTGCGTACCCTGACGGGCAGCCGCGAGCTGGGCGACGACGACCTGGTGGATCAGCGGAACGCTGGTCTTCGCGTCGAAGATCTCCGCGGGGAGCTCGACGGTACCGGCCTTGTCGCCCGCCGGCGAAAGGATGTCAATGGTGCTCATTACCTCAAGCCCCCTTGGCCGCGGTACGGACCAGGACGAGGCCGCCGTTCGGACCGGGGACCGCGCCCTTGATGAGGAGCAGACCCTTCTCCGCGTCAACCGCGTGGATGGTCAGGTTCTGGGTGGTGACGCGCTCGTTGCCCATGCGACCCGCCATGCGCATGCCCTTGAAGACACGGCCGGGGGTGGCGCAGCCGCCGATGGAGCCCGGCATGCGGTGCACACGGTGGGCACCGTGGGACGCCTTGCCGCCCTTGAAGTTGTGACGCTTCATGACACCGGCGAAGCCCTTGCCCTTGCTCTTGCCCGTGACGTCGACCTTGACGCCGGACTCGAACACCTCGGCGGTGATCTCCTGGCCCAGCGTGTACTCGGCCGCGCCGGGGGTGCGGAGCTCCACCAGGTGGCGGCGCGGGGTGACGTCGGCCTTGGCGAAGTGACCCTTGAGGGGCTTGTTCACCTTGCGCGGGTCGATCTCGCCGAAGGCGATCTGGACCGCTTCGTAGCCGTCGCTGTCGTTGGTGCGAACCTGCGTCACGACGCACGGCCCGGCCTTGACGACGGTGACCGGGACGACCCGGTTGTTCTCGTCCCAGACCTGGGTCATGCCGAGCTTCTCGCCCAGGACGCCCTTGATGTTCTTGCTCATCTCGGCCCGTCCCTTCAGAGCTTGATCTCGATGTCGACGCCCGCCGGGAGGTCGAGGCGCATCAGCGAGTCAACCGTCTTCGGGGTGGGGTCGAGGATGTCGATGAGGCGCTTGTGGGTGCGCATCTCGAAGTGCTCGCGAGAGTCCTTGTACTTGTGCGGCGACTTGATGACGCAGTACACGTTCTTCTCAGTGGGCAGCGGCACCGGGCCCGCGACCGACGCACCAGTGCGGGTCACCGTCTCGACGATCTTCTTCGCCGAGGAGTCGATGACCTCGTGGTCGTAGGCCTTGAGCCGGATGCGGATCTTCTGTCCCGCCATGGCTACTAGTAGTCCTGTCTCTCTGTTTAACGCTCTGGAACCCGGGGGTTCTCTGGACTCCCCCCTCCGACCCACGCGGTCGGGCGTGTCGCATCCCCTCTACGCAGATCTCCCGAAGGAGGTCCCAACCAAGGGGGTGCGGGCCCGAGGACCGCGGAACCGGGGGCGGAACACCCACCGGGTGCCTGGCCGGCGCCCTGCCTTGCTTCCCGGAAGATTCCCGTACGTCCGGCCTGTACAGGGCCGACGAGTACTGTGGGACTCGCTTCCGGTCCTCCCGGCGGGAGGCGCGCAGCATTGACACTCAACCGAGCAACCTGGTCAGTGTGCCATACGGGGCGCGGGCCTGGCCAATCGAGTCGGTGATCCTACCCCGCGCGAGTGGCTGTTCAAACGCGGGCGCGCATCCGGCGGAGCCCGAACCCCCCGGACGGCCCCGAAGGCCGCCCCCCTCCCGGGCGCGGAAGTCCACTCGCCTCCGGAGCGACCCGGCCGCCCCCGCCCCCGCCTGATCCCCCGGCCCCAGAACGCCCCCGACGAGCCCGTCACCACCCACCCCCCGCTCACCGCCTCCCCTACCCACGCGCCCGCCGTCCTCCCCGCGCCGGGCGGGTCCGTGGAGCTGTACTACCGGGCGGCCGCGATGTCCCCGCTCACCGCGGTGAACCGGGCGGACGCCCCCCGGTTCGGCGGCTACGGGCCGGTGGCCGCCGCCTCCTCCTCCGGCGACCCGGTGCCGCTCGGCGGGTCCGCGGAGGGCCGCGTCCTCCTGCGTACCGCCGAGGGCACCGCCGTACGGTCGCGGGGACCCGTCGCCCTGGACGGCACCGCCCTCCACCTGGGCGGGCCGCACGCCCGCCCGACCGCCGTCGGCCTCGGCCCGGACGCGGCACCCTGGGTCCGGCGGCCCTGGTCTATCGTCTGACGCACAGTCAACAACCGGTCCATAACGCGGCGTTATGGCCAAACGTTAGTACCCCGCCCTCGGCGCGCTCCGGCACCCTGTTGCCCACCATCCCCCACAGACACGCTTACCCGGCGTGTCGCGCGAAACGAGGCATCATGCGCATATCCCGGCTCATGCCCGCTGTCGCCGCAGCAGCGGCCTGCGTCCTCTCGCTCTTCGCACCGTCCGCGACGGCCGCACCCGCGCCGCCGCTCCAGGACTCCCCGCCCCCGAGCACCCAGATCATCGGCGGCGGCCTCGCCCAGAACGCCCCGTGGGCGGCCCGGCTGTTCTCCAACGGCCGCGAGACCTGTTCGGCCACGATCATCGCGCCGACCTGGATCCTCACCGCCAAGCACTGCGTCTCCGGCGGCGGTCTGTCGTTCCGCATCGGCAGCCTCGACCAGCAGAGCGGCGGCGTGGTGGCCAACGGCGTCCAGACCTACAACCACAGCTCGGACCTCTCCCTGGTCCGCCTGGACCGCTCCGTGCAGACGACCTACTCGCGGCTCGGCAACCCCGGTTCGGTGAGCACCGGCCAGAGCGTCCAGGTCTGGGGCTGGGGCGCCACCTCGCAGTGCGGCTCGGAGGCCAACTGCCAGTCGCGCTACCTGAAGGTCGCCAACGTGACGGTCACCGGCGGTTGCACCGACTACTTCGGCGGCTCGGCGATCTGCGCCCGCCGCGGTAACGGCATCACCGCGGGCGGCGACTCCGGCGGCCCGATGACGGCCAACGGCATCCAGGTCGGCGTGGCCTCCACCAGCGACCGCCAGACCACGACGGCGTACACGAATGTCACCGCCTACCGCTCCTGGATCCAGTCCATCGCGGGCGTCTGACCGACGCCCCACCCGGGACGGCGCCACCTGACGGCCCCGCCGTCCCCCTCAACCGTAGGGCCCCCGTACCTCACCCCCATGAGGTACCGGGGCCCTACATCCATGTACGGGCCCCGCCGCCGCACTTCCGCCCGTCCGGACATGGCGAAGGGCCCCGCGCCTCTTTCGAGGTGCGGGGCCCTTCGTGCGGCTCGGTGAGCCACCAGGTCCAAGGACCAAGCAGAGAACTACTTGATGATCTTGGTGACCTGGCCGGCGCCCACGGTCCGGCCACCCTCACGGATGGCGAACTTCAGGCCCTCTTCCATGGCGACCGGCTGGATCAGCGCGACGTCCATGAGGGTGTTGTCACCCGGCATGACCATCTCGGTGCCCTCGGGAAGGGTCACAACGCCCGTCACGTCCGTGGTACGGAAGTAGAACTGCGGGCGGTAGTTGTTGAAGAAGGGGGTGTGACGGCCACCCTCGTCCTTCGACAGGATGTAGGACTGCGCCTGGAACTCGGTGTGCGGGGTGACCGAGCCGGGCTTGATGATGACCTGGCCGCGCTCGACGTCCTCGCGCTTGATGCCACGGAGGAGCAGACCGACGTTCTCACCAGCCTGGCCCTCGTCGAGGAGCTTGCGGAACATCTCGATGCCGGTGACCGTGGTGGTGGTCTTCTCGGTCTTGATACCGACGATGTCGACGGTCTCGTTGACCTTCAGGACACCACGCTCGATGCGGCCGGTGACGACCGTACCGCGACCGGTGATCGTGAAGACGTCCTCGATCGGCATGAGGAACGGCTTCTCGACGTCACGCTCGGGCTGCGGGATGGACTCGTCGACGGCCTTCATCAGGTTGAGGACGGACTCACCCCACTCCTTGTCACCCTCGAGCGCCTTGAGCGCCGAGACCTTGACGACCGGAACGTCGTCGCCCGGGAACTCGTACTCGGAGAGGAGCTCACGGACCTCGAGCTCGACGAGCTCCAGGATCTCCTCGTCGTCCACCATGTCGGCCTTGTTCAGGGCGACGACGATGTAGGGGACGCCGACCTGGCGGGCCAGGAGCACGTGCTCCTTGGTCTGCGGCATCGGGCCGTCGGTGGCGGCGACCACGAGGATGGCGCCGTCCATCTGCGCGGCACCCGTGATCATGTTCTTGATGTAGTCCGCGTGACCCGGGCAGTCGACGTGCGCGTAGTGACGCGACTCCGTCTGGTACTCGACGTGCGCGATGGAGATGGTGATACCGCGCTGGCGCTCCTCGGGAGCCTTGTCGATCTGGTCGAAGGCCGAGGCCTCGTTCAGGTCGGGGTACGCGTCGTGCAGCACCTTGGTAATGGCGGCCGTGAGGGTCGTCTTACCGTGGTCGATGTGACCGATGGTGCCGATGTTGACGTGGGGCTTAGTCCGCTCGAACTTTGCCTTCGCCACTGGGGTCCTCCTGAGTGGTTCTGTACGCCTTGCTTCATCGGCGCCAGGTGATCTTTGCTGGGGTGCCGGTGCCGGGGGCACGCTCCGCGTCGCTGACGCTCCGCGGAGAGTGCCCTACCGGGCTCCGGTGACAAGCCTAAAGCGTGAGCTCGGGAGAGTTACTCGCCCTTGGCCTTCGCGATGATCTCCTCGGCGACGTTCCGCGGAACCTCGGCGTAGGAGTCGAACTGCATCGAGTAGCTTGCGCGACCCGAGGTCTTGCTGCGGAGGTCTCCGACGTAGCCGAACATCTCCGAGAGGGGCACGAGGCCCTTCACGACGCGAGCGCCGCTGCGCTCCTCCATGGCCTGGATCTGGCCACGGCGGGAGTTGAGGTCGCCGATGACATCGCCCATGTAGTCCTCGGGCGTGGTGACCTCGACGGCCATCATCGGCTCCAGGAGCACGGGAGAGGCCTTGCGGGCACCCTCCTTGAACGCCTGCGAACCGGCGATCTTGAAGGCGAGCTCCGAGGAGTCGACCTCGTGGTAACCACCGTCGAGAAGGGTGACGCGGACGCCGACCATCTCGTAACCGGCCAGGATGCCGAACTGCATGGCTTCCTGAGCACCCGCGTCCACCGAGGGAATGTACTCACGGGGGATGCGGCCACCGGTGACCTTGTTGACGAACTCGTAGGAGGCGTCGCCACCCTCGATGGGCTCAAGGGCGATCTGCACCTTCGCGAACTGGCCGGTACCACCAGTCTGCTTCTTGTGCGTGAAGTCGATCCGCTCGACGGCCTTGCGGATCGTCTCGCGGTACGCGACCTGGGGCTTGCCGACGTTCGCCTCGACGCGGAACTCGCGCTTCATGCGGTCGACGAGCACCTCGAGGTGAAGCTCGCCCATACCACCGATGATGGTCTGGCCGGTCTCCTCGTCGGAGTGCACCTGGAAGGAGGGGTCCTCCTCCGAGAGCCGCTGGATGGCGACACCCAGCTTCTCCTGGTCACCCTTGGACTTGGGCTCGATGGCGACCTGGATGACCGGCGCCGGGAAGTCCATGGACTCCAGGATGACCGGGTTCTTGTCGTCGGACAGCGTCTCACCGGTGGTGGTCTGCTTCAGGCCCATGACGGCGATGATGTCGCCCGCGCCCACCGACTGGATCTCCTCACGCTTGTTCGCGTGCATACGGTAGATCTTGCCGATGCGCTCCTTCTTGCCCTTGACGGAGTTCAGCACCGCGGTGCCGGCCTCCAGGCGACCGGAGTAGATCCGGACGAAGGTGAGCTTGCCGAGGTGCGGGTCGCTCGCGATCTTGAACGCCAGGCCGGAGAACGGCTCGTCGTCCGAGGGCTTGCGCTTGATGACCAGCTCCGGGTCCTTGACGTCGTGGCCCTCGATGGCCTCGACGTCCAGGGGGGAGGGCAGGTAGCGCACGACCGCGTCGAGCAGGGGCTGGACGCCCTTGTTCTTGAACGCGGTGCCGCAGAACACGGGGGTGACGGTGACGGAGTCGGCGCCACCCTTCGACGCCAGGGTGATGCGGCGGATCGCGTCGTGCAGCTGCTCCTGGGTGGGCTCGGTGCCCTCCAGGTACAGCTCCATCATGGCGTCGTCGTTCTCGGCCACGGCCTCGAGGAGCTTGCCGCGCCACTCGGCGGCGGACTCCTGCAGGTTGTCCGGGATGTCGACGACGTTGTACATCTCGCCCTTGGCGGCCTCTTCGGGGTACACGAAGGCCTTCATCGACACGAGGTCGACGACGCCCGTGAAGTCCGCTTCGGCGCCGATGGGGAGCTGCATGACGATCGGGGTCGCGCCGAGGCGGTCCACGATCATGTCGACGCAGCGGAAGAAGTCCGCACCGGTGCGGTCGAGCTTGTTGACGAAGCAGATACGCGGCACGCCGTAGCGGTCCGCCTGACGCCAGACGGTCTCGGACTGCGGCTCGACGCCCGCGACACCGTCGAACACGGTGACGGCGCCGTCGAGGACGCGGAGCGAACGCTCCACCTCGACGGTGAAGTCGACGTGACCCGGGGTGTCGATGATGTTGATGGTGTGGTCAACATTGTCGAGCGGCCAGTGACAGGTCGTCGCGGCGGACGTGATCGTGATGCCGCGCTCCTGCTCCTGCTCCATCCAGTCCATCGTGGCAGCGCCGTCGTGGACTTCACCGATCTTGTAGCTCACACCGGTGTAGAAGAGGATCCGCTCGGTGGTGGTCGTCTTGCCCGCGTCGATGTGGGCCATGATCCCGATGTTGCGGACCTTGGCCAGGTCAAGCGAAGTGGTGGCCATAAGGCTCAGTCTTCTCTCGGTCTCGATGGGGTAGCGACTACCAGCGGTAGTGCGCGAAGGCCTTGTTGGACTCGGCCATCTTGTGGGTGTCCTCACGCTTCTTGACCGAAGCGCCGAGGCCGTTGGAGGCGTCGAGCAGTTCGTTCATGAGGCGCTCGGTCATGGTCTTCTCGCGCCGGGCGCGGGAGTAACCGACGAGCCAGCGCAGCGCCAGGGTGGAGGCGCGACCGGGCTTGACCTCGATCGGCACCTGGTAGGTGGCGCCACCGACACGGCGGGACTTGACCTCGAGCGACGGCTTGACGTTCTCCAGCGCGCGCTTGAGCGTGATGACCGGGTCGTTGCCGGTCTTCTCGCGGAGGCCTTCCATGGCGCCGTACACGATCCGCTCGGCGGTGGAACGCTTGCCGTCGAGCAGGATCTTGTTGATCAGCGAGGTGACAAGAGGAGAGCTGTAGACCGGGTCGATGATGACCGGGCGCTTCGGGGCGGGGCCCTTACGAGGCATTCTTACTTCTCCTTCTTGGCGCCGTAGCGGCTGCGGGCCTGCTTGCGGTTCTTGACACCCTGGGTGTCAAGGGAGCCGCGGATGATCTTGTAGCGAACACCCGGCAGGTCCTTCACACGGCCACCACGCACGAGCACGATGGAGTGCTCCTGCAGGTTGTGTCCCTCACCCGGGATGTAGGCCGTGACCTCGATGCCGGAGGTCAGACGCACACGCGCGACCTTACGGAGGGCCGAGTTCGGCTTCTTCGGGGTGGTCGTGAACACACGCGTGCAGACGCCGCGGCGCTGGGGCGAACCCTCGAGCGCGGGCGTCTTGTTCTTCTCGACCTTGTCCTGCCGGCCCTTCCGGACCAGCTGCTGGATCGTAGGCACTACTTCTCCGGTTTCTGTGTGCCGTTCGTGAAACTAACCTGGAACATCTCCGACCCACGCGGTCGGGTGTGTCGAATACTGCAGACCCCCGCCCGAGAGGCGGAAGAGGCGCAGATTGCGGTGGCTACCGACGGACTCGCGATGCGGTTGAGGACACGCACCCGAGCCCAGGCACACCCCAGGCACAAGGCTTGAGCGTACCTACCTCACGGAGCTGGGTCAAAACAAATGCTGTCCACCCCCACGCACCCCCGCTCCGGCCCCCACCGCGGACAGCGGTGATGCCCCCTCCGGCGCCTCCCCAGGTGGTCCACCGCCCCCGGGCGCACTGCCGGACACCGGGGCCGCCCGCGTCGGTCTCCAGGGCCCGGCAGCGACCCCGTACACGCCGAAGGGCGGCTGTTCCGCGTACGTCCACGGAACAGCCGCCCTCAGGCGTTCAGACGGCTCGCCTACTGGTTGTACGGACCGTAGTCGTAGTCCTCCAGCGGAACGGCCTGGCCGGAGCCGGTGCCGAACGGCGAGTAGTCGATGTCGTCGTAGCCGACGGCCGAGTACATCGCGGCCTTGGCCTCCTCGGTCGGCTCGACCCGGATGTTGCGGTAGCGGGACAGGCCCGTACCGGCCGGGATGAGCTTACCGATGATGACGTTCTCCTTGAGGCCGATGAGGCTGTCGGACTTGGCGTTGATCGCCGCGTCCGTCAGCACTCGGGTCGTCTCCTGGAAGGAGGCGGCCGACAGCCAGGACTCCGTCGCCAGCGAGGCCTTGGTGATACCCATCAGCTGCGGACGGCCGGAGGCGGGGTGACCGCCCTCGGTGACCACACGACGGTTCTCGGTCTCGAACTTCGACCGCTCGACCAGCTCGCCCGGAAGCAGCTCCGCGTCGCCGGACTCGATGATCGTCACGCGGCGGAGCATCTGCCGGATGATGATCTCGATGTGCTTGTCGTGGATCGACACGCCCTGCGAGTTGTAGACCTTCTGGACTTCGCCGACCAGGTGGACCTGGACCGCACGCTGGCCGAGGATGCGCAGCACGTCGTGCGGGTTGGTCGCACCCACGGTGAGCTTCTGGCCCACCTCGACCGCGTCGCCCTCGCCGACCAGGAGACGGGCACGCTTGGAGATCGGGAACGCCGTCTCGTCGCTGCCGTCGTCCGGGGTGACGACGAGCTTCTTGGTCTTCTCGGTCTCCTCGATCCGCACGCGGCCCTTGGCCTCGGAGATCGGGGCGACACCCTTCGGCGTACGGGCCTCGAAGAGCTCGACGACTCGGGGCAGACCCTGGGTGATGTCGTCACCGGCCACACCACCGGTGTGGAAGGTACGCATCGTCAGCTGGGTGCCGGGCTCACCGATGGACTGGGCGGCGATGATGCCGACCGCCTCACCGATGTCGACCAGCTTGCCGGTGGCGAGGGAGCGCCCGTAGCAGAAGGCACAGGTGCCGACCGCGGACTCACAGGTCAGGACCGAGCGGGTCTTGACCTCCTCGACTCCGGCGCCCACCAGGGCGTCGATGAGGACGTCACCGAGGTCGACGTTGGCAGGCGCGATGACCTTGCCGTCCACCACGACGTCCTCGGCGAGCATGCGGGCGTAGACCGAGGTCTCGACGTCGTCCGTCTTGCGGAGCACGCCGTCGGCGCCCTTGACCGCGATCTTCAGCTTCAGGCCGCGGTCGGTGCCGCAGTCCTCCTCGCGGATGATCACGTCCTGCGAGACGTCCACCAGACGACGGGTCAGGTAACCCGAGTCGGCGGTACGCAGAGCGGTGTCCGCCAGACCCTTACGGGCACCGTGCGTGGAGATGAAGTACTCCAGCACGGTCAGGCCCTCGCGGAAGGACGCCTTGATGGGACGCGGGATCGTCTCGTTCTTGGCGTTCGACACCAGACCGCGCATACCGGCGATCTGACGCATCTGCATCATGTTTCCGCGGGCGCCAGAGTCGACCATCATGAAGATGGGGTTCGTCTTCGGGAAGTTCGCGTTCATCGCCTCGGCGACCTCGTTGGTCGCCTTGGTCCAGATCGCGATGAGCTCCTGCGTGCGCTCGTCCTTGGTGATCAGACCGCGCTCGTACTGCTTCTGGACCTTCTCGTCCTGCTCCTCGTAGCCCTTGACGATGGCCTTCTTGGCCTCGGGCACGACGACGTCGGAGATGGCCACGGTGACGCCGGAGCGCGTCGCCCAGTGGAAGCCCGCCGCCTTCAGGTTGTCGAGCGTCGCCGCCACGATGACCTTGGGGTAGCGCTCGGCCAGGTCGTTGACGATCTCGGAGAGCTGCTTCTTGCCCACCGAGTAGTCGACGAACGGGTAGTCCTCGGGCAGCAGCTCGTTGAAGAGCGCGCGGCCCAGGCTGGTCTTCAGCCGGAAGGTGTCGCCCGGCTGGTACTCGGGCTCACCCTCCTCGGCGACCGGCGGCACCCAGCCACGCGGCGGCATGGTGCCGACCGGGAAGCGGATGTCGACCTTCGCCTGGAGCGACAGCTCGCGGGCGTCGAAGGCCATGATCGCCTCGGCCGTGGAGCCGAAGGAGCGGTCCTGGCCCTTGACCTCGCGCTCGGAGTCGTCCGTGGTGAGGAAGAACAGACCCAGCACCATGTCCTGCGTCGGCATGGTGACGGGACGGCCGTCGGCCGGCTTCAGGATGTTGTTCGAGGACAGCATCAGGATGCGGGCCTCGGCCTGCGCCTCCGCGGAGAGCGGCAGGTGCACGGCCATCTGGTCACCGTCGAAGTCCGCGTTGAACGCGGTGCAGACGAGCGGGTGGATCTGGATGGCCTTGCCCTCGACCAGCTGCGGCTCGAAGGCCTGGATACCGAGGCGGTGCAGGGTGGGCGCACGGTTCAGCAGCACCGGGTGCTCGGCGATGACCTCTTCGAGGACGTCGTACACGACGGTGCGGCCACGCTCGACCATGCGCTTGGCCGACTTGATGTTCTGCGCGTGGTTCAGGTCGACCAGGCGCTTCATCACGAACGGCTTGAACAGCTCCAGCGCCATCGCCTTCGGCAGACCGCACTGGTGCAGCTTGAGCTGCGGACCGACGACGATCACGGAACGCGCGGAGTAGTCCACACGCTTGCCGAGGAGGTTCTGACGGAAGCGGCCCTGCTTGCCCTTGAGCATGTCGGACAGCGACTTCAGCGGGCGGTTGCCGGGACCGGTGACCGGACGGCCGCGACGGCCGTTGTCGAACAGCGCGTCCACGGCCTCCTGGAGCATGCGCTTCTCGTTGTTCACGATGATCTCGGGCGCACCGAGGTCGAGAAGGCGCTTCAGGCGGTTGTTGCGGTTGATCACGCGGCGGTACAGGTCGTTCAGGTCGGAGGTCGCGAAGCGGCCACCGTCCAGCTGCACCATCGGACGCAGGTCCGGCGGGATGACCGGCACGCAGTCCAGCACCATGCCCTTGGGCTTGTTGCTGGTCTGCAGGAACGCCGAGACGACCTTGAGGCGCTTGAGCGCACGGGTCTTCTTCTGGCCCTTGCCGGTACGGATGATCTCGCGGAGGCGCTCGGCCTCCTCGTCGAGGTCGAAGGACTCCAGGCGCTTCTGGAGCGCGGCGGCGCCCATGCAGCCGTCGAAGTACGTGCCGAAGCGGTCACGCAGCTCGCGGTAGAGCAGCTCGTCGCCCTCCAGGTCCTGGACCTTGAGGTTCTTGAAGCGGCTCCACACCTCGTCGAGACGGTCGATCTCGCGCTGCGCGCGGTCGCGCAGCTGCTTCATCTCGCGCTCGGCGCCTTCGCGCACCTTGCGGCGCACGTCCGCCTTGGCGCCCTCGGCCTCCAGCTCGGCCAGGTCGGTCTCGAGCTTCTTGGCGCGGGCCTCCAGGTCGGAGTCGCGGCGGTTCTCGGTCTGCTGGCGCTCGACGGAGACGTGGGCCTCCAGGGACGGCAGGTCGCGGGTACGACGCTCCTCGTCCACGAACGTGATCATGTACGCGGCGAAGTAGATGACCTTCTCCAGGTCCTTCGGCGCGAGGTCCAGCAGGTACCCGAGGCGCGAGGGAACGCCCTTGAAGTACCAGATGTGGGTGACGGGGGCGGCAAGCTCGATGTGGCCCATCCGCTCACGACGCACCTTGGCGCGAGTGACCTCGACGCCGCAGCGCTCGCAGATGATGCCCTTGAAGCGGACACGCTTGTACTTGCCGCAGTAGCACTCCCAGTCCCGGGTCGGACCGAAGATCTTCTCGCAGAAGAGTCCGTCCTTCTCGGGCTTGAGCGTGCGGTAGTTGATGGTCTCCGGCTTCTTGACTTCGCCGTGCGACCAGGTCCGGATGTCGTCCGCGGTGGCAAGGCCGATCCGCAGCTCGTCGAAGAAGTTGACGTCGAGCACTTGTCGTCAATCCCTCTTTCGGGGTCTCGTCTCAATCAATGGTCTGAACGGGTCCGGGGAGGGCCGGCCGCCTCGGGGTGAGGCGGCCGACCGGCCCGTCAGACCTCTTCGACGCTGCTCGGCTCGCGCCGGGACAGGTCGATACCGAGCTCCTCCGCAGCGCGGAAGACGTCCTCGTCCGTGTCGCGCATCTCGATGGACATGCCGTCCGAGGACAGCACCTCCACGTTGAGGCAGAGCGACTGCATCTCCTTGATGAGCACCTTGAAGGACTCGGGAATGCCGGGCTCGGGGATGTTCTCGCCCTTGACGATGGCCTCGTAGACCTTCACGCGGCCGGTCACGTCGTCGGACTTGATCGTCAGGAGCTCCTGGAGGGCGTATGCGGCACCGTATGCCTCAAGGGCCCACACCTCCATCTCACCGAAGCGCTGACCACCGAACTGCGCCTTACCACCCAGCGGCTGCTGGGTGATCATGGAGTACGGGCCGGTCGAGCGCGCGTGGAGCTTGTCGTCGACCAGGTGGTGCAGCTTGAGGATGTACATGTACCCGACCGAGACCGGGTCCGGGAACGGCTCGCCGGAGCGGCCGTCGAACAGCTGGGCCTTGCCGGAGGGCTGGACCAGGCGGTCGCCGTCGCGGTTGGGGATCGTGGCCTCGAAGAGACCGGAGATCTCGTCCTCGCGCGCACCGTCGAAGACGGGCGTGGCGACGTTGGTGCCCGGGGCGACCTGGTCGGCGCCGATGGCCTGGAGGCGCTGGGCCCACTCGTCACCGAGGCCGGAGACGTCCCAGCCGCGGCTGGCGAGCCAGCCGAGGTGGATCTCCAGGACCTGTCCCGGGTTCATCCGGGACGGGACACCCAGCGGGTTGAGGATGATGTCGACCGGAGTGCCGTCCTCCAGGAACGGCATGTCCTCGATCGGCAGGATCTTGGAGATGACGCCCTTGTTGCCGTGACGGCCGGCGAGCTTGTCACCATCGGTGATCTTGCGCTTCTGCGCCACGTAGACGCGGACCAGCTGGTTCACGCCCGGCGGCAGCTCGTCGCCCTCTTCGCGGTCGAAGACGCGGACGCCGATGACCTTGCCGATCTCACCGTGCGGCACCTTCAGCGAGGTGTCGCGCACCTCGCGCGCCTTCTCACCGAAGATCGCGCGGAGCAGGCGCTCCTCGGGGGTCAGCTCGGTCTCGCCCTTGGGCGTGACCTTGCCGACGAGGATGTCACCGGCGACGACCTCGGCGCCGATCCGGATGATGCCGCGCTCGTCGAGGTCGGCGAGGACCTCCTCGGAGACGTTCGGGATGTCCCGGGTGATCTCCTCGGGGCCGAGCTTGGTGTCACGGGCGTCGACCTCGTGCTCCTCGATGTGGATCGAGGAGAGGACGTCGTCCTGCACGAGGCGCTGCGACAGGATGATCGCGTCCTCGTAGTTGTGACCCTCCCACGGCATGAACGCCACGAGGAGGTTCTTGCCGAGGGCCATCTCACCGTTCTCGGTGGCGGGGCCGTCGGCGAGCACCTGGTCGGCGATGATCCGGTCGCCCTCGGAGACGACGACCTTCTGGTTCACCGAGGTGCCCTGGTTGGAGCGCATGAACTTGGCGATGCGGTACGTGGTGTACGTGCCGTCGTCGTTCGTGACGGTGATGTAGTCCGCGGAGACCTCCTGGACCACACCGTCCTTCTCCGCCTTGAGGACGTCACCGGCGTCGGTGGCGCAGCGGTACTCCATGCCGGTGCCCACCAGGGGGGCCTCCGACTTGATGAGCGGAACCGCCTGGCGCATCATGTTCGCGCCCATGAGGGCACGGTTGGCGTCGTCGTGCTCCAGGAAGGGGATCATCGCGGTGGCGACGGACACCATCTGGCGCGGCGAGACGTCCATGTAGTCGACGTCCGTGCCGGGCACGTAGTCGACCTCTCCGCCACGGCGGCGGACCAGGACGCGCGGCTCGGTGAAGCGCAGCTCGTCGTTGAGGGTCGCGTTCGCCTGGGCGATGACGAAGCGGTCCTCCTCGTCGGCGGTGATGTAGTCGACGTCGTCGGTGACCTGGCCGTCGACGACCTTGCGGTACGGCGTCTCGATGAAGCCGAACGCGTTGACGCGGCCGTACGAGGCGAGCGAACCGATCAGGCCGATGTTCGGGCCTTCGGGGGTCTCGATCGGGCACATGCGCCCGTAGTGGGACGGGTGCACGTCCCGGACCTCGAAGCCGGCCCGCTCACGGGAGAGACCACCGGGGCCCAGAGCCGACAGGCGGCGCTTGTGGGTGAGACCCGACAGCGGGTTGTTCTGGTCCATGAACTGCGACAGCTGGCTGGTGCCGAAGAACTCCTTGATGGAGGCGACGACCGGCCGGATGTTGATCAGGGTCTGCGGCGTGATCGCCTCGACGTCCTGGGTGGTCATGCGCTCGCGCACGACGCGCTCCATCCGCGCCAGGCCCGTACGGACCTGGTTCTGGATGAGCTCGCCGACGTTACGCAGACGACGGTTGCCGAAGTGGTCGATGTCATCGGTCTCGACGACGATCTCCCGGCCGGACTCGCCGGTCGTCTCGGTCTCACCGGCGTGCAGCTTGACCAGGTACTTGATGGTCGCGATGACGTCGTCGGTGGTGAGCACCCCGGCGTCCAGCGGCTCGTCGGCGCCGAGCTTCTTGTTCACCTTGTAGCGGCCGACCTTGGCGAGGTCGTAGCGCTTGGGGTTGAAGTAGAGGTTCTCCAGCAGCGTCTGAGCGGCCTCGCGGGTGGGCGGCTCGCCCGGACGCAGCTTGCGGTAGATGTCGAGCAGCGCGTCGTCCTGGCCCTGGGTGTGGTCCTTCTCCAGGGTGGCGCGCATGGACTCGTACTCGCCGAACTCCTCCAGGATCTGCTCGGTGCTCCAGCCGAGAGCCTTGAGGAGGACGGTGACGGACTGCTTGCGCTTGCGGTCGATACGGACACCGACCATGTCGCGCTTGTCGATCTCCATCTCCAGCCAGGCACCCCGGGAGGGGATGATCTTGGCGGAGAAGATGTCCTTGTCGGACGTCTTGTCGATGGAGGAGTCGAAGTAGACACCCGGCGAGCGGACCAGCTGCGACACGACGACACGCTCGGTGCCGTTGATGACGAAGGTGCCCTTGTTGGTCATGAGCGGGAAGTCGCCCATGAAGACCGTCTGGGACTTGATCTCGCCGGTCTCGTTGTTGGTGAACTCGGCCGTGACGAAGAGCGGAGCGGCGTACGTGAAATCGCGCTCCTTGCACTCGTCGATCGAGTTCTTCGGGGGCTCGAAGCGGTGGTCACGGAACGTGAGCGACATCGACCCGGAGAAGTCCTCGATCGGAGAGATCTCCTCGAAGATCTCCTCCAGGCCGGACTTGGTGGGGACGTCTTGGCCACTGTCCAGAGCAGCCTCGACGCGAGCCTTCCACGCGGCGTTGCCGAGGAGCCAGTCAAAGCTCTCGGTCTGCAGCGCGAGGAGGTTCGGAACCTCGAGGGGCTCCTTGATCTTTGCAAAAGAGATGCGCAGCGGGGCGGTGCTGGCACCGTTGTTCGTATTCGCGGTCGAGGCGTTGCGCGAGGCGGCCAAGAGGGGGTCCTTCCGAGGGCTCGGACTCACTACGCGCGTACCGGTCCCACTCTGGACACATAGACAGGCCGTTCCGAATCGGTCGCAAACGACCAGGTCGGAGGGGGTCGGTCATCGGTGCTTCAGCGTGGGCATGCCCCTGGTGACGGGCAGGAGGCAGCTAACAGGCAGCGCAAAGGGTCAGTGTAGCCAAGCGGCACACTGATGTCCAGTCGGGGTTCTCAGAGACCCACGTTGCTCTCAACAGCTGTTCTCAACACCTATGTCTTGCCCTCGCGCGGGGTGCGCGCTTCTTTACTTCCCTCTTCACTCTCGATCCATGCCTCGGATACGGATCGAAGTGAGGACGCGTCCTGAGAATTGCGCGCCGCGTCCGGTTCGTCAAGGCCCACCGGTCCGATCGGACCTCCACAGGCCTTCACCGGCCGCCCCCGGGAGGTCCGCGGGACCTCCCTCGGGAGCCCGCGAGAGGCGCACGGCGAAGATCACCCTACTCGTCGCCGGCGCAAGAGCAAGGCACCCGCACCGGGCACGCCGAAGGGCGACCACCCGGATGGGTGATCGCCCTTGGTGCGGGCACCTGACGTGCCCGGGGAGCCCGTGGGCTCCCGGGGTGTTACTTGACCTCGACGGAAGCGCCGGCGGCCTTGAGGGACTCGGCAGCCTTCTCGGCGGCCTCCTTGGCGACCTTCTCGAGGACCGGCTTCGGGGTGCCGTCCACGAGGTCCTTGGCCTCCTTCAGGCCCAGCGAGGTCAGCTCACGCACGACCTTGATGACCTGGATCTTCTTCTCGCCGGCGCCGGTGAGGATGACGTCGAACTCGTCCTTCTCCTCGACGGCCTCGGCAACGGCACCCGGGCCGGCCGGGCCGGCGACGGCGACGGCCGCGGCGGCGGTGACGTCGAACTTCTCCTCGAAGGCCTTCACGAACTCGGAGAGCTCGATGAGGGTCATCTCTTCGAACTGCGCGAGCAGGTCGTCCTGGGACAGCTTCGCCATGACAGGCGTCCTTCCACTATTCGGCAGGTGCCGGATGTATATGTCGGCGGGCGTACGTGGAGCCCGCTGGACCGCTGAGCGTGATTACTCGGCGGCCTCGGCGGGAGCCGGAGTACCGGCACCGCCCTGCTCTTCCTTCTTGGCGCGAAGAGCTTCCGCGGTGCGGACGAACTTGGAGGGCAGGGCCTGGAAGACCTGCGCCGCCTGCGTCTGCTTGCCCTTGAAAGCACCGGCCAGCTTGGAGAGCAGAACCTCGCGGGACTCGAGGTCCGCGAGCTTCTTGAACTCATCGGCGGACAGCGCCTTACCGTCAAGGACACCGCCCTTGATGATGAGGTTGGGGTTGTCCTTGGCGAAGTCACGAAGACCCTTCGCCGACTCCACCGGGTCACCGGTGACGAAGGCAACCGCCGTCGGACCCGAGAACAGGTCGTCCAGCGTGTCGATCCCGGCCTCGTTGGCCGCAATCTTGGTCAGCGTGTTCTTCACCACGGCGTACTGGGCGTTCTCACCGAGCGAACGGCGCAGCTCCTTGAGCTGGGCCACGGTGAGACCCCGGTACTCGGTCAGCACGGCGGCGTTCGAGCTGCGGAACTGGTCCGTCAGCTCGGCCACCGCGGCAGCCTTGTCGGGCCTTGCCATGAGCGTCGGCCTCCTTCCGGGTGATGAGGACCGCTCAGAAGGGGCCGGGAAAGACGAAACGCCCCAGCACAAGTGCCAGGGCGCAGCTCGACCGGACAGAGATCCGGGAGCGTTCCACAGTCACCTGCGCAGGTCGTCCGATCCAGTCGGAACCTTCGGTCACCGTCCCTCGTGCGAGAGCGCGGCGACGACCAGCGGTCTTTGGCTTCCTGGTGAGAGTACGCGACCGGATGCGGGCGGAGCAAATCCGTCCCCGTTCGTCCCGTGCGGGAGGTGTCAGGAGGCGCCGCCCGGGGTAACGCCCTGCTTCACCAGCTCCTTGAAGTCCACCGTGTCCGAGGCCGGGGGCTTCTGCCGGGGCACCTGGGTGCCGTAGTCGCTGTAGAAGAGCGTCGAGGTGAACGTGCCGGTCTTCATCTCGCCGCGTTCGGCCTTCTTCACCAGCAGGTCACGCTCGTCGACCCAGATGTCGACGGTCTGGGTGGTCACCCCGGCCAGCGCCAGCTGCTCCTTGAAGGCGGCCAGCTGCCCGGCGTCCAGATCGCTGTTCTTGGCGGTCAGCTCCGCGACGTCGACCGTGCCGGAGTAGCGCGTCGCGGAGACCCCGCGGACGTCCTCCTGGCCGACCTTCTTCACGTCGCCGGAGGCCAGCAGTGCCTTCACGCCCTGCTCGGGCGAGCTGTTCTGGAGCTGGTCCTTCATGACGTCACCGGAGGCTCCGCCCAGGGCGGCCATGTCCTGGTAGGAGTAACGGATCCAAGGCTTGCCCCCGGTGGTGGAGGCGAAGCCGTCGCCCATGTTCGCGTAGTACGCGTCCTGGAAGTAGCGGGCCTTGACCGTGCCGTCGCCGCCGGACTGCTTCAGGGCCTCGCCCATGGTGCCGCCGGTGTAGGTGATGGTCATCTCGCCGGAGAGACCGTCCGCCCAGCCGATGACCCCGGACTGCTTCATGGACATGACGCCGCCCATGTCCATGGTGCCGTCGACCTTGGCCGACTGGGCGCCCCCGGTCGTGCGCCGCACCTGCTTCAGGGCGGCCACCGGGCTCGTCCCGGCGACGGCGCCCGCCTGGTCCTTCCCGGACCCGGCGGCCCCCTGCGAGCCGTCGGAGCCGCTACAGGCCGCCAGCGACGTCAGCGCCGCCGCAGCCGCCAGCGCCGTACCCACGCGTCGTGCCGTGCTCGTCCTCATGTAACGCTCCACCCCTCGTGTTCGCGCGGCTGTCTCCCCGCGCCACAGTGGCACAGGGTACTGACAGCTATCGGTCCTCGCGGAAACGAGGACGGGCCCCGCACCTCGAAAGGTTGCGGGGCCCGCATCACAGCGCACGCGACGACGCGGCTACCGGATGAGCACGGTGGCTCAGACGGCGGCCGGGTCCTCCTCGACGAGGAGGTTGCGGGTGCGGTTGGCGTCCAGCGGGATGCCGGGGCCCATCGTGGTGGCCAGCGTGGCCTTCTTGATGTAGCGGCCCTTGGCGGCGGACGGCTTCAGACGGAGGATCTCCTCCAGCGCCGCCGCGTAGTTCTCCACCAGCTTGGTCTCGTCGAAGGAGACCTTGCCGATGATGAAGTGCAGGTTCGAGTGCTTGTCGACGCGGAACTCGATCTTGCCGCCCTTGATGTCGGTGACAGCCTTCGTGACATCGGGGGTGACGGTGCCGGTCTTCGGGTTCGGCATCAGACCACGCGGACCGAGCACGCGGCCGAGGCGGCCGACCTTGCCCATGAGGTCCGGGGTGGCGACGACGGCGTCGAAGTCCAGACGGCCCTTCGCCACCTCGTCGATGAGCTCGTCGGCGCCGACGATGTCGGCTCCGGCGGCTTCCGCGGCCGCAGCACGGTCACCGGTCGCGAAGACCAGGACCCGGGCGGTCTTGCCGGTGCCGTGCGGGAGGTTCACGGTGCCGCGGACCATCTGGTCGGCCTTGCGCGGGTCGACACCCAGGCAGAAGGCGACCTCGACGGTGCCGTCGAACTTCGTGGAGGCGGTGTCCTTGGCGAGACGGACGGCTTCGAGCGGGGCGTAGTTGCGCTCCCGGTCGACCTTGGCGTCCGCAGCGCGGAGGTTCTTGCTGCGCTTCACTTCTACTCCTGTGGTTTCCGATTACGGAGTCGTGGTGCGGACCAGCGCTTGGCCCTACCACTGGGGTTACGGGACTGGGTCAGCCTTCGACCGTGATGCCCATGGAACGGGCGGTGCCAGCGATGATCTTCGACGCGGCGTCGAGGTCGTTGGCGTTCAGGTCGGGGAGCTTCGTCGTGGCGATCTCGCGGACTTGGTCGGCCGTCAGCTTGGCGACCTTGGTCTTGTGCGGCTCGCCGGAGCCCTTGTCCACACCCGCGGCCTTGAGGATCAGCTTGGCGGCCGGCGGAGTCTTGGTGATGAAGGTGAAGGAGCGGTCCTCGTAGACCGTGATCTCCACCGGCACGACCATGCCACGCTGCGACTCGGTCGCCGCGTTGTAGGCCTTGCAGAACTCCATGATGTTGACGCCGTGCTGACCGAGCGCGGGGCCGACCGGCGGGGCCGGGTTCGCCGCACCGGCGTTGATCTGGAGCTTGATCAGCCCCGTGACCTTCTTCTTCTTGGGAGGCATTGCTCTCTCCGGGTCCAGTTGAGAGTGTTTCGCCGCCATTCCGGTCATCCGGATGGAGGCATACCGCACAACGATAACGGGTATAGCTGTGCGACCAAAAACCCAGCAGGTCAGAAGAGCCGCGAAGCCCTTCTGACCTGCTGGGTAGGCATGTGTCCAGTGACCGGCGGGAAGCGCTAGTTCTTCTGGATCTGGTCGAAGCTCAGCTCGACCGGGGTCTCGCGGCCGAAGATCTCGACGAGGCCCTTGACCTTCTTCGAGTCGGCGTTGATCTCGTTGATGGTGGCCTGGAGCGTCGCGAACGGGCCGTCGGTGACGGTGACGGAGTCGCCCACCTCGAAGTCCAGCACCTGGACCTCGACCTTGCGGGAGGGAGCGGGCTTGCCCTCGGCCTCGGCGGCCTCGCGGGCGGCCTTCTCCTCGGCCTCCGGGGCGAGCATCTTGACGATCTCGTCCAGGGTCAGCGGGTACGGGTCGTAGGCGTTGCCGACGAAGCCGGTGACGCCGGGCGTGTTGCGCACGACGCCCCAGGACTCGTTCGTCAGGTCCATGCGCACCAGGACGTAGCCGGGAAGCTTGTTCTGGCGGACGTTCTTGCGCTCGCCGTTCTTGATCTGGACGATCTCTTCCTCGGGGACTTCGGCCTGGTAGATGAAGTCCTCGACGTTGAGCGAGACCGCGCGCTGCTCCAGGTTGGCCTTCACTCGCTTCTCGTAACCGGCGTACGTGTGGATGACGTACCACTCGCCCGGGAGTCCGCGGAGTTCATCGCGCAGGGCGGCGACGGGGTCGACGGGGGCGGCCGGCTCGGCCTCCGCCTCGTCGGCGCTCTCGTCCTCGTCCGCGTGCTCGCCCTCTGCCTCGGTCTCGACCGCCGCTTCAGCCTCGACCGCCTCGGCGGCCGCTTCCTCGGCGGCGTCCTCCTCGGCCACCTCGACAGCGGCGTCGGCCTGGTCGGCGGAGTCAGCAGCCTGGGCGACGTCGAGCTTGTCCTGGGCGGGCTCGGAGGAGCCAGCCTCGGGCTCGACGGCGTCGTTCAGGTTCGGGTCAGACACGATGGCTGCTTCTTCCTGGTTACAAAGGGGTGGAACGTGCGAAAGGGGCGCCGGTCGGACGCCCTTCGCGGGATCAGCCGAAGATGTATTTGACGACCCGCGCGAATCCCGTGTCGAGAACGGTCACGAGACCGATCATGACGACGACGAAGATGATCACCACGGTGGTGTACGTCGTCAGCTGGCTACGGGTCGGCCAGACAACCTTGCGGAGTTCGGCGACGATCTGGCGGTAGAAGAGCGCGAGACGGCCCAGAGGGCCCTTCTTGCCGCGCTTGCCGCCCTTCCGAGCCTTCTTCTTCGACTCGGGAGCTTCATCATCGGCATCAGGCATGTCGATGGAGCCCACGGCGTCCGTCACGCTACTCACCTGATTCCGGGTCGTGGCCGCGCCGCGCCCGGTGGAGCCGCACGGCTGTGCAATGAAGTACGTACATGCGCACACATCCTGGCGAAGGAGTGTGTAGCAGGGCCGGAGGGACTTGAACCCCCAACCGCTGGTTTTGGAGACCAGTGCTCTACCAATTGAGCTACGACCCTTGGTGGTTTCCCCAACCTACCCCATCCTCCCCGGTGACCGGGTGCGGAACGGCGCGGCTGGTGAAGCCCAACGACAGGTGAGTGTACGTGCTCGGGGGCTCCGCGTCGAACAGACAACTACCGACCGGTCCTGTCCGCATCGTGTCCGAGTCCTGTCCGGTCCCTGAAACCCGCGCGCCGTGGGGTTTTCCGGTCTGCGAGCATGACCCCCATGAGCGCTGCAACTTCACCGTCCGAGCGCCGGGTCTCCGCCCGCGTCGGTGCGATCTCCGAGTCCGCGACCCTCGCCGTCGACGCCAAGGCCAAGGCCCTCAAGGCCGCCGGGCGTCCGGTGATCGGCTTCGGGGCGGGCGAGCCCGACTTCCCGACCCCCGGCTACATCGTCGACGCCGCGGTCGAGGCCTGCCGCACCCCGAAGTACCACCGCTACACCCCGGCCGGCGGGCTCCCCGAGCTGAAGGCCGCCATCGCCGCGAAGACGCTGCGGGACTCCGGCTACGAGGTCGACGCCAGCCAGATCCTGGTGACCAACGGCGGCAAGCAGGCCATCTACGAGGCCTTCGCCGCGATCCTCGACCCGGGCGACGAGGTCATCGTCCCCGCCCCGTACTGGACCACCTACCCCGAGTCGATCCGGCTCGCGGGCGGGGTCCCGGTCGAGGTCGT
Source organism: Streptomyces sp. NPDC101181 (assembly GCF_044767975.1). NCBI lineage: Bacteria > Bacillati > Actinomycetota > Actinomycetes > Kitasatosporales > Streptomycetaceae > Streptomyces > Streptomyces sp. NPDC101181. Next base: position 491,637 of record NZ_JBIWOX010000002.1, on the reverse strand, counting down.
CGCCGACGAGACCACCGGTTACCGGGTCTCCGTCGAGCAGCTGGAGGCCGCGCGTACGGAGAGGACCAAGGTCGTCCTCTTCGTCTCGCCGTCCAACCCGACGGGCGCGGTCTACAGCGAGGCGGACGCGGAGGCGATCGGCCGCTGGGCCGTCGAGCACGGCCTGTGGGTGCTGACCGACGAGATCTACGAGCACCTCGTCTACGGCGACGCGGAGTTCACCTCGCTCCCGGCGATCGTGCCCGAGCTGCGCGACCGGTGCGTCGTCGTCAACGGCGTCGCCAAGACGTACGCGATGACGGGCTGGCGGGTGGGGTGGATCATCGGCCCCAAGGACGTCGTCAAGGCCGCGACCAACCTCCAGTCGCACGCCACGTCCAACGTCTCCAACGTGGCCCAGGTCGCCGCGCTCGCCGCCGTCTCCGGCCCGCTGGACGCCGTTGCCGAGATGCGCGCCGCCTTCGACCGCCGCCGCAAGCTCATCGTGCGGATGCTCAACGAGATCGACGGGGTCCTCTGCCCGGAGCCCGAGGGCGCGTTCTACGCCTACCCGTCGGTGAAGGAGCTGCTCGGCAAGGAGATCCGCGGCAAGCGCCCCGCGGACTCCGTCGAGCTGGCCGCGCTGATCCTGGACGAGGCCGAGGTCGCCGTGGTCCCGGGCGAGGCTTTCGGCACCCCGGGGTATCTGCGGCTGTCCTACGCCCTGGGCGACGACGACCTCGTCGAGGGCGTCTCCCGGCTCCAGAAGCTGCTGGGCGAGGCCAAGGCCTGACCGCCCGCGGAATTGTGCCCCCGGCCGCCCCGGCCGGGGGCACTTTTTGTTCGAGGCCCACTCCAAAGAGGAGGGCGACTTCCGCTCCGGCCCGCCCGTGCGGCAGGATCTTTGAATGGAGCGTGATGTACGTCTGTTGCCCAAGGCCCACCTGCACCTGCACTTCACCGGGTCGATGCGGCCCACCACCCTGCTCGAACTGGCCGACAAGTACGGGGTCCACCTCCCCGACGCGCTGACCGGCGGCGAGCCGCCCAGGCTGCGGGCCACCGACGAGCGCGGCTGGTTCCGCTTCCAGCGGCTCTACGACATCGCCCGGTCCTGTCTGCGGTCCCCCGAGGACATCCAGCGCCTGGTCCGCGAGAGCGCCGAGGAGGACGTCGTGGACGGCTCCGGCTGGCTGGAGATCCAGGTCGACCCCACCTCGTACGCCCCGCTGCTGGGCGGGCTGATCCCGGCCATCGAGATCATCCTCGACGCCGTGGACAGCGCCGCCCGGGACACCGGCCTCGGGATGCGCGTGGTGATCGCCGCGAACCGGATGAAGCACCCGCTGGACGCCCGGACCCTGGCCCGGCTGGCCGTGCGGTACGCGGACCGGGGCGTGGTGGGCTTCGGGCTCTCCAACGACGAGCGGCGCGGGATGGCCCGGGACTTCGACCGGGCCTTCGCCATCGCGCGGGAGGGCGGACTGCTGGCGGCCCCGCACGGCGGCGAGCTGGCCGGTCCGTCCAGCGTGCGCGACTGCCTCGACGACCTGGACGCCTCGCGGATCGGCCACGGGGTGCGGGCCGCCGAGGACCCCCGGCTGCTGCGCCGGCTCGCCGAGCGGCAGATCACCTGCGAGGTGTGCCCGTCCTCCAATGTGGCGCTCGGCGTCTACGAGAAGCCCGCCGACGTACCCCTGCGCGCTCTGTTCGACGCGGGCGTGCCGATGGCGCTGGGCGCGGACGACCCGCTGCTGTTCGGTTCACGGCTGGCCGCCCAGTACGAGCTGGTGCGCCGCCACCACGGCTTCACCGACGAAGAGCTGGCCGAGCTGGCGCGTCAGTCGGTCCGGGGGTCGGCGGCCCCCGTCGACGTACGGGAGAAGCTGCTGTCGGGGATCGACGACTGGCTGGCCGGCTGAGCCCGGCCCGCCGGGCGCGTACGACGCTAGAGGCTGACGCCGACCGTCACCGGCTCGTTGACGAGGGTGACCCCGAAGGCGTCGTGGACCCCGGCGACCACCTCGCGGGCCAGGGCCAGCAGGTCCTCCGTGGTGGCCCCGCCCCGGTTGGTGAGGGCGAGCGTGTGCTTGGTGGAGATCCGGGCGCGGCCGCCGCCGTAGCCCTTGGTGAACCCGGCCCGGTCGATCAGCCAGGCCGCCGACGTCTTGGTGCGGCCGTCCCCGACGGGGAAGGCCGGGGGCACGACGTCCGGGCCGAGGCGCTCGTGGACCCGGGCGAGGAAGTCCTCGTACGCCGCCGGTTCCAGGATCGGGTTGGTGAAGAAGGAGCCGGCCGACCAGGTGTCGTGGTCCTCCGGGTCGAGCACCATGCCCTTGCCGGCGCGCAGCTTCAGCACGGTTTCCCGGGCGGCCGACGCGGGAACGCGCTCGCCCTGCTCGACGCCCATCGCCCTGGCCGTTTCGGGGTACCTGAGGGGCGCGGACAGCCCGGCAGCCTCTTCCAGCTCGAATCGGACACGGAGCACCACGAACCGGTCAGGGTCGGCCTTGAAGCGACTGTGACGGTACGAGAAGGCGCACTCCTCGTTCGGGATCGTCACGGTCTCCCGGGTGTGCCGGTCGTAGGCGACGACCTCCGTGATGGTGGAGGAGACCTCCTGCCCGTACGCCCCGACGTTCTGGATGGGCGTGGCGCCCGCGGAGCCGGGGATGCCCGCCAGGCACTCGACGCCCGCGAGGCCCGCCTCGACGGTCCGGGCGACGGCGTCGGTCCACACCTCTCCGGCGGCCAGTTCCAGCGAGGTACCGGTGAGCGTGAACCCCTTCGTGGCGATGCGCAGCGCGGTGCCGTCGAAGCCCTTGTCCCCGATCACCAGGTTGGAGCCGCCGCCGATCACCAGGAGCGGGGTGCCGCTGTCGTCGGCCTCGCGCACGGCCGCGACGACCTCGGCGTCGGTGGTGGCCGTCAGCAGCCGGGCGGCGGGGCCGCCGAGCCGGAAGGTGGTCAGGGGGGCGAGGGGGGCGTCGTGGAGTTCCTGCACGGGGACAAGAGTACGGTCCGCGACCCCGCCGCTCGGGTGGGGCCGCGGACCGCGCGTCTGGTCCGGCGGGCTCGGACGGCCACTGCGCCCCGCTCCCCCGCGTCCGCCCGGGCCGGGACCGGGGCGGGGATCTGACGGCTCCGGCGCGTACGTCCCGGCCCAGGCGCGGACGTCCCGGTCAGGCGCGTACGTCCCGGTCAGGCGCGTGCTTTCCGGTCAGGCGAGGCGGACGACGGCGCGGGACAGGCCCAGCACCTTCTTCTCGGCGCACAGGGCGACCAGGTCCACGCGGACCAGGTTGTCCTCCAGCTTCGCGCCGACCTTGGCGCTGACCTCGATCAGCGCGCCCTTGTCGTCGTCGGGGACGACGACGGGCTTGGTGAACCGCACCCCGTAGTCGACGACCGCGCCCGGGTCCCCGGCCCAGTCCGTGACCACACGGATCGCCTCGGCCATCGTGAACATGCCGTGCGCGATGACGTCCGGCAGGCCGACCTCGCGCGCGAACCTCTCGTTCCAGTGGATCGGGTTGAAGTCGCCGGACGCGCCCGCGTACCGCACGAGCGTCGCCCGCGTCACCGGGAACGACTGCGGGGGCAGCTCCGTCCCGACCTCGACCGACCCGTAAGACACCTTCGCTGCCATCACGCCTCCTCGGCGGCGCGCGCCACCAGCTTCGTGACCGCCGTGACCACCAGCTCACCGGCCTCGTCGTGCACATCCCCGCGAATGTCGAGAACGTCGTTGCCCGCGAGGGACTTGATGCTCTCGATCGTCGACGTGACCGTCAGCCGGTCCCCCGCCCGCACCGGGCGGACGTAGGAGAACTTCTGGTCGCCGTGGACCACCCGGCTGTAGTCCAGGCCCAGCCGCGGGTCCTGCACCACTTCACCGGCGGCCCGGTAGGTGATCGAGAACACGAACGTGGGCGGCGCGATCACATCGGGGTGGCCCAGCTCACGCGCGGCCTCCACATCGACGTATGCCGGATGGGGGTCGCCCACCGCCTCGGCGAACTCTCGGATCTTCTCCCGGCCGACCTCGTACGCCGGGGTGGGCGGATAGCTCCGCCCCACGAAGGACTGGTCGAGCGCCATGAGCCCGCTACCTCCTGATGGAAAGACGTCAAGGGAGGGCACGCCCCCCGTGCGGGGAACGACCCCGTACAACGACACGAGGCCGCCCCCAGAGGGGGCGGCCTCGTGTACGAGCCTGATTCAGCGCGTTTCGCGGTGCGCGGTGTGCGCGTTGCAGCGCGGGCAGTGCTTCTTCATCTCAAGACGGTCCGGGTTGTTACGCCGGTTCTTCTTGGTGATGTAGTTCCGCTCCTTGCACTCCACGCAGGCCAGCGTGATCTTCGGGCGGACGTCGGTGGCAGCCACGTGAGTGCTCCTTGACGGACGGATGGACGGATGAACGCATAAAAGAGTAGCCGATCGAAGGACCGACCCCACAATCGGCTACCGTTAGTAGCGGTGACCGGACTTGAACCGGTGACACAGCGATTATGAGCCGCTTGCTCTACCGACTGAGCTACACCGCTTTGATGACGATCCCCCCGCCGAAGCGGGGTTCCCGATCACCAGAGCCCCAATGCGGAATCGAACCGCAGACCTTCTCCTTACCATGGAGACGCTCTACCGACTGAGCTATTGGGGCGAGCGATGAAGACATTACACGCTCCTGGGCCGGTTGCCCAAATCCGTTTCGGCAGCGTCCTCAAGGGCCTTCGCCGCCCTCGCCCACACCCCCTGATCAGGCCTTGATCAGGCCCTGATCCAGCCCGCACCGCCGCCCGGACCGGCCGCCACCCGGGGCAGGAACGGGCCTACCGGTACGACTATTGCGCTCCTTCCGGAAGCCGCCGTGCCAGGCGCCGTGGACCCGGTCATGATCGACGGGCCCCCCGGGAGCGACCGGCCCCGGACCCGACCCTTCGGTGCGATCCCGCACCTGTTTCCCAGGAGCGCGATGCCTGACAGTCAGCCGCGGCGGCCCGACGACAACGCGCCCGACAGCGCCGACGCGGCCACCACCGCCGACACCCCCGCCCTCGTCCTCAGCGGTGCGCGGCTCGCCGACGGGCGCGCCGTCGACGTACGCCTCAGCGGCAGCCGGATCGAGGCCGTCGGTACCGCGGGGAGCCTCGCCGCCCGGGGCCCGCGCATCGACCTGCGGGGCTATCTCCTGCTCCCCGCCCCCGCCGAACCCCACGCCCACAGCGACACCGCGCTCACCGCGGACGGCGCGGGCCCCGACGGCCCCGGACCCGCCTCACACCGCGCCGAGGACATCCAGCGCCGCGCCACCGAGGCGGCGCTCCTCCAGCTCGGCCACGGCGCGACCGCCCTGCGCACCCACGTCCGCATCGGCGACGTCCAGGGCCTCGCCCCGCTCGAAGCCGTCCTCCAGGCCCGGCGCGCCCTGCGCGGCCTCGCCGACCTCACGCCCGTCGCGGTGCCCCGCCTGCTCACCGGCGTCGCCGGGGCGGACAGCCTCGCGATGCTCCGCGACGCGGTGAAGATGGGAGCGGCGGTCGTCGGGGGCCGCCCCGACCTCGACCCCGACCCCATCGGCTACACGGCGGCCGTCCTGGAGATCGCCGCCGAGCACGGCTGCCCGGTCGATCTGCACACCGACGCCGACGACCCCGCCCGGCTGGCCCGGATCGCCGCGATGGCCGCGGGGCTGCGCCCCGGTGTCGTCCTCGGCCCCTGCGCGGGCCTGGCCCACCTGCCGCTGGACGTGGCCGGCCGGGCCGCCGACCAGCTGGCCGCGGCGGGCATCACCGTCGTCTGCCTGCCCCAGGGCGGCTGCGCCGGATCGGAGCGGCGTACGACCGCTCCCGTACGCCTGCTGCGCTCCGCCGGCGTACGCCTCGCGGCGGGCAGCGGCGCGTTGCGCGACACCGCGAACCCGGTCGGCCGCGGCGACCCCCTGGAAGCGGCGTACCTCCTCGCCTCGCAGGTCGGCCTGCGCGCCGAGCAGGCGTACGCGATGGTCTCCACCGGCGCCCGCGCCGCCCTGGGCCTGCCCGACGTCCGCGTCGAGGCGGGCTTCCCGGCCGAACTCCTCGCCCTACGGGGCGAACGGCTCTCCACGGCGCTGTCCCTCGCCTACAGCCGTATCGTCGTCCACCGGGGCCGGGTCGTCGCCCGCACCAGCGCCGTACGCGAGTACTGCGACTCCGACCCGGAATCCGACGCCGCCGCGGGCCTCGGTCTCCCCCGGCAGGGACGCCCCGACTCCGGTACGGGCCAGCGGAACTGAGCACGCGGCCGCCCTCGGGCGTACGGTCGGGGTATGCGCATTGTCATCGCAGGTGGACACGGACAGATCGCACTGCGGCTGGAGCGGCTGCTCGCCGCTCGCGGGGATGAAGCCGTAGGGATCATCCGCAACCCCCAACAGAGCCAGGACCTCGTCGACGCCGGTGCCCAACCCGCCGTGCTGGACCTCGAATCGGCCACCGTCGAGCAGGCCGCGGAGATCCTGCGCGGCGCCGACGCGGCCGTCTTCGCCGCGGGAGCGGGCCCCGACAGCGGAACCGCTCGCAAGGACACCGTCGACCGCGGCGCGGCCGTGCTGTTCGCTGACGCGGCCGAGGCGGCGGGCGTCCGCCGCTACATCGTCGTCTCCTCCATGGGCGCCGACCCCGACCACCCCGGCGACGAGGTGTTCGACGTCTACCTGAGGGCGAAGGGGGCGGCGGACGCCGACGTACGCTCCCGGTCCGCGCTCGACTGGACGATCCTGCGCCCCGGGATGCTCACCGACGACGCGGGCAGCGGGCAGGTCCTGCTCGCGGAGAAGACCGGTCGCGGCCCCATCCCCCGGGACGACGTGGCGGCCACGCTGCTGGAGCTGCTGGACACCCCGGCGACGTCGGGCCTCACCCTGGAGGCGATCTCGGGGAACGTGCCGGTCACGGTGGCCGTGAGGGACATCGCGGGCAACTGACGGAGCCGGCGCCTCCGGTTCTCTGGGGGCGCCTCCGGACCTCCGGGGAATCAAAAAACGAGGAAGCCCCCGACCGGAAGGACCGGTCGGGGGCTTCGTTCGCGTGGCGGCGCCAGGGTTCGAACCTGGGTAGGCTGAGCCGGCAGATTTACAGTCTGCTCCCTTTGGCCACTCGGGCACACCGCCTCGAACGACGCGTCGGATCTCTGCGTGAGCTCCTTGGCGACGACGTAAACGATACCTGATGGCCAGGGGTGCTCCGCCACCTGATTGATCCGCGTGGGGAGGGGGCGGGGGTGGCTAGGCTTGCGTCGTATCCCACGCACATTCGACGCAAGGAGCCACACGTCATGGCCGACTCCAGTTTCGACATCGTCTCGAAGGTCGAGCGGCAGGAGGTCGACAACGCCCTCAACCAGGCCGCCAAGGAGATCTCCCAGCGCTACGACTTCAAGGGCACCGGCGCCTCGATCTCGTGGTCGGGCGAGAAGATCCTGATGGAGGCGAACGGCGAGGAGCGCGTCAAGGCCATCCTCGACATCTTCCAGTCCAAGCTGGTCAAGCGGGGCATCTCGCTCAAGTCGCTGGACGCGGGCGAGCCGCAGCTCTCCGGCAAGGAGTACAAGATCTTCGCCTCGATCGAGGAAGGCATCTCCCAGGAGAACGCCAAGAAAGTCGCGAAGACCATCCGCGACGAGGGCCCCAAGGGTGTCAAGGCGCAGGTCCAGGGCGACGAGCTGCGGGTCAGCTCGAAGAGCCGGGACGACCTCCAGGCCGTTCAGGCGCTGCTGAAGGGCAAGGACTTCGACTTCGCGATCCAGTTCGTGAACTACCGGTAGTCCGCGCGGTGGTCCACGGCGACCGCGCCGCGGGAGCGCCCCGTCGAGATCGCCTCGACGGGGCGCTTTTCCGTCCCCGGCCCCGGCCCGCGTGTGATGCCGGACGCGGCGTCCGGATACCGCCAGTCATCAGGTGACGGTCAGGCGCAGACTGGTCGTACGGACGGATTCCGGAATCTCGAGGGATCCCGAAGTCTCGACGGATTCCGGAGTCTCAGGGACGAGCGGACGAGCGCACGAGCGGGAGAGCGGGCAGACATGACGACGGTGTACGCGTGGGTGGACAGCCCGCTGGGCGAACTGCTGCTGGTCGGCGAGGCGGGGGAGAGCTCGGGGTCGGCGGCCGGAGGCGGGGCCGGTGCGACGGCCGGTCGTGACCTCGGCGCGGTCGGGGGCGACCTCGGCGCGGCCGCGGGCGCGGAGGTGCGGCTGTGCTCGCTGTCGGTGCCCGGCCAGAAGGGCGGTGCGGTCGTGCGGGACGGCTGGCGGCACTCCCCCAAGGCGTTCACGGAGATCGTCGGGCAGTTGGAGGCGTACTTCGCGGGGCGGTCGACGCGGTTCGACGTGCCGATCGCCGCAAGCATCGGCACGGATTTCCAGCGCCGGGTCTGGGAGGTGCTGGAGTCGATCCCGTACGGGAGGACGGTGTCGTACGGAGAGGTCGCGGCGCGGGTCGGGGCTTCCGGCGCGGGGGTGCGGGCGGTGGGCACGGCGATCGGGCGCAACCCGTTGCTGGTCGTGCGCCCGTGTCACCGGGTGATCGGCGCGGACGGCGCGTTGCGGGGGTACGCGGGTGGCCTGGAGCGCAAGAAGTTGCTGCTGGGACTTGAGGGCGCGGTGGGCTGAGCCGTGACCCCGGAGAGCGATGAGGTTCCGCAGGTGTCGGACGGGCTGTTCCGGCGGCCGCGCAGGGTGGTCGCGCCGGGTGCCGTCCATGTGCCGGAGTGGCTGCCGGTCGAGCGGCGGGCGGAGTTGGTGTCGGCGTGCCGGGAGTGGGCGCGGGGGCCGGTTCCGCTGCGGCACACGGTGTTGCCGGGCGGCGGAGTGATGTCGGTGCGGACGGTGTGCCTGGGGTGGCACTGGCAGCCGTACCGGTACGTGCGCACGGCCGACGACGTCAACGGCGCCCGGGTGGCGGCCCTCCCGGAGTGGCTGGGCGACCTGGGGCGGGCGGCGGTGGCCGAGGCGTACGAGGACGAGAGCGCGGGTGAGGCATTCGCTCCGGACACGGCGCTGATCAACTTCTATGACGACGCCGCGCGGATGGGGATGCACCAGGACAAGGAGGAGCGGTCGGGGGCTCCGGTGGTGTCGTTGAGCATCGGGGCGAGGTGCGTGTTCCGCTTCGGCAACACGGAGGGGCGCGGACGGCCCTATACGGACGTGGAGTTGACGTCCGGGGACCTCTTCGTCTTCGGCGGGCCGTCGCGCTTCGCGTTCCACGGGGTGCCGAAGGTGTACCCGGGACCGGGCGACCCGGCGGCGGGGCTGCGGACCGGCCGGCTGAACCTGACCTTGCGGGAGACCGGGCTGAGCTGACGGCACGCGGTCGCCGTCCGGGCGCGCAGTGCGGCTCCGGCGCCGACCGCGTTCACCAGGACGTGAGAGTGCGGTCAGCGGCGGTCGCGGGAGTGGCCGAACAGCAGTCGGTAGAGGATGAGCAGGACCAACGAACCGGCGATCGCGGCGATCCAGGTCGCCGTGTCGTAGAAGTCGTTGCTGATGGGGCGGTCCAGGAACTGGCTGGAGAGCCAGCCTCCGACGAAGGCCCCGGCGACGCCGATGAGGGTGGTACCGACGATGCCGCCCGGGTCGCGTCCCGGGAGCAGGATTTTGGCTATGACTCCGGCGAGCAGCCCGAGAATGATCCAACCGATGATGCTCATGCCGCTGCTCCTACCCTTGGCTTCGTCTTGGGATGCAAGACGCGGCGAGCAGATGTTCGGTTGCACCCGGCACGGGCGGCACACGGCGGTGACCTGCGGCACGGCCGGGCGGACCGGGGCGCACGGGAGCCCTCCGGGCACGGCGAGGGCGTGGTGTCCCGTGAGCGGCGAATGCCCGCGCGGATGCCCGCGCGCCGCGGGTCCCCCCGAGCCGTGGCCTCACGGGCGGCGGGCTAGCGGGGTGCCTCACGGGCGGCGGGCTGACGGGCTGACGGGCTGTCTACGGGCGGCGGGCTAGCGGGCTGCGAAGGGCTGGTCCGTAGGGACGATCTCCTTGCCGAAGGGCATGAGGGAGACCGGGATCAGCTTGAAGTTGGCGATGCCCAGCGGGATGCCGATGATCGTGATGCACAGCGCGATGCCGGTGGTGATGTGACCGAGGGCGAGCCACCATCCGGCGAGGATCAGCCAGAGGACATTCCCGGCGCAGGAAGGTGAGCCCGCGTCCCGCCGTTCGACGACGGTGTTGCCGAACGGCCAGAGGGCGTAGAGGCCGATCCGGAAGGCGGCCACGCCGAAGGGGATGCCGATGATGGTGATGCAGAGCAGGGCGCCCGCGAGCAGATAGCCGAGGAACATCCAGAATCCGCAGAGGACGAGCCAGATGACGTTCAGGATGGTTTTCACGGGCGATGACCTGCCATCTGTTCTAGTCGGGCGATGCGCTCCGCCATCGGCGGGTGTGTCGAGAACATTTTCGCCATCCCCTGACCCTGGCGGAAGGGGTTCGCGATCATCATGTGGCTCGCGGTCTCGATCCGCGGCTCGGGCGGGAGCGGCAGTTGCTTCGTCCCGGCGTCCAGCTTGCGCAGGGCGCTGGCGAGGGCCAGCGGGTCCCCGGTGAGCTGCGCCCCGGAGGCGTCGGCCTCGTACTCGCGCGAGCGGCTGACGGCGAGCTGGATGACGGAGGCCGCGAGCGGCCCCAGGATCATGATCATGAGCATGCCGAGCAGGCCGGGTCCCTCGTCGTCGTTGGAGCGGCCCACGGGGATGAGCCACGCGAAGTTGACCAGGAACATCACGACGGAGGCGAGCGCTCCGGCCACGGACGAGATGAGGATGTCCCGGTTGTAGACATGGCTCAACTCGTGGCCGAGGACACCGCGCAGCTCACGCTCGTCGAGGATCTGGAGGATGCCTTCGGTGCAGCAGACCGCGGCGTTGCGCGGGTTGCGGCCGGTGGCGAAGGCGTTAGGCGCCTGCGTCGGGGAGATGTAGAGACGCGGCATGGGCTGACGGGCGGCCGTGGAGAGCTCACGGACGATGCGGTAGAGCTGCGGGGCCTCGAATTCGCTGACGGGCCGGGCCCGCATGGCGCGCAGGGCCAGCTTGTCGCTGTTCCAGTACGCGTACGCGTTGGTGCCCACGGCGACCAGGAGCGCGACCAGCAGGCCCGCGCGTCCGAAGAAGCTGCCGATGACGATGATGAGTGCGGACAGTCCCCCGAGGAGTACGGCGGTCTTCAGCCCGTTGTGCCGGCGGTGCACGGTACGCCCTCCAAGTGGTGCGGCAGGGGAACCCTTCGCGTGGTGGTGCTCCACTCCCCAGTGGAGCCTTCCGTACTGGTCAACGCCAGGCGACGGAAGCTAGTTCCCTTGTGCGTGCGGCCGGAGGGCGGGGCCGGGCGGCGTGTTCGGGCCGGGACAGCCCTTGGGCCCGTACGGGACGGCACTGGGCCGTACGGGTGGCGGGGCGTCCTGCTGGTGGTGCCGGGGTGGGTGAGGCACCGGAGGCGGGGGCGATCGGGCGAAGCGCGGGGCGGTCAGGTGCGGTGGGGTCCGGTGCGGTGGGGCGGAGCGGTCGGGTGGGTCCGGTGCGGTCCGGTGGGGCGACGCTCGCTTCGGTGCGGTCAGTGCTGCTGGGCGGGGAGCTTGGCGAGGGAGAGGGCCTCGGGGTCGGGCTCGACCTCGCTGGTGCAGTGGCCGCAGCGGGAGGCGATGGCCGGGATCGCGCTGAAGCAGCGCGGGCAGTCGCGGAGGGCGGCCTTGATGTCGACCTCCTCCTCCTTGGCGAAGCGGTTCTGCACCTTTGCCATGGGGACCACGACGCAGAAGTAGAGGACCGCGGCGGTGATGAGGAAGGCGATGGCGGCGCTGATGAAGAGCCCGTAGGGGAACTTCACCCCGTCGACCTCGTAGAAGGCCTTGCTGAAGTCGCCGGTGCCCCGGGTGGCGAGGCCGATCAGCGGAGTGATGAAGGCGTTGCTGAAGCCCGTGACGACGGCGGTGAAGGCCGCTCCGACCGCGAGGCCGATCGCCATGGAGATGACGTTTCCGCGCAGGATGAAGTCCTTGAACCCGTTCAGCACTGCTCTCTCTCCTCGTGTCCCGGCGACGTCCGCGCCGTGTACGTGACGTATGCAGCCAAGACCTTGCCCTGCGCGGGCGGCCAGGGGCAAACCGGCCTTACCGGCGTCAGAAGAGATTGACGGCGGCGAAACGCAGGACCAGTTGCGGGGCTCCGGAGAGGAGGATTCCGGCGGCGGTCGTGAGGATGAGCGCGGTGGTGAGGGGGGACGGCGCGTGGCGGTGGCGGGGTTCGGCGGCCGGTTCACCGGGGGCTGTTCCAGCCTCCTCACGAGGGCCGGACCTGACGGGCTCCCTCGTGGCTTCCGGGGTACGGAAAAGGATCGCGGTCCACCGAAGGTAGTAAACGAGCGCGATCACCACGTTGACGGCCATGACGACGGCGAGCCAGCCGAGGCCCGCGTCGACGGCCGCCGAGAAGACGGTGACCTTCGCGAAGAGCCCGATCACACCGGGCGGCAGTCCGGCCAGGCAGAGCAGGAAGAACCCGAGGGCGAGGGCGGTGAGGGGGCGGGTCGCGTAGAGGCCCCGGTAGTCGGCGACGCGGTTGCCGGGGTGCGTGCGGGCCACGAGGGCGGCCACGGCGAACGCGCCGAGGTTCACGACGGCGTACATGAGGGCGTACGCGACGGTGGAGCCGATCTGCTCGTCATTGGAGTACGCGGCGGCCGCGACCGGGACCAGCAGATAGCCGGCCTGGGCGACGGAGGACCAGGCAAGGAGGCGGACGGCGCTGCGGGCGCGGGTGGCGTCCTGACGGAGGGCGGCGACGTTCCCGACGGTCATGGTGAGCGCGGCGAGAACCGCGAGGGCGGGTCCCCAGACGTCGGCATAGGCGGGGAACGCGATGACGGTGACCAGGATGATCCCCGAGAAGCCGACGGCCTTGCCGACGACGGAGAGATAGGCGGCGATCGGCAGTGGCGCCCCGGCGTATGTGTCGGGGACCCAGAAGTGGAAGGGTGCGGCCGCGGTCTTGAAGGCGAAACCGACGAGGGTGAGGGCGACGCCGGTCTTGGCGAGGGTGTCGAGCACCGGAGGCACGTCGCCGAGCCGTTCGGCGATCTCGGTGAGGTGCAGGCTGCCGGTGGTCGCGTACACGAAACTGACGCCGAGCAGCATGACCGCGGTGGCGACGACGGAGGAGAGGAAGAACTTCAGCGCCGCTTCGGAGGAGCGCCGGTCGCCGCGCACGATCCCCACCAGCGCGAAGGCGGGCAGCGAGGCGACTTCGAGGGCGACGACGAGGGTGGCGAGATCGCGGGCGGCGGGCAGCAGAGCGGCGCCCGCCGCGGAGGCCAGGAGCAGGAACCAGTACTCCCCTACGGGGAGTCCGCGCGTTTCGTCGAGGGAGAGCAGGACCGTGAGGAACGCGCCGCCGAGCACGAGGGCCTGGATGACGAGCGTGAAGTGGTCGGCTGTGTAGCTGCACGCCTGGGCGCCGGTCGTGACGCAGAAGGTGGACCGGTCGCCGGAGCGCAGCGGGATCAGGAGGAGAAGGGCGGCGCCCAGCGCGGTGAGGGTGGCGTGGCCGAGGAGCCGTTTGCGGTGCGCGGGCAGGAACAGGTCGGCGACGAGGACGACCAGGGCGGCCAGGGCGGTGAGCGTGGGGGGTGCGATGGCGAGCCAGTCGATGGACTGGACGAGGCTGGGGGCGCTGTCGGCCGACGCCGCGGCGAGACCGGGCGAAGCCGCGGCCGGGGTGGGGAGGCCCGCAGTGGTACTGAGGCCCGTGGCGGTGCTGAGGAGGCCCGGGGTGGTGCCGAGACCCGTGGCGGTGCTGAGGTCCGCGATCACTGCTTGCCTCCTGCGAGGAGCTTCTGCACGGCCGGGTCGGTGAGGCCGAGGAGGACGGCGGGCCAGAGCCCGGCGAGGACGGTGAGAGCGGCGAGCGGGGTCCAGGCGGCGGCTTCGTACGTCCGGATGTCGGCGAGCCGGCCGTCCGGCACCGCTTCGGCCGGTTGCCTGTCCGGTCCGGCTTCGGCGGGCTGCCTGTTCGGCTCGGCTTCGACAGGTTGCCTGTCCGGCACGGCTTCGGCGGGGCTCGGGGTGCTGGCCGGTCGGGCTCCGGTGGTCGCGGTCGGCGGCACGAGACCTGTACCGGGCGGGAGCGAGGAGAGGGGCGCGTGCTCACCCATGCAGACGCGGCGGATGACGATGAGCATGTACGCGGCGGTGAGCAGGGTGCCGAACGCCCCGATCGCCAGGAAGGTGCGGAACGCCGGGCGGCTGAGCCCCTCGGCGGGGCTGTACGCGCCGAACAGCGTCAGCATCTCGCCCCAGAACCCGGCGAGTCCGGGCAGGCCGAGCGAGGCGACGGCGGCGAAGGCGAGCAGCGCGCCGAGGCGGGGGGCGCGGCCGTAGAGCGCCGCGCCGGTGGCCCCGGCGAGGGTGTCGAGGTCGGCGGTCCCGTACCGGTCCTTGACGGCGCCGACCAGGAAGAACAGCAGGCCGGTGATGAGGCCGTGGGCGATGTTGGCGAAAAGCGCGCCGTTAACCCCGGTGGGGGTCATGGTGGCGATGCCCAGGAGCACGAAACCCATGTGGCCGACGGAGGAGTACGCGATCAGCCGCTTGAGGTCCCCCCTGGCTCCGGTACGGGCGAGGGCCAGACAGGCGAGGGAGCCGTAGACGATGCCGACGACGGCGAAGGCGGCGAGGTAGGGCGCGAAAGTGTGCATCCCGTCGGGGGCGATGGGGAGCAGGATCCGGACGAATCCGTACGTTCCCATCTTGAGCAGGACGCCCGCGAGGAGGACGGACCCGACGGTGGGGGCCGCCGTGTGGGCGTCGGGAAGCCAGCTGTGCAGGGGCCACATCGGGGTCTTCACGGCGAGGCCGAGACCGATCGCCAGAACGGCGATGAGCTGCACGGACGCGGTGAGACCCCGGCCGTTGTCAGTGGCGAGTGCCACCATGTCGAAGGTGCCGCTCTTCAGTCCGATGAGGAGGAGGCCCAGCAGCATGACGACCGAGCCGAGCAGCGTGTAGAGGATGAACTTCCAGGCGGCGCCCTGCCGTTGACCACTGCCCCAGCGGGCGATGAGGAAGTACATCGGGATGAGGACCATCTCGAAGGCGAGGAAGAAGAGCAGCAGGTCGAGGACGGCGAAGGTGGCGAGGGTGCCGGATTGCAGGACGAGGACGAGAGCGACGAAGGCCTTCGGCGCGGGGCCCGCGGGCGGCTTGAAGTAGCTGTACAGCGCGCAGAGGAAGGTCAGCAGCGCGGTCAGGAGCAGAAGGGGGAGCGAGATGCCGTCGACACCGAGGTGGATGCGGACGTCGAGCGCCGGGATCCAGCTGATGTCGGTGGTCGCCTGCATCGTGGCGGGGTGGCCGTGGTCGAAGCCCGCGGCCAGGAAGATCGCGGCGATGAGGACGGTCCCGGTGACGGTCACGCCGTGGCGCAGCACGGCCTGGTCCGGGTTCTTCCCCTGGAGCCCGGGTGGGGCGGGGAGCAGGGCCGCGGCGGCGCCGAGGAGAGGGGCGAGGACGATGAACGCCAGAAGGAACTGCATCACGGACGGGCTGATATCGATCACGGTCACGACCCCGCGTTGACGTTGGCGAAGACGACGGCGGCGATCGCCAGGACGAGGGATCCGGCGAGCAGGGCGCTGACGTAGGTCTGCACGTTGCCGGTCTGGGTCCGGCGGACGGCGTTGCCGAGAAGGCGTGTGACGGCGCCCGATCCGTTGACGTAGGTGTCGACGACCTCCCGGTCCAGGAAGCGGACGAGGCGGGCGGCGGCCTGCACGGGCCGGACGAACAGCGCTGTGTACAGGGCGTCCAGGTGGAAGCCGGTGACCGCGTGGCGGTGCAGGGGGCCGAGGAGGAGCCTGCCGGGGTCGGCCGGGTCGGGGGCGTCCGCGATGGTGCCGTAGGCCGCGGTGTGGGACGTCATGGCCTCGGCTTCGACGAGGGCGGGGTCGGCGTCGGGGTGGGCGGCGACGGCGCCGATCGGGGTGCGGGCGGCCAGCGCGGTGGTGTGCCGCCACGCGGCGTAGGTGACGAGCCCGCCGACGAGGGTGACGCCGGTGGAGAGGACGGCGGTGGTGAGCGTCGGGGTGAGGTCGTGCCCGTCGAACCAGTCGCCGATCGCTCCGGCGGTGAGGCCGAAGCCGATCGTGGGGACGGCCAGCACCCACAGGACGGAGGTCATGGCGAGGGGCTGCTTGCCGCGTTCGGGGGCCTCGGCCCCCCGGCCGCGGAAGGCGAGCAGCCAGAGGCGCGCGGCGTAGGCGGCGGTCAGGACGGCCGCGAGGAGCCCGGCGACGAGGATCGTCCAGCCCGCGGCGGCCGGGGCGACGGTCCGGTCCCCGAGGGCGGTGTGCTCGGCGGCAACGAGGACGGCTTCCTTGGAGAAGAAGCCGGCGAACGGCGGGATGGCGGCGAGCGCGAGGAGGGCGACGGTCATCGTCCAGTAGGCGTCCGGGACGCGGCGGGCGAGGCCGTTCATGCGGGACATGGCGGCAAGGGAGTTGGTGCCCGCGGCGTGGATGACGACACCGGCGGCGAGGAAGAGGACGGCTTTGAACGCACCGTGCGAGATCAGGTGGAAGACGGCGGCTCCGCGGTCGCCGACGGCGAGGGCCCCCGACATGTAGCCGAGTTGCCCGATCGTCGAGTAGGCGAGGACCCGCTTGATGTCGTCCTGGGCGAGCGCCGCCAGCCCGGAGCCGGTCATCGTGACGGCGGCCATCACCGCGAGGACGACGAGCGCCGCGCCGGACGCGGCGAAGACGGGCAGCAGGCGGGCCACGAAGTAGACGCCGGCGGCGACCATCGTCGCGGCGTGGATGAGCGCGGAGACGGGGGTGGGACCGGCCATCGCGTCGGGCAGCCAGGTGTGCAGGGGGAACTGCGCGGACTTGCCCGCCACGCCCGCGAGGAGCAGCAGCGCGATGAGGGTGGGGTGGTCGAGACCGCCGCTGGACACGGCGGCGAGGATCTCGGTGATCCGGAAGCTGCCGGTGTCGGCGGCGAGGGCGAACAGGCCGATCAGGAAGGGGACGTCGCCGAGTTTGGTGACCAGGAAGGCCTTGAGGGAGGCGGCGCGGGCTTCGGGCGTCTCCCAGTAGTGGCCGACGAGGAAGTACGAGCAGATGCCCATGATCTCCCAGCCGACCAGGAGGACCATCAGGTCGCCGGAGTAGACGACCAGCAGCATCGCGGCGGTGAAGAGGGAGACGAGGGCGGCGTAGGAGGGGTAGCGGGCGTCGTTGCGGAGGTAGGCCGTGGAGTACAGCTGTACGCAGGTGGCGACGAGCCCGACGAGGACCGCGACGAGGACCGCGAAGCCGTCCAGGTGGAGGGCGAGGTCGATGGGTACCGAGCCGGTCGGGGTGAGCTGGGTCGCGGCGTCGATGGCCCGGCCACCGCCCTGCCTGAGGGCGACGATCACGGCGAGAGCGGTCGCGGTGAGCGTCGGCAGGAGGGCGAGGGGGCGGACGAAGCCGGGGGCGGTGCGGCCGACGGCGAGTCCGGCGACGGCTCCGAGGAAGGGCAGGAGCGGGACGAGGGCGGCGAGGGTCGTGGTGGTCACGCGGTGGCCTCTGCGTTCGTGGGGTTCCCCGTCGTTCCGGCGTGGCCCGGTCCGGCGGTGCCGCCGCTCCCGGGCTGGCCGTGACTGTCGCGGCTCCCGGACTGACCGTCGCTCTCGGCCACGTTGTCGCTTCCGTCCGCGTTGTCGATCCCGTCCAGGTCGTCGCTCTCCGCCGTGTCGCGGAGCCGGTCGATGTCGGAGCTGCCCCGGTTGCGGTAGACGGCCAGGACGATCGCCAGGCCGATGCCGATCTCGGCGGCGGCGATGGCGATGGTGAAGAGGGTGAGGGCCTGACCGGAGTGGAGGGTGTCGCGGAGCCAGACGTCGAAAGCGACGAGGTTGAGGTTGACGGCGTTGAGCATCAGCTCGACGGACATCAGGACGAGGATCGCGTTGCGGCGGGCGAGGACGCCGTAGAGGCCGACGCAGAAGAGGAGGGCGGCGAGCACGGCGGGATAGGCGAGGTGCATCAGCTCTGCTCCTCCTGGCCGGACGGAGTACCCCGGTCCGGGGCGGGCTTCTCCTGGACCGCCTCGCCCAGGGGCGTGCTGCCCGGAACCGCCCTGTCCGGCTGCGTCCTGCCCCGGGCTGCCTCGCCCCGGGGCGTGCTGCTCGGGCGCGTCCTGTGCTGGGTGGGGCGGG
This sequence comes from Streptomyces sp. NPDC101181, assembly GCF_044767975.1. Taxonomy (NCBI): domain Bacteria; kingdom Bacillati; phylum Actinomycetota; class Actinomycetes; order Kitasatosporales; family Streptomycetaceae; genus Streptomyces; species Streptomyces sp. NPDC101181. Next base: position 473,416 of record NZ_JBIWOX010000002.1, on the reverse strand, counting down.
CGTCGGCGTCGGTGTCGCGTTTGCGGGACAGGACGATGGCGCCGACGAGGGCGGCGAGCAGCAGGACGGAGAGCGCCTCGAAAGGCAGGACCCAGTTCCGGAACAGGAAGGCACCGGTCACCTTCGTGGAGCCCTGCGCCGGCCCGTCGAGATCGATCCAGGTGGTACGGAAGGCGTCGACCACGACCCAGACGAGCGCGCCCGCCGTGGCGACCGCGACCCCGAGGGCCACCCATCGGTTGCCCGAGTCGGCGTCCGGGGAGCGGCCGATGGGGGCCCGCGTGAGCATCAGCCCGAACAGCAGGAGGACGACGATGGAACCGACGTAGATGAGGACCTGTACCCAGGCGATGAACTCCGCCGTGAGCAGGAGGTATTCGACGGCCAGTCCGCCGAGTGCGACGACGAGCCAGAGGGCGGCGTGCACCAGTTGTTTCGTCGTGACGGTGATGACGGCGGCGCCGAGGGTGACGAGGCCGACCAGGACGAAGGCGATCTCGACGCCGGTCGGAGAGAGGAAACCGGGGTGGTCACCGGCGGCCAGGGGGTGCGTCACGGTGGCCGCGAGCCGACTGTGCGCTGCGCTCGCCGCGGTGGACGTCATCGACATCGTGAGCGTCATGGGGTCTCCCCCGTCTCCTCGGTCCGTTCCCGCTCCTCGGCCTGTCCCCGTGCTTCGGCCTGTTGGCGTTCCCCGGCCTGTTCGCGCGCTTCGGCCTGTTGGCGCTCCTCGGCCTGTCCCCGTGCTTCGGCCTGCTCGCGTTCCTCCGCCTGCTCCCGCGCGTGCTGGGCGGCGAGCTTGTCGGCGGTCTTGCGGGCGGCCGCGATCTCCTTCGGCTCCTCGGCGCCCGGGTCGAGCGCCGGGGGCTCCGGAACGGTCCACATCCATTCGCGGAGCTTGTCGCGCTCATGGGTGAGTTCGTGGATGTCCGTCTCGGCGTACTCGAACTCGGGCGACCAGAACAGTGCGTCGAAGGGGCAGACCTCGATGCAGATGCCGCAGTACATGCAGAGGGAGAAGTCGATGGCGAAGCGGTCCAGGACGTTGCGGCTGCGCTCCCGCCCGCCGGGGGCGGCGGGCGGCACCGTCTCCTTGTGGGAGTCGATGTAGATGCACCAGTCGGGGCACTCGCGGGCGCACAGCATGCAGACCGTGCAGTTCTCCTCGAACAGCCCGATGACACCGCGCGAGCGGGGCGGGAGTTCGGGCTGAGTCTCGGGGTACTGCGCGGTGACGGACTTCTTCGTCATCGTGCGCAAGGTGACGGCGAGGCCCTTGGCCAGGCCGGATCCGGGTACCGGGGGCATCAGTTGATCGCCACCTTCACGATGCCGGTGAGCGCGATCTGCGCGAGGGCGAGGGGGACGAGCGTGGTCCAGGCGAGCTTCTGCAACTGGTCCTCACGCAGACGCGGGTAGCTGACGCGCAGCCAGATGACGACGAACGCGAGAAGGGCGGTCTTGAGGAGGGTCCAGACCCAGCCCAGCCCGTCGGCGCCGAACGGACCGTGCCAGCCGCCGAGGAAGAGGACGGCGGTCAGGGCGCACAGGATGACGATGCCCGCGTACTCGGCGAGGAGGAACAGCGCGAAGCGGAGCCCCGTGTACTCGGTGTACGCGCCGAAGATGATCTCGGAGTCGGCGACGGGCATGTCGAAGGGGGGCCGCTGGAGCTCCGCGAGGCCGGCGACGAAGAAGACCAGGGCGCCGACGATCTGCCAGGGCAGCCACCACCACTCGAACGCGTCGAGGATGCCGGTGAGCGAGACCGTTCCGGCCGCCATGGCGACGGAGGCGGCCGCGAGGAGCATCGGCAGCTCGTAGGAGAGCAGTTGGGCGGCGGTACGGAGGCCCCCGAGGAGGGAGAACTTGTTGGCCGACGCCCAGCCCGCCATGAGCGAGCCGAGGACGCCGATGCCCATCACCGCGAGCACGAAGAAGATTCCCGCGTCGACGGCCTGGCCCACCGCGCCCTCTCCCGGGCCGACGGGGATGACGGCGAGGACGAGGAGGTACGGGAGGAGGGCGACGGCGGGGGCGAGCTGGAAGACGCGGCGGTCGGCGGCGGCCGGGACGACGTCCTCCTTCTGCGCGAACTTCACGCCGTCCGCGACGAGCTGGGCCCAGCCGTGGAAGCCGCCCGCGTACATGGGGCCCAGACGCCCCTGCATGTGGGCCATCACCTTGTGTTCGGTCTGGCCCACGAGGAGGGGAGCGACCAGGAACACGACGAAGACGATGGCCAGGCGGAGGGCGACGTCGAGTACGTCGTTCACTCGGGATCTCCTCCGGCAGGCTTGTCGGAGTCGGGGTCGGGCTCGGGCTCGGAGTCGGGGTCCGACGGCGCGACACGGGGCTGGGGTTCGGGGGCGCGCTCGGGTTCGTCGAACGCCGGTTGGGCGTCGTGCCACGGGGCGTCCGTACTGCGCACCCGGTGCGGCGGCGCGGGGGTGGACCCGGAACTCTCCGGAGCGGCGGCAGGAGAGGCCGGTGTCTCCTGAGCGGCGGGAGGAGAGGCCGGCGCCTCCGGGGTGGTCCGCTGGCTGGCCGAGCCGTCCGAGGCGGAACGGGAACGCCGGGCCGGGCGCTGGCTCGCGGACCCCTCCGCCGACGAACGGGAACGACGCGGACGGGCGCCGGGCGGCGCCTCCGCAGGCGGGGACGCGGCTTCCGGTGCCGGGGTCGCGGTATCCGCAGGCCCGGACGGGGCTTCCGGGGACGCGGCGCCCGCAGGCCCGGACGTGGCTCCCGGAGGCGTGGCTTCCGGGGAGGCAGCCCCCGGGGACGCGGCGGCTCCCGGAGGCGCGGCAGGGGTCTCGGCAGGGGTGGAGCGCTGGGCCGCGGACCCTTCGCTCGCGCTGCGGGTACGACGGGGCGGGCGGTCCGCCGTGGTGCGGGCCGCTCGGGCCGGGCGGACGGGGGCCGGAGGGAGCTGGCCCTTCTGGGGACCCCACTCGTTGGGGTCGGGGACTCCCGGCGGGAGCATCGCGCGGCGCTTGGGACCGCCGTGGCCCTCCGCGGACTCCCCCGGTTCCTTCGCGCCGGGCCAGGCCTTGGCGACCCGCGCCGCCAGGACGAAGTCCTTGCGCAGCGGATGCCCCTCGAAGCCTTCCGGCAGCAGCAGCGGTACGAGATGGGGGTGGCCGTCGAAGGCGACCCCGAACATCTCGTGCGTCTCGCGTTCGTGCCAGGCCGCGCCCGCGTAGACGTCGACGGCGGTGGGCAGGACCGCCGCGTCGTGCGGCACGGTCGTCCGTACCATCAGCCGCCGGACCGCACCCGCGCCCAGGGCGGCGACGTGGGCGCAGACGCGGAAGCCGACGCCGGGTTCGTCCACGGCGCTGAGCCAGTCGAAGTAGCGGCAGTTCAGCTCGTCGCGGGCGGTCCGCAGGGCGGTGAGCCAGTCGGATGCGGGGACGTCGACGGTGAGCAGGTCGTAGGCCGACTCCGCCGTCGCTTCCTCGCCGAACAGCTCCGTCACGGCGTCGGGCAGCCGGTCGTAGGCGTCGGCGGCGGACCCGCCGGGCTGCTGGCGGGTGCGGCCCTGTTCCTGGTCGCTCATCACCGCCCCTCCCCCGGTCCCGGGTCCGACGGCACGTCAGGCGTCGAGCCCGACGAGGGCGAGCCGGGCGTAGCGTCCGGTGCCGTCGGCGGGGCGACGAGACCGCTGCGCAGGGCGGCGGTGGACGGACCCCGGCCGGAGGCCCTGACGGCACCGCCGTCCTCCGGGGCGTACCGCTCCGCCAGGGACTCGCGGGCGATCTTCTCCTGGAGCTTGAGGATGCCCTGGAGCAGGGCCTCGGGCCGGGGCGGGCAGCCGGGTACGTACACATCGACGGGGATGATCTGGTCGACGCCCTTGGTGACGGAGTACGAGTCCCAGTAGGGGCCCCCGCAGTTGGAGCAGGCGCCGAAGGAGATGACGTACTTCGGTTCGGGCATCTGCTCGTACAGCCGCTTCACGGCCGGGGCCATCTTGTCCGTCACCGTGCCGGACACGATCATCAGGTCGGCCTGGCGGGGCCCGGGGGCGAAGGGGATCACTCCGAGGCGGATGAAGTCGTGGCGCGCCATGGAGGCGGCGATGAACTCGATGGCGCAGCAGGCGAGTCCGAAGTTGAAGACCCAGAGGCTGTAGCGGCGGCCCCAGTTGAGGACGACCTTCATGGGCTCGGGTGCGAGCCGGGAGAGCACACCGAGGCGCTGGGGTTCCGGAAGGGACACGGGCTCCGGCGGGAGGGCCGCCTCGGGCGGGGACCCGGGCCGCTGCGCCGCGGACTGCTGTGCCGCGGCGGCCGGCCGACTCGTCAGGCCCATGCGAGGACGCCCTTCTTCCATGCGTAGAGCAGTCCCACGGCCAGGAAGCCGAGGAAGACGAACATTTCGACCAGCGTCGTCGCGCCGTATCCGGGAGCCGCGAACACCGTGGCCCACGGGAACAGGAAGATGGAGTCGACCGCGAAGATCACGTAGAGGAACGCGTAGACGTAGTAGCGGACCTGAGTGTGCGCCCAGCCCTCGCCGACCGGGTCGACGCCGCATTCGTAGGTGAGCAGCTTCTCCGGCGTGGGGACGACGGGGCGCAGGAGGCGACCGGCCCCGAAGGCCACGGCGACGAACAGGACACCGACCAGGGCGAGCAGACCGATCACCGAGTAGCTCTGGAAGTAGTCCGACGCGAGGACGGGAAGTCCGTCAACCGGCGCTCCGACCCCTCCGGCCCCTCCGCTCGCACCCGTCGCCCCGGTCACACCAGCCACTTCAGCCCCCCGCCCTCGTTCCCTCGCTGCCCGTACCTGTCCCAGATCTGTACGGACGGGAGTCTAGGGGGTGTCAAACGGACCGTAGGCAGCCGCGTGGAGCCATCGGGTGGGGTTATCCCTACTTCATCCCACCCACGAGCCCCATGGCGTGCGGGAACACGGCCCGGCAGGCTGTCGGTATGACCATGACCCCTTCCGTCCCGGGTTCCGACCCGCTGCCACCCGCCCGGTTCGCGCTCGACCGGTGGACCTGGCGGGAGGTCGGATATCTGCTCGCCAACCTTCCGCTGGCCGTCGCCGGGTTCCTCCTCACGGTTCTGGTGATCTCTGTGGGCGCGGGGCTCTCCGTCACGGTGGTCGGCCTTCCGCTGCTGGTCGGCGGTTTGCGGGCCGCGCGTTGGCTGGGCCGGCTGGACCGCCGCCGGGCCCGCTGGATGCTGGGCGTACGGGTCGACGAGCCGAGCCCGCTGGCCCGCGCCCACCAGGGGCAAGGGGTGTTCAACCGGTTGTGGTCGGGGCTGAAGGACCCGGTGGGCTGGCGGTCGTTGCTGTACGGCTTCGTCCGGCTGCCCTGGGGGGTGCTCACGTTCACGCTGACGCTGGTGAGCCTGTTCGTCCTGTGGCCGGTGCTCCCCTACATCACCCGGGGGCTGACGACGGTGGACCGGGTCATGGTGCGGACGCTGCTGTCGCCGTCGGACGAGTTGGAGCGGCGGATCGCCGAGCTGGAGTCGGACCGGGGCGTCGTCGTGGACACCGCCGCCGCCGACCTGCGCCGCATCGAACGCGACCTCCACGACGGCGCCCAGGCCCGCCTCGTCGCCCTCGCCATGGATCTGGGCCTGGCGAAGGAGAAGCTGGCGCACGACCCGGAAGCGGCAGCGCAAATGGTCGACGAGGCACACGGCGAGGTGAAGGTGGCCCTTCAGGAGCTGCGCGACCTGGCCCGGGGCATCCACCCCGCCGTCCTCACCGACCGGGGCCTGGACGCGGCCCTCTCCGCCATAGCCTCCCGCTGCACGGTCCCGGTCCAGGTGTCGGTGGAGCTCCCGGGCCGCCCCGCGGAGGCGATCGAGGGCATCGCCTATTTCACGGTCTCGGAACTGCTCCAGAACGTCAGCAAGCACAGCGGCGCTCGATCGGCCTCGGTCGAGGTGTGGCGCGCCTCGGACCGTCTGCTGGTCCAGGTCGTGGACGACGGGACGGGCGGAGCACGCATGGACGGCGGTACGGGCATGGCGGGGCTCGCCGAGCGGCTGGGAGCGGTCGACGGGGTGTTCGTCCTGGACTCGCCCCAGGGCGGCCCGACGACCGTCACCGCGGCGCTGCCCTGGCGGGACCGGGCGGCCTGAGGCCGGGCCCGGGACATGACGGTACGAGGGCCGGGGGGGGGCGTGGAGCCCGGTGGGGGGTGGGGAAAACCCCCGGTCGGATACGGAGAGGAGCCTCATGGTGCGGAAGCCGCCCGGCCAGCATCCTTGAGGAAGAACGGCTCCCGTGGGCGAAGGCCCACTCGCCGACACCACTGACCACCAGCGCGGGCACGACCGCTGCCGAAGGCCGCGCCGACGGCACCAGCGCGGGCAGACAGGCACGACCGCTGCCGAAGGCCTTGCCACCGCCACCAGCGCGGGCGCAACCGGCGCTGAAGGCACCGCCGGTGCCGCCGTAGGCGCCGCCGGTGCCGCCGACGACGGCGGCTCCGCACCAAAATCCGCGTACAACCCACAGACAACCCGCTGAGAGACTGAGACAAGAGACGGAACGGACGGGACTCATGGCCACGGCATACGGACCGGACACACGGGACCGGGAGCACCACGGTTCCGGCCCCGGCTTCGGGGCGAAGACCCCGGTCAAGCACTTCCTTCCGGCACCGCTGCGAGCGCCGCTGGAGGCACGCGCCTGGCGTGAGCTGCTCTATGTGCTGCTGAGCTTCCCGCTGAGCATGGTGATGTTCGTCTTCGCGGTCACCATGATCTCTCTGAGCGCGGGCCTCCTGATCACCTTCATAGGGATTCCCCTCCTCGCGGTCGGTCTGGCCGTCTGCCGGGGGTTCGGCGCGATGGAGCGGCACCGGGCGCGCGGGCTGCTGGGGGTGGAGGTCGCCGACCCGGAGCGGGTGCGGGGGAAGACCGGCGGCCCGATGGCGTGGACAGGCGCGATCCTGAAGAGCGGGGTGTCCTGGCGGCATCTGCTGTACACACTGCTGCACTTCCCGTGGGCGGTGTTCACGTTCTGTGTCGCGGTGACGTTCTGGACGTACGGGCTGATGGCTCTGACCTATCCGCTGTGGCACTGGGTCTTCCCGGTGTACGCCGGGAAGGACGGCATCCAGCTGTTCAGCACCCGGACCCACCAGGAGTTCCTGGACTCACCGGCCGAGCTGGCGGTGACCGCGGCACTGGGGCTGGTGCTGGTGCTGGCGGCGCCGTGGATCGTGCGGGGGCTGCTGACGGTGGACCGGTTGCTGGTGACCGGGCTGCTGGGCCCGTCCCGGCTGGCCACCCGGGTCTCCGAGCTGGAGTCGGACCGGGGTGTCGTCGTGGACACCGCCGCCGCCGACCTGCGCCGCATCGAACGCGACCTCCACGACGGCGCCCAGGCCCGCCTCGTCGCCCTCGCCATGGATCTGGGCCTGGCGAAGGAGAAGCTGGCGCACGACCCGGAAGCGGCAGCGCAAATGGTCGACGAGGCACACGGCGAGGTGAAGGTGGCCCTTCAGGAGCTGCGCGACCTGGCCCGGGGCATCCACCCCGCCGTCCTCACCGACCGGGGCCTGGACGCGGCCCTCTCCGCCATAGCCTCCCGCTGCACGGTCCCCGTGACGGTCGAGGTGGACCTGGAGTCGCGGCCCGCGCAGGCCATCGAGGGCATCGCCTACTTCACGGTCTCGGAGTTGCTCCAGAACATCAGCAAGCACTCCCGGGCGACCCGGGCCACGATCGATGTGTGGCGCGCGGGCGACCGGCTGATGCTCCAGATCACGGACAACGGCCGGGGCGGGGCCTCGGTGTCCGCGGGCGGCGGGCTGGCCGGGCTGACGGAGCGGCTGGACGCGGTGGACGGGGTGCTCGTGGTCGATTCCCCGGTCGGCGGCCCGACGACGATCACGGCCGAGCTGCCCTGGCGCGGCTGATCCAGGTCACCCCGCCAGGGACCCTGCCCCCCCCCGACCGTCCAACCGCTCCAACCGCCCCGATCACCCCGACCGCCCGGCCGCCCGGCCGTCCTGACAGCCCCGGCCACTGACCGCCCGACCACCGTCCCACCCCGTACCCCCGCTCGCCACGTCGCCTGGCCGCCGCGCCGGGCGACGTGGCGCTTTCGGCTGCTGTCGGGGCCGTCCGGCCGAGTTATCCACAGGGTCCCCACGCGCGTGCCGGTCCTGGGATGCTGACTCCGTCGGGACGCGGGGCGCAGTGGTCGGGCGCGGCGCGCGCAGCGAGGCGCGAGAATCGCCGGAACAGCCGGGAACAGTGGGGGAACGACATCGTGGAGAACGTGGAGAACAGGGTGCGCGTAGTCATCGCCGAGGATTCGGTCCTGCTTCGGGAAGGGCTGACCCGCCTGCTCACCGATCTCGGTCACGATGTGATCGCGGGGGTGGGGGACGCCGAGGCGCTGCTCAAGACCGTGGCGGATCTCGACGCCCGGAAGGAGCTTCCCGATGTGGTGGTGGCGGATGTGCGGATGCCGCCGACGCACACGGACGAGGGGGTGCGGGCGGCGGTGCGCCTGCGGAAGGACTATCCGGGAGTCGGGGTCCTGGTCCTTTCGCAGTACGTGGAGGAGCAGTACGCCACCGAGCTGCTGGCGGGCACCAGCCGGGGCGTCGGGTATCTGCTGAAGGACCGGGTCGCCGAGGTCCGCGAGTTCGTGGACGCGGTCGTGCGGGTGGCCCAGGGCGGCACGGCGCTGGACCCGGAAGTGGTGGCGCAGCTGCTCGGCCGCAGCCGGAAGCAGGACGTGCTGGCGGGGCTCACGCCGCGCGAGCGCGAGGTGCTGGGCCTGATGGCGGAGGGCCGGACCAATTCGGCGGTCGCCCGGCAGCTCGTGGTGAGCGACGGGGCGGTGGAGAAGCACGTCAGCAACATCTTCCAGAAGCTGGGACTTTCGCCCAGCGACGGGGACCACCGGCGTGTCCTCGCTGTCCTCACCTACCTGAACTCCTAGACAGCGGCCGGTTCAGCACGCCGCGCACCGGCGCCCTTCGCAAGGTCGGCACGTAGGGAGGACTAGGCCCAAAGAACCACAGCGGAACGCATGTGTCTCACGATCGGGGGAGTTGCACAGCATGTCAAAACGGTCTAAAAGGGTGTCTCAAAATAGTGTCCACCATATGATCGGTCCCCGGAGGGCAGCCTGCGCGGACGTAGGGTGGCCCCTGGAGTCACCGGTCGGCCGGACGGTTCCGAACCGCCGCCCCAAGGGAGGTCCAGTTCAGTGACGAGCCAGGTCAGTAGCGCGGCAGGGAAGGCCGACGAGGCCAACGACGCCGTTCTCGGGGGCCAGCGCGCGCCCCTGTCAGGTACGACGGGAACCACGGGCGGCGAGGGCAAGGAGATCCGCCGCCTGGACCGGGTGATCATCCGCTTCGCGGGCGACTCGGGTGACGGTATGCAGCTCACGGGCGACCGGTTCACCTCGGAGACGGCTTCCTTCGGCAACGATCTCTCCACCCTGCCGAACTTCCCGGCGGAGATCCGCGCCCCCGCCGGCACGCTGCCGGGGGTCTCCTCCTTCCAGCTCCACTTCGCCGATCACGACATCCTCACGCCGGGCGACGCCCCGAACGTCCTGGTGGCGATGAACCCGGCCGCGCTGAAGGCGAACATCGACGACGTGCCACGCGGCGCGGAGATCATCGTGAACACGGACGAGTTCACGAAGCGGCCGATGGCGAAGGTGGGCTATGCGACCAGCCCGCTGGAGGACGGTTCGCTGGAGGCCTACAACGTCCACCCGGTGCCGCTGACGACGCTCACGATCGAGGCGCTGAAGGAGTTCGGGCTTCCCCGCAGGGAGGCCGAGCGCAGCAAGAACATGTTCGCGCTCGGGCTGCTGTCCTGGATGTACCACCGCCCGACCGAGGGGACGGAAGCCTTCCTGCGGCGGAAGTTCGCGAAGAAGCCGGAGATCGCCGAGGCGAACGTGGCGGCTTTCCGGGCCGGGTGGAATTTCGGCGAGACGACCGAGGACTTCGCGGTCTCCTACGAAGTCGCCCCGGCCACCCAGGCGTTCCCCACCGGCACCTACCGCAACATCTCGGGGAACCTGGCCCTGTCCTACGGGCTGATCGCCGCCGGGCAGCTCGCGGACCTGCCGCTCTACCTGGGCTCGTATCCGATCACCCCGGCCTCCGACATCCTGCACGAGCTGTCGCGGCACAAGAACTTCGGTGTGCGCACCTTCCAGGCCGAGGACGAGATCGCCGGGATCGGGGCGGCGCTGGGCGCGGCGTTCGGCGGTGCGCTGGGGGTCACGACGACGTCCGGCCCCGGGGTGGCGCTGAAGTCGGAGACGATCGGCCTGGCGGTCTCGTTGGAGCTGCCGCTGCTGATCATCGACATCCAGCGTGGCGGTCCCTCGACCGGGCTGCCGACCAAGACCGAGCAGGCCGACCTGCTCCAGGCGATGTTCGGCCGCAACGGCGAGGCCCCGGTGCCGATCGTGGCCCCGCGGACCCCGGCCGACTGCTTCGACGCCGCGATCGACGCGGCACGGATCGCGCTGACCTACCGCACCCCGGTGTTCCTGCTCTCGGACGGCTACCTCGCCAACGGTTCCGAGCCGTGGCGGATTCCGGAGACGGACAGCCTGCCCGACCTCACCACCCCCTTCGCGACCGGCCCCAACCACTCGCTGGCCGACGGCACCGAGGTGTTCTGGCCCTATAAGCGCGACCCGCAGACCCTGGCCCGCCCCTGGGCGATCCCCGGCACGCCCGGCCTCGAACACCGGATCGGCGGCATCGAGAAGCAGGACGGCACCGGCAACATCTCCTACGACCCGGCCAACCACGACTTCATGGTCCGCACGCGTCAGGCCAAGGTCGACAACATCGAGGTCCCCGACCTGGAGGTCGACGACCCCGCCGAGGCCCGCACGCTGGTGCTCGGCTGGGGTTCGACGTACGGGCCGATCACCGCCGCCGTGCGCCGGCTGCGCGCGGAGGGGCTGGCCATCGCCCAGGCCCATCTGCGCCACCTCAACCCCTTCCCGAGGAACCTCGGCGAGGTCCTGAAGCGTTATGACAAGGTCGTCGTGCCGGAGATGAACCTGGGCCAGCTCGCGCTGTTGCTGCGGGCGAGGTATCTGGTGGACGCGCACTCGTACAACCAGGTCAACGGGATGCCGTTCAAGGCCGAGCAGCTCGCCACAGCTCTCAAGGAGGCCATCGATGCCTGACACCGAGCAGCTCCAGCACAACGACCTGCTCCAGCTGGTGCCCAAGGCCGAGGCGAAGCAGTCCATGAAGGACTTCAAGTCCGACCAGGAAGTCCGCTGGTGCCCCGGCTGCGGTGACTACGCCGTGCTCGCCGCGGTGCAGGGGTTCATGCCGGAGCTGGGCCTGGCGAAGGAGAACATCGCCTTCGTCTCCGGAATCGGCTGCTCCTCCCGCTTCCCGTACTACATGAACACCTACGGGATGCACTCCATCCACGGCCGGGCGCCCTCCATCGCCACCGGGCTCGCCACCTCCCGCCGGGACCTGTCGGTCTGGGTGGTCACCGGGGACGGCGACGCGCTCTCCATCGGCGGCAACCACCTGATCCACGCCCTGCGCCGCAACGTCAACCTGAAGATCCTGCTGTTCAACAACCGGATCTACGGGCTGACGAAGGGCCAGTACAGCCCCACCTCCGAGGTCGGCAAGATCACCAAGTCGACGCCGATGGGGTCGCTCGACGCGCCCTTCAACCCGGTGTCCCTCGCCATCGGGGCGGAGGCGACCTTCGTGGCCCGGACGGTCGACTCCGACCGCAAGCACCTCACGAGCGTGCTGCGCGCGGCGGCCGAGCACCCCGGTACGGCGCTGGTGGAGATCTACCAGAACTGCAACATCTTCAACGACGGCGCGTTCGAGGTGCTCAAGGACAAGGAGCAGGCGACCGAGGCGGTGATCCGGCTGGAGCACGGGGAGCCGGTCCTGTTCGGCGCCGAGGGGTCCAAGGGGGTCGTCCGCAACCAGGCCACCGGTGACCTGGAGGTCGTCGCGGTCACCGACGAGAACCGCGCGGACGTCCTCGTCCACGACGCCCACGCGGACTCCCCCACCACGGCGTTCGCGCTGTCCCGGCTCGCCGACGCCGACACCCTGCACCACACCCCCATCGGGGTGCTGCGCAGCGTGGAGCGGCCCGTCTACGACACGCTGATGTCCGACCAGCTGGACAGTGCGGTGGACCGCGACGGCAAGGGCGACCTCGGCGCGTTGCTCGCCGGGAACGACACCTGGACGGTCATCGGCTGACCTCCCGGCCGCGGCTCGGGCCACCGCGCCCCGGCCGCGGCCCGAGCCATCTCGCCCTGGCCGCGGCCGGAGCCATCTCGTCCCGGCGACCCGAGCGACCGCACCGCGGCCCGAGCCACCCGGCGCGGCTAACGCTGAAGGCCGTGGCCACCGCTGAGGGCCGTGGCCACCGCTGAGGGGATCAGCTCCGGGCCCTGTCGTACTCCTCGCGCGCGGAGCGCACCGCGTCCACCTGGCGTTCGGTCCAGCGGGCGAGCGCCCAGACCTGCTCGGCGGCCTCGACGCCGAGCGGAGTGAGGGAGTAGTCCACCCGGGGCGGGATCACCGGCTTCGCGTCCCGGTGGACGAAGCCGTCTCGCTCCAGCGTCTGAAGCGTCTGGGCGAGCATCTTCTCGCTGACGCCACCGACCGTGCGGCGCAGCTCGCTGAAGCGGTACGAACGCTCCAGCAGCGACGCCAGTACGAGGACGCCCCAGCGGCTCGTCACATGCTCCAGCACCAGCCGGGACGGACACATCGGCTGATTGACGTCCGGCACTGGGTTGACCTGCTTGCTTACTCCCATGACAGTACCTTACTTCAAAGTGGGTACTTTCTTATCGATAGCGCTAGCCGTAAGTTTGTCACTGAACGCGGAAACGGATCAGATCGACTGAAATCGGAGCACCCCCCATGAGCATCGTCGTCACCGGCGCCACCGGAGAACTCGGCCGCCTCGTCATCGACTCCCTGCTGACCACCGTCCCGGCGGACGGCATCGCCGCCGTGGTGCGCGACAAGGAGAAGGCCGCCGGGCTCGCCGCCCGGGGCGTCGAGCTGCGCATCGCGGACTACGACCGCCCCGAGACTCTTGCCGGAGCGTTCCACTCCGGCGACCGGGTGCTGCTGATCTCCGGCAGCGAGGTGGGCAAGCGGGTCCCGCAGCACACCGCGGTCATCGAGGCGGCGAAGACGGCCGGGGTCGCGCAGCTCGCGTACACCGGCATCCTCGGCGGGCCGGACGCGGACTTCGCCCTGGCCGACGAGCACAAGGAGACCGAGGGGCTGATCCTGGCCTCCGGACTGCCGTACACCTTCCTGCGCAACGGCTGGTACACGGAGAACTACACCGCCAACCTGGCCCCGGTCCTGGAGCACGGCGCGGTCGTCGCCAACGCGGGCGCCGGACGCGTCTCCTCCGCGTCCCGCGCCGACTACGCCGCGGCCGCGGCCGCCGTCCTGACCGGCGAGGGCCACCTGAACGCCACCTACGAGCTGAGCGGCGACACCGCGTGGTCGTTCGCCGAGTACGCCGCGGTCCTGTCCGAGGAGACCGGCCGGGAGATCGCGTACAACGACGTCCCGGCGGCCGTGCACCAGGAGATCCTGGTCGCGGCGGGGCTGCCCGAGGGCTTCGCCGCGATCCTCGTGGACGTGGACCGGGCGATCGGGCGCGGGCTGCTCGCGGGGACGAGCGGCGACCTCGCCCGGCTCATCGGCCGCCCGACGACCCCTCTCGCCGAGAGCGTACGGACGGCCCTGGCGGCAGCGAAGGCCTGAGCACCGGCCGGGGGCCCGCCACCCGGGCCCCCGGGAGAGGTAGGGCCCGGGTCCGAAGGCCCGGAGCTCGCCGCCGGGCCCGCCACCCGAGGCCGGAGGCCGCGGGGCCCGCCACCCGAAGCCGGAGGCCGGGGCCCGCCACCCGAAGCCGGAGGCCGGAGGCCGGGGCCCGCCGCCCGGGACCGAAGGCCCGGAGCTCGTCACCTCCGCCCGCCGCCCGGGGCCCGAGGCAGGAAGCCGGAAGCCGGAGGCCCGGGGTGGAGTGCCGAGCGCGCCCGCGCGGCGCGCTTGCCGTACACCAAGGTGTCATGAGCGTTTTCGTGAGACGGGTATGACAGGGCGCCCCTTCCGGCGCTACCGTCGTCCCGTCGGCGCATCCGTCGGCGCACAGGTGGACCGGGAGGGCCCGTGGAGGGGAAGAACGAGCAGCGGGCCGGCCTGCTGTACGGGTTCGGCGCGTACGGGATGTGGGGTCTGGTGCCGCTCTTCTGGCCGCTGCTCAAGCCGTCCGGGGCGATCGAGATCCTCGCCCACCGGATGGTGTGGTCGCTGGTGCTCGTCGGGATCGTCCTGCTCGCGCTGCGCCGCTGGGCCTGGGTCGGTGAGCTCGTCCGCGACCGGCGCAAGCTGGGGCTGATTTCGATCGCGGCGGCGACCATCACCCTCAACTGGGGTCTCTACATCTGGTCGGTGAACAACGGGCAGGTCGTCGAGGCCTCACTCGGCTACTTCATCAATCCGCTGGTCACCATCGCCATGGGAGTTCTGCTGCTGGGCGAACGGCTGCGGCCGGTCCAGTGGACCGCGGTCGCCACCGGCTTCGTCGCCGTCCTCGTGCTGGCCATCGGATACGGGCGACCGCCGTGGATCTCGCTGGTGCTGGCGTTCTCGTTCGCCACGTACGGGCTGGTCAAGAAGAAGGTGAACATGGGCGGTCTGGAGTCCCTGGCCGCCGAGACCGCCGTGCTGTTCGTACCCGCGTCCGGCTTTCTGCTCTGGCTGACCGCCACCGGCGCGTCCACGTTCACGGCCGGGGGCGCGGGGCACGGGGCGCTGCTCGCGGCGACGGGCATCGTCACCGCGGTACCGATGATCTGCTTCGGCGCGGCGGCGGTCCGGGTGCCGCTGTCGACGCTGGGGCTGCTCCAGTATCTGGCCCCGGTCTTCCAGTTCGCGCTGGGTGTCCTCTACTTCCATGAGGCGATGCCGCCCGAGCGGTGGGCCGGGTTCGCCCTCGTGTGGCTGGCGCTGTCGCTGCTGACCTGGGACGCGCTGCGCACGGCGCGCCGCAACCGGGCGCTGGCGGTGAAGCTCCTGGCCGCCGCCGCAGCCGCCCCCGCGTCGGCGACCGTGAGCCCGAGCCCCGGTTCCGCGGCCACGAGCGCCGCCACCCCCACGAGCGCCGCCGCCACCCCCATGAGCGCTGAGGCCGCCCCCACGACCGCCGGCCTCGGTTCGGACCGCGACGGCGCGCGCGTCCAGCAGAAGCGGACCTAGTCGTCGGCGTGGTGGGCGCGTGCGGTCAAGCATGCGGTCAAGGCTGACTGGCGCACCCGCGTCCGTCAGGTCAACTCGGCCTGCACCCGGTCCATGACGCCCTTCCAGTACGCACGCCGCTCCGCGCGCTCCTCGGCGCTCGCCAGGCGCTCCTGGTGGAAGCGCAGCACGGTCCGGTCCTCGGAGCTGCCGCGTGCCACGGCGACCTGGACGGTGGACGTGCCGTAGGTGAGGCGGAAGCGGTCGCCGGGGCGGTAACCGCGGATCTCGCCGCCGGTCCCGTCGGCCGTACGGTACGGCGCACCCTTCTCCGTGGGCAGGGGGCCGTCGACGCCGAGCCAGAGCGCGAGGCCCCTCGGTCCGCTGACGAACTCCCACACGGCGGTCAGCGGTCGGTGGATGGTCCGGGAGACGCCGATCTCCCAGCCCGCGTCCTGCGTGAGTCCGGTCGGCATGAGGAAGACCTTTCCGCTCTTCGGTGGTCAGTTCTCGGTGGTCGTGGTGGTCCGGGCCCGGTGGGCCCGGACCTTGTGCCGGTTGCCGCAGCGCTCCATGGAGCACCAGCGGCGCTTGCCGGGGCGGGAGGTGTCCACGAACAGCAGGCGGCAGTCGTGCGCCGCGCAGGTGCGGACCCGGTGGGCATATGCCCCGGTGAGCAGGTCGATCGCGTCCCGGGCGACGGTCGACAGAAGCCCGGTCCCGGTGCCCCCCGCCGCCCACTCCCGGCCGCCGGCCGCGTCCAGCCGGGGCGTCAGGGGCGGATGCGCCGCCGCCCCGTTGACGACGGCCACGTCCTCCGGAGCGGGCGGCGCCGCGTGCACATGCCCCTCCACCATCCGCCAGAGCGCGTCGCGCAGCGCGCGAGCGGCGGCCACCTCCTCCGCACTCACGCTGAGCCGAGCCCCAGCGGTCGACCCGGCCCCCTCAGTCGGCCAGGGCCCCCCGGGGAGCCGGGATTCCGAGGCCCAGCGGACCAGGTCCACCGGCGCGTGCAGGGTCTCGAAGTACGCCAGCCGGCCGGGACCGCCGGTCACCAGCAGTTCCAGGGACAGCGCGCCCGGGTCGAACCGGAACGAGCTGCCGTCCGGATGCCGCAGCAGCAGCCCAGGGGGCGGCCCGGCCGGTGCGAGCGGGACGGGCCGGTTGGGCGCCGCCCCCGGTTCCGGCGTGTCCGTTGCTTTGACGCTCATGTAACCACTATAAACGGTTTCCATGACGAAGACCCTGTCCTGGAAGCTCGTGATCGACAGCGCCGACCCGCACGCCCAGGCCGGTTTCTGGGCCGAAGCCCTCGGTTATCTCGTCGAGGACAACAGCGCCCTGGTCGAGCAGCTGCTGGCCGCCGGAGCGGTGCCCGAGGCGATCACCACCCGTGCCCACGGCCGCCGCGCCTGGCTCGACCTCGCGGCGGCACGGCACCCGGACGACCCGCACGAGGAGCACAGCGGTACGGGGCTGGGGCGGCGGCTGCTCTTCCAGCGCGTGCCGGAGCCGAAGACGGTCAAGAACCGGCTCCACATCGACGTCCATTCCGAGCCGGGCCGACGCGACGCGGAGGCCGAGCGGCTCACGGGCCTGGGCGCGCGAACGCTCCGTACGGTCGACGAGCAGGGCGGCAGCTGGCTCGTCCTGGCCGACCCGGAGGGCAACGAGTTCTGCCTGCACTGAGGGGCGGCCCGGCCTACCCGCCCTGCCCACCCGGCGGACCGTCCGACCCGCCCCGCCCATCCGACCCACCCGGCGGACCATCCGACCCGCCCTGCCCATCCGACCCACCCGACGGCCCACCCGGCTCGCCCGGCTTGTCCCGCCCACCCGGCTCATCCGGTCCATCCGGGCCGTCGCGCCCGTCGTGCCCATCCCCCGCAGCCGACCCGTCCTGCCCCTCCCGCTCACGCAGAATGTCCTGCCGGATCTGCTCGGCCATCAGCTCCGCGAGCGGGTCCGTCACATCCCAGGAGTGCGCCCCGGGGTGCCGGTCGTAGAGGACGCACACGTCGCCCTCCGTGACGGACAGCCGGTGGATCACCGCAGGGCACGGCAGCAGTTCGGCGAAGCGGAACTTCCGGCGCATCTCGGTGTCGGTGGCGGTGTCCGTCCAGAACATCCACAGGTCCCGCGCGGCAGGCCGGTCGGCCGCCCAGAGCTGGGCCGCGTGCTCGGTGTCCTTGTCGTGCTCACCGAGTTCGCAGAGCAGGAAGTCGTCCAGGGCGAGCTTCGCGCCCTCCTCCTGGCCGGGCTCGTCCTCCAGGACCAGGAGTGCCACCCGCATTCCCATCTCCGGGAGTTCGGTGAGGGCGGTGCACTGCAACATGTCGCTCTTCCTTACGGGCGGGGGGTAGGGGGATGCGGCGGGCCGACGGGACGGGCCGGGGTCAGGGGGCGCATGACGAGCCCGTACCAGGACGTGTGGTCCCGGGCCACGAACTCGTACGGCAGTCCGTCCGCGAGCCGCAGCAGCGCGTAGTCGTGCTCGCGGAAACTGCCGGCCCAGGAACGGAGTTCGGTGGGGATGTCGGGGACACACGCGAAGACGCGGCCGGGCATCACCCCGTGGACGCCGCCGGGCGCGCCACCGGCTCCGATGCCCGGCGCGCCCGCGCTTCCGATACCGGGCGTGACCCCGCTTCCGATGCCGGGCACGCCACCGCCTCCGACACCCGGTGTGACTCCGCCTCCGACGCCCTGCGTGACCCCGGAGAACGACTGGAGTGCGCGGGCCGGGATCCAGGGGGTGTACGGGTCCGGGTCCAGGGCGTCCGCGAAGCGCCGGGCCTGCCGCCGCAGCCAGCGCAGGGCCAGCCGCCGCGTCGGCGCGAGGGTCCTGCCGAGGCGGACGGTCCGTGCCGCGTCGCCTCCGTGGCACTCGGCGACGTACCAACCGGTGTGCGTGCGGGCCGTGTTCACAGCACCTCACCCCGGCTGCGCGCGTTGAGCCGGGCGGTCCGGGCGCGGAGCCCTTCCATCGGGAGCGCGAGGCGGACCAGCCGGGGTTCCGCCTCCCACTCCCGGCCGCCGCCGACCGGCCGGAGCGACCAGTAGGGACCGGCGACCCCGCGGAACTCCCCGACGCGGTCGCCCCGGCCGGTGTCGACCATGAGCGTGCCGGGGGCCGGAGGGTCGGGAGGCTGCTGGGTATTCGGGCAGACGTTCTCGCCGTACACCTATCGCTCCTCTCTGTAGCCGTTCGACTACCGGGGCGATTCAGCGTGACCTACCGTGAGAAGGCATTCAACTTGCCTATTCGGCACGGAAGATAGAGCGGGCAGCCTGTGAACATCAAGGAACTGAATCCCGAAGCATCCGCCAAGGCCGCCTACGGCGCACGCCTGCGCACGTTACGGACTCAGCGCGGCTGGACGCAGGAGGGATTGGGCGACCGGATCGGCTACTCCAGCACGCACGTCTCCTCGGTGGAAACTGGTCGCAAACTTGCGACCTTGCGCTTTTCGCGTAATACCGACCGGG
Source organism: Streptomyces sp. NPDC101181 (assembly GCF_044767975.1). Taxonomy (NCBI): domain Bacteria; kingdom Bacillati; phylum Actinomycetota; class Actinomycetes; order Kitasatosporales; family Streptomycetaceae; genus Streptomyces; species Streptomyces sp. NPDC101181. The sequence goes on along the minus strand of NZ_JBIWOX010000002.1, from coordinate 454,672 downwards.
CTCTCGGCCTGTCCGGGACCGACGACGCGTTCGAGCGTGAACTCCAGCAGATCAAGCACGGGAGCCTGCTGGAAGGCTTCCCGGAGTTCCTCAACTACGAGGGCCGGGCGGCGGAGATCCGGCTGTACGAGGTCGGCGTCATGCCGGGACTGCTCCAGACCCCCGAGTACGCCACGGTCCTGGCCGACGCCGCGGCGGCACGCGATCACCGCCGACCAGGCCGCGGAACGCGTCGCGCTGGTCGCGGAGCGTCAGGCCGCCCTCGTCCGGGGAAATCTCCCCCTGATCTTCGCGATGCTGGACGAGAGTTGCCTACGCAGGCCAGTGGGCAGCCCCGCTGTAATGAAGGCACAGATGGAACGGCTGCTGGAGTTCGCCGAGCAGCCCCACACCGTGCTCCAGGTCGTGCCGTTCTCCATGGGAGAGCACCGCCCGTTCAGCCTGCCGATCACCATCCTGACCCTGCCCGACCGCTCACTGATGTCGTACGCCGAGTCCGCACAGCAGGGCTATCTGGAGCGGGAAAGTGGCTCGGTGGTACCCCAGTTGACGTCCTACCATCAGATGCAGGCGGTAGCCCCCTCCCAGGAGGCCTCCGTAGACATCATCAGGCAGCAGTTCTGAAAGGGCTCCTCGTGACAACCGAAACCCCCCGCTGGTTCACCTCCTCCTACAGCGAAAACGGCGGCCAGTGCGTCGAGGTCGCCGCCAACCTCGCCGCCATTCCGCACGGCGTCGTCCCGGTCCGCGACTCCAAGAACACCAGCGGCCCGGTCGTCACCCTCCGCGCCGAGGCGTTCTCCTCCTTCGTCGCGGGTATCAAGTCCGGGGAGCTGTAACACCCGTAAGCACCCGGTACGGCTCTCGTACGCGCCCGGGTACGTATGCGTAGGCATCCGGTGCGTACGCGCACGCACCCGTTCGCACCGGCACGACGGAAGGGCACTCATGACAGCCGAACCTCCCCGCTGGTTCACGTCCTCGTACAGCGAAAACGGCGGCGCGTGCGTCGAGGTCGCCACGAACCTCGCCACCACCCCGCGCGGGGTCGTCCCCGTCCGTGACTCCAAGAACGCCACCGGCCCGCTCCTCACCCTCCCCGCCGAGGCGTTCACCGCTTTCGTCGCGGGCGTCCGGAACGGGCACTTCGGCAACGGGCACGTCGACGCCGTCTGAGCCACCCCGGCAACCGCCCCACCGTGCCCGCGCGGTGGGGCTTCGCCGTGCGGCCGGGCTCGCGCGGACAGGCCTCACGCGCTCAGGCCTCGCCGCGCGTCCGGGCCTCATTTTCCCGTCACGGAACGCGAACCCCTTGCCCCTTGCCCCCTGCCATCGCCATCGAGGTCCGTCGGCGTCGAGCGGGGCATCCGGCAGGGCGGCCCGGACATATGACGCCGCGCGGCTATCCGCCCTGACGACTGAGCATCTCGCCGAGGCCGCCACTCATCAACCGGATGAGTTTCGCCCACGATCTATTTCCACGGGTTTCGCCCGCGTTTTCGCCCACGGTTTATTCCGGCACCCTGCCGGAGGCGATCCTGCCTTGCGCGCCGCGTTCGCCGAGATCGAGGCGGCTGATCTCCTGGTCCAGGATCTGCGTAAATTCGTCTTTGTAGCGAGAGATCGCAGCATTGTATTGGGGAATGATCCGGAGGAAGGCGTTCAAGGAACGTGCCGTCGGCAGGGAAAAAGGCTCCGTAACCTCTTCGGACTGCACATCGACGCAGCCGGCGTCGACCAGCACCTGCTCGACCTCTTCCCGCTCCAAGAAGTCGGAGAACACCGGGAGCGGGAGGCTTCCCACCTCCGGATCTCCGAGGCGTTGGATCGCCCGAGCGAGCGGCACGAACACCGGCGCACCGCCCACGGGTCCCGCCCGATGGACCACGCTGACCAGGCCGCCCGGTCGAACGACGCGGACCGTCTCCCGCACAGCCGTCAACGCGTCCGCACCCAGGAGCAGGACGCCGAACACGGAGAAGGCGGCGTCGAACCGGTGGTCGGGATAACGGAGTTCGCGAGCGTCCATGACCTCGGCAGAGCACCCGGGGAACGGGCCGAGGCGCTGCCGCAGCCTCTGGACCATATCCGGCGATCTGTCGATGGCGGTGACCTTTTGGTGTCCCCGGCCCACCGCGGTCAGGGCGAGTGCGCCAGTCCCCGCGGCGACATCCAGGACGGCGGAGTCGGCTCCCACTGCCGCCCGGTCCGGCGCCCTTTCGGCGAAACGCCGACTGTTCGGTCGGCGGTCAGGCAGGAGAGTGAGTCCGGCGACGCCGACGCCCACCAAGCGTTCCTTTCCGGAAAGCGACAGCCGGAGGAATACAAGGCGGCCGATTCACGCGGAGCCGAGTTGTCGACGGCATGCGGCGTCCCGGCCTCCGACGTGCCGCCGGTGCGGACGGCCCACCGGCCAGTGAAGCCTTCCTCCGTCACGCGGGGAACGCGGGACTGCCCGCGTGGGGCCGACGGTTCAGTAACCCGGCGCTCCCAGCGCCCGCAGCACATGCGCCACCAGTGCGGTGATCGTCTCCTCGTCCTGGGCCGGCTTGCGCAGCACGTGGCGGTAGTAGAGGGGGCCGTACAGCATCTCCACGGCCAGATACAGGTCCGCGTCGGGCGGGATCTGGCCCGCCCGCTGGGCGCTGCGCAGCCGTTCCGCCGCCTGCTCGACGCGCGGGTCGACCAACTGCTCCCGCAGCGCCCGCGCGAGGACGTCGTCGTGGTGCAGCTCGGAGAGGATGCCCGCGTAGGCGGGGCCGAACGGGGGGACGGAGAGCAGGTTCACCGCGCCCGCGGCGTGTTTGCGCAGATCGGCGCCGATGTCGCCGGTGTCCTCGAACGGTGTCGCGTCGACCAGGGCGTCGGTGAACGCCTCCAGCAGGACCGCCCCTTTTGACGGCCACCAGCGGTAGATCGTCTTCTTGCTGACCCCGGCGCGGGCCGCGATGGCCTCTATGGTGACGTGCCCGTAGCCCCGCTCCGTACAGAGGTCCAGGGCGGCCCGCAGGATGGCGCGGCGGGACTGTTCGCTTCGGCGCGCACTGTTCGGCGGCGTGATCATTCGGAGAGCATAGAGGTGGTCCGATCAGTCTCTTATTGACAGCTCGTCGTCCAGGACCGAATATATCCCGAGCGGAAACGGAACGTACCGTGTCGTGTTGTTCCCTCTCCGCGTCGTTCGTGCCGTCCGGGCCGCGACGAGCCGATCGGGGGACGGCTTGCCCGGCCGACGGCGCGGACGAATCCTCTGCAACTCCACCCCGATCCCGCTCCCGACCCGCTCCCGGTCCCGGTCCCCTGGGCGCGGATCAGGCCGTGATGTCCTTGGCCGTGAAGCGGGCCCAGGCCGCCGAGCCGAACACCGCCACGTCACACCCCTTGCAGTTGGAAGTTCCTGACCAGGTCGTCCCAGTGGACGGGCTCCCGCAGGACGTCGGCGAACGAGAGCCAGTAGTGCGGGAAGAGATAGGGGTGGATCGCGCTCAGCTGCGGGATGCTGTCGAGGATCTGCGCCGTGATCAGCAGCCCCACCGCCGCCGCCATCGCCCCGATCCCGCTGCCCGTCAGGGTGGAGACGAACAGCCCCAGCGCGGCGAACCCGGCCAGCGAGACCGCGACGACGAGGGCCGTCACGACGGCCCGCACCAGCCCCTCACCGAAGCTGATCCGGGTCCCGGAGATCGTGGTGACCTCCCCCACCGGGAACAGCAGCGCCCCCACCGCCAGCGCCGAGGCCGCCACCACCAGGGCCGCGACCAGGCAGAACGACAGGACGGAGGCGTACTTGGCGAGAAGCAGCCGGGTACGGCCCGCCGGGGCGACCAGCAGATAGCGCAGGGTGCCGCTGCTCGCCTCGCCCGCGATCGCGTCACCCGCCACCACGCCGACGGCCATCGGCAGGAACACCGGCAGGGTCGCGGCGAGCGCGGCGAAGACGAGGAAGACTCCGTTGTTGGTGACCTGGGCGAGGAACGCCGGGCCTCCGCCGCCCTCCGGTCCGCCCCCGCCGCCTCCGCCGCCGCCCGTCTCGACGCGCACCGCGATCCCGATGAGGACCGGTACGGCGGCGAGGACGGCGAGCAGGGCGTAGGTGCGGTGGCGGCGGAACAGCAGGGCGACCTCGGACCGGAGGATTCCGAGGGTCCACAGCGGGTTACGGGAGCCCCCGGGGTCCGGGCCGCCCGGAGGCTCCGGGGTCACCGGTCGTCCCCCGGCGGTGGACCTCTGCTCAGCCCGCGACATCGAATCCCTCTCCGGTGAGTGCGACGAAAGCGTCCTCCAGCGAGCCCCGCTCGACGCCGAAGAACCGCACCCGCACCCCGGCGCCCACCAGCGCCGCGTTCAGGTCGGCGAGGTCCAGGGCGGGGGGCGGGGCGTCGGCGGTCAGCCGGTCGCCGTCGGCCGTCAGGCCGGTCAGGCCGTGTTCCGCCAGGACGCGGGCCGCGGCGGCCGGGTCCGGAGAGAGGACGGTGAGCCGGCCCCGGGCGGTGGCGGCCAGGTCGGCGACCGGGCCCTGGACGATCAGGCGGCCCCGGGCCATCACGGCGGCGTGCGTGCAGACCTGCTCGATCTCGTCCAGCAGGTGGGAGGAGAGGAAGACCGTGGTGCCCTCCGCCGCCAGCTCCCGGACCAGGGAGCGGATCTCGCGCATGCCCTGCGGGTCGAGGCCGTTGGTCGGTTCGTCCAGGACGAGCAGCCTGCGCGGGCGCAGCAGGGCGGCGGCGAGCCCGAGGCGCTGCTTCATGCCGAGGGAGTACGCCTTGGCCTTCCGGCCCGAAGCGGCGGCGAGCCCGACCCGCTCCAGGGCGTCGTCCACGCGCGCGCGGCGGGTGCGCGGGTCGGCGGTGGGGTCGGCCCGGTCGTACCGCAGGAGGTTGTCCCGGCCGTTCAGGAACCCGTACAGCGCGGGCCCCTCGATCAGCGCGCCGACCTGGGGCAGCACCGTACGGGAGGCCCGTGGCATGGGTGCGCCCAGCACCTCGGCGGTGCCGGACGTCGGGTCGATGAGACCCATCAGCATCCGGATCGTCGTGGTCTTGCCGGAGCCGTTGGGGCCGAGGAAGCCGAAGACGCTGCCGCCGGGCACGGTGAGGTCGAGGCCGTCCACGGCGAGCCGGCCGCCCCCGTAGCGCTTGGTCAGGCCCCGGGTGCGGATGACGGGGGCGGGGCCGTCGGCGCCGTCCGTCCCGCTCGGGTCCGTCTCGCGCGGGGCGGGGGTGTCAGCTCTCCCCGCCGCCGTCGAACGCGTCGCCTCCGCCGCCGTCATCCGGTCACCTCTCCGTCCTCTCCCGGGCGGCTCGACGACCGCCCCGCCGCACAGGTGCGCGGCGGGGCGGTCGTGGCCGTCACGGGCCGCGGCGGCCGTGGTGGCCGCCGCGGCCGTCGTGGACCGGAAGATCGGCAGGTCGGAGTCTTCCGGTGGTGCTACTTCGCGGTGTCGGCGGCGCGCACCAGTGCGTCCTTCGTCACCGCTCCGACGTATACCCTGCCGTCGTCCGTCAGCAGCGCGTTGACGAGGCGCGTCTTGAAGACCGTGCCCGAGCCGAACTTCCCGCTGACCTTGTCACCGACGGCGTCGAGGAAGCTCTGCGCCTCGGCCGGGACGTCACCCGAGCCCGGTGCGGGCAGGCCCTTGCCGCCGGGGACCTTGATCTCGGCGATCGAGGTCCAGCCCTTGCCGATGACGTTGACGCCGTCGGCACCCTCCAGTCCGCCGAGCCCGCCGGGCAGCGCCTTGTGGGCCGCGCCCCACTCGTCCTTGCCGGTCTCCTGCTCGCCCTTTCCGGTCTTCCCCTGGTGCTTGCCGGGCTCCAGCTGGTCGGCTTCGGTCACCTTGGCGCCCTTGGGCGGGCTGAAGTCGAACGTGGAGGCGGCGGGACGGGCGAAGTCGACCTTGGTGAACCCGGCGTCGACCACGGCCTTGCCGCCGCTCGCCGCGGACAGGGTGAACTTCAGCGGGACGCCGTTCTCGGCGTCCACGGCGATCCGGACCGAGCCGATCGTCGAACCGGACTGCTTGGGCTTGATCAGCAGCTGGTAGGCGTCCCGCCCGGCGATCCGCGCCGAGCCGTCGACGGTGACCGAGGTGGTGTCCCCGGCCGCCGCGAGCGCCTGCTCGGCGAGGTCCTTCGGGGTGGCCGAAGCGCCCTTGGGGGCCTTGGGGGTCTTGCCCTCGGCGTCGCGGCCCGCGGGGGCCTCGGAGTGGTAGACCTCGTCGGAGGCGCTGTCGTACGCCCAGACCTCGCCCTGGTTGTGGATGACGCTGTACTCGGAGGCGTCCCCGAGGACGGAGAGCTTCTGCTTCTCCGGGCCGTCGGCGGCCACCCGCAGCGTGTGCGTGCCGGACGTCAGCTCCATGAGCTTGTCCTGCGGCGCGGCGGCCCCGCCGTCCTTGCCCTCGCCCGCGGCGCCGTCCGGGACGAGCGAGCCCGCGAGGCCGTCGAGCGGCAGCCCCAGGTCGGTGCTGATCTTGAACGTGCCCGAGAGCTGTTCCTGGTCGGAAGCGGCGATCTTCTCGACCAGTTCCTGTGCGCTGATCTTCGGCAGGTCCGGGTCGCCGGAGCTGGCGAGGGCCGGGACCAGTCCGATGGTCGCGACCGTCACCCCCACGACCGCGACGGGGACGATGTAGCGCGCTGCCTTCCGGCGGCCCACGACAGTGCCCGTGGCCTCCCCGGTGGTCTCCGCGCTGTCGTTCGGTGCCATGTGTGCCCTACCTCCGTGGTCGGCGGCTTCCGTTGTTATCCATCTGACCAAAACCGCGGGGCTGAAGCGTCAGACCGGGGAATCAACTCCGCCTACTGCTCCGGTATGACAACCAGACGGGGGATCGGGGCCATCCACTAGGGGGCCGAACGAGGATGACGTCGCGTCAGCGCACCCGGACCACGCACCCGGACCATGCGCCTGGTCCGTACGTCTGTGCCGCGCACCCGGACCGTACGCCCGCGGGGCGCTCAGCCCGCGCGGTGCACCACCGCGTCGCACAGCTCCTCCAGCGCGGACTTCGCGTACCCCTCCGGCAGCGGGGCGAGCGTGGCGCGTGCCTCCTGGGCGTAGCGGACGGTGTCCTGGCGGGCCCGCTCCAGTGCCGGGTGGGCGCGGAGTCGGCGCAGCGCCTCGGCGAGGACGGCGTCGTCGCTCAGGTCGCCGTCGAGCAGCTGGACCAGTTCCACGTCGTCGGGCTTGCCGTCCTCGGCCGCCTGGGCGCGCAGCCACAGGACCGGGAGGGTCGGGATGCCCTCGCGCAGGTCGGTGCCGGGGGTCTTGCCGGACTCGTGGGAGTCGGAGGCGATGTCGAGGACGTCGTCGGCGAGCTGGAAGGCGATGCCGAGCCGCTCCCCGTACTGCGTGAGGATGTCCACGGTCCGGTCGTCCGCGCCGGACATCAGCGCGCCGAACCGGCCGGAGACGGCGACCAGCGAGCCGGTCTTGCCGCTGAGCACGTCCAGGTAGTGGTCGACGGGGTCGCGGCCGTCGCGCGGGCCCGCGGTCTCCAGGATCTGGCCGGTGACCAGCCGCTCGAAGGCCTCCGCCTGGATGCGGACGGCCTCGGGGCCCAGGTCGGCCAGGATGTGCGAGGCGCGGGCGAAGAGGAAGTCGCCGGTGAGGACGGCCACCGAGTTGCCCCAGCGGGCGTTCGCGCTGGGCACGCCGCGCCGCACGTCGGCCTCGTCCATGACGTCGTCGTGGTAGAGCGTGGCCAGGTGCGTCAGCTCGACGACGACGGCCGAGGGGACGACGCCCGGCGCGTCCGGATCGCCGAACCGTGACGCGAGCATGACCAGCAAGGGGCGGAACCGCTTGCCCCCGGCCCGGACCAGGTGCTGAGCGGCCTCCGTGATGAAGGGGACATCGCTCTTGGTGGCTTCCAGCAGACCGGTTTCGACGGCGGCGAGGCCCGCCTGGACATCGGCCTCAAGAGACTGGTCCCGCACGTGCAGTCCAAACGGCCCGACGACGGTCACGAGGGCATCTCCTGTCTGCTGACGATCACACGCAATGTCGATCTGTCGCCGTGTGTCGCTGTCTCCACTATCAACTTCAGCGTATCCGGTCCCTTACGGATCACCACGGGCGGCTGCCCGCCTCCCCCGGTATGTTCTTGATCAGCTCATACGATCGGGAGTGTCCGCCTTGTCCCACACCGCCGCCGGCACCGGACCGGCCCAGCCGCCGCCCGAGGACGACCACGCGTTCTTCGGCCAGCCACGGGGTCTGATGACCCTGTCCGGCCTGGAGGTCTGGGAGCGGTTCTCGTTCCTCGGCATGCAGGCGATCCTGGTGCTGTTCTTCGCCGACGCGGTCGCCGACGGCGGAATGGGCATGGATCCCGGAACCGCCGCCTCCGTGTCGGCCGCGTACGGGACCCTCGTCTATCTGGTCTCCGTCGCGGGCGGCTGGCTGGCCGACCGCATCCTCGGCTCCTACCGGGCCGTGCTGTACGGCGGCATCCTCATCGCCTGCGGCCACTACGCGATGGCGGTGCCGACCGACGCGATGACCTGGGTGGGCCTCGGTCTGATCAGCGCGGGGACCGGGCTGCTCAAGCCCAATGTGGCCTCCATGGTCGGCAAGCTCTACCGCACCGACGACGAGCGGCGCGACGCGGGCTTCGCCCTGTACTACATGGGCATCAACATCGGCGCCTTCGCCGGACCCCTGATCACCGGCTGGCTCGGCGAGCACTGGAGCTGGCACGGGGGCTTCTCGGCCGCCGCGATCGGGATGACCCTCGGGCTGATCCAGTACGTCGCGGGCCGCCGTCACCTGGTCGGGCGCAAGGAGGGCGCCGAGTTCGCCCTGGCCCCGCCCGCCATGCGCCGCGCGGTGCGGCTGATCATCGGCGGGGCCGTCCTGGCCGCCGTCCTCGCCACCGCCCTGGCCCTGGCCGGCTGGCTCACCGTCGACCGGTTCGTGGACCTGCTCACCGTGGTCTCGGTCATCGCACCGATCGCGTACTTCGTGGTGATGTTCAAGAGCCCCCGCGTCACCGCTGAGGAGCGCGGCAGGCTCCGCCCGTACATCGTGCTGTTCCTGGGATCGGTCGTCTTCAACTTCATCCTGTTCCAGGCCTACTCCACGATGATCCTGCTGGCGTCGACCAACGCGCGCACCGAGGTCCTCGGCTTCACCTTCCCGGCCAGCTGGTACGCCTCGGCGCTGGGCGCCTTCGAGGTGGCGCTCGCGCCCGTGGTGGCCGCCGCCTGGGTCCGGATGGGCCGCCGCCAGCCGCACGCCTCCAACAAGATCGCCTTCGGTGTCGTCCTCGGCGGTCTGTCGTTCCTGCTGATGGTCCTGCCCACCTCGGGGCACGCGGACGACACGTACAAGATGGCCGCCTGGTGGATCGTCGGCTCCTACCTGCTGCTGGGCCTCGGTGACGTGCTGCTGGAGACCTCCGGCCTCTCCGCCAGCAGCAAGCTCGCCCCGAAGGCGTTCGCCAGCCAGACGATGGCCCTGTGGTTCCTGTCACTGGCCGTCGCCAACGGCATCCAGGCCCAGGTCGTGAAGGTGTACGGCGAGGTCTCCACCCCGGCCTACTTCGGCGTCAACGGAGCCGTGGCGGTGGCGGCGGGCGTGGCCATGATCCTCGCCGCGCCCTGGCTGAAACGCACCATGCACCCCGTCCACTGACCGGTCCCGCTCCGTTTCCCGCCCCCGCCCACCAACCCGTTTCGCACCCCGCTCACCGACCCGTACGCCTCTCCAGCAGGCCCCTCCAGCACGCCCCTCCCGCGCCCCGTCGTCGTACATCGAGGTGACCCATGAACATCACGACCGAGTTCCCGTACGAGACGACCCACGAGGACGTGTCCATCCCGCTGTCCGACGGCACCCGGCTCTACGCCCGGATCTGGCGGCCGCTGACCGACGAGCCGGTCCCCGCCCTGCTGGAGTACCTGCCCTACCGGCTCAGCGACTGGACCGCCCCCCGCGACTGGCAGCGGCACCCCTGGTACGCGGGCCACGGCTACGCCTCGGTGCGGGTCGACGTCCGGGGGCACGGCAACAGCGAGGGGCTGCCGGGCGACGAGTACGACGCGCGGGAGCTGGCCGACGGGGTCGCCGTCGTCCACTGGCTGGCCCAGCAGGAGTGGTGCTCGGGGCGGGTCGGGATGTTCGGGATCTCCTGGGGCGGCTTCAACTCGCTCCAGATCGCCGCGCTCGCCCCCGAACCGCTGAAGGCGATCGTCACCGTCTGCTCGGCCGACGACCGCTACGACAACGACGTCCACTACATGGGCGGCTCCGTCCTCGCCGTCGACATGCACGCCTGGGCCGCCACCATGCTCGCCTTCGTCTGCCGCCCGCCCGACCCCGCGCACGTCGGCGACGCCTGGCGGGAGATGTGGCTGAACCGGCTGGAGGCCGTCGAGCCCTTCAGCCACACCTGGCTCGCCCACCAGACCCGCGACGCCTACTGGAAGCACGGCAGCGTCTGCGAGGACTACGGCGCGATCAAGGCGAACGTGCTGGCGGTCGGCGGCTGGCACGACCCGTACCGCGACACCGTCCTGCGGCTCGTCGAACACCTCGACCCCGGCCAGGTGCGCGGGATCATCGGCCCCTGGTCGCACCAGTACCCGGACCGGGGGCTGCCGCCGGGGCCCGCGATCGGCTTCCTCCAGGAGACGCTGCGCTGGTGGGACCAGCACCTCAAGGGCAAGGAGACGGGCGTGATGCGGGAACCGCTGCTGCGGTCCTGGATCAGCGGCTCGCACCCGCCCGCCACGGTGTACGAGACGCTGCCCGGCCGCTGGGTCGGGGACGCCTCCTGGCCATCGGAGAACGTCACGCCGGCGACGTACGCCCTCCAGGGCGGTGAGCGGATCGTCGCCTCGCCGCAGGAGACCGGGCTGGACGCGGGCCGCTTCTTCCCCTTCGGCAACGACGCCGACCTGCCGCCGGACCAGCGCGACGAGGACGCGAAGTCGGTGTCGTTCGAGTTCCCGGTGTCCGAGGCCCCCATCGAGATCCTCGGCCGCCCCCGGGTGCGGCTGCGCCTGCGGATGGACGTCCCGCGCGGCCAGGCCGTCGCCCGCCTCTGCGACGTCGCGCCCGACGGCTCCTCCACCCTGGTCACCCGGGGCGTGCTCAACCTGGCCGCCCGGCACGGCCGCGACCGCACCGACGACTGGACACCCGGCGACACCGAGGACGTGGTCCTGGACCTCAACGGCATCGGGCACACCTTTCCGCCCGGCCACCGCATCCGGATCGCGATCTCCTCCGCGTACTGGCCCTGGATCTGGCCGCAGGCAGGGTCGGCCGGTTTCACCCTGGACGCCGACGGCAGCTTCGTCGAACTGCCCGTGCGCCGCCACACCGAGGACCCGGCGATCACCTTCGGCGCACCGGAACAGTCCGCACCGCTCGGCGTGGTCCACCCGGTCACCCTGGAGGAGCCGCGCCCCGAACGGCTCGTCGTCCGCGATGTCGCCAAGGGCGAGTGGCGACTGGAGGTCGACCCCCGCTACGGCGGTACGCGGGTCTACCCGGACGGCCTCGAATTCACCGAGGACGCGCTGGAGACGTACACCATCCAGCAGGACGACCCGCTCTCGGCGCGGACCCGCTCGGACTGGGCGATCCGGCTGCACCGGCCGGAGACGGCCTGGGACGCGCGGATCGAGACCCGCTCGGAGATCACCGCCGACGAGCACGACTTCATCACCTCCGACGAGGTGATCTGCACCAGCGGCGACGAGGTGGTCTTCCACCGCACCTGGGAGAAGCGGATTCCGCGCACGGCGGGCTGAACCCCTCCCCCGCCTCCCTCACCGGGCCCCCGCGCCGCCGGGGCCGTCGAACTTTCCGGTCAATACGCGCAGTTGGGGATGGTCGGGGCACTGCCGCCGGGCAGGAGCCCCGACGTAACGTGTCCCCCACGCGACCTGGAAAGCGAGGCAGCACCACATGCCCGAGCAGAGCAGCCCGCTCGATCTGGCCGAGGGCGACCCCTTCGGCCCGCACAACCTTCCCTACGGTGTGTTCTCCACCCCCGGCCACCCCGAGGACCGCCGGGTCGGCGTCCGGATCGGCGACCACGTCCTGGACGCCGGAGCCGCCGCCCACGCGCTCGGCTCCCCGTACGCGGAGCTGCTGGCCCAGCCGAGCCTGACCCCGCTCCTCGCGGCGGGCCGCACCGCGTGGAGCGATGTGCGCCGCGCGCTCACCGCCTGGCTGACCGTCCCCGCCCACCGCACCGCCATCGAGCCACTGCTGCACCCGGTGGACGCGGTGACCCTGCACCTGCCGTACGAGGTCGCGGACTACGTCGACTTCTACGCCAGCGAGCACCACGCCACCAACGTCGGCAGGATCTTCCGGCCGGACGGCGACGCACTCACCCCCAACTGGAAGCACCTGCCGATCGGTTACCACGGCCGCTCCGGCACCGTCGTGGTCTCCGGCACGGACGTGGTGCGCCCCAGCGGCCAGCGCAAGGCCCCCACCGACCCGGCCCCGGTCTTCGGCCCCTCGGTGAAGCTCGACATCGAGGCCGAGGTCGGCTTCGTCGTCGGCGTCCCCTCCCCGCACGGCGCCCCGGTCCCGCTCGCCGGCTTCCGCAACCACGTCTTCGGGCTCTGCCTCCTCAACGACTGGTCCGCGCGCGACCTCCAGGCCTGGGAGTACGTCCCGCTCGGCCCGTTCCTCGGCAAGTCCTTCGCCACCTCCGTCTCCGCCTGGGTCACCCCGCTGGAGGCCCTGGACGCCGCCCGCACCGCTCCCCCGGCCCGGGACTTCCCGCTGCTGCCCTACCTGGACGACTCCGCCGACGAGGAGCCGGGCGGCTTCGACATCCGGATCACCGTGGAGATCAACGGGCAGACCGTGGCCGAGCCGCCGTTCGCCTCGATGTACTGGACGGCCGCCCAGCAGCTCGCCCACATGACGGTGAACGGCGCGTCGTTGCGCACCGGTGACCTCTACGGCTCCGGCACGGTCAGCGGACCCGAGGCGCGCCAGCGCGGCTCGCTCCTGGAGCTGACCTGGAACGGCCGCGACGCGCTGGAACTGCCCGGCGGCACGCGGACGTTCCTGGAGGACGGCGACACGGTCACCCTGACCGCCTGGGCCCCCGGCCCGGACGGCACCCGCGTGGGCCTGGGCGATGTGAGCGGAAGGATCGTCACCGCGCCATGAGCTTCCCCGCCCCCGCCCTGACGCTGCCCGAGGAGATACTGCTGCTCACGCTGGACCCCCGGCGCGGCAAGCCGCTCTGCGGCCGCGGTTCCCTCCGTTACGCGACGGCCGGCGCGGCCCTCGCCGAGCTGGAGTTCCAGGGGCGGATACGCGAGGAGCGCGGGCGGGTCCAGGTGGTGAACCCGCTGGCGCCCGCCGACCCGCTGCTCGCCCGTCTGCTGGACACGCTGGAACCGCCGCGCAAGAGCCGCTTCCGTACCGGGACCCACGCCAAGAACTGGGTGCGGCAGTACGCCCGGTACACCGAGGAGAACTGCCTGGAGGCCCTGGTCCAGCGCGGTGTCCTGAACAGGGAGACCCGCCGATTCCTCGGACTCCTCCCCTACCAGCGGCACTTCCCGGTCCGTCCGGAGACCACCGCGTCGGCCCTCCGGCGCTTCCGGCAGGCCGAGAGCCACGGCTTCCAGGACCGGCGCGGCCGGGTCATGGCCGGCCTGGTCTCCGCGGTGGGCCTCGCCTCGACGCTGAGCGCCAAGGGGGGCGGCGGCCGGTCCGCGATGAAGGTCCTGCGCCGCGCGGAGTGGACCGCCCACGCGGTGTACCGCAACGTCAGGCAGGACAGCTCCTCGGGCGGCGGGGACGGCGGCGGGGGCTGGGGCGACGGCGACGGCGGGGGCGGCGGCGGATGCGGTGGGGGCGGGGACTGACCCTCCGTCGGCCTGACTCTTTCGAGGTACCTCGCCGGGGGACGGGTGCGAGCGCGGTTGGCGGGTAACCGGGCGTCAACGGCACACACATCCGGATGCGGAGGTTCCGTCACGGCGGCCCGCTCCCGCGCGACGGTCGGGACGATTCCGGCAGGGAAGAGCTAGGTGACCTCATCATGAGCACAGCAGGACGGCAGGCCCCCGCCACCGGCGACGAACCGGTGAGCGTTCTCGTCTCACGTGCCTCGCAGCAGATCTCCGAACTGGTCCGCGAGGAGATGCAGCTGGCACGTTCGGAGATGGCGCAGAAGGGCAAGCGCTTCGGTAAGGGCGGCGGCCTGTTCGGCGCCGCGGGGCTCGTCGGCATTCTGGCGGCCCAGGCTCTGGTGGCGACCTGCATCGCCGCACTCGCGCTGGCCCTGCCCGTGTGGGCCGCGGCCCTCATCGTCACGGTGGTGCTGGCCGCGGTGGCCGGGGCGGCCGCCCTGGCGGGCAAGAAGCAGATCGCCCGCGCCGGGACCCCCGCCCCGGAGCAGACCATCGACAGCGTCAAGGCCGATCTGGCCGAGGTCAAGGAGAGGGCTCACCGATGAACGACGAGTCACAGAAGAAGACGGGTTCGCCCACCCCCGAGGAGCTGCGCGAGCAGGTCGAGCGCACGCGCGACGAACTCGGTCAGACCGTCGAGGCGCTGGCGGGCAAGGCGGACGTCAAGGCGCAGGCGAAGGCGAAGACCGCCGCGGCGAAGGAACAGGCCGCGGAGAGGGCGACGGCCGCCAAGAAGCAGGCCGCCGAGAAGACCGCCGAGGTCAGGGAACAGGCCGCGGAGAAGTCGGCCGAGCTGAAGGAACAGGCCGCGGAGAAGACCGCCGAGCTGAAGGAGCAGGCCGCCGCGAAGTCGGCCGAGCTGAAGGAGCAGACCGCCGAGAAGACGGCGGCGGTGAAGGAGCAGGCCGCGGCGGCCACCGCCCAGATCCGCGAGAAGACGGCGCAGGCCGCCCAGGCGGTGAAGGACAAGACGCCGGAGTCCGTACAGGAGAAGACGGCCCAGGCCGCCACGCAGGTGCGGGAGAGCGCGGCGCGCGCCGGGCAGTTCGCGACGGACCACACCCCCGACCCCCTGCTGGAGAAGGCGGACCGGGTCGCGAAGGCCGCCCGTGCCAACCGCACCCCGCTCCTCGCGGGCGGTGCGCTGCTGATCGCCTTCCTGCTGATACGGCGTAGCCGGGGACGTGCCAAGTGAAGGCGTCCAAGCTCGCCTACAAGCCGGTGGGCTTCGCCCTCGGCGCGCTCAGCGGCATGATCGCGGGCGCCGCGTTCAAGCAGACGTGGAAGCTCATCGAGGGCGAGGGCGACGCCCCCGACGCTCTCGACGAGGAACGCCCGTGGCGGGAGATCCTCCTCGCCGCCGCCATCCAGGGCGCGATCTTCGCGGTGGTCAAGGCCGCCGTCGAACGCTCGGGCGCGCAGGCGACCCGTCGCGTCACGGGCAGCTGGCCGGCCTGACCCGTGGTGGGGCCCGCCTCGCCATGGGGCGGGCCCCCGACGCGGCCGACGCGACGGCTGCTCTCAGGAATCCCGATCCGGATGGTCGGCGTCCCGGACCAGCAGGGCGATGCGCACCCGGTTGTCCACCTCCAGCTTGCTGAACAGGCTGCTGGTGTGGGCCTTGACGGTGGCGACGGTGATCCCCAGCCGCTCGGCGATCTCCCGGTTGCCCAGTCCGTCCGCGATGGCCCGCGCGGTGTCGTGCTCGCGCCGGGTCAGGACGGACAGCCGCTTGCGGGCCGCCTCGCGGGCGGAACCGTCGACCGCCGGGCAACCGGCCGCGGTGGCCGCCGCGATGAGCCGCGCCGTGGCCTGCGGCGAGAGGGCGGGTTCGCCGTTCGCGACCGTCCTTACCGCCTCGATGATCCGGTCGGGCGGGGTGTGCTTGAGGATGAAGCCGAGGGCCCCCGCGCGCAGCGCGTCGAGGACCAGCGCGTCGGAGTCGAAGGCGGTCAGCACGATGACCCGCGGTGGCCGGTCCAGCGCCAGCAGCTCCCGCGTCCAGCTCACCCCGTCCCGCCCCGGCATCCGTACGTCCATGAGCACGACGTCCGGCGTCTTCTCCCGTACGACGGCGAGGGCCTCTTCCCCGTCGGCCGCCTCCGCCACCACGGTGAGGTCGCTCTCGCCGTCGATGACGAGACGGACGGCCATCCGGATCAGCTGTTCGTCGTCGACCACGACCACCCGCACCGGTGGCTTACCGGACTCCACGCTCAGTGCCTCCGCTCGGGCTCGCCTTCAGGCCAGGGTAGCCGGACGCTGAGGACGAACCCGCCGTCGGCCGCCGGGTCGTGGGCGATGCTCCCGCCGAGGGCCCGGACCCGCTCCGCGAGGCCCGGCAGACCGTACCCGGAGGTGGGCGGTGCGGTGTGCGTACGGGCGGCCGGGCCGCTGCGGACGGTGACGCCGAGCGCCCCGCCGGGTCCGCCGTCCAGGGTGATGAGGACCGGGGCGCCGGGGGCGTGCTTGGCGGCGTTGGTCAGCGCTTCCCGCACGACGCGGAAGCAGAGGTCGCCCAGCGCGTCCGGGGGCCCGCTGGTCAGGTCGTCGGTGAGCGTGACGTCCATCCCCGACGTGCGCGCGTCGGCCACCAGGCCGGTGACGCCGTCGTAGGCGGGGGGCGGTGGCGCGGGGCGGTCCGACTGCTCGGCCCGGAGCACACCGAGCACGTCGCGCAGATCCTCCAGCGCCCGGTACGAACCGTCCGCGATGCCCCGGACCAGCACGCCCCGCTCCTCGTCCGGCAGGTCGGCGCGGTGGTCCAGCGCCCCGGCCTGGAGGGCGACCAGGGAGATCCGGTGGGCGAGGGTGTCGTGCATCTCGCGGGCGATCCGGTTGCGCTCCAGCACCCGGGCCCGGTCCGCCAGGGCGGCCTGTTCGCGTTCGGCGCCGCGGGCCCATTCCCGTAGCGACCGGACCTCGGCGCGGCGGGCCCCGATGGCCCATCCGGTGGCGACGGCGACCCCCAGTGTCAGCGTCTGGAGCGCGAGCAGGGTCCAGGGGGTGCCGGGCGCCTGCTCTATCGGATAGAGCCCGGTGGTGAACAGCGGCGCGACGATGAACGCGCCCGCGACCGTGGCGATCTCGGCCGGACGCCGTCGGGTCGCCAGCGACCCGACCGCCAGCAGCGCCGCCCCGGACGCCAGGGCGGAGGCGGCGGACACGAGGGAGACGGCGAAGGCCACGGATACGGGGAACCGCCGCCGCCAGGCCACCGCGGCCAGGCAGCCGAGAGCGATCAGCGGGTCGCCGGTGATGAACCAGACGCAGGAGTCCGCCGCGCACCCACGCGGCAGCAGGGCCCCCGTGAGGAGCCAGACCGCCACCCCCACCGCGGCGGCCGCCACGATCCGCACCGCCTGCTGCCAGGGCCGCTGGGGCGGTGGCGGCACGGGCTGCCGAGGCGGTCCGGGGACGTGCGACGGAACGGGTACGCGCGAAGGCGCGGGCTGCTGAGACACCGCAGGAGTCCCGGGCGCCTCGACCGCCCCGCGCGCCTTCGGCTGCTGGGACTGCTGGGACTGGTGAGGCGGCGCGGGCTCGTGGGGTGGCACGGGCCCTTGAGGTGGCACGGCGTCCGTATCCATCGGTTCATTATCGCGACGCCCTTCTCCCGGGGCGTCCGACCTGGGAAGGGGAGCGGTTTCGACTCCGGTCGGGGGTGCGGGCCCGGCCTCCCGTCCGCGGTGCCGGGTGCACCGGCCCGCTGGGGCGATGCGCCGACGGCGGCGCGACCTGAAGGCTGGGGGTCTCTTCCGGACGACGAGGAGTTCTCCGTATGCGCCGCACACCCCTGGCCCTGGCTCTCGCGGCCACCGCCGTCGCCGTGACCTGGGCGGCTCCCGCCTCAGGCACCACGCCCAACCGGCCGGCCGCCGCACCCGCACCTTCGCCGGCACCGGTGAAGTGGGGGACCTGCCCGGGTGCCAACCCCCCCAAGGATCTCCAGTGCACCACGCTCAAGGTGCCCCTGGACTACCGCGACCCCGCGGGCCGCCAGATCGACATCGCCCTGTCCCGGCTGCCCAGCCAGAAGCCCTCCCAGCGCCGCGGTGTCCTTATCACCAACCCCGGCGGCCCCGGCGGCGGCGGCCTGGGCTACCCCGTGGGCCTGGCGACCGGCCTGCCCCAGCAGGTCAAGGACGCCTACGACATCATCGGCATGGACCCCCGAGGCGTCGGCCGCAGTACCCCGGTGACCTGCGACCTCACCACCGCCCAGCTGAAACGCGGCGCCTTCCCCACCTACGCCCGTACCCCCGCCGACGTGGCCCGCGAAGCCGGGCACGCCCGCACCATCGCCCAGCAGTGCGCCACCTCCGACACCGCGTGGATGCTCCCCCACACCACCACCGCGAACACCGCACGGGACATGAACCACCTGCGCACCGCGCTCGGCGAGTCCAAGCTCTCCTACCTCGGCGCCTCCTACGGCAGCTACCTCGGCGCCACCTACGCCCAGCTCTTCCCCCAGCACAGCGACCGCATCGTCCTCGACAGCGCCCTGGGCCCCGACGGCTACGACGTCAACGCCCTCCGGCAGCTGGCCCGCGGCATGGAGGACCGCTTCCCCGACTTCGCCGCCCACGCCTCCGAGCACCCCGAATACGGCCTGGGCACCACCTCCGCCCAGGTGGAGGCCACCTACCACCGCCTCGCCCGCCGCCTGGACGCCGAGCCCGTCGGCGACATCACCGGCACCCTCTTCCGCGGACTGACCCTGGAACTGCTCTACTCCGACACGCAGCTCCCCGCCCTGGCGAAGATGTGGCAGACCCTGAAGGCCGGCCAGCCCTACCCCTTCGAGCCGACCCCCGCCCAGGAAAACTCCGCGGCCTCCCGCCTCCACGTCCTGTGCGCCGACTCCCGGTGGCCCCGCCACCAGCTCACCTACCAGCTCAACGTCCTCATCGACCGCGCCCGCTACCCCAAGCTCGGCGCCTCCACCGCCAACATCAGCCCCTGCGCCTCCTGGCCCGCCCGCCACCACCAGTCACCGGTGAACATCACCGACCGCGGGCCGTCCAACATCCTCATCATCCAGAACGAACGCGACCCCGGGACCCCCCTGGCGGGCGCCCTGAAGCTCCGCACGGCACTGGGCCAGCGCGCCAGGATGATCACCGCCGACCAGGGCGGCCACGGCGTCTACCCCTTCGGCACCAACACCTGCGCCAACAACGCCACCACCCGCTTCCTCACCACCGGCGAACGCCCGGCACGCGATCTGAACTGCGCCGCCGAGTAACGGAACGTCCCCGAACGTGGGAACGCCTGGAGCACCACACGGCGCCACCGGCCCGCCCCGCGACAGGCGTTCCCTCATTCGGACCATCCGGATCCGGTTCCCGGCGGATACGCCGGCCGAGCCCGCGACCCGGGTGAGACACCTCTGAGCCCGCCGCCCGCGCGGCGGGCTCACGCGTACTCGGGCGGCTCCTCGTCCCAGCCGAACTCCGCGTCCTCGTGGGTCCCGGCCGCCGGGGCCTGCGCCCGCGCGGGGGCCGCCGCCGGGCGTGGGGCGGGAGCCGAGGACTCCGGGTCCGTGGCCGCCCGGTCCGAGTCGGTAGCCGCCTGGTCCGCGTCCGGGGTTTCTCGGCCCGCCGCGACCGGGTCCGTCGCGACCGGGTCCGCAGCGCCTTGGTCCGCAGCCGCCGGGGTCGTCCGGGCCAGGACCTCCAGCACGCCCTCCCCGTACGTCGCGAGCTTCTTCTCGCCCAGGCCGCTGATGCCTCCCAGCTCGCCGAGCGTCGCCGGGTGGAGGGTCGCGATCTCGCGCAGCGTGGCGTCGTGGAAGATCACATACGCCGGGACGCCCTGCTCCTTGGCGGTCGCCCCGCGCCAGGCGCGCAGCGCCTCGAAGACCGGCACGGCGGAAGGCGGGAGGTCGGCCGCCGCCGCCTTCCCCTTGGCCCCCTTGCCGCCGCCGGACGAGGACGACGAGCGGGACGTGGGCTTCTTCGGCTCCTTGCGCAGCAGCACCTCGCGCTCGCGGCCCAGGACGCTGCCGCTCTCCTCGGTGAGGACCAGCGTGCCGTACTCCCCCTCGACGGCGAGCAGGCCCTGCGCCAGCAACTGGCGCGCCACGCCGCGCCACTCCGCCTCGGCCAGCTCCTCGCCGATGCCGAAGACGGAGAGCTGGTCGTGGTCGAACTGGATGACCTTGGCGGTCTTGCGGCCGAGCAGGATGTCCACGATCTGGCCCGCGCCGAACTTCTGGTTCCGCTCGCGCTTCAGCCGCACCACCGTGGAGAGCAGCTTCTGGGAGACGACCGTGCCGTCCCAGGTCTCCGGCGGGGTCAGGCAGGTGTCGCAGTTGCCGCAGGCGTCGGCCGTCGGCTCCTGGCCGAAGTACGTCAGGAGCTGGGCACGGCGGCACTGGACCGTCTCGCACAGGGCCAGCATCGAGTCCAGGTGGGAGGCGGCCCGGCGACGGAACGCCTCGTCGCCCTCGCCGCCCTGGATCAGCTTGCGCTGCTGGACGACGTCCTGGAGCCCGTACGCCATCCAGGCCGTCGACGGCTCCCCGTCGCGGCCCGCGCGGCCGGTCTCCTGGTAGTAGCCCTCGACGGACTTGGGAAGGTCCAGGTGGGCGACGAAGCGGACGTCCGGCTTGTCGATGCCCATGCCGAAGGCGATCGTCGCGACGACGACCAGCCCCTCCTCCCGGAGGAACCGCGCCTGGTGGTCGGCGCGCGTGACGGCGTCCAGGCCCGCGTGGTACGGCACGGCCGCCACGCCGTTGCGGCTGAGATACTCCGCGATCTTCTCGGTGGAGTTGCGCGAGAGGCAGTAGACGATGCCCGCGTCCCCGGCGTGCTCCTCCTTGAGAAAGGTCAGGAGCTGCTTCTTCGGCTCGGACTTGGGGACGATCCGGTACTGGATGTTCGGCCGGTCGAAGCTGGCCACGAAGTGCTTCGCGTCCGGCATGCCGAGGCGGCGGGTGATCTCCTCGTGCGTGGCGTTGGTCGCGGTCGCCGTCAGGGCGATGCGCGGGACGTCCGGCCAGCGCTCGCCGAGGACCGACAGGGCCAGATAGTCGGGGCGGAAGTCGTGGCCCCACTGCGCGACGCAGTGCGCCTCGTCGATCGCGAAGACGGAGACCTCGCCGCGGGCCAGCAGCGAGAGGGTCGAGTCGAGGCGGAGCCGCTCCGGAGCCAGGTAGAGGATGTCCAGCTCGCCCGCGAGGAACTGCGCCTCCATCGAGCGGCGCTCGTCGAAGTCCTGCGTGGAGTTCATGAACCCGGCCCGCACACCCAGCGCGCGCAGCGCGTCGACCTGGTCCTGCATGAGGGCGATCAGCGGCGAGACCACGACGCCCGTCCCGCGCCGGACCAGGGACGGGATCTGGTAGCACAGGGACTTTCCGCCGCCGGTGGGCATGAGGACCACGGCGTCGCCACCGGCCACCACGTGCTCGATGACCGCGCCCTGCTCGCCGCGGAACGACTCGTAGCCGAAGACGCGGTGCAGTGTGCTCAGCGCCTCGCTCCCGTCGCCCGCAGGGGTCTCGGTCACCGTCCCGGTCACATCCATGGTCACGCCCAATGCTCTGTCCCCCGGGGGCCGCGCCTGGGGCCGCCCCGCCCGTCCTGCTCTCGTCCCCGTCCACGATAGGCGGCCGCAGTGACAACGCCGGACGGTCCGTGGATATCGGACCGACCGGCGTTGTCCTCGCCCCTCGCAACCGGGCTACCGCACGAAGACCCCCGCCTGGCTCGCCAGGTCCAGGAAGTACTGCGGGGCCAGGCCGAGCACCAGGGTGACGGCGACGCCCACCGCGATCGTCGTCATGGTCAGCGGGGACGGGACGGCGACCGTGGGGCCGTCCGCCTTCGGCTCGCTGAAGAACATCAGGACGATGACGCGGATGTAGAAGAACGCCGCGACCGCCGAGGAGAGCACCCCGACGACGACCAGCGCACCCGCGCCGCCCTCGGCGGCCGCCTTGAACACCGCGAACTTCCCCGAGAACCCGGAGGTCAGCGGAATACCGGCGAACGCCAGCAGGAACACCGCGAAGACCGCCGCGACCAGCGGCGAGCGGCGGCCGAGCCCGGCCCACTTCGACAGGTGCGTCGCCTCGCCGCCCGCGTCCCGGACCAGCGTGACCACGGCGAACGCGCCGACCGTCACGAAGGAGTAGGCCGCGAGGTAGAAGAGGACCGAGGAGATGCCCTCCGGACTGGCCGCGATGACGCCCGCGAGGATGAAGCCCGCGTGCGCGATCGAGGAGTAGGCCAGCAGCCGCTTGATGTCGGTCTGGGTGATCGCGACGATCGCCCCGCCCAGCATGGTGAGGATCGCCACCGCCCACAGCACCGGCCGCAGGTCCCAGGTGAGGCCCGGCAGCGCCACGTACAGCAGGCGCAGCAGCGCGCCGAACGCGGCGACCTTCGTCGCGGCGGCCATGAACCCGGTGACCGGGGTCGGTGCGCCCTGGTAGACGTCCGGGGTCCACATGTGGAACGGCACCGCACCGACCTTGAACAGCAGGCCGGTCAGGAGCATCGCGCCGCCGATGAGCAGCAGCGCGTCGTTGCCCATGGTGTCGGCGAGGGCCGGGTCGATCTCCAGGACCGAGCCGTCGACGACGTTGGCGATGGTGGCGTACGAGAGGGAGCCCGCGTAGCCGTAGAGGAGGGCGATGCCGAACAGCAGGAACGCCGAGGAGAACGCGCCGAGCAGGAAGTACTTCACGGCCGCCTCCTGCGACATCAGCCGCTTGCGGCGGGCGACGGCGCACAGGAGGTAGAGCGGGAGGGAGAAGACCTCCAGCGCGATGAAGAGCGTCAGCAGGTCGTTGGCGGCCGGGAAGACCAGCAGGCCCGCCACCGAGAACATCAGCAGCGGGAAGACCTCGGTCGTGGCGAACCCGGCCCGGACCGCGGCCTTCTCGCCCTCGCTGCCCGGCACGGCCCCCGGCTGGGCGGCGAAGGAGTCGACCCGGTTGCCGTGGGAGGTGGGGTCGAGTCGGCGCTCGGCGAAGGTGAAGACCGCCACCATGGCGACCAGCAGGATGGTGCCCTGGAGGAACAGGGTGGGACCGTCGATCGCGATGGCGCCCATGGCGGCGATCTGGGCCTTCGTGGTGCCGTAGCCCCCGGCCGCGAGGCCGACGATCGCGGCGAAGGAGGCGGCGATCGCCGTCACCGTCAGGAAGAGCTGGGTGTGGTAGCGGGCCCGGCGCGGCACGAAGGCCTCCACCAGGATGCCCACGACCGCGATGCCCACGATGATCAGGACGGGCATCAGCTGGGTGTACTCGATCTTCGGCGCCGAGAACGAGTCGCCGGGCGCCGCCGATGTCACCCCGCTCGCCGTCGTCCACAGGCTGTGGACAGCTGTTGCGCTCACTTGGCGGCCTCCACGTCGGGCTGGGGGTCCTTCTTCTGTACGTCGGACATGGTGTGCTCGACCGCCGGGTTGACGACGTCGGTGAGCGGCTTCGGGAAGACGCCCAGGAAGATCAGCACGGCGATCAGCGGCACCGCCACGGCCAGCTCCCGGCCCTTCAGGTCGGGCATGGAGCGGACCGACTCCTGGACCGGCCCGGTCATCGTGCGCTGGTAGAGGACCAGGACGTAGAGCGCGGCGAGCACGATGCCGGAGGTGGCGATGATCCCGGCCACCGGATACGCGCTGAACGTGCCGACCAGGACCAGGAACTCACTGACGAACGGGGCGAGTCCGGGCAGCGACAGGGTGGCGAGCCCGCCGATGAGGAACGTCCCCGCCAGCACGGGGGCGACCTTCTGCACCCCGCCGTAGTCCGCGATGAGCCGCGAGCCGCGCCGGGTGATGAGGAATCCGGCGACCAGCAGCAGCGCGGCCGTCGAGATGCCGTGGTTGACCATGTAGAGCGTGGCGCCCGACTGGCCCTGGCTGGTCATCGCGAAGATGCCGAGGATGATGAAGCCGAAGTGCGAGATCGAGGCGTAGGCGATGAGCCGCTTGATGTCGCGCTGGCCGACCGCCAGCAGCGCCCCGTAGACGATGGAGACCAGCGCCAGGGCGATGATCACCGGGGTGGCCCACTTACTGGCCTCCGGGAACAGCCCGAGGCAGAAGCGGAGCATCGCGAACGTGCCGACCTTGTCGACGATCGCGGTGATCAGCACCGCGACCGGGGCGGTGGCCTCACCCATCGCGTTCGGCAGCCAGGTGTGCAGCGGCCACAGCGGGGCCTTCACCGCGAACGCGAAGAAGAACCCGAGGAACAGCCACCGTTCGGTGCTGGTCGCCATCTCCAGCGAGCCGTTGGCGCGGGCCTCGGCGATCTCCGGGAGCGAGAAGCTGCCCGCGACCACGTACAGGCCGATGACCGCGGCCAGCATGATCAGACCGCCGGCCAGGTTGTACAGGAGGAACTTGACCGCCGCGTACGAGCGTTGCGCCGCGGCGTTCTCGTCGGTGCCCGCGTGGGCCCGGTCCCCGAAGCCGCCGATGAGGAAGTACATCGGGATGAGCATGGCTTCGAACAGGATGTAGAAGAGGAAGACGTCGGTCGCGACGAACGACAGGATCACCATGGCCTCGACCATGAGGATCAGGGCGAAGAAGCCCTGCGTCGGACGCCAGCGCGAGGACTTCGTCTCCAGGGGGTCCGCGTCGTGCCAGCCCGCGACGATGACGAACGGGATGAGCAGCGCGGTCAGGGCGAGCAGCGCCACCCCGATGCCGTCGACGCCCAGGTCGTAGCGGACGCCGAAGTCGGCGATCCAGGCGTGGGACTCGGTGAGCTGGTAGCGGTCGCCGCCCGGTTCGAAACGGACGAAGACGACGGCCGCCAGGACGAGCGTGCCCAGGGAGAAGAGCAGCGCGAGCCACTTGGCCGCGGTGCGCCGCGCGGCGGGGACGGCGGCGGTGGCGATCGCGCCGATCGCCGGGAGCGCCGCCGTCGCGGTCAGGAGGGGAAAGGACATGTGATCAGACCGCCCTCATCAGCAGGGTCGCGGCGATGACGACCGCCGCACCGCCGAACATCGAGACCGCGTAGGTGCGGGCGTAGCCGTTCTGGAGCTTGCGCAGCCGTCCGGAGAGCCCGCCGACCGAGGCGGCCGTGCCGTTGACGACGCCGTCGACCAGGGAGTGGTCCACGTAGACCAGCGAGCGGGTGAGGTGCTCGCCGCCGCGGACCAGGACCACGTGGTTGAAGTCGTCCTGGAGGAGGTCGCGCCGGGCGGCCCGGGTGAGGACCGAACCGCGCGGGGCGACCACCGGGACCGGCTTGCGTCCGTACACCGACCAGGCGATGGCGACACCGACGAGGAGCGCCACCACGGTGGCCCCGGTGACGGTGGCCGCGCTGAGCGGGGAGTGCCCGTGGTCGTATCCCGTCACCGGCTCCAGCCAGGTGACGAACCGGTCGCCGATGGCGAAGAACCCACCGGCGAACACCGAGCCGAAGGCCAGCACGATCATCGGGACCGTCATCGACTTCGGGGACTCGTGCGGATGCGGCTCGTGGCCCTCCGCGTCGGGCTGCCAGCGCTTCTCGCCGAAGAACGTCATCAGCATCACCCGTGTCATGTAGAACGCGGTGATCGCGGCGCCCAGCAGGGCCACCGAGCCGAGGATCCAGCCCTCGGCGCCGCCCTTGGCGAAAGCCGCCTCGATGATCTTGTCCTTGGAGAAGAAGCCGGACAGGCCCGGGAAGCCGATGATCGCGAGGTAGCCGAGACCGAAGGTGACGAAGGTGACCGGCATGTACTTCCGCAGGCCCCCGTACTTGCGCATGTCGACCTCGTCGTTCATGCCGTGCATGACCGAGCCCGCGCCGAGGAACAGCCCGGCCTTGAAGAAGCCGTGCGTCACCAGGTGCATGATCGCGAAGACGTAGCCGATGGGACCGAGGCCCGCGGCCAGGATCATGTACCCGATCTGCGACATCGTGGAGCCCGCGAGGGCCTTCTTGATGTCGTCCTTCGCGCAACCGACGATCGCACCGAAGATCAGTGTGACCGCGCCGACGATGACCACGACCAGCTGGGCGTCCGGGGCGGCGTTGAAGATCGCGCCGGAGCGGACGATGAGATAGACACCGGCGGTGACCATGGTCGCGGCGTGGATGAGGGCGGAGACCGGGGTCGGGCCCTCCATCGCGTCACCCAGCCAGGACTGGAGCGGCACCTGGGCCGACTTGCCGCAGGCGGCCAGCAGCAGCATCAGGCCGATGGCGGTCAGCGTGCCCTGGCCGCTCTCGCCCACCGAGTCCAGCACCGGGCCGAAGGCGAAGGTGCCGAAGGTGGTGAACATCAGCATGATGGCGATCGACAGGCCGACGTCGCCGACCCGGTTGACCAGGAAGGCCTTCTTGGCGGCGGTGGCCGCGCTGGGCTTGTGCTGCCAGAAGCCGATGAGCAGGAACGACGCCAGACCGACGCCCTCCCACCCGACGTACAGCAGCAGGTAGTTGTCGGCGATGACCAGGATCAGCATCGCCGCGAGGAACAGGTTGAGATAGCCGAAGAAGCGGCGCCTGCGCTCGTCGTGCTCCATGTAGCCGATGGAGTAGATGTGGATCAGGGTGCCCACACCGGTGATGAGCAGGACGAACGTCATCGACAGCTGGTCGAGCTGGAAGGCGATGTCGGCCTGGAAACCCTCCACCGGGATCCAGCTGAACAGGTGCTGGTGCAGGGCCCGGTCCTCGGCGCCCTTCCCCAGCATGTCGGCGAACAGCACCAGGCCGACGACGAAGGAGGCGGCGGCCAGTGCCGTGCCGAGCCAGTGGCCGGCCCCGTCCAGCCGGCGTCCGCCGCAGAGCAGGACCGCCGCTCCGAGCAGGGGCGCCGCGACGAGCAGCGCGATCAGGTTCTCCACGTTTCCGGACCCCTTACAGCTTCATCAGGCTGGCGTCGTCGACCGAGGCCGAGTGGCGGGAGCGGAACAACGACACGATGATCGCGAGTCCGACGACGACTTCCGCGGCGGCGACGACCATCGTGAAGAAGGCGACGATCTGCCCGTCGAGGTTGCCGTGCATCCGGGAGAACGCGACGAGCGTCAGGTTGCACGCGTTGAGCATCAGCTCGATGCACATGAACACCACGATCGCGTTCCGCCGGATCAGCACCCCGGAGGCGCCGATCGCGAACAGCAGGGCCGCGAGGTAGAGGTAGTTGACCGGGTTCACTTGGCGGCCTCCGAATTCTCCGCCGCGGCGGCGGGACCGGTCCCGCGCGCCGTGGCGTCCGCGTCCCCACGTCCGAGCCGCTCCCCGGAGCGCTGCTCCAGGGCCCTGAGGTCGGCGAGGGACTCCTGCGAGACGTCCCGCATCTGGCCGCGGCGGCGCAGTGTCTGCATGACGGTCAGCTCGGACGGCGTGCCGTCGGGGAGCAGACCGGGGATGTCGACCGCGTTGTGCCGGGCGTAGACGCCGGGGGCGGGCAGCGGGGGCAGGTGCTTGCCCTCGCGCACCCGCTGCTCGGCCATCTCCCGCTGTGTGCGGGCCCGTTCGGTGCGCTCGCGGTGCGTGAGCACCATCGCGCCGACCGTCGCGGTGATCAGCAGAGCGCCGGTGATCTCGAAGGCGAAGACGTACTTGGTGAAGATGAGGTTGGCGAGTCCCTCGACGTTCCCGCCGTGCTGGGCGTTGGCCGCGCCGAGCCCGTTGAACGTGCTCAGCGAGGCGTTGCCGATGCCCGCGGTCAGCAGGATGGCGAAGCCGAGCGCACAGCCGAGCGCCAGCCAGCGCTGGCCCTTGAGGGTCTCCTTCAGGGAGTCCGCCGCGGTGACGCCGACCAGCATGACGACGAAGAGGAACAGCATCATGATCGCGCCGGTGTAGACGACGATCTGGACGATGCCGAGGAAGTACGCCCCGTTGGCGAGGTAGAAGACGGCCAGGATCACCATGGTCCCGGCGAGCGACAGGGCGCTGTGCACGGCCTTCTTCATCAGGACCGTGGAGAGTGCCCCGACCACGGCGACGGTGCCCAGGATCCAGAACTGGACGGCCTCACCGGTGGAGGTGGTGGTGGCTGCGGCCAGCGCGTTCACGCGCCCACCCCCTTGTCCTGCCGGGCGCCTGCGGCCCGGGTCGAGGCGATCGGGTCCTCGTCGGACGCGTCGGCCCCGCCGGTCCCTTCCGTCCCGCCGGTCCCGCCGTCCCCGTCCGGCTTGTCGCTCTCGCCCCGGGAGACGGCCGTCTGACGGACCGTGCCGGGCGCGGCCTCGGTGACCAGACCCCGGTAGTAGTCCTGTTCGTCCATGCCGGGGAAGATCGCGTGCGGGCTGTCGACCATGCCCTCGTCCAGGCCCGCGAGCAGCTCGTCCTTGGTGTAGATGAGGCTCTCGCGGGTGGTGTTGGCCAGCTCGAACTCGTTGGTCATCGTCAGCGCCCGGGTGGGGCACGCCTCGATGCACAGTCCGCACAGGATGCAGCGCGCGTAGTTGATCTGGTAGACGCGGCCGTAGCGCTCACCCGGGGAGTAGCGCTCCTCCTCGGTGTTGTCCGCGCCCTCCACGTAGATGGCGTCGGCCGGACAGGCCCAGGCGCACAGCTCGCAGCCGACGCACTTCTCCAGGCCGTCCGGGTGGCGGTTGAGCTGGTGGCGGCCGTGGAAGCGGGGCGCCGTGACCTTCGGCGTCTCCGGATACTGCTCGGTGAGCCGCTTCTTGAACATGGCCTTGAAGGTCACGCCGAAGCCGGCCACGGGGTTCTGGAACTTCTCCCCCGCCGCTCCCGATTCGCCCGAGGACCCAGCGGATCCCGATGAGCCCGTGAGCTCTGGTTTCTCAGACACCGCCGACCTCCTTTCCGTCACTCGCGTTTCCGTCACTCTGAGTATCGGGCCCACCACTGACAACCAGCTCCCGCTCGTGCCGCGGCCTGCGCCGGGGCACCGGTGGGAGGGACTGTCCGGGCAGCGGCGGCACCGGGTACCCGCCCGCCATCGGGTCGAAGGCGGGCTCCGGGCCGGCCTCTTCCGTCCCGGCCCTGGTCCTGCGGTCGCGGTACATGTCGACGACGAAGGAGATCAGCAGGATCGCGATCACCGCCGCGGCGACGTACATCACGATCCGTGAGAAGTCGTAGCCCTCGTTGCGCAGGGCGCGGACGGTGGCCACGAGCATCAGCCAGACCACCGAGACCGGGATCAGGACCTTCCAGCCCAGCTTCATCAGCTGGTCGTAGCGGACCCGGGGCAGGGTGCCGCGCAGCCAGATGAAGAAGAAGATCAGCGCCTGGAGCTTGAGGAAGAACCAGAGCATCGGCCACCAGCCGTGGTTCGCGCCCTCCCAGAACAGGGAGATGGGGGCCGGGGCCCGCCAGCCGCCGAGGAACAGCGTCACCGCGATCATCGACACGGTCACCATGTGGATGTACTCGGCGAGCATGAACATCGCGAACTTGATCGAGCTGTACTCGGTGTTGAAGCCGCCGACCAGGTCGCCCTCGGACTCCGGCATGTCGAACGGCGCCCGGCTGGCCTCACCGACCATGGTCACCATGTAGATGAGGAAGGAGACCGGGAGCAGGATGATGTACCACCGGTCGGCCTGCGCCTCCACGATCGTCGAGGTCGACATCGAACCGGAGTAGAGGAAGACCGAGGCGAAGGCGGCGCCCATCGCGATCTCGTAGCTGATCATCTGGGCACAGCTGCGGATTCCGCCGAGCAGCGGGTACGTCGATCCCGAGGACCAGCCGCCGAGGACGAATCCGTACACGCCGACCGCGCCGACCGCGAGGATGTACAGCGCGGCGATCGGCAGGTCCGTCAGCTGCATCGTGGTACGGGTGCCGAAGATCGAGATCTCGTTGCCCGCGGGCCCGAAGGGGATCACCGCGATCGCCATGAAGGCGGGGATGGCCGCGAGGATCGGGGCGAGGATGTAGACCGCCTTGTCCGAGCCCTTGACGACCACGTCCTCCTTCAGCATCAGCTTGACGCCGTCGGCGAGCGACTGGAGAAGCCCCCAGGGGCCGTGCCGGTTGGGCCCGATGCGCAGCTGCATCCAGGCGACGACCTTGCGCTCCCAGACGATCGAGAAGAGCACGATCAGCATCAGGAACGCGAAGCAGAAGACCGCCTTGAGCAGCACCAGCCACCAGGGGTCGGCGCCGAACATCGAGAGGTCCTCGGCGGCGAGGACGGCACGCTCGGGCGCCGTCGTGAGTGCGGTGAGGCCAGTCACGCTCGTACCTCCGATGGTTCGACGGGAGCGCCCGGTGCGGCGGCGGGGCCGATCCGCACCAGGCCGCCGGGGTGCGCACCGGTGTCGGCGGGGATGCCGCGGCCCACCGAGTTCAGCGGCACCCAGACCACCCGGTCCGGCATGTCGGTGACGGCGAGGGGCAGTTCGACGGTGCCGGCGGGTCCGGTGACAGCGAGCAGGTCGCCGTCCTTGACGCCGGTCTCGGCCGCGGTGGTGGCCGAGAGCCGGGCGAGCGCCGCGTGCCGCGTCCCGGCGAGCGCGGTGTCGCCCTCCTGGAGGCGGCCGAGGTCCAGCAGCATCCGGTGGCCCGCGAGGACCGCCTCGCCGTCTCCGGGCCGGGGCAGCGGCCGCGCGGCCTCACGCGGGTCGTCCGCGTGACCGCCTTCCCAGCCGCCGAGCCGGTCCAGTTCGCGGCGGGCGGCGGTCAGGTCCGGCAGCGCGAAGTGCACGTCCATGGCGTCGGCCAGCATGTGCAGGACGCGGGCGTCCGTCGGCGAGAGAGTCCGGGACATCTGCTCGGGCTTCAGCGCCGCCTGGAACATCCTCGCCCGGCCCTCCCAGTTGAGGAAGGTGCCGGACTTCTCGACGACGGCGGCGACCGGGAAGACCACGTCGGCCCGGTCGGTGACCGCGCTCGGCCGCAGCTCCAGCGAGACCAGGAAACCGACCTCGTCCAGGGCCTCAAGGGCACGGGCCGGGTCCGGCAGGTCCTCGACGCCGACCCCGGCGACGAGCAGCGCGCCCAGTTCGCCGGTGGCCGCGGCCTCGACGATCTGGCCGGTGTCGCGGCCGTGGCGGGCGGGGAGTTCGGCGACGCGCCACACGGCGGCCACCTCGTCGCGGGCCCGCGGGTCGGTGGCCGGGCGGCCGCCGGGCAGCAGCGAGGGGAGCGCGCCCGCCTCGATCGCGCCCCGGTCGCCCGCCCGGCGCGGAATCCACACCAGGCGTGCGCCGGTGGCCGTGGCGGTGCGCAGGACGGCGGAGAGCGCGCCGGGCACTCCGGCGAGCCGTTCGCCGACGATGATCAGGGAGTGCTCCGCGCGCAGCGCCTCGGCGGCCGCGGCCCCCTCGCCCTCCAGGCCGACGCCGCCCGCGAGCGCGTCCAGCCACTCGGACTCGGTGCCGGGGGCTGCGGGCAGCAGGGTGCCGCCCGCCTTCTCCAGGCCCCGGGTGGCGTGCGAGGCGATCGAGAAGGTCCGCTGACCGCTCTTGCGGTGGGCCTTGCGCAGCCTGAGGAAGACCCCGGGGGCCTCCTCCTCGGACTCGAACCCGGCGAGCAGCACCGCGGGGGCCTTCTCCAGCGCGGTGTACGTGACCCCCGTGCCGTCCAGGTCCCGGCCGCGTCCGGCGACCCGGGCGGCCAGGAAGTCGGCCTCCTCGGAGCTGTGGACCCGGGAGCGGAAGTCGATGTCGTTGGTGTCGAGGGCGACCCGGGCGAACTTGCTGTACGCGTAGGAGTCCTCGACGGTCAGCCTGCCGCCGGTCAGGACGCCGGTCCGGCCGCGGGCGGCGAGGAGACCGGCCGCGGCGGCTTCGAGCGCCTCGGGCCAGCTCGCCGGTTCCAGGACGCCCTCGGCGTTGCGGACGAGCGGGGTGGTGAGGCGGTCGCGCTGCTGGGCGTAGCGGAAGCCGAACCTCCCCTTGTCGCAGATCCACTCCTCGTTGACCTCGGGCTCGTTGGCCGCGAGGCGCCGCATGACCTTGCCGCGGCGGTGGTCGGTCCGCATCGAGCAGCCGCCCGCGCACTGCTCGCACACCGAGGGCGTGGAGACCAGGTCGAAGGGGCGGGAGCGGAACCGGTACGCCGCAGAGGTGAGCGCGCCGACCGGGCAGATCTGGATGGTGTTGCCGGAGAAGTACGACTCGAAGGGGTCGCCCTCGCCGGTGCCGACCTGCTGGAGCGCGCCGCGTTCGATCAGCTCGATCATCGGGTCGCCCGCCACCTGGTTGGAGAACCGGGTGCAGCGTGCGCAGAGCACGCATCGCTCACGGTCCAGCAGCACCTGGGTGGAGATCGGGACGGGCTTCTCGAAGGTGCGCTTCTTCCCCTCGAAGCGGGAGTCGGCGCCGCCGTGCGACATCGCCTGGTTCTGGAGCGGGCACTCGCCGCCCTTGTCGCAGACCGGGCAGTCCAGCGGGTGGTTGATCAGCAGCAGCTCCATCACGCCCTTCTGCGCCTTCTCGGCGACAGGAGAGGTGATCTGCGACTTGACGACCATGCCGTCGGTGCAGGTGATGGTGCAGGAGGCCATCGGCTTGCGCTGGCCCTCCACCTCCACGATGCACTGGCGGCAGGCCCCGGCCGGGTCGAGGAGCGGGTGGTCGCAGAAGCGCGGGATCTCGATGCCGAGGAGTTCGGCGGCCCGGATGACCAGGGTCCCCTTGGGGACGCTGATCTCGATGCCGTCGATGGTCAGCGTGACCAGGTCCTCGGGCGGGACCGCCGCCTCGCCGCCCCCGGAGGGCGCACTCGTGGTGACTGTCATGCGTTCACCCCCCGGTGAGCGTTGGTGCCGTCGGTGTTCTTGTCGTCGGCCCAGGCCGTGGACCGGGCGGGGTCGAACGGGCAGCCCTGGCCGGTGATGTGCTGCTCGTACTCCTCGCGGAAGTACTTCAGCGAGGAGAAGATCGGCGAGGCCGCGCCGTCGCCCAGCGCGCAGAACGACTTGCCGTTGATGTTGTCGGCGATGTCGTTGAGCTTGTCCAGGTCGGACATCCGGCCCTTGCCCGCCTCGATGTCACGGAGCAACTGGACCAGCCAGTACGTGCCTTCGCGGCAGGGTGTGCACTTGCCGCAGGACTCGTGGGCGTAGAACTCGGTCCAGCGGGTGACGGCCCGCACCACGCAGGTCGTCTCGTCGAAGCACTGGAGCGCCTTGGTGCCGAGCATGGACCCGGCGGCGCCGACGCCCTCGTAGTCGAGGGGGACGTCGAGGTGTTCGTCGGTGAACATCGGGGTGGAGGAGCCGCCCGGGGTCCAGAACTTCAGCCGGTGTCCGGCCCGCATGCCGCCGCTCATGTCGAGCAGCTGGCGCAGCGTGATACCGAGCGGGGCCTCGTACTGGCCGGGGCTGGTGACGTGGCCGCTGAGCGAGTAGAGCGTGAAGCCCGGGGACTTCTCGCTGCCCATCGACCTGAACCAGTCCTTGCCCTTGTTCAGGATCGCGGGAACCGACGCGATGGACTCGACGTTGTTCACCACAGTGGGGCAGGCGTACAGACCGGCGACCGCGGGGAAGGGAGGTCGCAGCCGGGGCTGGCCACGCCGTCCTTCGAGAGAGTCGAGCAGCGCGGTTTCCTCACCACAGATGTACGCACCGGCGCCCGCGTGCACCGTGAGTTCCAGATCGAGTCCTGAACCCAGGATGTTCGTCCCCAGATAACCCGCCTCGTACGCCTCTCGTACGGCCTCGTGCAGTCGTCGCAGCACGGGGACGACCTCACCGCGCAGGTAGATGAACGCGTGCGACGAACGGATCGCGTAACAGGCGATCACGATGCCCTCGATGAGGCTGTGCGGGTTCGCGAAGAGGAGCGGGATGTCCTTGCAGGTCCCCGGCTCCGACTCGTCGGCGTTGACAACCAGATAGTGCGGTTTGCCGTCCCCCTGCGGGATGAACTGCCACTTCATCCCGGTGGGGAAGCCCGCGCCGCCGCGGCCGCGCAGACCGGAGTCCTTGACGTACGCGATGAGGTCGTCGGGCGGCATGGCGAGCGCCTTGCGCAGCCCCTCGTAGCCCTCGTGGCGGCGGTAGGTCTCCAGGGTCCAGGACTCGGGCTGGTCCCAGAAGGAGGAGAGGACGGGTGCGAGCAGTTTCTCGGGACTCGTCCCGTTGCGGTCGATCTCGGCTGCCACGGTCATCACTCCCCCTCCTCGGCCGCGGGCCCGGCCGGGTGCTCCGGGTCGGAGGCCGAGGTCTGCTGCGGCGCGTCGTGCGAGCTGAGGCGTTCGGTCGGCGACGGGTCGTGGACCTGTGCGCCGTCCTGCGGCTGGGCGTCGCCGTGCGGGCGCTCGCCGCGGGGGGAGACCACGCGCGCCTGCGGCGCCTCCCCCTTGGCGAGCTTCAGCCCGATCAGCGAGGCGGGGCCCGCGCCACCGGTGGCCGCGACGGCGCCGGGGCGCTCGTCGGGGAACCCGGCCAGGATGCGGGCGGTCTCCTTGTACGAGCAGAGCGGGGCGCCCCGGGTGGGCTCGACGGTCCGGCCCGCGATCAGGTCGTCGACGAGCCGGGTGGCGCTCTCCGGCGTCTGGTTGTCGAAGAACTCCCAGTTGACCATCACGACGGGCGCGAAGTCGCAGGCGGCGTTGCACTCGATGTGTTCGAGGGTGACCTTGCCGTCCTCGGTGGTCTCGTTGTTGCCGACCCCGAGGTGCTCCTTGAGCGTGTCGAAGATGGCGTCGCCGCCCATCACGGCGCACAGGGTGTTGGTGCAGACGCCGACCTGGTAGTCGCCGCCGGCCTTGCGCCGGTACATGGAGTAGAAGGTGGCGACGGCGGTGACCTCGGCGGTGGTGAGGTCCAGCGTCTCGGCGCAGAAGGCGACGCCCGTACGGGAGACGTGGCCCTCCTCGGACTGCACGAGGTGCAGCAGCGGCAGCAGGGCGGAGCGGCTGCCGGGGTAGCGGGCGATCACCTCCTTCGCGTCCGCGTCGAGCCGGGCGCGCACCTCGGCCGGGTAGGGGGTGGCGGGGAGCTGCGGCATCCCCAGACTGACGTCTTGGCGTGGTGTCGTCACCGGTCGACGCCTCCCATCACGGGGTCGATGGACGCGACGGCGACGATGACGTCGGCGACCTGGCCGCCTTCGCACATCGCCGCCATGGCCTGGAGGTTGGTGAAGGACGGGTCGCGGAAGTGGACCCGGTAGGGGCGGGTGCCGCCGTCGGAGACGACGTGCACGCCGAGTTCGCCCTTGGGGGACTCGACGGCGGTGTACGTCTGCCCGGCCGGGACCCGGAAGCCTTCGGTCACCAGCTTGAAGTGGTGGATCAGGGCCTCCATGGAGGTGCCCATGATGTTCCGGATGTGGTCGAGCGAGTTGCCGAGGCCGTCGGCGCCCAGGGCGAGCTGGGCGGGCCAGGCGATCTTCTTGTCGGCGACCATGACCGGGCCCGGCTCCAGCCGCTCCAGGCACTGTTCGATGATCCGGAGCGACTCGCGCATCTCGTCCATGCGGATGAGGAAGCGTCCGTAGGAGTCGCAGGTGTCGGCGACGGGCACCTCGAAGTCGTAGGTGTCGTAGCCGCAGTAGGGGTCGCTCTTGCGCAGGTCGTGCGGGAGCCCGGCGGAGCGCAGGACCGGTCCGGTGGCGCCGAGGGCCATGCAGCCGGTGAGGTCGAGGTAGCCGACGTCCTTCATCCGGGCCTTGAAGATGGGGTTGCCGGTGGCGAGCTTGTCGTACTCCGGCAGGTTCTTCTTCATGGTCTTGATGAACTCGCGCAGCTGGTCGACCGCGCCCGGGGGCAGGTCCTGGGCGAGGCCGCCGGGGCGGACGAAGGCGTGGTTCATCCGCAGGCCGGTGATCAGCTCGAAGAGGTCGAGAACCAGTTCACGATCGCGGAAGCCGTAGATCATGATCGTGGTCGCGCCCAGTTCCATGCCGCCGGTCGCGATGCAGACCAGGTGCGAGGAGATCCGGTTGAGCTCCATCAGGAGCACGCGGATGACCGTGGCCCGGTCGGGGATCTGGTCCTCGATGCCGAGGAGCTTCTCCACGCCCAGGCAGTACGCCGTCTCGTTGAAGAACGGCGTCAGGTAGTCCATCCGCGTGACGAAGGTGGTGCCCTGGGTCCAGCTGCGGAATTCGAGGTTCTTCTCGATGCCGGTGTGGAGGTAGCCGATGCCGCAGCGGGCCTCGGTGACGGTCTCGCCGTCGATCTCCAGGATCAGCCGCAGCACGCCGTGCGTGGACGGGTGCTGGGGACCCATGTTGACGATGATGCGCTCGTCGTCGGACTTGACGGCGGATTCGACGACCTCGTCCCAGTCGCCGCCGGTGACCGTGTAGACGGTCCCCTCGGTCGTGGCACGGGGGGTTGCTCGGGGAGTGGTCATCAGGAGTACGACCTCCGCTGGTCCGGAGCCGGGATCTGGGCGCCCTTGTACTCGACGGCGATGCCGCCGAGCGGGTAGTCCTTGCGCTGCGGGAAGCCCTGCCAGTCGTCCGGCATCATGATCCGGGTCAGGGCGGGGTGCCCGTCGAAGACGAGCCCGAAGAAGTCGTACGCCTCCCGCTCGTGCCAGTCGTTGGTCGGGTAGACCTCGACGAGCGAGGGGACGTGCGGGTCGCTGTCCGGGGCGGAGACCTCCAGCCGGATGATCCGGCCGTGCGTGAGGGACCGCAGGTGGTAGACGGCGTGCAGTTCGCGGCCCTTGTCGCCGGGGAAGTGGACGCCGCTGACGCCGGTGCAGAGCTCGAAGCGCAGGGCGGGGTCGTCGCGCAGGGTGCGGGTCACCTGGAGCAGGTGCTCGCGGGCGATGTGGAAGGTCAGCTCGTCGCGGTCGACGACGGTCTTCTCGATGGCGTTCGAGGGGAGCAGGTCCCCTTCCTCCAGGGCCCCTTCGAGCTCGTCGGCCACCTCGTCGAACCAGCCGCCGTAGGGGCGGGAGGAGGCTCCCGGCAGGGTGACCGTGCGGACGAGCCCGCCGTAACCGGAGGTGTCGCCGCCGTTGTTCGCGCCGAACATGCCCCTGCGGACGCGGATGACCTCGCCGCCGGTGTCGCGGGGGGCGGGGACGGCGTTGCCGTCGCCCTCCTCGCCGTGGGTGTGCTCGCTCACCGCAGCAGCCCCTTCATCTCGATCAGGGGCAGCGCCTTGAGGGCGGCGTCCTCCGCCTCGCGGGCGGCCTCCTCGGCGTTGACCCCGAGCTTGCCGTCCTGGATCTTCTGGTGGAGCTTGAGGATGGCGTCCAGCAGCATTTCGGGACGCGGCGGACAACCCGGCAGATAGATATCGACCGGGACGATGTGATCAACACCCTGCACAATGGCGTAATTGTTGAACATTCCACCCGATGAAGCGCAAACCCCCATGGAAATGACCCACTTGGGGTTGGGCATCTGGTCGTAGACCTGCCGCAGGACGGGCGCCATCTTCTGGCTCACCCGCCCCGCGACGATCATCAGGTCCGCCTGACGCGGCGATCCGCGGAAGACCTCCATCCCGAATCGCGCCAGGTCGTAGCGGCCCGCGCCGGTCGTCATCATCTCGATGGCGCAGCAGGCGAGTCCGAACGTGGCCGGGAAGACGGAGGACTTCCGCACCCAGCCCGCAGCCTGCTCGACCGTGGTCAGAACGAAGCCGCTCGGCAGTTTCTCTTCGAGTCCCATGGTGTGCCCCTCAGCCCCTCAGTCCCATTCCAGGCCGCCGCGACGCCAGACATACGCGTAGGCGACGAAGACGGTGAGCACGAAGAGCAGCATCTCCACGAGCCCGAAGATCCCCAGGGCGTCGAAGGAGACCGCCCAGGGATAGAGGAAGACGATCTCGATGTCGAAGACGATGAAAAGCATCGCCGTCAGGTAGTACTTGATGGGAAAGCGGCCGCCTCCGGCCGGTGTCGGCGTGGGTTCGATACCGCACTCGTACGCTTCGAGCTTCGCCCGGTTGTACCGCCTGGGGCCGATAAGCGTGGCCATGACCACGGAGAAGATCGCAAACCCTGCCCCGAGGGCGCCGAGCACGAGGATGGGCGTGTAAGCATTCACGCTCCTCGCTCCTTCCAGTCGTCCTTGACCGTTGGACCGCATCGGGCGACCGGCTCGCCGCCTCACCAAGATCGTGCACATGTGAGGCAGTTCACAAGCCCGACTGCCCCGCATCCTATGCCCGCTCCCCTGTGATCTGCGACACGGGGTGCGCCAACGTCTTTGTGATCTCCACCACCTGACGAACGATCATGAAGTCGTATGAGCGGTGATCTTCGTACGCGAAGCGGCCGAGTGATCACGAGACGTGACATTCAGCGGTGTTACCGCTGGTCAAAGGCGTATCGCGGTATCAATAGACCGCCACTACAAGCAAATTGGCGGTGGACCACGATGGAGTGGTAAGAGCGCCCGGCCGCCCTCCGCTCACCCGGACGAGGGGTCGCGCG
Organism: Streptomyces sp. NPDC101181; assembly: GCF_044767975.1. Classification (NCBI taxonomy): domain Bacteria; kingdom Bacillati; phylum Actinomycetota; class Actinomycetes; order Kitasatosporales; family Streptomycetaceae; genus Streptomyces; species Streptomyces sp. NPDC101181. The sequence continues at coordinate 416,496 of NZ_JBIWOX010000002.1, read as the reverse complement.
GACCGAAGGGGACATGTGCGCGCATTCACGAAGTTCCGGATGGACCACGAACCCTCCCGGACAGGAGGGCGGGGCGACCGGGACGGAAGAGGGGGAGACCTCGGCGGCGGGCGCGAGGGTTGCCTGCCACCGGACACCGCCACCGTGACCTGCGTCACTCGGCACCCCGCACCGGAAAACCGGGCTTGGCCATCGGCGTGAACGAATGGTAGGCGACGGGCAATTCGGGCGTATTACCGAAAGTCAGTGATCACGGGCCTGATCGCACCTGCCCGTTTTGCCCGTTACGGCGTCAATAAGGGCCCACAGAAAGCGGATTCGCAGATTCCGAACGTAACTGTGTCGCAACACACGTTTCTTGATGGGACCCCTACACCCCTGATAGCGCTAGTACCCATGTCCCACACCGCTCACATACCCAGCCACCGGAAGCCCCGACAGCGTTCCTCGAAGTCGGCGCTGCGAGCCGGAGTTGCCGGTGGCGTCCTCAGCACCATCGCGGTCGCGGGTGCCGCCGGTCCGGCCCAGGCCGAACCGGTGACCCAGACGATCGAGATGCCCACCATCACCTCCGGGCTCTCCACCGCCGTCGCCGCGTCCGCGCAGGCCACCCAGCAGGTGGCCCTGGACCTGGAGACGCAGGCCGACGAGGCCGCGGCCGCGAAGAGCGCCGCCAAGACGGCCAAGAAGGCGCACGCCGAGGCCGTCCGCGAGGCCGAGGCGAAGAAGAAGGCCGAGGCCGCGGCGAAGGCCAAGGCGGCGGCCGAGGCCCAGGAGCGCGCCGAGCGCGCCTCCCGTACCTCCGAGCGCACGACGCTCAGCGCCTCCTCCGGCTCCTCGGGCAACACCGCCTCCGCGCCTTCCGCCCCGTCGTCCTCCTCGTCGAACGTCAGCGGTTCCGCGGCGTCCATCGTGGCGTTCGCCAAGGCGCAGGTCGGCGACGCGTACGTGGCCGGCGGCACCGGCCCGAACGCCTGGGACTGCTCCGGCCTGGTCCAGGCCGCCTACCGCACGGCGGGCATCGACCTCCCCCGCGTCTCGCAGTCGCAGTCGACCGCGGGCACCCAGGTCTCCCTGGACAACCTCCAGCCCGGGGACATCCTGTACTGGGGCGGTGCGGGCAGCGCGTACCACGTCGCGATCTACGTCGGCGGCGGCGAGTTCGTCGGTGCGCAGAACTCCAGCACGGGCACCGTGCAGCGCTCCATGGACTACGACCGGCCGACCGGCGCGGTCCGCGTTCTCTGATTCACAAGCGCCTGCGGGCGCTCCGGTGCACGGCTGAGGGCCGCCGCTCCCCCGCTCGGGGGCGGCGGCCCTCGGCCGTGGTCGCGGCAGCGGGAGCAGGGCGACGGCTCAGAAGCCCGCGTCGGCGAGGGCCCCGGCGACCCGGGTCGTCAGGAGCACCCCCTAACCGGGGGGTGAGGGTAGCGGCGACATGGGCGGCGGCGAACACCGCGAGGAAGAGGAGCAGCGCGCGGCGGCGGGGTGGGGTGCGGCTGGGGAGCGCCGTCAGCGGAGCGCCGACGACCATCCCGGCGGCGAAGACGACCATCCCGGCAGCGAAGAGGGCGGCGCCTCGGCCGGGGCGGCCAAGGGCGCGTCTTCGCCGTTCAGCGGCGGCGGGGGCGGCGGTTGGTCCGCTCGGGCTCCCGCGCCGAGGTGGTGGGGGCGGGCAGGGCGTCGTACGCGGAGTCCAGGTCCTCGTCGTCGTCCGTCACCGTCAGGTCCACGGTGAAGTGGGGCTCCAGGAAGAGCCCGAGGTGCTGGGGCGCGGCGATGGCGGTGGTGACGGCCGGTTCCGGACGGACGGACGTCAGGGGCAGGGAGGCGGTGGTCATGGCTGTCTGTCCTTGGGGTCGAGCAGCGCTGTATCGGCTTGATCCGTACCCCGCCGGCCTGCGTTCGATGTGAGTGCGCGTCAAAAAGCTTCGTACGCACCGCGTGCGCCGCTTCGGGCGGGGGCGGGCGCCGACCTGGTCCGGGGAACGGCCCGACGACCGGGGAAGGCGGGCAAATCATCGCACACGATCACCTGCGGAACCGCGGATTATGCGGGCGGCGGAACGGGCGTCGGGGGCCGGGGCAGGCGCGGAGCATCAGGCGGACATGAGTCGGCCGCCGCCGGGCACCCTGCACCTAAGGTCTGCTTCCCGTTTTCCATTAGGCCCACAAAATGAGGCCCATAAACTGGGGAGCGCACCAGAACAAGGGACGGCGAAGGGAGCGGCCCGTGGCGCAGCGCATCGTCATGGAGCTGGTGAGCACCATCCGCCACGACGGGGACGGCGGAGTCCTCGACGATCTGGCCACGGTCCGGGGGACGAACCGGTGGCTCCAGCAGCAGCCCGGTCTGCTGACCACCGGCGGGAGAACCGGCGCCCCCGCCCCGCCTCCGGTGGCGGACGAGGAGCTGCGGGAGGCGGTCGTCGGCGTCCGGCGGGCGGTCCGGTCCCTGTTCGCGCGGGCGGTCAGCCCCGACCCGCCGAGTCCGGCCGACGCCCACCGGCTGATGCCCGTCGACGAGGCACTGGCCCTCCTCAACACGGCCGCCGCCCGCGAGCGCGTCGCCCCGCAGCTGACCTGGCCCGCCGGAGAGGCCCCCGTCTCCCGCCTGCTGTCGGTCGAGGAGGACCCCCGGGTACGGCTGATCGCCACCCTGGCCCGCGACGCCGTCGACTTCCTGAGCGGCCCCCAGCGCGAGCGGCTACGGGCATGCCGCGCGCCGCGCTGCGTGCGGTACTTCGTCAAGAGCCACGGCCGCCAGGAGTGGTGCAAGCCCTCCTGCGGCAACCGGGCCCGGGTGGCCCGCCACTACGAACGTTCCCGGGCGGGGGGCGGCGGGCCAGGCGCCAGCGTGTAGGACCACAGGTGGTCCACCTCCTCGAACCCGGCCGACTCGTAGAGCCGGTTGGCCGCCGTGCGGTCGCGCTCGCCGCCCGGTGTCTCGTCGTCGTCCACGTACAGCACCGCCTGCGTGGCCCCGAGCCCGCGGAGCGCTTCGAGAGCCGAGCCGAGGAGCGCGCGGCCGGTGCCCCGGCCCCGGGCCTCCTCGTCGACCTCGATCCACCACAGGACGCCGATCCCCTGCACCGGGTGGCCGATCACCGCCTCGGCGACGGACCGCCCGTCCCGTACGACCTCCAGCCGCTGGGACGCCCCCCGGTCCGGCGCCGGTCCGACGCTCACTCCTTCGGCACGGGGCAGACCCGGGCGGGGCAGCGGGGCTCGCATGTAGCGCCAGAGGCGTTCACCGGTGTATCCGGCGCGTTTGAGCGCCGCATGGGTCTGGGGCCGTCGGCCGGCCGGGAGCCCTTCGAGGCCCTGGGTGAGGGCGGTGGCGAACGGGAACGCGTCCACGGAGTACGGCGACAGGGCCGCCGTGGCGTGGGCGAGCAACGCGTCGGCCACCGCCGGGTCCTCCCGGCAGTGCAGCCACGGGATCAGGCCCGCACCGTCCTTCGTCCGCCGCGCGAAGGCGGCCACCCCGGTGATCCCGCCGTCCGCGGAGTCCTCCGCGACCAGGATGTCCGGCGCCTCGTAGGCGCCCCACCAGGTGCCGTCCCCCTCCTCGCTGCCTCTCGACGCCTCCGCTAACAGGGCCGCTCGGGCCTGCGGCTGGCCGGGAAGCCGGTCCTCGTCGATCAGGGCGAGAACCGCCGGCAGATCCGTGGGGGCGTAGGGGCGGAGAACCGGGCGCGTGGAGGAGGACATGGGCACCACGGTGATCAGTGGTCCCGTCCCTTGTCCAGAACCGCCCGCGGGTGACCATGAGAACGCGCCGTTTTCCACCGCCTGGACGACGGCGCCCGGTCGGCCGGCGCACCCGGCCGCGGTCCACCGTCCGAGGCGGTGTTCCCGGGCGGCTGCTCCATGCCGTCCGACAGCAGTCCGATCGCCTGGTCGACCCGCCTGCTCAGGCGGGCGGCGTCCTGCTGCTCGGTGACGATGGCCCGCAGGTGCCGGAGGTCGGCGGCGATCCGCTCGACCAGCCTGCGCAGGTCGTAGCGCCGCTGCCGGTCGGAGTCCGAGAGGATCAGCACCTCGTCCAGGACGGTGAGTCCGCTCGCGCCGCCCCGGCCGCAGACGCCCTCCGCTTCCGCCCGCCGCCTCCTGGCTCCGGGGGCGAGCACGTCCGCGTTCCGCTCCTCCTGCGCCCTGAGCCAGAGGTCGGTCAGCGCCCCTTTGGCGCCGAGGACGTGATCGCTGCGATCCGCGAACTCCCGGCTCGGCCACCGCTCGGCCTTCTCGACCTTCGAAACGGTGGACCCGCTGTGCATAATCAGCAGACCGAGCTGTTTCTGCGACATTCCCTGCTGTTTTCTCAAACGGCGCAGCTCAGCACCGAACCGGTGCTGAGCCGATACGTACGGAGTCAGCTTTCGCAACGGTCGCCCCATGCCGATAATCCCCCTACCAAGCGCATGAATCAGGCCAGCACACACGTCTGATTCACAGGACAGGCCGCGTTCACGGTATCCCAGACAATAGCCGTAACCGTTGAGACGTGGGTCACACCTGCCCCGGGGAAGCAGTCATCGGCCAGTTTCGCCATTCGGGTCCGGAGGAATTCCGGGAAGCCCGCGAGGCCCGCATCCGGCACACCTCCGGAATCCGGCCGTGCCTTCGATCACGGGCGAGCCCCCGTACCGTCGGCTGGAAGTCGCCGCTCCGGCCGCCACTGCGCGGGGCGGCACTGTCCACAAACTGTCCGAATGACTTCCCGGCGGGCTCCGCCCTCTCGTGGTAAGGGAAGTCACCCGGGATTTCGTACACCGCGTTCGTCCAATTCTCCGTATTGCCCTCCACTCCCTGGACGGGATTCCATGGACGGCGAAGCGGGCGGAGAAATGCCTCTGCCGCCTCGCTTCACCGTGAAGGGGAGCGCTTTCCCCTGTTCTCATCCGACCGAAGGAGAAAGCAATGTCGAAGAAGAGCAAGCCGGGCGACGGAATCCGCGGAAAGGGCGTACGCGGGCGGTTCATCGCGGAAGTGGAGTCCACCGAGAACTCCGGCCCCATCCGCACCGCTCTCGCCAGCCTTTCCGAGACGCTGGACCGCGGCGACCGCAAGTAAGAAGAGGCAGGTGACGGCATGCCGCCCGAGCGCATATCCCGCAGCAGGCTGGCCCTCTGGCTGACCTGGCCGGCCATCAGGGGAGAATTCGGCCCGGTCCATCCCTTCGAGGACGGTCCGCGCATGGCCCCGGAGCCTCCCTGGCCCTCCGGTGATCCTCGCGTCCGGGACCTGCGGGTGGATTTCCTCGCCTCGCTGCGGCGTGCCGTCGCGGACAGCGAGGGCGTCGCGGTCGCCACCTCCGGTGGCCTCGACTCCCTCGCTGTCCTGGCCAACACCGTCCTGGAACACGGCGACCGGCGCCGCGTCACCGCGGTGGCGATCGAGATGACCGACGACCGCGGTCGGTCGAACATCCCCTTCGTCCGCAGACTGCTCGACGCCCTCGGCCCACGGTGCGACCTGCGGATCGTCCCCTTCTCCCAGCAGTCGGCCGGCGCCCCGGAATGGCACCCCGACGGGCCACGCCTCGACGCCCTCCCCGACGCGAACCGGCTCCTGGTGGAAGTCGCCCACGACGCGGGGGCGGACGTCCTCCTCACCGGCGACGGGGCCGACGAGCTTCTCGGCAGCGGCCAGTACCTCTCATCGGCGGTGCTGCGGAGCCGCGGTCCCCGGGCGCTCGGCGCCTACTGGCGCGACCACCGGGGCGAGCACCACCGTACGGCGAAACTGGAAGCCGTCGGCGTGCTGGCCCGGCTCACCGGGCGACGGCGGCGCGCCATGACGTACCTCGCCTGCTCCTGGCCCGAGTTGTGCCGCAACCCGCCGCACGACTTCCTCGCCGCGCCCTACCGCGACGTGGCGGAGAGCTGGACGAACGACTGGATCCGTACCCTCGTGGAGCTGCACGAGCGACACCACAGCTCCCTGGCGGCCATGGAGGCGTGGAGCGACCTCTACCCCCACCAGCGACTGCGCACCGCAGGGCTGATGCGCAACGAGGACCCCTTCCTGGACGCCGAGTTCACCGAGCGCGCGAAACTGCTGCCCCTGCACCGTCGCTACGAACCGGACCATCCCTATCCGTACTGGCGGATGAAGTCCCAGGTGATCGCGTTGATGCCCCCCGGCACGCGGGCCTGCCTGCCCACCGCCAAACAGATCTTCAGCCGGGCCATCGTCGACCGGGTGAATCCGGCCGAACTGGACGCCAGGAACCTGCTGGAGAGCGGAATACTCAGCCCCGGCGCCCTTCGCGGAAACCTGGACCCCATGGTCGCGACCCGCGTCGTCGAGGTCGAACAGTGGCTGTCGACCGCCGTCGAGCGCGGGTACGACCTCGTCGACTGAGCCCCTCCCCGAGCGCCCGAGCGCGCTCCTCCTCGTATCGGAACCTCTGCGGAGTCATGGACGAAGAACTGGAAACCCGCCGCGGCACCCTCCGGCAGTTGTGGAGCTGGACCCGGGGCAGCCGCCGCGCCCTGCTGACCGCCCTCGGGTGCGCCCTGACGGGGGCGGCGCTCGGACTGGCGCAGCCCCTGCTGGTCAACTCGACCATCGAGGCGGCGACGAACAGCCGTTCCGTCGCCGGGCTGCTCGTCCTGCTCGCCGCGCTCTTCGCCGGGCAGGCCCTGCTCCAGGCGTGGTCCACCTACCGGCTGGACCGGGCCGGGGAGGGCATCGTCCGCCGGCTGCGGCAGGCGATGATCGACCAACTGCTGCGGCTGCGGATGGCGGTGTACGACCGGCAGCGGGTCGGCGACCTCATCTCCCGTACGACGACGGACACCACCCTGCTGCGCGACGTGCTGGCGACGGACGCCGCGAACGCCGTGGTGAACAGCATCGTCGTCGCGGGCGGCGTCGCCGTGATGGTCTGGCTCGACCCCTTGCTCGCCACCGTGGTCCTGGCGGTCACGCTGAGCTCGGGACTGGTCGTCGCCGCGGTCCTCAAGGGCATCCGCCGGGAGACGGTCGCCGCCCAGGACGCCACCGGATCCCTCGCCGCCGACCTCGAACGGGTCCTCAGCGCCATCAGGACGGTGCGCGTCAACCGCGCGGAGTCCCGGGAGTCCGCCGCGCTCGCCGGCCGGAACGGCGCGGTCTACACGCACAACGTGCGGGCCGCCCGGCTCTCGGCCGTCGTGTCACCGGCCATCGACCTCGCAGTCCAGGGGTCGCTGATCGTGGTCATCGTCGTGGGCCTGTCGCGGGTCTCCGCCGGGGCCATGACCGTGGGGGAGCTGGTGGCGTTCCTGCTGTACGTGAACTACCTCGCCGCGCCGATGTCCGGACTGTTCGACATCGCCCCGGCGCTCCAGACGGGGCTCGCGGCGCTGGAGCGGGCCCAGGAGGTGCTGGACCTGCCGGTCGAGAGCGAGCGTGAGCGCCGGACAGCGGCGCCGACGTCCGGTCCCGGTGCGGGGCTCGTCCTGCGGGATCTGCGGTTCCGCTACACCGACCGCGACATCCTGAGGGGAACGTCGTTCCACGTGCCCCGCAACAGCTGCACCGCGGTGGCCGGTCCCTCGGGCGCGGGCAAGAGCACCCTGTTCAGTCTGCTCGGGCGGTTCTACGAACCGGACAGCGGGAGCATCGTCTTCGACGGGCGGGACGTCCACACCGACCACTCCATCGCCCAGTGGCGGGCCCGCATCGGCCTGGTGGAACAGCACTCCCCGCTGATGTACGGCACGCTGCGGGACAACATCGGCTACGCGGCGCCCGACGCGGACGAGACGTGGCTGCGCCAGGTCGTGGACATGGCCGGTCTGACGGCCCTGGTGGACCGGCTGCCCTCCGGGCTCGACACCGAGGTCGGCGAGCACGGTTCCTCGCTGTCCGGCGGCGAACAGCAGCGGGTGGCGATCGCCCGCGCGCTGCTGGCCCGGCCGGAGATCCTCCTGCTGGACGAACCGACCTCGCATCTCGACGCGGCCAACGAGCAGCTGCTGACCCGGACGCTCCGCCGGATCTCCGCCGAGTGCACCCTCCTGGTCATCGCCCACCGGCTGTCGACGATCCGCGCCGCGGACCAGGTGGTCGTCCTGGACGCCGGGCAGGTCGTCGCCACCGGCGGCTACGACGACGTGCGGGACCTTCTGCCCCAGCACCGGGTGACCGCCTGACCGGGAGCGCCGCCTGCGGGCGTCACGCCTTCGGGGCCACCTTGGAGAGGCCGTTGATGATGCGGTCCATCGCGTCGCCGCCCTGCGGGTCGGTCAGGTTGGCGAGCATCTTGAGGGTGAACTTCATCAGCAGCGGGTGGGTCAGGCCGCGCTGGGTGGCGACCTTCATGACCTTCGGGTTGCCGATCAGCTTCACGAAGGCGCGGCCCATCGTGTAGTAGCCGCCGTAGGTCTCCTTGAGCACCTTCGGGTAGTTGTTCAGGGCCAGTTCGCGCTGGGCGGGGGTGGCGCGGGCGTGGGCCTGGACGATGACGTCGGCGGCGATCTGGCCGGACTCCATGGCGTAGGCGATGCCCTCGCCGTTGAACGGGTTGACCATGCCGCCCGCGTCACCGACCAGGAGGAGGCCCTTGGTGTAGTGCGGCTGGCGGTTGAAGGCCATCGGGAGGGCGGCGCCCCGGATCGGCATCGTCATGTTCTCCGGGGTGTAGCCCCAGTCCTCCGGCATCGAGGCGCACCAGGCCTTGAGCACCTCGCGCCAGTCCAGCTCCTTGAAGGCGGAGGAGGAGTTGAGGATGCCGAGGCCGACGTTGGAGGTGCCGTCGCCCATGCCGAAGATCCAGCCGTAGCCGGGGAGCAGCCGGTCCTCCGCGCCGCGCCGGTCCCACAGCTCCAGCCAGGACTCCAGGTAGTCGTCGTCGTGGCGGGGCGAGGTGAAGTAGGTACGGACGGCGACGCCCATCGGGCGGTCGTCGCGACGGTGCAGGCCCATCGCGAGGGAGAGCCGGGTGGAGTTGCCGTCGGCGGCGACGACGAGCGGGGCGTGGAAGGTGACCGGGGTCTTCTCCTCGCCGATCTTCGCCTCGACGCCGGTGATGCGGCCGGTGCGCTCGTCGCGGACGGGCGCGCCCACGTTGCAGCGCTCGTACAGCCGGGCACCGGCCTTCTGCGCCTGCCGAGCGAGCTGTTCGTCGAAGTCGTCGCGCTTGCGGACCAGCCCGTAGTCCGGGTAGGAGGCCAGCTCCGGCCAGTCGAGCTGGAGGCGGACGCCGCCGCCGATGATGCGCAGGCCCTTGTTCCGCAGCCAGCCCGCCTCCTCGGAGATGTCGATCCCCATGGAGACGAGCTGTTTCGTGGCGCGCGGCGTGAGCCCGTCGCCGCAGACCTTCTCCCGGGGGAAGGCGGTCTTTTCCAGCAGCAGGACGTCGAGTCCGGCCTTGGCGAGGTAGTACGCGGTCGTGGAGCCCGCTGGGCCCGCTCCGACGACGATGACGTCCGCGCTGTGCTCGGAGAGGGGCTCGGTCACGGTCGGATCTCCCGAAGACTCGAATTCGCGTGCCGCGCGGCACATGTCCCATGCAGTCTATGGGGGCCTGCGAAACAACCCTCCGAAGGGCTCCCCCATGTCGATCGCGCCCGCTTCGCCCGCCGCCCCGGCCCCCGTCGTACGGCTCCGCGTCCCCACCGACGAGGACGCCCTGACCTGGCACCGGGTCTTCGACGACCCCGAGGTCATGGAGTTCTTCGGGGGCCGCAGAGCGGACCGCTCGGTCTACGAGGAGCTGACCGCCCGCCAGCGCCGCCACGACGCGGAGCTGGGCTACTGCCTGTGGACCGTCACCGACGACAGCGACGCCGTGCTCGGTTTCACCGGCGCGCAGCCCTGGCCGCACACCCACTACGGCCCGGTCGGCGCGACCGAGATCGGCTGGCGGCTGGGGCGCGCGGCGTGGGGGCGGGGGTACGCGACCGCCGCCGCCCGCGCCACTCTGGAGCGGGTGCGGGCGGCCGGGGTGGGCGAGGTGGTCGCGATGGTCCACTCCCGCAACGCCCGGTCGATGGCGGTGGCGGAACGGCTCGGGATGCGGCGGGCCGAGTCGTACGGCACCCCGCGCGGCCAGGAGGCCGTCTGCTTCCGGCTGGAGCTGTGAGGCCCCCGGGGTCCCAGGGCTGCCAGGGGTCCCGGAGCTGCCGGGGGTCCCGGAGCTGCCCGGGGGTCCCGGGGGCCCGGATTTGCCGGAGCCCCGCAGGCCCCGCGGCGGGCCCCGGCCGGGGGTGACTCAGGCGCGGGTGGCCCGGTGCAGGGCCACCACGCCGCCGGTCAGGTTGCGCCAGGCGACCTTCGACCAGCCCGCCTCCTGGAGGAGCGCGGCCAGGGCGGGCTGGTCGGGCCAGTCGCGGATGGACTCGGCGAGATAGACGTACGCGTCCGGGTTGGAGGACACGGCCCGCGCGGCCGGCGGGATCGCCCGCATCAGGTACTCGGTGTAGACCGTGCGGAACGGGGCCCAGGTCGGCTGGGAGAACTCGCAGATCACGACCCGGCCGCCGGGCTTCGTCACCCGGTGCAGCTCACGCAGCGCGACACCGGTGTCCTGGATGTTGCGCAGCCCGAAGGAGATCGTGACGGTGTCGAACGTCTCGTCCCTGAACGGCAGCCGCATCCCGTCGCCCGCCGTGAACGGCATCCACGGGTGGCGCTCCTTGCCGACCTTGAGCATCCCCAGCGAGAAGTCGCACGGCACGACGTAGGCGCCCGCCCGCACGAAGGGCTGCGAGGAGGTCGCGGTGCCCGCCGCCAGGTCCAGGATCTTCTGCGCGGGCCGGGCGTCGACCGCCGCCGCGACCGCCCTGCGCCACAGCCGGGCCTGGCCGAGCGAGATCACGTCGTTGGTCAGGTCGTAGTTGGCCGCCACCCCGTCGAACATCGAGGCGACTTCGTGCGGCTGCTTTTCCAGGGAGGCTCGGGTCACCCGCCCATTCAAGCAGCCCGCCCGCGGTGATCAGCGGGGACGGTCGCCCGCGATGGCCACGCGTTCGGCGACCCGGCGGTGCGGGGCGTAGTCGTTGACCGCGTAGTGCTGGGTGGCCCGGTTGTCCCAGAACGCGACGTCGCCCGCGCGCCAGGAGAACCGGACCTGGAACTCCGGGGCGTGCGCCTGCTGGAACAGCAGCCGCAGCAGCCGGTCGCTCTCCTCCCGGGCGCATCCGGTGATCCGGGTGGTGAAGGACGCGTTGACGAAGATCGTCCGCCGTCCGGTGACCGGGTGGCGGCGCACCACCGGGTGCTCGACCGGCGGGAACCGCTCCTGGTGGGCCGCCAGCCGCTCCGGCGGGAAGAAGCGGGCGAAGCCGGGGAGGAAGTCGTGCACCGCCCGCGCCCCCTCGACGCGCTCCTTGACCTCCTGGGGCAGGTTGTCGTACGCGGCCGCCATGTCCGCCCACAGCGTGTCGCCGCCCACCGGCGGCACCTCGCGCAGCTGGAGGACCGCGCCGAGCGCGGGGCGTTCGCGGAAGGTGACGTCCGCGTGCCAGATGTTCTCGAAGGTGGGGACGGCGGAGCGGTCGAGCCGGGCCACCTCCGGGTCGTCGCCGGTCGCCAGCAGCGGGTTGGTCTCCAGCTCGCCCCAGTGCCCGGCGAACGCGCGCTGCTGGAGCGAGGTGAGGTGCTGGTCGCGGAAGAACAGCACCTTCCACTCGACCAGCGCCCGGTCCAGCTCGGCGCGGAGGTCCGGGCTGAGCGGTCGGGAGAGGTCGACGCCGTGGATCTCCGCGCCGATGACCCGGCCGAGCGGGACCAGGCGGAAGCGCTCGTAGGGGCGGTCGGTCCAGCCGTCGGGGACCCGGCGCAGCTCGCGCGGCCCTTCGTAGAGGCCGTCGGCGGGGATGCGGTGGTCGCGCAGGGCGGGGGGTGCGGTGGTGGTCATGGTTCTCCTCCTCCGGTGGGGGCCGTACGGGGACGGGCGGGACCGGCCGGATGGGCCCGGGTGGGGGGCGTACGCGTCCGGGCGGGGCGGGTGCGCCCGAGTGCGGTGTACGTGCTCGGGTTGGGGGCTGTACGGGGGCGGGCGGCGCTTCGCGGACCGCGGTGCCGGTACGGGGCAGGACGGCCGGGACGGATGGCCGCTACGGCCGGGCGACGATGCGAGAAGCGAGCGGGCCGGGAGCGGATCAGTCGCGCGGGGCGCGGATACCGGGGACGCGCGCAGGCATCACGTGGGCATCGCCGAGGATGCCGCGGCCGGCATCAACACGATGCGCTGGAGACGCGGCAGAGATCGATGTGGAGGCACTCCACCAGAAAACGATCGACTGGCACGGGCGCTGTTCTAGCACAGCGTTCCGGGCGGGCACCAGGCTCCGCCAGGGAGTGAGACGCCCGCCGACCGCCCCCCGGACCCGGGCTCAGCGGGCGCGGTGCACGAGCCGTCCCGCGAGGACCGTCGCCACGCACCTCCGGAGCCCCTCCCCGTACAGCGCCGCCTCGTCGGGCACGTCGAGGACCGCGAAGTCGGCGCGGCCACCCACGGTCAGCGGGCCGTGGGCGGCACGGGCCGGTCCGCCGCCCGCCGCGAGCGGGTCCAGGTCCGGCGGACCGCCTCCCGGCCGCCCCTGCGTGCGGGCCACCCCGTGCGTCCGGGCGGAGCCCTCGGTCCGGACCAGTCCCGACCGGGCGATGGCCGTCCGCAGCGCGGGGTCGTCCGCGGCGAACGGGCCCGCCACATGGGTGGTGCCGTGCCGCAGCATCCGCTGGAGCCCGCGCCGGACGCTGCCCGCCCGCCGGGTCGCGTCCATCGTCGCCGCGATGCGCTCGAACTCCTCACCCCACAGCGGGAGTTCACCCAGCTCGTCGGCCTCGCGCGGGTCCGGGTGGTAGCAGCGGGTGAGCAGTTCGCGGGCGTGGTCCTGGCGGAGGCCTGGCACCAGGACGCCCGGCCAGCGCCGGACCCGGGCCGCCGGGCGGGCGGCGGCGACCTCCTCGTACGGGCCGAGGGCGGCGATCCGGTCGCCGTCCACCGCGACCGCCCCGTCCGCGACGGCCGCCGCGCCCACCGGGAGGACCAGGGGCGCGGCGTGGATCGTCAGCACGGGTACGTCAGTTGGCGTTGAGGAGCTTCAGCTCCGGGTGGGCCGTGCCGCCCGCGATCGCGGTGGACGAGATGTGCGAGACGACGCGCTCGTCGACCGGGTCGTTCGCCGGGTCGTCGTGCACGACGAGGTGTTCGTAGGTCGTGGCCCGCTGGGCGGGGACCCGGTCCGCCTTGCGGATCAGGTCGATGATCTCCAGCCGGTTGGAGCGGTGCTTGGCCCCGGCCGAGGAGACGACGTTCTCCTCCAGCATGATCGAGCCGAGGTCGTCCGCGCCGTAGTGCAGCGACAGCTGGCCGACCTCCTTGCCGGTGGTGAGCCAGGAGCCCTGGATGTGGGCGACGTTGTCCAGGAAGAGCCGGGCGATGGCGATCATCCGCAGGTACTCGAAGAGGGTGGCCTGCGTGCGGCCCTTCAGCTTGTTGTTCTCCGGCTGGTAGGTGTACGGGATGAAGGCGCGGAAGCCGCCGGTGCGGTCCTGGACGTCCCGGATCATCCTCAGGTGCTCGATGCGCTCGGCGTTGGTCTCGCCGGTGCCCATCAGCATGGTGGAGGTGGACTCGACACCGAGGCCGTGGGCGATCTCCATGATCTCCAGCCAGCGTTCGCCGGACTCCTTGAGCGGGGCGATGGCGGTGCGCGGCCGGGCGGGCAGCAGCTCGGCGCCCGCCCCGGCGAAGGAGTCCAGTCCGGCGGCGTGGATGCGGCTGATGGCCTCCTCGGCGGAGACCTGGGAGATCCGGGCCATGTGCTCGATCTCGGAGGCGCCGAGCGAGTGGATGACCAGCTGCGGGAACGCCTTCTTGATGGCCGAGAAGTGCTCCTCGTAGTACTCGACGCCGAAGTCCGGGTGGTGGCCGCCCTGGAACATGATCTGGGTGCCGCCCAGCTCCACGGTCTCCGCGCAGCGGCGCAGGATGTCGTCGAGGTCGCGGGTCCAGCCCTTGCCGGTGTCCTTCGGCGGGGCGTAGAAGGCGCAGAACTTGCAGGCCGTGACGCACACGTTGGTGTAGTTGATGTTGCGCTCGATGATGTACGTCGCGATGTGCTCCGTACCGGCGTAACGGCGGCGGCGTACGGCGTCGGCGGCGGCGCCCAGCGCGTGCAGCGGCGCGGACCGGTAGAGGTCGAGCGCCTCCTGCGGGGTGATCCGACCGCCCTCGGCGGCTCGGTCGAGGACGGGCTGGAGGTCGGCCTTCTCGGTCACCGGGCTGTCACCTTTCGGGCGGGTTTCGCTACGGATCCTCGGACCGATCCAGCGTACGCCAGCCCCGCGAGCCGTCAGCGGCCGGACCGGGTGAGCTGCCCGTACGGAGGCCCGCGCCGCGTTCCCCGGAGCGAAGCCCGGTCGGTACCGCGACGGCGGTCACCGGGAAAGGGGCGGACCATTCCGGCTTCTCCGGTCAGGGGGGAACGTTCTCGCCAGGAGAAAAGGCCCGATTGTGCCGTTCCGCCGCACGGTTCGACGGAATTCCGTATACGGGACCGGACAGGAAGACCGGAAGAGGCGGGAAGAGGAGACGGGAAGAGCGGGGAGGAGCCGGGGGGCGGCGAGTACGGCGGGGACGGAAACGGGAAAGCGAATTCCCCGGCCCTTCCCCGGGCCCTTCCCCGCCCTTGTCCCGCCCTTGTCCCGCCCTTCTCCGGCTCTTCTCCGGCCGCTCCGCAAGCGGCTCGGTGCGGCTCCCCTCAGCCGCCGAGCAGCTCCACCCGCACGTCCCGCGGGTATCCGGTGTCGTGGCCCGTGCGGCGGGCGAACTCGCGGACGCCGGCCAGCTGGTCCGGGCCGAAGCGGAAGTCGAGCGTCGTGAAGTAGCGCTCCAGCACCTTCGCGTCGAACGCCTCCCAGCGGGCCGCCTGCTCCGCCACCTTGGCGACCTCCTCCAGGGAGAGGTCGCGGGAGGCGAGGAACGCCTCGTGGACCTGCGCGGTCCGCTCGGGGTGGGCGGCGAGGAAGTCCTTGCGGGCCGCCCAGACGGCGAAGACGAACGGCAGCCCCGTCCACTCCTTCCACATCTGCCCCAGGTCGTGGACCTGGAGGCCGAGCCGGGGGGCGTCGTGCAGGTTGGCGCGGAGCGCGGCGTCGCCGATCAGCACGGCGGCGTCCGCCTCCTGCATCATCAGCCCCAGGTCGGGCGGGCAGGTGTAGTAGTCGGGCCGCACGCCGTACCGCTCAGCCAGCAGCAGCTGGGCCAGCCGCACCGAGGTGCGGGAGGTCGAGCCCAGGGCCACCCGGGCCCGGTCGAGCTGCTCCAGCGGCAGCTGGGAGACGATGACGCAGGACATGACGGGGCCGTCGCAGCCGACGGCGATGTCGGGGAAGGCGACCAGGTCGTCGGCGTTGCGCAGGTACTCCACGAGGGTGACCGGGCCGATGTCCAGGTCTCCCGCGACCAGCTGCTCGCTGAGCCGCTCCGGGGTGTCCTTGGAGAGCTCCAGGTCGAGCAGGGCGCCCGTCCGCGCCAGCCCCCAGTAGAGCGGCAGGCAGTTCAGGAACTGGATGTGGCCGACGCGGGGGCGGCGACGGTCGTCGTCGCCGGGGCGGGGGGAGACGGTTGAATTGTCCACATCGCGAGGCTAGACCCGGACCCGGCACCGGGCACCACCGGGGCCCGGCGAGCACCCCCGGGCGGGGGTCCCGGCGGCCTTCCGGAAGGCGTCCGACGAAGGCCGTCAAACATTCGAGTGAAGTGATCTTTCCCTCTACCGCTCGCCAGAGGCCGCGTGCTAGGCTCGCCCGCAAGTTGCAGTTTGGTTTCCCTTGCAGTACAGAGCCTGCGGAGCATGTAACCCGCAGGCTTTTGTAGTTTTCAGACTTGTTTGCAGGTTCTGGAGCAGGGCAACCCTTTGGCCCAAGGAGGGCTTATGGCTACCGGAACCGTCAAGTGGTTCAACGCTGAAAAGGGCTTCGGCTTCATCGCCCAGGACGGCGGCGGCCCGGATGTCTTCGTTCACTACTCCGCGATCAACGCGTCCGGGTTCCGCTCCCTGGAGGAGAACCAGGTCGTGAACTTCGACGTCACTCAGGGACCCAAGGGTCCGCAGGCTGAGAACGTCACCCCGGCCTAGTTGCCCGGGTCGGCCGGTCGCGGTCGCACCTAGCAGTACCCAAGGAGCCCCGCTCCCCCGCCCCGGCGGAGGAACGGGGCTCCTGCCTGTGTGCGGCACGGCCGTCGCCCCCCTCCCGGCCTGCCGCCCCGCGCCGCCTACGCCCCCGCCCAGAGGCCGTCCGGCGTGAGCCCGAGCAGATCGATCGCGTTGCCGCGGACGATCCGCTCGACGACGTCCGGAGCGAGGTGTCCCATCTGTTCCTCGCCGACCTCGCGGGACCTGGGCCAGGTGGAGTCGGAGTGCGGGTAGTCCGTCTCGTACAGGACGTTGCCCACGCCGATCGCGTCGAGGTTCCGCAGGCCGAAGGCGTCGTCGAAGAAGCAGCCGTGGACGTGGTCGGCGAACAGCTCGGAGGGCGGGCGGTGGACCTTGTCCGCGACGCCGCCCCAGGCCCGGTTCTCCTCCCAGACCACGTCGGCGCGCTCCAGGATGTACGGAATCCAGCCGATCTGGCCCTCGGCGTACATGATCTTCAGGTTCGGGAAGCGTTCGAACTTGCCGCTCATCAGCCAGTCGACCATCGAGAAGCAGCAGTTGGCGAAGGTGATGGTGGAGCCGACGGCGGGCGGGGCGTCGGCGGAGGTGGACGGCATCCGCGACGAGGAGCCGATGTGCATGGCGATGACCGTGCCCGTCTCGTCGCAGGCCGCGAGGAACGGATCCCAGTCGTCCGTATGTATGGACGGAAGTCCGAGATGGGGAGGTATCTCGGAGAACGCGACGGCGCGCACGCCCCGGGACGCGTTGCGCCGGACCTCCGCGGCGGCCAGGCGGGCGTCCCACAGCGGGACGAGGGTGAGCGGGATGAGGCGGCCGTGCGCCGCGGGGCCGCACCACTCCTCGACCATCCAGTCGTTGTACGCCCGCACCCCGAGCAGCCCCAGTTCGCGGTCCTTCGCTTCGGTGAACGTCTGTCCGCAGAAGCGCGGGAAGGTCGGGAAGCAGAGCGCGGACTGGACGTGGTTGACGTCCATGTCGGCCAGCCGGTCCGGGACCGAGAAGGAGCCCGGCCGCATCTGCTCGTAGGTGATGATCTCCAGCTTGATCTCGTCCCTGTCGTAGCCGACGGCGGTGTCCAGCCGGGTGAGGGGGCGGCGCAGGTCCTCGTACACCCACCAGTCGCCGACCGGCCCCTCGTCGCCCCGGGAACCCATCACGGGTGCGAACGTGCCGCCCATGAAGGTCATTTCCTTCAGCGGCGCGCGGACGACGCGGGGCCCGGAGTCCGCGTACCGGGACGGGAGCCGGTCCCGCCAGACATGTGCGGGCTCCACCGTGTGGTCGTCCACCGAGATGATCTTCGGGAAGGTCTCCATGCGTTCCACGGTAGCGCCGATCTGACGAACCGTCAGCTCGCGTGCGCGCACGAGACGGGGACACGGTTCCCGGATCGTTGTCGAGGGCTTGTGCAGAGCATCACCCACTGCTGACGCGCCCGCCCGCGACAAGGCAGACTGTTGAGCGCGATACCAGCGGTACCGGGCCGACCGGACGGACACCGCACCACGACGCACGGACGGACGACCACCGGCTGAGAGCGGGCGGACCTTCGGGGACAGGCACCACCGGCAGGTTCCGCCGACGAGGCGGGCCGGTGGGCGAGCAGGACAGGGGGGCATCAATGGACCGTGACCACGAGCCACGCGTCCGCGTACCGGAGCAGCGCGCTCCGGCGCCGGAACCGGGGGCCGCCGACTCCCTCAGGTTCACCGTCCTGGGTCCGGTACGGGCCTGGCGCGGCGCCGACCCGCTGCCCTCCGGCTCCCCCCAGCAGCGCGCGCTGCTCGCCGCCCTGCTCCTGCGGGAGGGCCGGACGGCCACGGCGGGCGAGCTGATCGACGCGTTCTGGGGCGCGGCCCCGCCGTCGCAGGCGAAGGCCACGATCCGCACCTACGCCTCGCGGCTCCGCAAGATCCTGGGGCAGGAGACGCTGGTGAGCGAGGCCGGCGGCTACGCGCTCCGGACCCGCCGGGGCTCGCTCGACCTGACCCTGGCGCAGGATCTGGCCGCCGAGGCGGAGAAGGCCCGCGCGAGCGGTGACCGCTACCAGGCCCGCGCGCTGATCAACGAGGTGCTGGGGCTGTGGAACGGCGAGGCGCTGGCCTCCGTGCCCGGTCCGTACGCGGAGAACCAGCGGACCCGGCTGGAGGAGTGGCGCCTCCAGCTCACCGAGGCCCTGCTCGACCTGGACCTGGAGGTGGGCAGCCACGCGGAGGCCGTCTCCGAGCTGACCGCGCTCACCGCCGCCCACCCGCTGCGCGAGCGCCTGCGCGAGCTGCTGATGGTGGCGCTCTACCGCAGCGGGCGGCAGGCGGAGGCGCTGGCCGTGTACGCGGACACCCGGCGGCTCCTCTCCGAGGAGCTGGGTGTCGACCCGCGCCCCGAACTGGCCGAGATCCAGCAGCGCATCCTGCGCGCCGACGAGGAGCTGGCCCGCCCGGCGGACGAACCGCCCGTGGCACCGGCGCCCGTGAAGCCCGCGCAACTCCCGGCGACCGTCCCCGACTTCACCGGACGCGACTCCTTCGTACGGGATCTGGGCGCCCAACTGGCGACCGCCGGAGGGTCCGTGATGGCGGTCTCGGCACTGGCCGGGATCGGCGGGGTCGGCAAGACGACCCTGGCCGTGCACGTCGCCCACCAGGCCCGCCCGCACTTCCCCGACGGGCAGCTCTACGTCGACCTCCAGGGCACGGGCGCACGGCCGGCCGAGCCGGAGACGGTGCTCGGTTCGTTCCTCCGGGCGCTCGGGACCGCGGACTCGGCGATCCCGGACACCCTGGACGAGCGGGCCGCGCTCTACCGCTCGACGCTGGACGGCCGCCGGGTCCTGGTCCTGCTGGACAACGCGCACGACGCGGCCCAGATCCGGCCGCTGCTGCCCGGGACGCCGGGGTGCGCGGCGCTGGTGACGAGCCGGGTGCGGATGGTGGACCTGGCCGGGGCACACCTGGTGGACCTGGACGTGATGGCGCCGGACGAGGCGCTCCAGCTCTTCACCCGGATCGTGGGCGAGGAGCGGGTCGGCGCGGAACGGGAGGCGGCCCTGGACGTGGTGGCCGCCTGCGGTTTCCTCCCCCTCGCCATCCGGATCGCCGCCTCCCGGCTGGCCGCCCGCCGCACCTGGACGGTCTCCGTGCTCGCCGCCAAGCTCGCGGACGAGCGGCGCCGCCTGGACGAGCTCCAGGCGGGCGACCTCGCGGTGAAGGCCACCTTCGAACTCGGCTACGGCCAGCTGGAACCGGCCCAGGCCCGCGCCTTCCGCCTCCTGGGCCTCGCCGACGGCCCCGACATCTCGCTGGCGGCCGCCGCGGCCCTGCTGAACCTGGAGCCGCACACGGCGGAGGACCTCCTGGAGGCTCTGGTCGACACCTCCCTCCTGGAGTCGGCCGCGCCGGGCCGCTACCGCTACCACGACCTCGTACGGCTCTACGCGCGTGCGTGCGCCGAGCGCGACGAACAGCCGCCGGTGGAAAGGGAGCTGGCGCTGTCGCGGCTGCTGGACTTCTACCTGGCCACGGCGGCGGGGGTGTACGCGCTGGAGCGGCCGGCCGACCGGCTGGTGGACCACCTGGAGCCGACGGACCACCCCGGTCTCACCTTCGGCGACCGACAGGCGGCGCTGGACTGGCTGTACACGGAGGCGGGCCCGCTGCTCGCGTGCGTACGCCGGTCCTGCGAGCCCTCCACCCTGCGGCGGGGCGTGGACCTGCTCTGGACGGCCCTGGACCTCGGCGAGTCGGGGGCGAACGCGAAGCAGTACGAGACCGTCGCCCTGACCCTGCTGGAGGCCGCCCGCAGGAGCGGCGACCGGCGCTCGGAGGTCCGGGCCCTGGTCACGCTGGCCGACGTGCACCACACGTCGGGCCGGTTCGACCAGGCCGAGCAGGAGGCGGAGAGCGTGATGCGCCTGGTCGAGGCCGACCAGGACCCGCTGCCGGCCTGCTGGGCGTCGAACGCCCGGGGCATCATGGCGCTCTACCAGAGCCGCCACGACGACGGGGAACGGCACTTCAACCGGGCCATAGAGAGCTTCCGCTCCCTCCAGGACCGGCCGGGCGAGGCCAGCGCGCTCTGCAACCTCTCCCGCATCCACCTGGCGACCGGCCGCACCGACAGCGCGGTGGCCCTGGCCGAGCAGGGCACGGCCGTCTACGACAGCATGGGCCACGCCCTGCGCAGCGCCAACGGCCGCTACGCGCTCGGGATGGCGCTCACCCGGAGCGGCAGGTTCACCGAGGCGTCCGAGCGGCTGCTGGAGGCGCTGGACGTCTTCCGCGCCAGCCGCCAACGCCTGTGGGAGGGGATGACCCTCTTCCGCCTCGCCGAGGTCGATCTGACGGCGGGGAACGCGGCGGACGCGGCGGTCAAGGCGGAGCAGGCACTCACCGCCCTGCGGGGCATCGGCGGCGAGTGGCGCCGGGGCAACGTCCTCACCGTGCTGGGCCGCTCCCTCGCCCAGCTCGGCCAGTCCGGCCGGGCGGAGGCCTGCTGGCGCGAGGCGCTGGGCATCTACGACGCCCTCGGTTCGCAGGAGGCGGCCGAGGTCCGGTCACTGCTCTCGTCGGCCGCCTCGCCCTCGCCCTCGTAACCGCTTCCGGTGCTCCCGGTCCCTTCGGTGCGGGTGTTCATCATTCGTTTATCGCGACCGGTCAGTCTCATGCCTGTCGATCCGTCGCGTCGGGGGGCAGACGGGCTGACGGCGGGGCCGCGACGTAAGGTGAGCGGCCCCGAGGGGCCCGCCCGGCAGTCCACGGGGGAACAGCCGGGCGGGCCCCGCACCAACCGGAAACGAAGCACTGCCAAGGGGAGAACAGCGACATGGCTGACGCGAAGAAGAACCCGGTGATCAAGCCGCAGGACATGCACGCCACCGGCGGTGAGACGACCAACGGCGACATGCACGCCACCGGCAGCCCGCTCAAGCCGAAGGACATGCACGCCACCGGCGGGGACACCACCAACGGCGACATGCACGCCACCGGCGAGCCCACCAAGTAGACCTTCACGACGGGGATACGGGGGTACGTACGGGGGAGCGGCCACGGCGGCGAGGAGGGGGAGCCGTCGCGGCCGCCGTACACCGAGGGGCCCGAGCCCGGGGACGGGCTCGGGCCCCTCGGGCGTGGGGGAACGGATTCCGGCCCCTCGGGCGTGGGGGAACGGATTCCGGCCTCTCGGCTCTGGGGGACGGGCCAGGGCGGGGCTACCGCCCGCGCAGCTGCCCCTTGAGCACCTTCCCGCTCGCGTTGCGCGGGAGCTCCGGGACGAACTCCACCGCTCTTGGCACCTTGAAGTTCGCCATCGCGCGGCGGGACCAGGCGATCAGGTCGTCCGCCGTCACCGTGGCGCCCCGGCGGCGGACCGCGTAGGCCTTGCCGACCTCGCCCAGGCGCGGGTCCGGGATGCCGATGACGGCGACGTCGGCGATGTCCGGGTGGAGGCCGAGGAGCTGTTCGATCTCGGCGGGGTAGGCGTTGAAGCCGCCCACGATGAACATGTCCTTGATCCGGTCCGTGATCCGCAGGTTCCCCGCCGCGTCCAGGACACCCACGTCCCCGGTGCGGAGCCAGCCGTCCGGGGTGAGGGCGGCGGCCGTGGTGTCCGGGTCCTCGAAGTAGCCGCTCATCACGTTGAAGCCGCGGACCTGGACCTCGCCCGGGGAGCCCGGTTCCGCCAGGACGCGGACCTCGGTGCCGGGGATCGCGCGGCCCGACGTCGTGGCCACCACCTCCGGAGCGTCGCCCCGGCGGCACATGGTGACGATGCCGCTCGCCTCGGAGAGGCCGTACGCCGTGAGGACGGTGGAGACGCGGAGTTCGTCGCGCAGGCGCTCCACCAGGCGCAGCGGGACCACCGCCGCGCCGGTCACCACCAAGCGCAGGGCGGAGAGGTCGTGGGCGTCGCGGGCCGGGTGGTCCAGCAGGGACTGGTGGAGGGTCGGCGGGCCGGGCAGCACGGAGATGCGTTCCGCCGCGATGTTCGCCAGCACCGTGTCCACGTCGAACACCGGCTGCGGCACCATCGTGGCGCCCCGCGTCAGGCAGGCGATGATCCCCGCCTTGTAGCCGAAGGTGTGGAAGAAGGGGTTCACGATCAGATAGCGGTCGCCTTGGCGCAGGCCCGCCAGTTCGCTCCAGATCGCGTATCCGCGCAGCGTCTGCGCGTGCGTGATCACCACACCTCTGGGTGCGCCCGTGGTGCCCGAGGTGTAGACGATGTCGGAGGGGTCCGAGGGGGCGACGGCCGCCGCCCGCTCCCGTACGGCCGCGGCCGGCACCCGCTCCCCCGCCGCCAGGAACTCCGGCCAGCTCGTGTAGTCCTCGGGGGCCGTGTCCGCCAGCACCACCACCCGCTCCAGGTCCGGCAGCCTCACCTCCGCCCGCCGCAGGGACGCCACGTAGGAGGTGCCCAGGAAGGTGCCCGTCACGAACAGCAGCCGGACCCGGGCGTCCCGCAGGATGTGCGCCGCCTCGGTGCCCTTGAAGCGGGTGTTCAGCGGGACCAGCACCGCGCCCGCCGTGACCGCCCCGAGCGCGGAGACGATCCAGTCCAGGGTGTTCGGCGCCCAGATCGCGACCCGGTCCCCCGGCTCGACGCCGGAGGCGACGCACGCGGCGGCGGCGCGCTCCACCCGGTCGCCGAGTCCGGCGTAGGAGACGCGGGTGCGGCCGTCGGCCACCGCCTCGGCGGGTCCGTAGCGCTCCGCCGCCGCCCGTACCAGCCCCGGGATGCTGCCCCACTCCTCGTCGCCCCGCATCACGCGTCCGCCTTCCGCCGCCGCACCAGCTGACTATCCGTCAGATTAACGGTAGCCTCTGCCGCTGTCAGCAGGGGTGACGGTGCGGGAGGTCAGCGATGACGACGCTCAAGGACGCGACGGCGATAGCCGGGATCGGGCAGACCGCGTTCGCGAAACGGCTCCCGGAACCGGAGCGGACGCTCGCCTGCCGGGCGATCCTGGCCGCCCTCGACGACGCGGGCATCGCCCCCTCGGAGGTCGACGGCTTCGCCTCCTACACCATGGAGGAGACCGACGAGGTGGAGGTCGCCAAGGCGATCGGGGCGGGGGACGTCACCTTCTTCAGCAAGGTGGGCTACGGGGGCGGCGGTTCCTGCGCGACCCTCGCCCATCTCGCCGCCGCGATCGCCACCGGCCAGGCGAGCGTCGGCGTCGCCTGGCGGTCCCGCAAGCGCGGCTCGGGCCCCCGGCCCTGGAGCAACACCACCGTCCAGCTCCCCACCCCCGCCCAGTGGACCCGCCCCTACGGGCTGCTGCGGCCCGCCGACGAGATCGCCCTGCTGGCCCGGCGCTACCTGCACGAGTACGGGGCCACCCGCGACCACCTCTTCAACGTGGCCCTCGCCTGCCGCAACCGGGCCAACCAGAACCCGGACGCGATCATGTACGACCGGCCGCTGACCCGCGAGATGTACATGACCTCCCGCTGGATCAGCGAACCCCTCTGCCTCTTCGACAACTGCCTTGAAACGGATGGGGCGTTGGCCTGCGTCATCGTCTCCGCCGAACGCGCCCGCGACTGCCGCCGCAAGCCCGTCTACCTCCACTCCGTCGCGCAGGGCCTGCCCGCCCAGCACCACGGAATGGTCAACTACTGGAACGACGACCCGCTCACCGGACCCGCCTGGACCGCCGCCCGACAGCTGTGGAAACAGGCCGACTTCGGCCCGGACGACGTCGACGTGGCCCAGATCTACGACGCGTTCACCCCGCTCGTCCCGCTCTCCCTGGAGGGCTACGGCTTCTGCGCGCGCGGCGAGGGCGGCGCGTTCACCGAGGGCGGGGCACTGGAGAGCGGCGGACGGCTGCCGGTCAACACCGGGGGCGGCGGGCTGAGCGAGGCGTACGTCCACGGCTTCAACCTCATCACCGAGGGCGTCAAGCAACTGCGCGGCACCTCCACCGCCCAGGTCCCCGACGCCGCCACCTGCCTGGTCACCGCGGGCGAGGGTGTGCCCACATCCGCTGTCCTGCTGAGGAGTTGAGGCGATCCATGACGGCGAACGACTCACTGCTGCTGCCGGTCCCCGACGAGGACGGCGCGCCCTTCTGGGAGTACGCGGCCCGCGGCGAACTCCGCGTCCAGGCCTGCGCCTCCCCCGCCTGCGGCGAACTCCGCTTCCCGCCCCGGCCCTGCTGCCCGCACTGCGGGTCCTTCGCGAGCGTGTGGCGGGAGACGAACGGACGGGGCCGGATCTGGTCCTACGTCGTCCCGCACCCCCCGCTGCTGCCCGCCTACGCCGAACAGGCCCCGTACAACGTGGTGCTGGTGGAGCTGGCGGACGCCCCGCGCATCCGGCTGGCCGGGAACGTCGTCACCGGACCCGACGCCCCGCTGAACTCCGTCGACCCGGCGCGGCTGCGGATCGGCGCTCCGGTGCGGGCGCTGTTCTGCCCGGCGGGGCCGGGCGGCTCGGTCACGCTCGTGCGCTGGCTCCTGGAGCGGTGAGCGGTGGCCCTGCGCATCGAGCGGGAGGCGGCGGCCGGGGTCGCCCTCGTCACGCTCGACCGGCCGGCGAAGCTGAACGCGATCGACCTGGAGACCGCCGGGGAACTCACGTCGCTGTGGCAGGAGTTGCGCTACGACGAGAGCGTACGGGCAGCCGTGCTCACCGGGGCGGGGACCCGGGCCTTCTGCACCGGGATCGACCGGGACGTCTCCGTCCCGCAGCCCCCGTCCCCGTACGCCCTCGACGACCCGCTCCTGCGGATCGGGCCCAAGGCGAACGACCTGTGGAAGCCGGTGGTCGCGGCGGTCGAGGGGATGGCCTGCGGCGGGGCGTTCTACCTGCTGGGCGAGGCGGAGTTCGTCGTCGCGTCCCGGGAGGCGACGTTCTTCGACCCGCACACGGCGTACGGAATGGTCCCGGCGTACGAGGCGATCGCGATGGCCCAGCGGATGCCGTACGGGGAGGTCGCCCGGTTGTCCCTGATGGGCACCGCGGAACGGCTCAGCGCGGAGCGGGCGTACGCGGTCGGCCTGGTCAGCGAGGTGACGGAGCCGGGCGGCGCGGTGGCGGCGGCGCTGCGGGCGGCCGCGGTGATCGCCGGGTACCCGACGGCGGCGGCGCAGGGCACGGTCCGGGCGGTCTGGGCGGCACGGGAGGCGGCCCGCACCCAGGCGACGGCCCAGGCGCCCGCGCTGATCGCGCTGGGGAACCTGGCCCCGGAGGAGCAGGCGGAACTGTTCGCGGGGCGGGACCGAGGCGCGAACAGGGGCGGGGGCCGGGCACCGAGGGTGCGGTGAGACGGGGCGGGCCTGTGGGGCGGTTGTGGGGCCGGTGCCGGTTGAGGGGCCGGTTCCGGTGCCGGTTGTGGGATCGGTGCCGCGGCCGGTTCTGGTTGCGGGAGGCCGGGCGGGCGGGACGCAGGCCCCGCCCCGGGGCCCGGCTCAGGCCCTGCGGACCGTCGCCTCGCAACGCTCGACCTGGGACACCTTGTCGACGTCGTCCATCGGCACGGTCACCCGGCGGGACTCGCCGCCCTTGACGGAGGTGGTGGCCACGGCGGTGTCCACGGTCCGGCCCGCGGCGTCGAGGAACCTCACATCGACCCGGTACTGGCGGGAGCCCGTCGCCCTCGACTGCGCGCGCACCTCGACCAGTGAGGAGGGGACCGCCTTGCGCGCGCCCTCGCCCGGCTCGGCGCAGCGGACCACCCGGACGGTGGGGGACGTGGTCCCCGAGCCCGTCGAGGACTTCTTGTGGGAGCGGGTAGAGGAGTAGCCGTTGTTGCTCTTCTTCGAGCTGGAGCAGCCGCCGCCCGAACTGCTGCTCCCGCCGCTCCTGCTCTTGCCGCTCTTGCCGCCGCTGGTGGAGGTGGTGAACCCGGTGAGCGCGAGCACCACCACGATCAGGACCGCCGCGAGCTTCATCTGTCGCCGCATCATCGACGCAGCCCCCCTTGAGTGTCGTTGCGCTGTCACCCTCAGGATGCCGTGCGCGACTCCCCGTGGAGGTCATGACCCTGTCACGGTCCGGTCATGGTCTGCGTGGCAGGGGTGATCGTCCGGGCGTAGCGTCGGAACGGGAGGGGGCGTACGCGCCGAGGGGGGCGTACGCGTACGCGCCGCGCGAACCGCTGGGTGACCCTCTGGAGGCCGCACCGATGATCCGCAACATCCTCGGCTCCCTCGTGGCCGTCGCCGGGGCGGTCTCCGCCGTGCTGAGTCCGTTCCGCCCGTGGTACGACCAGCGGCTGGGCCGGGAGTACCGGGTCCGGGACCTCTTCGAGGGGATCACCGCCACCGAGTCGGGCGTGCTGGTCTCGATCCTGCTGCCGTTCCTGTTCGCGGGGCTGCTGGTGCTCGCGGGCGTGGTGCTCCGCTCGCGGGCCGTCGTCGCCCTCGCGGGGCTGGTGACGCTCGGGTTCACCGTCCTGTGGATGGTCCGCCAGGGACAGGCGGCGGGCTCGCTGGTGGTGGGCGGGGACGGCGCGGGGCTGCGGACGGGGGTGGCCAACGCGCTGGCGGGCGGGGCGCTGATGCTGATCGGGGCGCTGCTGATGCGGGGCCGGGCGAGGCGGCGGGAGCGGACGTGGACGCGTGGCCGCGAGCGGGAGCGCGAGCCGGTCGAGCCGTACGGGGCGCCGCCCGCCGACCAGGTGGACATGTGGCCGCCGACGCAGGAGCCGGGGATGTCGGTGCAGACGTCGCCGTGGCCGGAGCAGGAGAGGGACCCGTACACCGGGCCCGATCCGGGCGATTCCGACACGCGGCCGCTGCCGCGGGTGCCGTACCCGGAGGAGGACCCCCGGGACCCGGCCCATCCCGCGCACCACAATCCGCCGCCCTCGTCACCTCCACCGCCCCCGTCGTCTCCGCCGCCTCCGCCGCGGGGCTGACGTCCGGCCGACCGGAGGGGAGGGGGCGGGACCGGTCAGGTCAGGTCCGGGCCCTGTTGCCCGTGCCGGTGCCCTTCAGCGCGTCCAGGGCGTAGACGCACCGGTCCTTGCTGCACGCGTAGACCACGCCCGCCCGTGCCACCGGGGAGCCGGTGATCTCGCCGCCCGTGGCCAGCTTCCAGCGGAGCTGGCCACCCGCCGCGTCCAGGGTGTAGAGCACGTGGTCCGCGGAGCCGAAGTGGACCCGTCCGTCCGCCACCACCGGGGAGCCCACCACGTCGCCGCCCGCCGCGAAGCGCCATTTCGGCGTACCGGTGACGGCGTCCAGGGTGTACAGCGCGCTGCCGCTGCCGACGTGCACGTTGCCCACGGCGACCAGTACCGGTTCGATCGAGGAGCGGGCCTCCGTGGCGATCCGCCAGCGGTCCTTGCCGGTCGTCGCGTCCAGCGCGTACACCGTGCCGAGGTAGTCCGCGAGATACACCCCGCCGCCGGTCACCGCCGGGCCGGGCGCGAACGCGGGCGGCGAGAGGAAGACCGCCGGGGCCTCGAAGTGCCACCGCACCCGGCCGGAGGCGACATCCACCGCCAGCACCCGGGTGCCCGCCGCGACGTAGACGTAGCCGTCGGAGGCCGGGGTCACCCGGACCGGGACGCCGCCGCAGGAGGCCGCGTCGCCGATGGGGTAGGACCAGCGCTCGATGCCCGTGCGGGCGTCCAGGGCGCGGAGGCGGGCGTCCTGCCAGACGTAGACCGTGCCGTCGTGGATGACCGGAGCGGCCTCCGCCGTCTCGAAGTCGGTCTGGGCGCCGGTGATCTCCCACAGCTTGTCGCCGCTGGACGCCTCCCAGCCCTGGACGCCGCCGCCCCGGGTCGCGGTCAGGACCGTGCCCCGGTCCGCCTTCAGGGCGTACACCCAGGCGTCCGTGGACAGCCGCCACCGCTCGGCGCCCGACGTGGCGTCCAGCGCGTACAGGGACGGGCCGTCCGACGCGAGGATGCGGCCGCCCTCGACGGCCATGGCCCACGCCACGTCCCGGGTCTTGAACTGGCGGCGGCCGTTGCCCACGTCCAGCGCGTGGACCTCGAAGGACGTCACGTACAGCAGGTCGCCGGAGACGACCGGGGTGCCCCACACGTCGTTGGACATGCGGAAGCGCCAGGGCCGCCAGCGGTCGGGCGCGGGGGCCGCGCCGTCCTGGGGCGGGCCGGGGGCCGGAACGGGGGCGGTGGGGGCGACGGGCGCCGGGGTCGAGCCGTTCAGCCCGGCGGGCGGCCGGACCCAGCCCGTCGCGGCGGCCGGATGCGCGGCCGCCGCGCCGCGCACCTCGCCGGGCCGTGGTCCAGGACCGATCGGCGCCTTCGCGCCGGGCAGCTGGACGGGCCCGCTGTCCGGGGCGGCGGCCGGGACCGGGGCGGGCGCCCCGGCGGGGCCCGCGGGCACCGGAGAGGGCGAGGCCAGCGGGGAGGACGAGCGCAGGTCGGCGCCGCTGCGCCAGGCGGTGTCCCGCTCCGGGGCCCGGGGCGGCTGCCGCGGGGGCGGCGGCACGGCCGGAGCGGGCGGGGCGGTGCGCCCGCCGCCCCTGCGCCGCTCGATCATCGCCGTGGCCCGGGACGGCAGCCAGGCCGACGCCGTCCCGCTGTCGTCGCCGCCGGAGGCGAAAAGGTGCGGGGCGAGCTGCGCCTGGAGGTCGGCGGGGCTGGGGCGCTGGGTGGCGTCCATCCGCATACAGGACTCGATCAGCGGCCGCAGGTCGTCGGGCAGCCCCTCCAGGTCGGGGCCCTCGCGCAGCAGCATGAACACCGTCTCGACCGGGTTGGCCCCGTGGAAGGGGGCATGGCCGGTGGCGGCGAAGACGAGCGTGGAGCCCAGCGAGAAGACGTCACTGGCCCCGGTGACGCTGCGGGAGTCCCGGGCCTGCTCGGGCGACATGTAGGCGGGCGTGCCGACGGCGACGTTCGTCATGGTGAGGCGGGTGTTGGAGACGCCGGAGGCGATCCCGAAGTCGATCACCCGGGGGCCGTCCTCGACGACGAGGACGTTGGACGGCTTCAGGTCGCGGTGGACGAGGCCCGCGCCGTGGATGGACTGGAGGGCCTCGGCGATGCCCGCGGCCAGCCAGCGCACGGCCTGGGTGGGCATGGGGCCGCACTCGTTCACTATCTCTTCGAGCGAGGGCGCGGGGACGTAGGCGGTGGCGAGCCAGGGCACGGCGGCACGCGGATCGGCGTCGACGACGGCGGCGGTGTAGAAGCCGCTGACGGCTCGGGCCGCCTCGACCTCCCGCGTGAAGCGGACCCGGAAGAGCTGGTCCTCGGCGAGTTCGGTCCGCACCGTCTTGATCGCCACCCGCCGGCCGGACGCCGAGCGGGCGAGATAGACCAGCCCCATGCCGCCCGCGCCGAGCCGCCCCAGCACCTCGAACGGGCCGATCCGTCTCGGGTCGTGCTGCGTCAGCTGCTCCACCACGTGCCTGCCACCTCCCCGTACGGACTCCGGCGACGGAGTCCGCGCCTTACCGACCGGTCGAATCCCACCCTGCGCGCACCCCGATTGTTGCTGGCTCGGGCGCCGGTTGCGAACCCGGGGGCGGATCGGGGTGTCCCATGTCACTTCGCCCGGTATCCGCCCACACCGGGTGAGAGGGGCGCTCGGCCAGGCGGAGGGCGGCGAGGGCAGGGGGCGGTGGGCGGCGCGGGCAGGGGGCGGGCGGCGGCGCGGGCAGGGGGTGGGGGGGGGCGGCGGCGCGGTTACGGGATCAGTTCGCTGGGCTGGAGTACGGCGAAGGCGGCCCCCTGGTCGTCGTGGAGCACCGCCATCCGCCCGTAGGGGATGTCGAAGGGCGGCTGGGCGACCCGGCCGCCCAGGCGTACGGCGAGTTCGGCGGCCGCGTCGCAGTCGGCGACGGCGAAGTAGACGAGGAAGTAGCTCGGCATCTCGGCCGGGAACGCGTCCGTGATGACGCTGCGCCCGCCGACGGCGGTGTCGGCGCCCGGTTCGACGCCCTCGGGGGACCACATCCGGAAGTCGACCGGCGCCTGCGGGTCGTCGGAGACGTCCCGACCCGCCTCGTCCAGGTTCGTCCCGTGGAAGCCGAGGACGTTCTCGTAGAAGGCGTCCACCCGGTCAGGCTGCCGGGTGTAGACCTCGGTCCAGCAGAAGGACCCCGGCTCGTTCTGCTTCTCGAAGCCCTCGCGCTCCTGCGGCTGCCAGAGGCCGAAGACCGCGCCCCCGGGGTCGGCCGCCTGCGCGACGAACCCGGCCTGCCCG
Organism: Streptomyces sp. NPDC101181; assembly: GCF_044767975.1. Taxonomy (NCBI): domain Bacteria; kingdom Bacillati; phylum Actinomycetota; class Actinomycetes; order Kitasatosporales; family Streptomycetaceae; genus Streptomyces; species Streptomyces sp. NPDC101181. Next base: position 386,234 of record NZ_JBIWOX010000002.1, on the reverse strand, counting down.
GCCCGGACCGGGTCGGTGATGACCTGGCCGCCGTGGTCCCGGATCGCCGTGACGGTGGCCCGGATGTCGTCGGTGGTGAAGTAGACGCCCCAGGCGGTGGGCATCCGGCCGTCCTTCTTGGCGGCCAGGGCGGCGACCAGGCGGCCGTCGCTCAGCGCGTCCGCGAAGGGCATGCCGTCACCCGCACGGAAGGTCCAGCCGAAGAGGCCGCCGTAGAAGCGCTTGCCCGCTTCCAGGTCGGAGAGCTGCACGTCCGCCCAGCACGGCGCGGAATGCGCGAATGCGGCCATGGGCCCGAGTCCTTCCGTCGAAGTGACGCCCGTCACGGTCAACGTAACGTCGGGTCCCGTCCCGCGCGCCCTGACACCGCCGTCCGCACCCCCAGGGGGACGCCGGGGGACACGGAGGGAACGCCTGACCGAACAGTGAAGGTCGACTCACCATGTGGACGAAAGTTGTCCACCGAAGTTGTCCACAGGCTGTTGATAACACTTACGCCTCCCTGTGGAGCAACCGATGGGAGCAATCGATGGGAGCGACCGACTGGAGCGCCCGACTGGAGCGCCCGACTGGAGCGACCGATCCGGTGCAGCCGCGACCCCCGCAGGGCCGCGCGCGCCCTCGCGGCGGGCTACTGCGGCGGGCGCTCCGGGACCTGCCCCGGCCCTCTCCCGCTCCCCGGCCGAAAAGCATCGCTCCGCCGTCCGGGAGGCCCGGAAGCCCTGGAAGTCCTGCGGCGTTCCCCATTTGCAGTCGGCCGAATCGCGCTCCCATCACCCCTCGGTAAGCTGACGGCATGACAGGACAAGTACGCACCGTCGACGGCCGCGTGGCCGGCCGACGCGGTCAGGCGACGCGGCAGAAGCTGCTCGACTGCCTCAGCGAGATGCTCAGCTCCTCGCCGTACCGGGACGTCAAAGTCATCGACGTCGCCCGGAAGGCCGGGACTTCACCCGCGACTTTCTACCAGTACTTCCCCGATGTGGAGGGCGCCGTCCTCGACATCGCCGAGGAAGTCGCCAAGGAGGGCGCCGGACTGACCGAACTGGTCGCCGGGCGCTCCTGGGTCGGCAAGTCCGGCTGGCAGACCTCCGAGCAACTCGTGGAGGGGTTCCTCGACTTCTGGCGGCACAACGACGCGATCCTCCGGGTCATCGACCTCGGTGCGGCCGAGGGGGACAAGCGGTTCTACAAGATCCGCATGAAGATCCTGAACTCGGTCACCAACTCCCTCACGGAGGCGGTGAAGGAGCTCCAGTCCAAGGGCAAGGTCGACAAGGACGTCAGCCCGGCGGCGATGGCGGGGTCCCTCGTCGCGATGCTGGCCGCGGTCGCCTCGCATCAGAAGGGCTTCACCACCTGGGGGGTGAAGCAGGCCGAACTGCGTCCGAACCTGGCGCTGTTGGTCCACCTCGGCATCACGGGCAAGAAGCCCGCGAAGTAGCCCACCCGCACGTTCCTGTCTCACCGACGGCGGACCACCACGCGCCTTCGCCTGTGGTCCGCCGTCGGCGTTCCCGGACGGCACCCGCCACGCCACCGCCTCCCCGGATCACCGCCCACCCCGCCGCCATACACCGGGAAGCCGTACACCGGGAAGCCGTCCGGCGGGCGTATCCCGAGGCCGCCGTACACCGGGAAGCCGTCCGGCGGGCGTATCCCGGGGGCCGCCCCGTGTTGGGCCACCGGCGTCCGGCTATCGCCGCTCCAGGCGGAACAGCCGGATCTCCCGCTCCACGCGCTCCTGGTACGCCGCGTACGGCGGCCAGAAGGCGAGCACGGCCCGCCACACCCTGGCCCGTTCCTCGCCCTCCAGCAGGACCGCGCGCACCGGGATGTCCCGGCCGCGCCAGTTGATGACGGCCTCGTCCGGACGGGCCAGCAGGTTCGCGGTCCAGGCCGGGTGCCCCGTACGGCCGAAGTTGCTGCCGACCAGAATCCAGGTGCCCTCCACCGCACCCTCCGGCATACAGACCAGCGGAGTGGTCCTCGGCCGGCCCGTACGCGCCCCGGGCACCGTGAGGACGAGCCCCGGCACCACCCGGGCGCTCAGCAGCACCTTGCCCCGGGTGAGCCGGTGCACGGTCCGGTCCAGGGCGGGCATCACGTGCGGGGCGACGCGGGCGAAGACGCGGGAGGCGGAGACCTTCTGGACCAGGCGCGTTACCCGGGTCACCGGACACCCACCCCGGCCCCGGCCGCGGCCCGATCGGCTGCGAAGAGCCCGGCGCCTCGGGCCGCGTGGTCGCGCAGTCGGTGGACCGGGCCGAAGAGCAGTTCGTCGCCCGCCGCCCGCTTGAAGAAGCGGTGCGCCTCGTGCTCCCAGGTGAAGCCGATGCCGCCGTGCAACTGGACGGCCTCCGCGGTGGTGATCCGGGCCGCTTCCAGGGCCTGGGCGAGCGCGAGGGGTCCGGCGTCCGGGTCCCAGGCTGCGTAGTAGGCGGCGGAGCGGGCCGCCTCGACCCGTACGTACAGGTCGGCGAGGCGGTGTTTGACGGCCTGGAAGGACCCGATGGGCCGACCGAACTGCTCGCGCCCCTTCACGTACTCCACGGTCCGCTCCAGCGCGCTCGCCGCCGTGCCGACCGCCTCGGCGGCCAGGACCGCGGCGGCCACGCGCCCCACGGCGGCGAGCGCGGCGGTCACGTCGGCGGTGTCGTCCGCGCCCAGCGGCTCGGCGACGGTGTCGCGCAGTTCCACGCGGGCGAGCGGGCGGGTCTCGTCCACCGCGGTGAGCCGGGTGCGTACCACCCCCGCGGCCTCCTCCGGACGGACCAGGAACAGGAGCGTACGGCTGCGCGGCCACCCTCCCGCGTGGGCGGCGACCAGGAGCAGCCCGGCGCTGTGGCCGTCGAGGACCCGGTCGGTCTCCCCGTACAGCCGCCAGCGGCCGTTCCCCTCGGCGCGCGCAGAGCCGGTGCCGTCGGTGTCGGTGATGGGGGCGGTGCTGCCGCTGCCGTCGGCGTCGGTGCTGCCGGTGCGGGTGCCGTCACTGGTGCCGGTGTCCGGGTCCCTGCGGGCCTGGACACCGCCCGCGCGGCCGCCGCCCGCCCAGGCTCCGCCGCGGTGGTCGCCGGTGAGCCCGAGAGCGGTGGCGAGGGAGGGGCCGGGGACGGCGAGCGTGGCGGTCAGGGTGCCGTCCGCGATCCGGGGCAGCAGGGCGGCACGCTGCCGCGGGGTGCCGAGGGCGGCGATCAGGGGGGCGGCGAGCGCGGCGGTGGCGAAGAGCGGGGAGGCCAGCAGCGCACGGCCCGTCTCCTCGCAGGCGAGGGCCAGTTCGGTCGCCGTACAGCCCGCCCCGCCGTACTCCGCGGGGAGCGCGAGCCCCGGCAGCCCGAGGTCGCGGGCGAGCCTGCCCCACAGGTCGGGGTCGTAGCCCTCGGCCCTCCCCACGGCGGCCCGGCCCGCCTGCGGCCCCGCGTGGCGGGTGAGCAGGTCGCGCAGGGTGCGGCGGATCTCGTCCTGTTCCGCGGTGAAGGCGGCGTCCACGGTCGGGCTCCCTCCCCTTCAAATCCTTCAGGTCCCTCAGGCCCCACTGGCCCTCAGATTCCCCTCCGGCTCTCTTCAGGGACCGGCGCCCCTGAATTGATGATCCGTCATGGTAGGTGCGACGGAGGGGAATTCCCAGGGGCCCGCACGCGCGGGGCCGAGGAAAGCCCCTCCGTGCGCACGCGGCCCCGAGGAAGCGCCCGTCGTACATATCTGATGTACCGTCAGATCTATGTCTGTGGAGCGGACTTCCCCTCTCCGTCCCCGCCGTCCCCGCCGTGCCGCCGTCGTCGGTGTCGCGCTCGCGGACTGCGGGCGCGTGGACGGCGCCACCCCGTACGCCCTGCACGCCCAGGCCGCCCGCCGCGCCCTCGCCGACTCGGGCCTCGACCGCTCGGTCGTGGACGGCTTCGCCTCCGCCGGGCTCGGGGCCCTGGCTCCGGTGGAGGTCGCCGAGTATCTGGGGCTGCGGCCGACCTGGGTCGACTCCACGGCGGTGGGCGGCGCGACCTGGGAGATGATGGCCGCCCACGCGGCGGACGCCATCGCGGCGGGCCGGGCGAAGGCGGTCCTCCTCGTCTACGGTTCGACCGCCCGCGCGGACATCAAGGCGGGCCGTCGCCCGTCGAACCTGTCGTTCGGGGCGCGCGGGCCGCTCCAGTTCGAGGTCCCGTACGGGCACAGCCTGATCGCCAAGTACGCCATGGCCGCCCGCCGCCACATGCACGAGTACGGCACGACGTTGGAACAGCTCGCCGAGGTGGCCGTGACGGCGCGGGCGAACGCGGCGGCGAACCCGGAGGCGATGTTCCGGGACCCGATCACCGTGGACGACGTGCTGGCGGGGCCCATGATCGCGGACCCCTTCACCAAGCTGCACTGCTGCATCCGCAGCGACGGGGGCTGCGCGGTCCTGCTGGCCTCCGAGGAGTACCTGCCGGACACGGTGAAGCCACCGGTGTGGGTGCTGGGCGCCGGGGAGCACACCTCCCACGCCACGATGTCCGCGTGGGAGGACTTCACGGTCTCCCCCGCCGCCGTCTCCGGCCGTCTCGCCTTCGAACGGGCCGGGGTGCGGCCCGCCGACATCGACCTGGCCGAGATCTACGACGCGTTCACGTACATGACCCTGGTGACCCTGGAGGACCTAGGGTTCTGCGCGAAGGGTGAGGGCGGCGCGTACGTCGAGCGGGGCCGTACCGGCCTGCGCGGCGAACTCCCGGTGAACACGGACGGCGGCGGCCTCTCCGCCTGCCACCCCGGGATGCGCGGACTGTTCCTGCTGGTGGAGGCGGTACGGCAACTGCGCGGCGAGGCCGGGGCCCGCCAGGTTCGCCGCCCCGGCGGCAGCCTGCCGGAGCTGGCGGTGGCCTCGGGCACGGGAGGCTGGTTCTGCTCGTCCGGGACGGTGGTGCTGGGACGGGGGTGAGCCGGACGCCGGGGCCCACTGGGGCGAGCCGGGGCCAGCCGGGGCCATCGGGGTGCGAGCCGGGGCCGGACGTCGGAGGCCGAGACGGATGCCAGAGGCTGGGCCGGGACGCCAGAGGCAGGGCCGGATGCCAGAGCGCTGCGACCGCGAGCGTGCTCTCCGGCGTCGGCGTCGGCGCCGACGCCACCCGGGCAGGCCGCCCGTGCGGTCCAATGGTCCCCATGAGCAGCGACGACACCGCCCCGCGCCCCTCGGGCCCCGCGCAGCCCCCGCGCCCCGCGTCCTCCGCCGACGGCTTCCGCGATCTCCTGCACGCCCAGCGCGTCTGGGACACCGACCTGCCGCCCTTCGATCCGGAGACCGCGCCGCCCGCACCCCTGCCGCTCTTCCACCGCTGGTTCGCCGAGGCCGTGGCGGCCGGGCAGTCCGAGCCGCACGCCATGAGCCTCGCGACCGCCGATGCCGAGGGGCTGCCCGACGTACGCACGCTCCTGCTGCACGACGCGGACGAGCGGGGCTGGCACTTCGCCACGCACCGCACCAGCGCCAAGGGCCACCAGCTCGCCGCCCGCCCCTACGCGGCGCTCGGCTTCTACTGGCCCGTGCAGGGCCGACAAGTACGCGTCCGGGGTCCGGTCCGCCGCTGCACCCCGGAGGAGAGCCGGGCCGACCTGCACGCCCGGTCCAGGGGGGCGCTGGCCGCCGCGCTGACCGGGACGCAGAGCGAGATCCTGGACGCGGCGGCGACCCTCCACCGGGCGGCCGACGCGGCCTGGGAGCGGGCCCGGACGGAACCGGACGCCGACGCCCCGACCTGGACCCGCTACGTGGTCGAGCCCGCCGAGGCCGAGTTCTTCCAGGGCGACGCCCGGCGACGGCACATCCGGCTGCGCTACCGCCGCACGGAGGCCGGCGCCTGGGAGCGTGAACTGCTCTGGCCCTGACGCCCCTCTCCCACCGCGCCTCCCCGTCTTTAACCCGGTTTCAACAAGAAAGGGGCACTATGGGAAGCAGGGGGACGTGAGATGTGAAAGGTGAGCCGTCAGGAGGCGCCGATGCCGCGAGCCCGTTCCCGTTACGCCCCCGACCGGGGGCTGACCGGTCGCATGGTCACCACCATGTTCCTGATCGGCCTGCTGTACGTGGTCTTCGTCGGCGTGCTCCTCGCGGCCCTGCGCGGCTCCTGGCCGATCATCCTGATCATCACGGGCGGCCTGTTCATCGCCCAGTTCTGGTTCAGCGACCGCATCGCGGCGTACGGCATGGGCGCCCGCGAGGTCACCCCGGAGCAGGCCCCCGAGCTGCACGGCGCCATCGACCGGATCTGCGCGCTGGCGGACATGCCGAAGCCCAGGGTGGCCATCGCCGAGAGCGACGTGCCGAACGCGTTCGCCACCGGCCGGAGCGAGAAGACCGCCCTGGTCTGCGCGACGACGGGGCTGCTGCGCCGACTGGAGCCGGAGGAGCTGGAAGGCGTCCTCGCCCACGAGATGTCGCACGTCGCGCACCGGGACGTCGCCGTCATGACGATCGCCTCGTTCCTCGGCGTGCTGGCGGGTGTCATCACCCGTATCGCCCTGTGGGGCGGCTTCGCCCGCAGCAGGCCGGGCAACGACCCGGCGGGCATCCTGCTCCTGCTCATCCCGCTGATCAGCGCCGTCGTGTACGCGATCAGCTTCCTGCTGACCCGGCTGCTCTCCCGCTACCGCGAGCTGTCAGCCGACCGTGCCGCCGCCCTGCTCACCGGCCGCCCCTCCGCCCTCGCCGCCGCCCTGACGAAGGTCAGCGGGCAGATGGCCCGTATCCCGACGGAGGACCTGCGCAAGGCCGAGCCGTACAACGCCTTCTACTTCGTGCCCGCCTTCTCCGCGAAGGAGAGCCTGAGCCGACTGTTCTCCTCGCACCCGACGCTCGAACAGCGCCTGGACCAGCTGTCCCGCATCTCCGCCGACCTCTCCCGCTGACCCGCCGCACGACGGACCCCGCCGCACTACGGACCCGCTGACCCGCTGGGCCACCAAGCGAGTGAGCTACCGAGTCACGACAAGGAGTGACGCCCGTGGGCCTGCTCGACGCCATCCTCGGCCGGACGAAACCGGTCCGCCCCGACCTGGACCAGCTCTTCGCCGTCCCCTCCGCCGCCCTCACCCTCCAGGCCGCCACCGGCTTCGTCCCGACCGGCCGGGGCTCGGTCTGTTTCGCGGGCGTGGAGGGCGCCGGTTTCGCCCGGCTCCAGGAGGACGTACGGGAGCTGCTGGACGCGGACACCGGGCGCGGGGGTGTGCCGGTACGGTTCAGCCGCGACGCGTACGGCTACACCTGGCTGCTCGCCGAGCACCCGGCGGACGACGCGGCCGCCCTGGTCAACGACCTGCACGCGGTGAACACCCTGCTCCAGGAGGGCGGCTTCGGGCCGCACCTGCTGTGCTCGCTGATCGGCTTCCGGGCCCCGGAGGGGTCCCCCACCGACGCCGGGTCCTCCCCCGATTACGGCTCCGATTCCGGCTCGGATTCGGGCTCCGGCTCCGGCTCGGGTTCGGGCCCCGGCTCCGGTGGCAGGGCGCTGGCGCTCGTCTACCTGTACAAGCGCGGGACGTTCTACCCGTTCGCCCCGCTGCCCGGCACCGCCGAGAAGCGGGATAACCAGCTGGAGCTCCAGGTCAGGAGCGCTCTCGGCGACGATCTACGGGTGGAGAAGGACCTGTCCCGGTGGTTCCCGGTGTGGGGCGCTCCGGGACTTTGACCGACGGCCGCCCCCGACGGCCGCCCCCGTCGCCATCCCCCATCACCGTCACCGCCCCCGCCGGGGCCGGAAGACCGCCACCGCCTCCCCGGCCCTCCCGCCCCCGGTCCTCCCCTCCGCACCGCCGCCCTCCGCCTCCCGGAACGTGACCGTCAGCCCCATGCCGACGCGGAGGTCCACGGCCGCGCACTCCACGATCTCCGTCATCATCCGGGGCCCCTCCGCGAGGTCGACGACGGCCGCGACGTACGGCACGCGCCCGTCGAAGGGCGGCAGGTCGTTGCGGTGGACGACGGACCAGGTGTAGAGGGTCGCGTCCCCGCTCGCCCGCTCCCACCCGACGTCCTCGCCCCAGCAGTACGGGCAGAACTCGCGCGGGTAGTGATGCGCCCGGCCGCACCCGGCGCAGCGGCGGATCAGCAGCCGCCCCTCTGCCGCCGCGTCCCAGTACGGGCGGGTGAAGGGGTCCGGCTCGGGGAGGTCGAAGCGGGGCGCCGCCCCGGGGCCGGGGCTCACCGGAACGGCCCGGACGCCGCGTCGAGCGACCACGTCCGCCAGGCCACCACGAACAGGGCCGCCACGAACAGGGCCACCGCGAACAGGGCCGCCAGAGAGATCAGGGCCATCGGGCCTCCCGGTCGAGCATTTCTGACGGTACGTCAGTTCAGCGGATGCGGACCGGCGGCGCAAGAGGCGCGCACCACACACCGCGCACCGCACACCGCACAGGGCACCTCCCCGCAGAGCACCTCTCACGACGCACCTCCCTCAGGAGACTTCCGGCAGCGCGACGGGCGGCAGTTCACCCGGGGGGCGAAGGGCGCAAAAGGGGGCGCGAGGACCGCACCCGGCCCCCCGTGATCAATTCGCAATCGATTTCCCTCTTGACCGAGACCCATCAACAGAGCGGGCGATTACGCTCCGAACCATGCCCAACAGCCCCTCCACCGCAGGCCGTCACGGAGCCGCCACCCTCACCGACCGGACGGACGACCGGCCCGTCTACGTCATCGGCGGCGGCCCCGGAGGTCTCGCCGTCGCCGCGGCGCTCCGCGCACGGAACGTCCGGGCGGTGGTCCTGGAGAAGTCGGACCGGGTCGGCGCGTCCTGGCGCGGCCACTACGACCGGCTGCGCCTGCACACCACCCGCCGCTGGTCGGCGCTGCCGGGGCTGAAGATGCCGCGCAGGTTCGGACGCTGGGTGGGCCGGGACGATGTGGTGCGGTACCTGGAGAAGTACGCCGAGCACCACGAACTCGAAGTGGTGACCGGCGTCGAGGTGACCCGGATCGAACAGGCCCCCGACGGTTCCGGCGACTGGCGGCTGACCGCCACCGGAGGGCGGGTCCTGCGCGCTCGCGCGGTCGTCGTCGCCACGGGCTTCAACCACACCCCGCGCATCCCGGACTGGCCGGGCCGCGACACGTTCACCGGCGAACTGCTGCACGCGGCGGAGTACCGCGATCCGGCCCCGTACGCCGACCGGGACGTCCTGGTCGTCGGCATCGGCAACACGGGCGCGGAGATCGCGGCGGACCTGGCCGAGGGCGGCGCGTCCCGGGTGCGCGTCGCGGTCCGGACGCCCCCGCACATCGTGCGCCGTTCCACCGCGGGCTGGCCCGCCCAGGCCACCGGCATCCTGGTCCGCCGCCTGCCGGTGCGCCTCGTCGACCGGGCGGGAGCCGTACTGGCGCGGATCGCCGTGCCGGACCTCTCCGCCCACGGCCTCCCCCGCCCGGCGCCGGGCCTGTACTCCCGGGTCCGGGAGGGCGCGATCCCGGTCCAGGACGTGGGCCTGATCGACGCGGTACGGACCGGGAAGGTCACCCCGGTGGCGACGGTCGCCTCGTTCGACAAGGACACGGTGGTCCTCGCGGACGGTACCCGCCTGACCCCGGACGCCGTCATCGCCGCGACCGGCTACACGCGCGCCCTGGAGCCGCTCCTGGGCCACCTGGACGTCCTGGACGCCCGGGGCCGCCCGCTCGCCCATGGTCCCCGCGCCCCGAAGCACACCCCGGGCCTCTACTTCACCGGCTTCACCAACCCGATCAGCGGGATGCTCCGCGAACTGGCGCTGGACGCCGGGAAGATCGCCAAGAAGGTGTCCCGGGCACACTGACACCGGGCGCACCGACACCGGGCGCTCGCACACTGACACCGGGCGCCCGCGGATCGAACCCTCCTCCCCTGCCGGGAAGCACCGCGCCCTCGCCGGTGTTCTGCTTATCGTGAGCGCCATGGACGTGTTCGACGAACTGTTGCGCGGCGTACGGGGCACGGGGGCGGTGTTCGGCCGTTCGCTGCTGTGGCCGCCGTGGTCGCTGCGGTTCACCGACGGGGCGTATCTGACCCTGTGCATGCCCCTGCGGGGTGAGGGGTGGATCGTGCCCGAGGGCGGCGAGCCGCTGCGGGTGGAGACCGGCGCGGCCGCGGTCGTACGGGGTCCGGCGCCGTTCTGCTTCACCGACCGGCCGTCGGGCGGCACGGGCCCGGGGGCCGGGTCCGGCGACGGCGTGCGGGAGGTGCGCTGGAGGCGGGGCCAGGACATGGCCGTCGCTCCGGACGGCTCTCCCGAACTGGACTGCTCCACCGTCCTGCTGGCCGCCACCTACGACGTGCGTACGGAGGTCCCGCAGCGGCTCCTGCGGGCGCTGCCCCCAGCCCTCGTCGTCACGGACGAGGAGGACTGCGCGCCGCTGCGCGACTATCTGGAGGCGCGGATGGGCGGCAGGAGGCCGGGGGACCAGATCGTCCTCGACCGGCTCCTGGACTGGATGCTGGTGTGCACGCTGCGCGACTGGTTCGACCGGCCCGAGGCCGATCCGCCGGGCTGGTACGGCGCGCTGGGCGACGAGGTGGCGGGCCCGGCCCTGCGGGCGATGCACGAGGACCCGGCGTACCCCTGGACGACGGCGGAGCTGGCGAGCCGGGCGGGGGTGTCGCGGACGACCCTGGCGAAGCGGTTCACCGAACTCGTCGGGGACGGGCCGGTGGCGTATCTGGCCGACTGGCGGATGACCCTCGCCGCCGACCTGCTGACCCGCCCCGAGCTGACCGTGGCGGCCGTGGCCCGGCGGGTCGGCTACGCGGACGCGTTCGGCTTCAGCGCGGCGTTCAAACGGCTGCGCGGCGAGAGCCCGAGCGCCTACCGGCGGGACGCCCTGGCATCCGGAGCCGTGAACGCACCGGCGCCGGTGGGATGAGCGCTCGGGACGCTCACGGCGCTCGTGGCGCTGCGGGTGCGTGGGGCACATGCGGCACTGACACATGCGGCACGTGGGACGCCGGGGGCGCCGGGGCGCCTTGAAAGCTCCCGGGCGCCCCGAGCAGGCGGGGGCTCCTCAGCGGAGGAGCCCCCGGGCCTCAGCCCCACGCCCCCCTCGCCGCCGCGTCCCGGACGAAGTCGGTGAAGTCGCGCGGCTCCCGGCCGAGCGCGCGCCGTACGCCGTCCAGCACCACGGCCTCCCGGCTCGCGGCGATCGGCCTGAGCGCCCCGGTCCAGAGGTTGGCCTCGACCTCCGAGACACCCTGGGACAGCAGGCCGTCACGGAACGTGGACTCGTCGATCGAGACGAAGGCGGCCCGCACCCCGCTCTCCTTGGCGATCTCCTCCAGGGCCTCCGGGATGCTGAGCGCGCGGGGCCCGGAGAGTTCGTAGACCTCGCCCGTGTGGCCGTCCTCGGTGAGCGCGGCCACGGCCACGTCCGCGATGTCGTCCGCGTCGACGAACGCCGCGCGGCCGTCCCCGGTGGGCAGGGCCAGCGTCCCGCCGCGTACGCCGGGGAGGAAGGCGCCCTCGTCGAAGTTCTGCGCGAACCAGCCGGGCCGCAGGATCGTCCAGGGCACCCCGGCGGCCCGGACGGCCTGCTCGCCCTCTCCGTGCGGGCCGCCGCCGTCCTGATCGGGGCCGAAGTACCCCGGTGTGTCCACGCCCCGGGCCGAGAGCAGGACGATGCGCCGCACCCCGCTCGCGACGGCCTGTTCGATCAGGGCGGGCGTCGGGGAGGGCGAGGCGTCGAGCGGGACGACGAAGAGGGCGGCGGCCCCGTCGAGGGCGGTCTGCCAGGTCGTGCGGTCCTGCCAGTCGAAGGGGGTGTCGCCGGACCGGGAGGCCGCGCGGGTCTCCACGCCCCGCTCCCGGAGGCGGGCCACCACCCGGCGGCCGGTCTTGCCGGTACCGCCGACCACCAGTACGGGGCCCTGCGCCGGCGTCGCGTCTGTCTGCGTGTCGGATGTCATGGATCCAGCGTGCGCCCGCGCCCGGCCTACCGCCCATGGGTCAGCGTCCGGGAAGGATGTGCGAGCGTCCGGCCTGGTGACCGGGGCACGACGCGGCGAGCGAGCCGGAGGGACACGCAAGCCGGAGGGGCACGTAAGCCGGAAGGGACCCGCGAGCCGGGCGGCACACCCAAGCCCCAGGGGCCCGAGCCGCCCCCACCGGGCACGCCCCCCCGGGGACACGAGCCGGGGCATCCCACCGGGCACGCCCTCCGGAGCACTCAAGCCGGGGCACCCCCCGCCAGGGCCGGGGCACACGAGCCGCCCCGCCCGGGGCCGGGGCACGCGCACCCCGGACATGCAGCCTTTGCCCGCACGCCCATTCCTGACGTCCCGTCAGTTCAGTAAACTGACACTGCGTCAGTTAATTGGCCGGCCCGGCCCGTTCACCGCCGGGCCGACGAGCAGGAGTGGGCGGAAACGATGCTTGGATCGACTCACGGCACCTTCACCACCGGCTTCCGCGCCCGGGTGGTGGCCTGCGGCGAGGAGCCGCACGCCTCCGTCGTCAGCCTGCCCACCGCCACCCGACAGGGCGGCCTCGACGTCAGCGGGCGGCCGCTGCACCTGGCCGTGCCCGACCTGGACCGCTTCTTCCGGCCTCGCTCGGTGGCCGTCGTCGGGGCCTCGGACACCGAGGGCCGCCCCAACGCCGGGATCACCCGGCAGCTGATCGACTGGGCCGAACGGGCCGGGGCCCGGCTGCACCCGGTGCACCCGGCCCGGGACGCCGTGTTCGGGCGGCCCTGCGTCCCCTCGGTGACCGAGCTGCCCGAGCCCGTCGACCTCGCGGTCCTGCTGGTCGCCGATCCGCTCCCGGTGATCGACGAGCTGGGCGAGGCGAAGATTCCCTTCGCGGTCGCTTTCGCCTCCGGGTTCGCGGAGACCGGGGAGGCGGGCGCGGTGGCCCAGGCCCGGCTGGCGGCGGCCGTGGAGCGGTCCGGGGTGCGCCTGCTCGGGCCGAACACCAACCTGAACGCCTTCGAGCGATTCCGGGATGACCTGGAGGGCCCGGCCATCGCCCTGATCACGCAGTCCGGGCACCAGGGCCGCCCGCTGCACGCCCTCCAGGAGCTGGGCATCCGGCTCTCGCACTGGGCCCCCACGGGCAACGAGGCCGACCTGGAGACCGCCGACTTCCTCGCGTACTTCGCGCAGCTCCCCGAGACGGGGGCCGTCGCCTGCTACCTGGAGGGGCTCAAGGACGGCCGGTCGTTCCTGCTCGCCGCCGACCGGGCCGCCCGCGCCAGGGTCCCCGTCGTCGCGGTGAAGGTGGGGCGTACGGAGACCGGGGCCGGGGCCGCCGCCTCGCACACCGGGAAGCTGACCGGCGCGGACCGGGTGGTGGACGCGGCGATGCGGCAGTTCGGAGTGATCCGGGTCGACGGTCTCGACGAACTCCAGGACACCGCGGCCCTGTTGGCCCGCGCCCGGCCGCCGCGGGCCGAGGGGGTCGCGGTGTACTCCATCTCCGGCGGCACCGGCGCGCACCTCGCGGACCTGGCCACGGCGGCGGGGCTCACCCTCCCGGCCCTCTCCCCCGCCAAGCAGGACGAGCTGCACCGCTGGATACCGGGGTACCTCAACGTCGCCAACCCGGTCGACAACGGCGGTCACCCGGTCGGCGACCGGCGCGGCCGGAAGATCATCGACGCGATCCTCGCCGACCCGTCGATCGGGGTGCTGATCTGTCCGATCACCGGCCCGTTCCCCCCGATGAGCGACCGCCTCGCCCGCGACCTGGCGGAGGCGGCGGAGGAGACCGACAAGCTGATCTGCGTCATCTGGGGCTCACCCGTCGGCACCGAGGACGCCTACCGCACCACCCTGCTCGGCTCCTCCCGGATCGCCACCTTCCGCACCTTCGGCAACTGCGTCACCGCCGTGCGGGCCTACCTGGACCACCACCGTTTCACCGGCCGCTACCGCTCCCCCTTCGACGAGGCCCCGCGCACCCCCTCGCCCTCCTTCCGCAAGGCGCGGGGTCTGCTGCGGCCGGGGCAGCAGCTCAGCGAGCACGCGGCGAAGCAGCTGCTGCGCGCGTACGGGATCAGGGTGCCGCGCGAACAGCTGGTGACCAGCGCGGCCGCCGCCGTACGGGCCGCCGGGCCGGTCGGCTACCCGGTGGTGATGAAGGCCTCCGGCCCCCGGCTCGGCCACAAGACGGAGCTGGGCCTGGTCAAGGTCGGGCTGACCTCCGCCAGCCAGATCCGGGACGCCTACCGCGAGCTGACCGACATCGCGCGGTACGAGCCCGTCGATCTGGACGGCGTCCTGGTCTGCCAGATGATCGACCGGGGCGTCGAGATGATGGTCGGCGTCGCCCACGACCCCCTCTTCGGCCCGACGGTCACGGTGGGGCTGGGCGGGGTTCTGGTGGAGGTGCTGCACGACGCGGCGGTCCGGGTGCCGCCGTTCGGCGAGCAGGACGCCCGGGACATGCTCGGTGAGCTGCGCGGCCGGGCCCTGCTGGAGGGGGTGCGCGGCAGGGCCCCGGTGGACGTGGACGCGCTCGTCGAGGTGGTGCTGCGGGTCCAGCGGATGGCCCTGGAGCTGGGCGACGAGCTGACCGAGCTGGACATCAACCCGCTGGTGGTGCTCGGCCGCGGGCAGGGCGCGGTGGCGCTGGACGCGCTGGCGGTGTGCCGGTGAGCGGGGGCCCGCCGGCGGACCCGGCCGACACCGTCCTGCACCTGCTCGACGGCGGTGTCTCCTGGATCACGCTCAACCGGCCCGAGGCGATGAACGCGGTCACCCCGGACCAGCGGGAGCGGGTCATCGCCCTGCTCGCCGGGGCGTCCGCCGACCCCGCCGTCCGGGCCGTCGTGCTCACCGCGACCGGCCGCGGCTTCTGCGCGGGCGCTGACCTGCGCGCCGCCCCGGACCGGACGGGCGAGCGGATCCCCGGCGACGTCGCCCGCACGATCCGGCTCGGCGCGCAGCGGCTGATCGACGCCGTACTGGACTGCGAGAAGCCGGTGATCGCCGCCGTCAACGGGACGGCGGCCGGGATCGGCGCGCATCTGGCGTTCGCCTGCGACCTGGTCCTGGCGGCCGACACGGCGACGTTCATCGAGGTGTTCGTCCGCCGGGGGCTCGTCCCGGACGGCGGCGGGGCGTATCTGCTGCCCCGGCTGGTGGGCCCGCGGCGGGCGAAGGAGCTGATGTTCTTCGGGGACGCGCTCGGTGCGGTGGACGCGGAGCGGATGGGGCTGGTCAACCGTACGGTTCCGGCGGGTGAGCTGGCCGCGCTGGCCGAGGAGTGGGCGGGGCGGCTCGCCGAGGGGCCCACCCGGGCCCTGGCCCTGACCAAGCAGTTGGTGAACGCCTCCCTGGACGGCGACCGGGCCACCGCGTTCGCCGCCGAGGCCGCGGCCCAGGAGATCAACATGACCACGCGTGACGCCGCCGAGGGCGTCAGCACTTTCGTGGAGCGCCGCTCACCGACGTACCGGGGGCGCTGACCGGAGCCGCCGAGGCCATCGCGGCCTCCGGGCCCCTCGCACCCCGGCCCCGCCGTCACCCCCCTCCGGTCAGGGGTCGCGCGACGATCCCGCAACCCCTGACAGAGCCTTCAGGGGTTATACGGGCAGGAGCCAACCGGTGATCCCCACTTTACTGGTTATCCTGGACGAACCGTCCCTCTTCCCGCTTCCCGCGTGACGACGAACGAAAGGAGTCCAGCCGTGACGCCGCCCCCCGGGACCGACCCCCGCCCCCTGACCGGCGAACCGCTCGCCCTCGACCTGCTCAACACCCGCTGGCTCGGCGGGGACGGGCCGCACGACCTGCTGGACTCCCCGACCGGCCTGGCCGTCTGGCTGGAGAGCCCGCCGGTGCGCGAACACCTGGGCCCCGGCCCCACCCCCACCGCCGACCGCGCCACGCTGGACCGGCTGCTCCTCGCCCGTACGGCGCTCGGCGCCCTCGCCGCCGCGGCGGCCCGCCCCGGCCGGGCCGCCCCCGAGGACGCGGCCCGGCTGAACGAGGTCCTCTCCCACGGGCGGATCCGCCGCACCCTGGGGCCCGAGGGGGCGCCGGTGTCCGCGGTGGAGGTGGACGATCCGTCCTGGGCCCCCGCCTGGCACGCGGCGGAGAGCTGGCTCCGGCTGGTCGCGGACCGGCCCGACCGCATCCGCCCGTGCGCGAACGACGCGTGCGTCCTGCACTTCTACGACGTGTCCAAGAACGGGACGCGCCGCTGGTGCTCCATGGCGGGCTGCGGCAACCGCGCGAAGGCGCAGCGCCACTACGCGCGGCGCTCCGGCGCCTGAACTCCCGGCATCCGCAGCACACATGGCTTCACACCTGACGCTCCGTCAGTTCTAATGGGCGGGGTGATGGGACACGCAGGCATGGCCGCCACCGCCGTCCGCTACCTCGGCGCCGTGGGCGCCGCGACGGCGTCCGGGCCGCACGCACCGCCCGGGGTGCTGCCCCGGCCGGACCTCAGAGCCGTCCGGGACGACGAACGGCTCCCGGTCGCCCCGGCTGAATTCCGGCGTGTGCTGGGCCACTTCGCGAGCGGCGTCACCGTGATCTCCGCGCGTGACGCGGACGGGCCGACGGGCTTCGCCTGCCAGTCCTTCGCCTCGCTCTCGCTGGACCCGCCCCTGGTGTCCTTCATGGTCGCCCGAACGTCGACGACCTGGCCGCGCATCGCCCGCGCCGGGGCGTTCTGCGTGAACATCCTGGGGGCCGAACAGGGCGCGCTGTGCCGGGCGTTCGCGGTGAGCGGGGGCGACAAGTTCGCGGGGGTGCCCCACGGGGACGCCCCGGCGACCGGGTCACCGCTGCTGGACTCCGTGCCGGCCTGGATCGACTGCCGCGTCCACGCCGTCCACCCCGGCGGCGACCACCTGGTCGTGGTGGGCCGGGTGGCGGCGCTGGACGCGGTGGACGAGGGCGAACCGCTGCTGTTCCACCGGGGGGCCTTCGGCCGGTTCAGCCGCTGAGGGACGCCTTCGGTTCCGCTCCCCGGCGGATCACCAGCGACATCAGCGCCGCCACCGCGCACAGCGCCCCCGACGCGTACCAGACCACGTCGTAACCGCCGAACACGTCCCGCGCGACCCCGCCGAGGAACGCGACGAGCGCCGCGCCCACCTGGTGCGAGGCGAGCACCCAGCCGAAGACGATCGCGCTGTCCTCGCCGTACCGCTCACGGCAGAGCGCCAGCGTCGGCGGGACGGTGGCGACCCAGTCGAGCCCGTAGAACACGATGAAGAAGATCATCGGCGGCCGCACGTCCGGCGCCATCAGCATCGGCAGGAGGAGCAGCGAGATCCCGCGCAGCGCGTAGTAGACGGCGAGCAGCCGCCGGGCGTCGAAGCGGTCGGTGAGCCAGCCGGAGAAGACCGTGCCGACGACGTCGAAGACCCCGATCACCGCGAGCAGCGAGGCGGCCGCCGTGACCGGCATGCCGTGGTCGTGGGCGGAGGGGACGAAGTGGGTGCGGATCAGCCCGTTGGTGGAGGCACCGCAGATCGCGAAGGTCCCGGCCAGCAACCAGAAGGGGCCGGTGCGCGCCGCGTCGAGGAGCACCCGCACCGCGCGACGGGCGGCGCCCCGGGCGGGGGCGGGCTTGGCCACGTACTCCCCGCCGTACGGGGCGAGGCCCACGTCGGCCGGGTGGTCGCGCATCAGGAGCCAGACGAACGGGACGACGATGAGGGCCGCGAGGGCGACGGTGACCGACGCGGGCCGCCAGCCGTGCTCGACGACGATCCACGCGCAGAGCGGCAGGAAGACCAGCTGCCCGGAGGCTCCCGCCGCGGTGAGGACGCCGGTGACCAGACCCCGGCGGGCGACGAACCAGCGGTGGGTGACGGTCGCGGCGAACGCCAGCGCCATGGACCCGGTGCCGAGCCCGACGAGCAGCCCCCAGTAGATCATCAGCTGCCAGGAGGCCGTCATCCACACACTGGCCAGCGCTCCGGCCGCCACCATGCTCAACGCGACGGCCACCACCCGCCGGATGCCGAAGCGGTCCATCAGCGCGGCGGCGAACGGCGCGGTCAGCCCGTACAGCGCCATGTCGATGGAGACCGCGAGCCCGATCTCGCCCCGGGACCAGCCGAATTCGGTGTGGAGGGGGTCGATGAGAAGGCCGGGCAGGGAGTTGAAGGCCGCGCCGCCGATGATCGTCACGAAGGTGACGGCGGCGACGATCCACGCCCGGTGCGGGGAGAACGTACGGGGACGGACGGGTCTTCCGGCGCGGTGAGCGGTGCTCGTCGTCTGGGTCACGTGGGACAGCTTCCGACCGGGGCACACCCCGGGACGAGTGGCCGGGGGGACATGGTTCGCAAGGATCGGGCCATGGGAGGATGCCCTCGGGGGAGGTGGTCGAGGTCGGATCTTCGGCGTCCGCACCGACGGCGCCATGCTCGACACGCTCGCCCGCCACGTCGAGTCCGGGCGCCTCCCCCTGCGGATCGCCCACACCCTGCCGTTCCAGGAGGGCCCGCGGGCCCATGCGCTGCTGGAGAAGGGGGGCACCCGGGGGAAGATCCTGCTGACGCCCGGCGGCTGACGCCGCCCCGAGGCCTGCCGGCGCACCGGGCCCGCGGTCCGGCGGCCCCTTCCCATCGGCCCCCGGGGCGGGCAGGGTCTGCACCAGCACCGATCACCGAGGAGGCCGTCATGCCGCACCGGGTCGTCGTCCTGGCCCTCGACGGGCTGCTCCCCTTCGAACTGGGCATCCCGCAACGGATCTTCGGCCGTCCCGTCAGCCGGGAGCCGGACGGTCCGCGCGAGTTGCTGTACGACGTCGTCACCTGCTCCGTCCGCCCGCCGGGACCGGTCCGTACGGACGCGGACTTCGCCGTGGTCGTGCGGCACGGGCCGGAGGCGCTGGCCACCGCCGACACGGTCGTCGTCCCCGCCTCCTACGAGCTGGGCCCGGTCTTCGAGGAGGGCAGGCTCACCGAGGAGCTGGCGGCGGCGCTCGCACTGGTCCGGCCGGGGACCCGGATGGTCTCCATCTGCACCGGCAGCTACGTCCTGGCCGCCGCCGGGTACCTCGACGGCCGCCCCGCCACCACGCACTGGTCCTCCGCCGACCACTTCCAGCGGCTGTTCCCGCGGGTCCGGGTCGACCCGGACGTCCTGTTCATCGACGACGGCGACGTGCTGACCTCGGCCGGGGTCGCCGCCGGGATCGACCTGTGCCTGCACCTCGTGCGCCGCGACCACGGGGCGGCCGTCGCCAACGACATCGCCCGCCGCACGGTGGTGCCGCCGCACCGGGACGGCGGGCAGGCCCAGTTCATCCACCGGCCCGTCCCCGAACCGCAGTTCACGACCACCACCGCGGCCCGCGCCTGGGCGCTGGCCCGGCTGGAGCGGCCGATCCTGCTGCGGGACATGGCGGAGCGGGAGGCGATGAGCGTACGCACGTTCACCCGGCGCTTCCGCGAGGAGACCGGGATCAGCCCGGGGCAGTGGCTCACCCAGCAGCGCGTGGAGCGGGCCCGGCACCTGCTGGAGTCCTCGGACCTGTCCGTCGACCGGGTCGCCCGGGACGCGGGGTTCGGCACCGCGACCTCCCTGCGCCAGCACTTCCAGGCGGCCCTGGGCGTAGCGCCGACGGCCTACCGGCGGACGTTCCGCGCGTCGGCGGACACGGCGCGCTGAGCCGGACGTCCCCCGCGCCGAGCCGGGCCCGGGGCCGCGACCACCCGGGCGGGACGCGGCTCCCGGACCCGCCCGGTGGCCGTCCCGGGCTCAGACGTCCAGCGTCACCGTGCCCGTCGCCCCGTCGACGGTGATCCGTTGGCCGTCCCGGATGCGCGCGGTGGCGGCCGGTACGCAGATGACGGCCGGGATGCCGTACTCCCGGGCCACCGTGGGCCCGTGGGCCATCACCGCGCCGGTCTCCGTGACGAGGCCGCCCGCGGTGAGGAACAGCGGGGTCCAGCCGGGGTCGGTGGTCGGAGCGACGAGGATGTCCCCGGGTTCGACGGTCGCGTCGGCGGGGTCGAGCACCACCCGGGCGCGACCGGTGACCCGGCCGGACGCCGCCCCCATGCCGGTGAGCGTCCGGTCGTCGGGCACGGGTGCGGGCAGCAGCGTCTCGACGTCCGTACCGTCCGAGAGCAGGGCCACCGGGACGGTACGGCGGCGCAGTTCGCGCTCGTACACCGCGCGCCGGGAGGTGACCACGGCCCGCGGGTCCGCCCCGGTCTCCACCGACGCCCGCACCTCGTCCAGGTGGAGGAACATGACATCGCCGGCGGCGGCGAGCAGCCCCCGCGCGTGGAGTTCCGCACCGATCAGGAGCAGGCGGCGGCGACGGTCGCGCAGCGCGTACAGCCCGGCGAACTTGCCCGCCTCGCGCAGCCCGGACAGCTCCCGCGTCCTGCGCAGGAAGAATCCCGCGAGGCGCCCGCGCGGGGACCTCTCCCGCCGTGCCCGCCCGGCGAGTTCGGCGGCCATCGCCTCGGCGCGCTCCGCCGCGCGGCCGAAGCGGCGGTCGGGAGCCTGCCGCGGGTCGGTGACCCGCAGGCAGTTGGCCAGTGCCGCGAACACCGGAGCCGGGTCCTCCGCCCAGCGCTCCACGCCGACGTCGATCTCCGCGGCCGACCGTACGCCGTAGTTGCGGAGGAATCCGTCGAGGCCGAAGTCGGGAAGTTCGCCAGCGAGTTGGGCGCGGGCGAGCTCGGTCGGCGGAGTGCCGAGCAGCATCGTGCGGTACGGCTCCGCCCGCCGGGCCACCTCCCACAGGGCGAGGTCCATCTCGATGGTCACGTTGTACGGCATGCCGCCGAGCACCGTGCGGATCTCGTCCTCACTCGCGACGCCCCTGAGGAGCGGCGGCAGGGCGGCGGCCACGGCGAGTCCGCTGACGACGGGCCAGACGAGCGCGCCGGTGGGCGAGCCGGGCTCCGCGTCCCGCTCGACCAGGTCCAGCAGTTCGGCCGTGGTGGCCGGATCGGTCACCGGCTCCTCGCGGAGGCGCCGGAGCTCCCCGTAGACCCGCTCGCGGGCCCGCTCCGGCCGGGCCAGCGCGCCGAGAATGCCGACGGACGCCCGGAGTCCGGTCCTCAGCGTGGCGGCGCCGCGCTGACGAGGGGCTTTACGTGGGGCGAACCTCGGGTCCTCCAGCAGGTGTTCGACCACCTTCTGGGCTCGCGGCCCGAAGTCGACCGCCATCAGCCGGACGAGCCGCCGCCGGGTCGAGGGGTCGCGCAGCGCGTCGGTCAGATCGCCGTACAGCCGTCCGCCGATGTCGACGATCTCGACCGTGAGGCCGAAGGCCGCGAGCATCCCCGCCAGCATCGACTTCAGCGTCGACATGCCCATCGGGGTGGCGGGCCGCAGCATGCCCTGCACGTGGCCGAACTCGACGTACAACCGGGGGCCGGGCTTGTCGGTCGGCGGCGGCGCGGGGAAGAGCGTCGTGATCGGGCGGGCCTGCAACAGCCACAGCGTCCCGTCACGGTCGTAGGCCCACTCGATGTCCTGCTCGGGCCCGTCCCTCCGGGCCCGCCCGTGCCCCGGGCTCCGCACCGGACCGTGCTCGTGCCCGTGGGCGGGCTCCTGTGCGGCGAGCGCGGCCCTGAGGCGCTCACCGGTCGCGCGCAGCTCCTTCAGACGGGCCGGAGTGAGGCAGCCGTCCGCCCCCTCCCCCCGCCCGTCGAGCACGTAGTGGTCCACGGCCGCCGCACCGTCGACGACCGCGGTCCCCAGCCCCGGCGCGGCGTCGACCACGCACACGCCGCGCGTCCCGGTCAGCGGGTCGGCCGTGAACAGCACCCCCGCGACCTCGGCGTCCACCATGCGCTGGACGATCACCGCCATCCGCACACCCTCGTGCGGGACGCCGTGGGCCTCGCGGTAGACGGTCGCGCGCTCGGTGTGCAGCGAGGCCCAGCACGCCTCGACGGCTCCGATCAGCGCCTCGTCGCCCGTGACGCCCAAGCAGGTGTCCTGCTGACCGGCGAAGCTCGCGTCGGGCAGGTCCTCGGCGGTGGCGCTGGAGCGGACGGCGACGGGTCCGCCGCCGAGGCGTTCGTACGCCGCCAGCACCTCGCCGCGCGGCACCTCTCCTCTCGCGTACGCCTCGGTCGTCACGCAGAAGCCGTCCGGCACCCGCTCGCCGAGGCGGATCAGTTCGGCGAGACCGGCGGCCTTGCCGCCCACCAGGTCGCGCCGCCCGGCCCCGATCTCCGTCAGCTGGAGCACGTTCACCCCTGCCACCTCCTCCTCCGGCCTCCGGGCCGACCGCGTCGGCCGCGACCGGCCACCTTTTGCCATACGACTGCAATGAAAAGGTGAACACAATACGGGTGCAATGTAAAGTGGGGCCCATGCCTCGTAAGGTCGACCACCGCGCCCGCCGGGAACTGCTCGCCGACGCCCTGATGCGGCTCGCCGCCACCCAGGGACTCGACGGGGTGAGCCTGCGCCACGTGGCGGCCGAGGCCGGCGTCTCGACCGGGATGGTGCAGCACTACTTCCGCACGAAGGACGAGATGATGACGTTCGCCTTCACCATGGTCGAGGACCGGATCCGGGCCCGCTGCGAGACGGCGGAGGCGCCGGACGCACCCCGCGACCTGGTCCGGGCCCTGCTGCTCCAGATCCTGCCGCTCGACGACACCCGCCGCCTGGAGGGTCACGTCGGGCTCGCGTTCCTCGCGTACGCCGCGGTGAAACCGGCGATCCAGGCGGGTGTCCGCGAGGACGCCGGGAGGATGCGCGGGTTCATCGCGGAACAGCTGCGCGCGGCCGGGACGAAGGGCGTCGACCCCGACCGCGCGGCGACCGGTCTGCTGGCGCTCGTGGACGGCCTCGGCATCCACCTGTTGTCGCGGCAGTACACGGAGCGGGACGCGGTGGCGGCGCTGGACGCCCAGCTCGACCTGATCTTCGACGCGCGCTGAGGCCGACGGTGGACCGGACGGCCGCACCCCCGGGCCGGCGTCGGCCGTGGGCCGGGTCAGAACACCAGCACCCCCCGGGCCACCCGCCCGTGGTGCGCGTCGTCGGCCGCCTTGGCGAAGTCCTCCACCGGGTAGGTCCTCGTGACCAGTTCGTCCAGCAGCAGGCGGCCCTCCCGGTAGAGGTCCGCGTAGAGGGCGATGTCGCGCTGCGGCCGTGCGGAGCCGTAGCGGCAGCCCAGGATCGACTTGTCCAGGTACATCGAGGAGACCAGGAACGACGCCTCGGCGCTCGCCGCCGGGACGCCCAGCAGCACCGCCTGGCCATGCCGGTCGAGCAGGTCGATCGCCTGCCGGATCAGCTCGGTGCGGCCGACGCACTCGAAGGCGTGGTCGGCACCGTCGGGCAGGATGCCGCGGACGCCCTCGGCTGAGGTCAGGAAGTGCGTGGCGCCGAACCGCCGGGCCGCCGCCTCCTTCGCCGGGTTGCTGTCGACGGCGACGACGGTCAGCGCACCCGCCAGCCGGGCCCCCTGGAGCACGTTGAGGCCGACGCCGCCGGTGCCGATGACCACGACGCTGTCGCCCCGGTCGACCCTGGCCCGGTTCAGGACGGCCCCGACACCGGTCAGCACCCCGCAGCCGATCAGGGCGGCGGAGGTGAGGGGCAGGTCGGCGGGGATCTTCACGGCCTGGACGGCGCGCACCACCGTACGTTCCGCGAAGGCCGAGTTGGAGGCGAACTGGAACAGCGGCTCACCGCCCCGCGAGAACGGCCGCCCCGGACGCCCGATGGCCCTCCGGCACATCGTAGGCCTGCCCCGGTCGCACTGGGCGCAGGCCCCGCAGTTGGCGAGGGTGGACAGCGCCACGTGATCCCCCGGCCGTACGTGTCCGACGCCCGGTCCGACCGCCTCCACCACGCCCGCACCCTCGTGGCCGAGCACCACGGGGACCGGGAAGGGGATCGTGCCGTCCACCACCGACAGGTCGCTGTGGCAGAGACCGGCGGCGGCCACCGCCACCAGCACCTCACCAGGGCCCGGCCGGCGTATCTCCAGGTCGTCCACGACCTCGGTCCGTGTGCCGTCGAAGACGACGCCCCTCATCCCGGCTCCCTCGGTAGGCCGAGCACCCGCTCGGCGATGATGTTCCGCTGGATCTCGTCGGAGCCGCCGTAGATGGTGTCGGCCCGGCTGAAGAGGAACAGCCGCTGCGCTTCGGTCAGTTCGTACGAGTGCGACGGTGACCAGGGACGCGGTCCGACCGCCCCCGCCGCGCCGCCCGCCTCCATCGCCAGCTCCCCGAGCCGCCGGTGCCAGCCGCCCCACAGCAGCTTCGCCACGCTGGGGGCGCCCGGGTCGCCGGTGGCGCCGAGGGTGCGCAGGGCGTGGCGGCGCATCGTGTCCAGCTCCGCCCACTGCCGTACGATCCGGGCTCGGACGACCGGGTCCCCGGCGGCCCCGCTCGCCTCGGCGGCGGCGATCACCGCGTCCAGCTCCGCCGCGAATCCCACCTGTTGGGCGAGGGTGGAGACCCCCCGCTCCCTGGCGAGCAGCCCCATGGCGACCCGCCAGCCGTTGCCCGCGCCGCCGACGGGTTCAGTGGCGCGGGCCCCGTCGAAGAAGACCTCGTTGAACTCGCTGGTCCCGGTCAGCTGTCTGATCGGCCGGACCTCGATCCTGCCCGGCTGGTCCATGTCGACCAGGAGGAAGGACAGGCCGCGGTGGCGGGTGGAGCCCGGCTCGGTGCGGGCCAGCACGAAGCACCAGTCGGCGTCCCGCGCGAGCGAGGTCCAGATCTTCTGCCCGCTCACCGCGTACCCGCCGGTGCCGTCCGGGGTGGCCCTGGTCCGGATCCCGGCGAGGTCGGAGCCCGCGCCCGGTTCGCTGTACCCCTGGCACCACAGCGTCTCGCCCCGGGCGACGGACGGCAGATGGCGGCGTTTCTGCTCCTCCGTGCCGTACGCGATGAGAGTCGGGGCGAGCAGGTTCTCCCCGATGTGCCCGGCGCGGGCGGGGGCGGCGGAGCGGGCGTACTCCTCGGCCCAGAGCACCTGTTGGGTGAGGGTGGCGCGACGGTTGCCGTAGCTCTCGCCGTCCGCCCCGGGCCAGCCGAGCCCGATCCAGCCACCCCGCCCCAACTCGCGTTCCCAGGCGCGGGTTTCGGGAACGGGGTCCGTCGCGGCGAGGCGGTCCGCCAGCCAGACCCGGGCCTCGGCGCGGAACTCCTCGTCCTCGGGCGTGAAACCGAAGTCCACGGGTGCCTCCTGTCGTCCGTGCCCCGGCCCTCAACCGCCGGAGATGGTGGGGGTGGTGGGGGTGGTGGGAGTGGTGGGAGTGGTCGACGCGGTACGGGCTTTCGGGGTGCTGAGGTCGTCGGGGGTGCCAGGGGCGCCGGAAGGGCCGGGGGTACGGGGATCGTTCGGGGTACTGAGAGGGCTCGGCACACCGGGGGTGCCGGATGTGCCGGGAGAGCCCGGCGAGTCCGGAGGGCCCGGCGAGCCCGAAGAGCCCGGCGGGTCCGAAGGGCCCGGCGAGTCCGAGGCGTTCGGGCGGGTTCCCGCCTTCGCCGCCGCCGCCATCTCCTCCAGGCGCGCCAGCATCGGCATCGGGTCGGCGCCCACCGTCCCGGGCAGGAAGTCCGCGATCCGCTCCGGGGTCCAGGGGCCCTCCCCGTACGCCGCCCGCAGCTCCCTCGGCTGGGCCCAGACGGCGATCTTGGGGCCCGCGATCGTGTACACCTGGCCGGTGATCCCCTCCGCCCGCGCGCGGTCCCCGAGCAGGTAGACGACGAGCGCCGCCACGTCCTCCGGCTCGCCGGTCTCCGTCAGCTCCATGGGGACCCCGGCCGACATCCGGGTCCGCGCGACGGGCGCGACCGCGTTGGCCGTGACCCCGTAACGGTGCAGGCCCAGCGCCGCGCTGCGGACCAGCGAGATGATTCCGCCCTTGGCCGCGCTGTAGTTGGCCTGGGAGACGCTGCCCTGGTGGTTGCCGCTGGTGAAGCCGATCAGCGTGCCCCCGCCCTCCTGCTCGCGCATCACCGCCGACGCGGCGCGGAAGACCGTGAAGGTGCCCTTCAGATGCGTCGCGAGGACCGGGTCCCACTCCTCCTCGGACATGTTGAAGAGCATCCGCTCGCGCAGGATCCCGGCCACGCACACGACCCCGTCGAGCCGCCCGTACTCCGCCAGTGCCGTGTCGACGATCCGCTGCCCGCCCGCCATCGTGGAGATGTCGTCGGCCACCGCGACCGCCTCGCCGCCCGCGGACCGGATCTCCTCGGCCACGGACCGGGCGACCTCGCTGGTCGGCTCGGAGCCCGCCACGGAGACGCCGTAGTCGTTGACGACGACCCGCGCCCCCTGGGCCGCGGCGGCGAGCGCGACCGCCCTGCCGATCCCCCGGCCCGCCCCCGTCACGGCGACCACCCGGCCTGCCAAGAAGTTCCCCATGCCCGGCCCCTTCCCGCGTTTTCTGA
Source organism: Streptomyces sp. NPDC101181 (assembly GCF_044767975.1). NCBI lineage: Bacteria > Bacillati > Actinomycetota > Actinomycetes > Kitasatosporales > Streptomycetaceae > Streptomyces > Streptomyces sp. NPDC101181. Next base: position 359,923 of record NZ_JBIWOX010000002.1, on the reverse strand, counting down.
CGGACCGTTAGATTTTACGGGCAGCCGGACGCCCCGGCACAAGACCCAGGAGGCCCCCATGTCCCTGCCCGCCGCGTTCCACGAGATCGCGAAGCGCGTGAACAACTGGGGCCGTTGGGGGGCCGACGACGAACGGGGGACGCTCAACCTGATCACCGACGCCGTCGTACGGGAGGCCGTGGCCACCGTCCGCACCGGCCGCCGGATACCGCTCGCGCTGCCGCTCCGGCAGGACGGGGTGCAGAGCGGGAGGATTCCGGGCCGCGTCAACCCGCTGCACACCATGGTCCAGATCAACCAGGAGATCTTCGGCCCCGGTACGGTCGCCACCAGCGACGACGTCGTCACCATGGGCCTTCAGGCGGCCACCCACTGGGACGCCCTGCCGCACGCCTCGCACGGCGGGAGGATCTACAACGGCCGCCCGGCGGACACGATCACGGCGCACGCCGGCGCGCGGTTCTCCTCCATCGCGACCACGGGCGCCCTGGTCTCCCGCGGCGTGCTGCTGGACGTCGCCCGCGCCCGGGGGGTGGACCGGCTGCCGGGCGACCACGCGGTCACCCCGGAGGACCTGGCGGCGGCCGAGGAGTTCGGGGGCGTACGCGTACGGGCCGGGGACATCGTGCTCGTACGGACCGGGCAGATCCGCCTAGCACGGGCCGGGGACCGGCACGGCTACGGCCATCCGTCTCCGGGGCTCTCCGTCCGGACGCCCGAGTGGTTCCATGCCCGGGACGTGGCGGCCGTCGCCAACGACACCCTGACCTTCGAGATCTTCCCGCCGGAGATCGAGGACCTGTGGCTGCCGGTACACGCCCTGCACCTGGTGGAGATGGGCATGCTCCAGGGCCAGAACTGGGACCTGGAGGAGCTGTCCACCGCCTGCGCGGACGCGGGGCGGCACGCCTTCCTGCTCACCGCCGCGCCGGAGCCGTTCACCGGGGCCACCGGCTCCCCGGTCGCCCCGGTCGCCCTCCTGTGAGCGGTCCGCTCACGCGCCCCGACCACTCGTCACGGGCAGGCACTCAGCACGGCCCGCCGCTCGGCACTGGTGGCCACTCGGCACAGGCCGCACGCGCTCAGGACAGGCGCCCCCTCAGCATGGGGCGCTGCTCAGGACAGGCGTCCCCTCAGCACGGGGCGCCGCTCAGGACAGCTGGGTGAAGACGCAGGAGGTCGACGCGCGCGCCTCGGCGCCGCCCTGGACGACCACCGTCGGCGGCTCCGGGAGGCGCGGCGCGCTCCGGTCGACCTCGCACCAGATCTGCTTCCCGGCGCCCTCCGGCAGCCAGCCCCAGCGGTCCGCGAGGCCGTCCACCAGCTCCAGGCCCCGCCCGCCCGTCTCGTCGCCGTCCGCGTGCCGCTGGAGCGGCGGGCGGTCGCTGGCGTCCGCGACCTCCACCCGGACCGTACCGGCCGCGCCGGACGCCCCGGCACCGCCGAACAGCATCCGCAGCACGGCCGGGCAGCCCGTGTGGACGACCGCGTTGGTGACCAGCTCCGAGATCAGCAGGATGAGCGTCTCGGCGAGCGGTTCGTCATCCCCTATCCCGGAACCGAGCAGACGCGACCGCGCCCACCTACGGGCCCGGCCCACCTCTGCGGGATCCGGACCGACCTCCAGCTGAACCTGAAGCACCTGCACCGCTCACACCATCCGAACCGGCGGACACATCGCCTCGCGCCTCCTCAGGGTCACGGAACGTGATTCCCTTACGCGACAGCATGGTTGACGTACAGTCACCGCAACAAGCGCTTCGGGCATATTCCAGCGCGAAGGAGTACGCGTGGTGCATACTGTGCGACGCACGCTGCGGGGAGTCGAACAGGAGCGCGCGGAGACCGCGGGAATCGCTTCCCGGGCAGGCCCGGCGCATCTCCGGCAAGAGCCCTCGCCCCGGACCGGAGCCGCCGCACAGGCCAGCCCCGGATCGCCCGGTTCCAGAACCACTCGCATCCCACGGAGCGTACCCGAGCCGGGCCCCGACTCCACCCGGTGACGAATCACGCAAAGGACACAAGCCGGTATCGACGCCGGCCGACTGCGCTGTGTCACCCTCCACCCCCCGCTTCCGTTCCTTCGCAGCCGTACGCCGCTGAGCTGCCGGGAAGCGGCCCCGGAGTCCCCAGGTCGGCGGCGAGCAGCTCCTCGGCCGCCGCTTGGGTGAGCCAGGAGGCGGAGCGCAGCCAGGCCCGTTTGAGGTGGAGGTGAACATCTGCCTCCCAGGTGAACCCCGTCCCGCCGTGGATCTGGAGACAGTCGCGGGCGTTGCGGACGGCCGCGTCGTCGGCGAGCAGCTTCGCGGCCGCGATCTCCACCGGGTCGGCGGTCAGCGCGGCCGCGTACACGGCGGCGCGGGCCGGTACGGTGCGGGCGAGCATGTCGGCGCAGAGGTGCTTGACCGCCTGGAACGACCCGATGGGCGCCCCGAACTGCTCGCGCTCCCGGGCGTACTGGACGGCCGTCTCGGTGGTCCGGGCGGAACTGCCGAGCTGTTCGGCGGCGGTGAGCAACGCGGCCTCGTAGCGCAGCCGACCGGACAGCCCGGGGGGCCCGGGGGGCTCGGGGCGCCCTGGAGGCTTGGCAGGCTCGGAGGGCCCTGGGAGTCCAAGACGTCCCAAGGGTCCGCGCCCCGGCCGGTGCAGCGGCGTCAGCGGGTCCATGGACCGTACGGGCCGGGCGGCGGCCGCGAAGGCGCGCAGCGCCTCCCCGGTGAGCACACGGGGATCCCCCGCCGGCGCTCCCTCCGCGTCCCCGCCCGTCAGCACCCCGTCCGCGTCCCCCAGGTGGGCCACGGGCAGCTCCCCGTCCACGGCCGTGACCACCGCCTCGCCCTCCGCCGCCCCCTCCACCAGGCCCGCCGCGAGGTGGGTGGCGACCAGGGGTCCGGGCAGCAGCGCACGGCCCGCCTCCTCGAAGAGCAGCACCGCGTCGGGCAGCCCGAGGCCCACCCCGCCCGCCGCCTCCGGCAGCCGCAGCGCGAAGAACCCGGCCGCGCCCAGCTCCCGCCACACCCCCCGGTCCACCGTCCCGCCCCGCTCCACCGCCGTCCGCAGCCGCGCGGGGCCGCACACCGCCCCGAGCAGGTCGCGCATCCCGGAGCGCAGGGCCCGCTGGTCGTCCGAGAGCTGGAGGTCCACGGCGCTCAGCGCCCCTTCGGCAGGTCGAGGACGCGCTCGGCGACGATGTTCCGCTGGATCTGGGAGGTGCCCGCGGCGATGGTGTACGAGAGGGCGGAGAGCCGGTCCAGGACCCAGGCACGGTCCAGGTCGAAGGCGTCCGCGCCCAGCACCTCGGCCGCCGCCTCGTACAGCTCCTGGCGGACCTCGGAGTAGCGCAGCTTGAAGACCGAGCCGCCGGCGCCGGGGACCCCGCCGGTGCGCTGGGACTCGCCGACGTTTCCCTGGGTGAGCCGCCACAGGGCCCGCAGTTCGGCGTTGAGCCGTCCCAGTCCGCGCCGCAGCACGGGGTCGTCCCACCGCCCGTTGCGGCGGGCCTCGGCGGCCAGCGCGTCCAGGGTGCGGCGGCAGGCGACGACCTCGCCGACGAAGGCGGTGCCGCGTTCGAAGGAGAGGGTGACCATGGTGACCCGCCAGCCGTCGTTCTCGGCCCCGACCCGGTTGTCCACCGGCACCCGGACCTCGTCGAGGAACACCTCCGCGAACTCCGTGGACCCGGCGAGCGTGCGCAGCGGCCGGACGGTGACGCCGGGAGTGTCCATGGGCATCGCCAGCCAGCTGATCCCCCGGTGCCTGGGCGCGTCCGGGTCGGTCCGCACCAGCAGTTCGCACCAGTCGGCGACCTCCGCGTGCGAGGTCCAGATCTTGCTGCCGCTGACCACGTAGTCGTCGCCGTCGCGCACCGCCCGGGTGCGCAGCGCGGCCAGGTCGGACCCCGCGTCCGGCTCGCTGAACCCCTGGCACCAGATCTCGTCGCCGCGCAGCACCGGGGGCAGCCAGCGGGAGCGCTGTCCGGCCGTGCCCTCGGCGGCTATGGTCGGCCCGGCGTGCAGCAGCCCGACGAAGTTCGCCCCGACATAGGGGGCTCCGGCCCTCTCGGTCTCCTCCAGGTAGATGAGGTGCTGGGCCGGGGTGGCGCCCTGCCCGCCCGCGTCAACGGGCCAGTGCAGCCCCGCGTACCCGGCGTCGTACAGCATCCGCTGCCAGGCGGTGTCGTACGCCCGGCGGCCGGGCCAGTCGTCCGGGGAGGGCTTCGGGGGCAGGGTGGGGAGGACGGCGGCCAGCCACTGGCGCAGCCGCGCCCGGAACTCCTCCTCCGCCTCCGTGTACGCGAGATCCACGAACCCGCCGCCTACCGGTCCCGCTCCGGGCCCCGGCCCCATTCCTGGCCCCGCTCCCGCTCCAAGTCCCGGCCCTGGTACCGGCCCTGGTCCCGGTCGCGGTCCCGGTCCCGGTCGCGGTCCAGGTCCAGGCCGAGCATCCGGATCGCGTTTCCGCGCATCAGTTTGTGGACCGTCTCCTCGTCCAGCCCCCTGACGTGGTCGAGGGCGACCTCCTTGGTGTGCGGGAAGGTCGAGTCCACGTGCGGGTAGTCCGTCTCGAAGGTCGCGTTGTCGCGGCCGACGACGTCGAGGGCGGAGATGCCGTGCTTGTCGCGGAAGAAGCAGCAGTACATCTGCCGGTAGTAGTACGTGGACGGCGGTTCGGGGATCAGGCCGCGCACCCCGCCCCAGGCCCGGTGCTCCTCCCACACGTCGTCGGCGCGCTCCAGGGCGTAGGGGATCCAGCCCATCTGGCCTTCGCTGTACGCCAGTTTGAGCGTCGGGAACCGCACCAGGACCCCGCTGAAGAGGAAGTCCATCATCGAGGCCATCGCGTTGTTGAAGGAGAGCGAGGCCTGCACGGCCGGGGGCGCGTCCGGGGAGGCGGCGGGCATCTGGGAGCTGGACCCTATGTGCATGTTGACGACGGTGCCGGTCTCCTGGCAGACGGCGAAGAACGGGTCCCAGTAGCCGGTGTGGATGGAGGGGAGCCCGAGGTGGGTGGGGATCTCGGAGAAGGTGACCGCGCGGACGCCCCGGGCCGCGTTCCGCCGGACCTCCGCGACGGCGAGGCCGATGTCCCAGAGCGGGATGACGCAGAGCGGGATGAGCCGCCCGCCGCTGTCGCCGCACCACTCCTCGACCATCCAGTCGTTGTAGGCGCGCACGCAGGCGAGGGCGACCTCCTTGTCGTGCGCCTCGGCGAAGGTCTGCCCGCAGAAGCGCGGGAAGGTCGGGAAGCAGAGCGAGGCCTCGACATGGTTGAGGTCCATGTCCTTGAGGCGTTCGGCCGGGTCCCAGCAGCCGGGCCGCATCTCGGCCCGGGTGATGCCCTCCAGGGTCATGTCGTCCCGGTCGAAGCCGACGGCGGCGATGTTCCGCTTGTACGGGAACTTGAGGTCCTCGTAGATCCACCAGTCGGCCGGCGGCCCGTCCGGGTCCATGGTGATGACGTACTTCCCGCCCGTGTACGCCAGCTCCCCGATGCCCGCCGTGAGCGGCTGCGGGCCGCGCTCGCGGTACTTCGCGGGGAGCCAGGTGGAGAAGAGGTGGGCGGGCTCGATCACATGGTCGTCGACGCTGACGATCCGCGGCAGCTCCCGGCCCGTCGCGCCCGCTTCCGTCCCGCTCGTACCCGTCGGGCCCCGGCCCGTCGCGCCGGTACCCGCTACGCCCGTACCCGTCACGCCCGCGTCCGTCGTGCCCGTGTCCGTCATGCCCGTGTCCGTCATGGCGAGTCGTCCCCTCCGGCGCACCCGGGGGGGTTCCCGCACCCAGGCACTTTCTGATGGACCGTCAGATATGTGGCGGCCCTCAGGCTAGCCCCGCACCCCTGGACCGACAAGGCGCGGAGCCCTACGCTCTCCGCAGTATCTGACTGTCCGTCAGTTCGGAGGGACCCCTGTGACCGCCGTGAACGACGTGACCGCACGCGCCCACGCGCTGGGCGCCTCCCGCACCTTCTGGGAACTGATCGAGGCCCGCGCCGCCCTCACCCCCGACCGGCCGGTACTGCTCCAGGAGGACCGCACCCTGACCTTCGGCGCGCTGCGGGAGCGCGCGGAACGGGTGGCCGCCGGGCTGTACGGGATGGGGGTGCGGGCCGGGACCGTCGTCGCCTGGCAGCTGCCGACCCGGCTGGAGACGGCCCTGCTCTCCTGCGCGCTGACCCGGCTCGGGGCCGTGCAGAGCCCGGTCATCCCGTTCTACCGGGACCGCGAGGTGCGGTTCGCGCTGCGCGCGTCGGGGGCCGCGTTCTTCGCCGTGCCCGGCACCTGGCGCGGCTTCGACCACACGGCGATGGCCGGGCGGATCACGGCCGGACTCCCCGCCCCGCCGCGCGTCTTCGAGGCGTACGACACCCTCCCCGACGGGGACCCGGCGCTCCTGCCGCCCCCGCCGGAACCGCCGACGGGCGAGGAGGTCCGCTGGATCTACTGGACCTCGGGCACCACCTCCGACCCCAAGGGCGTCAGGCACACCGACCGCTCCCTGATCGCGGGCGGCTCCTGCCTCGCCCACGCGCTGAGGCTGTCGCCGGACGACGTGGGCTCGATGGCGTTCCCCTACGCCCATGTCGCCGGGCCGGACTACACGGTGATGCTGCTGCTGTACGGGTTCCCCGCGGTGCTGTTCGAGCAGTTCGCGCTGCCGGACGCGCTGGCGGAGTACCGGCGGCACGGAGTGACCGTGGCGGGCGGCTCGACGGCGTTCTACGCGATGTTCCTGGCCGAGCAGCGCAAGGACCCGGGCAGCCCGCTCATCCCCTCCCTCCGCCTCCTGGCGGGCGGCGGCGCGCCCAGACCGCCGGAGCTGTACCACGCGGTGGTCCGGGAGATGGGCGTCCAGCTGACCCACGGCTACGGCATGACCGAGGTCCCGATGATCACCATGGGCGACCCGGACGACACCGCCGAACACTTGGCCCTCACCGAGGGGCGGCCGCCCAGGGGCATGGAGATCCGGATCACCGACGAGCACGGCGAGCCGCTCCCGTACGGCGTGGAGGGCGAGGTACGGCTGCGCGGGGAGGCCGTCTGCCAGGGCTATCTGGACCCGGCGGCCACCGGGGCGGCCTTCGACGCCGAGGGGTTCCTGATCACCGGGGACCTGGGGCGGCTCCAGGAGAGCGGGCACCTCACGCTCACCGGGCGGCTGAAGGACGTCATCATCCGCAAGGGCGAGAACATCTCCGCCAGGGAGATCGAGGACCTGCTCCACACCCACCCCGGCGTGGCCGACGCGGCGGTGATCGGACTCCCCGACGCCGAACGCGGCGAACGCGTCTGCGCGGTGGTCGAACAGCCCCCGGGAGCCCCGCCCCTGACCCTGGCCGAACTCTCCGCGCACCTGCGCGGCGCGGGCCTCTCCGTCCACAAGGTGCCCGAGCAGCTGGAACTGCTGGACGCCCTGCCCCGCAACGAGACACTGCGCAAGGTGCTCAAGTACCGGCTGCGGGAACGGTTCACCGGGTGACGGCGGCGGGCGCCGTCAACGGAGGCGGGCACGACGGCGTTACGGGGGGGGCGGGCACGACGGCGTCACGGGGGCGGGGCCGCGTTACGGGGGCGGCGCGCCGTCCCCGTAACGCCCGGAGAACCCGGCTGTCCGGCTACGTGTCCGACTACGTGTCCGGCTCGGTCTACTTGTCCGGCTCGATCACGGTGAAGTACACGGAGAACGCGGCCACGACATCGCTCTCGGCGATCGTCCCGTCCTGGTCCGTGTCCAGGCTCTGCGCCGCGATGCCCGCGACCTCGTCCCCGGCCCCGAGGACCCGCAGCGCCCGCTCCACGTCCGCCACCGACGCTCTGCCGTCGTCACTGCCGTCCGCCGCCGCGACCGCGATGGCCGCCCGCAGGAACGGCCGCGCGATCTCCGCGAACCGCTCCGGGCTGTCACGGAGCCGCTTCACCGCCCCGCCCACGAACTCCTCACGGGTGACCCGCTGGTCGCCGTCCACATCGGCGATCCCCGCCATGCCCTGCCAGAAGGCCTCGGCACCGCTGTAGAGCGCCTGACCCTTGTCACAACGAGCCGTCGTACCGAACTCGGTGAGCAGACGGGCGGCCGCGGCGTTGAAATCGGCACGGTCGATGTAACCGCTGCCGTCCTGGTCGAAGGCGGCGAAGCGGTGCGCGATCTTTCGCTCGTACTCTGCGCTGTCCATGCGGGGAGCGTACGTCCCCGAGGCCGCCCACGTGTCACCGCGCGGCGCATCGTGTGTGACAACCTCGCATCACCCGGCCCGTGGTGGGGGCCGGTGCGTGTGTCATCAGGCGCTCAGGGGGCGGCACTGTTCGTCGGTCGCCGATGTCGCGTCCGGGTACACGTCGAACAGGCGGCGTACGCCGAGCGCTCCGAGCACCTTGTTGACGTGGGAGCCGTCCTCGGCGCCGCGGGCCGGGAGGATCAGCCGCAGTCGGCCGCCGCAAGACTTCATCAGGCGTCGCGAGGCGATCAGCACACCCACCCCGCTGGAGTCGCAGAACAGGACGTCGGACAGGTCCAGCACCACGTCGTGCTGGCCCTCGGCGACCGCCTCGTGGACGGACTGGCGCACGACGGGTGACGTCACCAGGTCGAGTTCGCCCTGTATGCGCAGGACGGTCCAGTCGCCCTGCTCGGTCTCGTCCACCTTCAGCGTCACGCGACTGGACCTCTCGTTCCGGGGGCTCCCGGCGATGCGGAAGTTTCCGTTCCTCCTCGCGGCTGCCCAACCGCACCTCCATGAAACACCGACACCTCCTTCGGGGCACAGTCGGTTTCCGGCGGAAATGATCAGACCGGGCACGTTTTCGCAGATCAGAAGGGTCGGGGAGGCATGGGTGGCTGAAATGCACTACCGTCGGGCGCCACGCTCCGCGGCAGCGGAGTTGACGCAAAGGCGCGTACGCCGCCCGCCCGGCGGACTACATTCGGTCAGCGAGGGCACGAGGGTGGATCTACGCGTTTCTCGCACGGGTGGGACCCCGCGGGGAGCGGGTCCACGGAGCTGGGCAGAGGGCCGGGGCTGGGGGTGGGTTTCATGGCGAAGGACACACCGCCGCGCTGGGACCGCAGGATGCAGCAGAGGCTGGCACGCGGCGAGGCGGCGGCACTCGGTGAGCTGTACGACCGGTTCGCCTCGCTCGTCCACAGCCAGGCCCACCGGATGCTGGACGACGAGGACGCGGCGGACCTGGTGACCCGCGAGGTGTTCGCCCAGGTCTGGGAGAACCCCGAGGCGTACGACCCCCAGCAGGGCTCCATGCGCTCCTGGGTGGCCCGGCTCACCCACCTCCAGTCCGTACGGCGGCTGCGCCGGGCGATGGCCTCCTCCTACGCGGCGGAGCACGGCGACGGCGAAGCACCCGACCCCGAGGAGCTGGAGCGGCGGGTGCGCACCGCTACGGCGGCCGCCCGCGCCGACTACATCGTCTCCTCGATGCCCACCCCGCTGCGCCAGGCCCTGGAACTGGCGTACATCCAGCGCCGCGACTACCGCCAGACCGCGGCCGACCTCGGGGTCACCGAGGACGAGGCCCGTCGCCGTCTGCGGCTGGGGCTCCAGCTGCTCTCCACGGCCAACGTCCGCCCCCTCGAAGGGACCACGCCGCCCGGTTACGGACGAGCCCGGTGACCGGTGACGGCCGCGAGAGCGACGGCCGCGACGAGGAGGTCCGGGGCGCCCGCCGGATACCGGGCCCGCGCTGGGCGGTGGACGACCTGGACCTGGACTCGGTGCCACCGCCCCCGCCCGGCAACGGGACCGCGCCCGAGGACGCCGTACCGGAACAAGCCGGTCCGGGCGAGCCGGCCAGAGCTCCCGGTGCCGGTGACTCCGCGCCCGCAGCCGGTGAGTCCGCGCCCGCAGCCGGTGAGTCCGCGCCCGCGGCCGACGACGGCGTACGGGCCGAGGGCGTGCGGAGCGACGACGGCGTACGGGAGGGCGGCCTTCCGGAGGACGCTCCGCGAGAGGACGACGGTGTCCCGGACGACGGCGTACGGGAGGGCGCAGCGCTTCCCGGGCGGTCCGGGGTGAGCGCCGCGCCGGTCCTTCCGCACGAGGTCCTCAAGGCGCTCCTCGGCGCCTGGGCGCTGTCCGCCTGCTCGGCGGAGGAGACCGCCGCCGTCGAGGACCACCTGACCGACTGCGCCCCGTGTGCGGACGAGGCCGTGCGGCTGCGGGACGCGGTGGGGCTGCTGCACACCGGCGGGTCTCTCGATCTCGACCCGACGCTGCGGACCCGGGTGATGGACGGCTGTCTGGCCCGCCGCCCGGCCCGGATCCCCATTCCCGAGTGGGCCGCGCCCTACGACGCGGAGACCGCCCGGCTGGACGCCCTGCTGCGCGACATCGGGGACGCCGAATGGCACGCGCCGGTGCGGCTCCAGTGGTTCGAGGAGGAGCGCCCGGTCAGCCGCCGTACGACGGTCGCCGGAGTCATCGGCCACCTGATGGCGGTCGACGGGCTGCTGTCCGCCGCGCTCGGGCTCGACGACCCGCTGGGCGGCGGCAACACGCCGCTCGACCCCACCGAACGTACCGAGTCGTACTGGTCGGCGACCGGACCGCCCGCCACTCGCGCGGTCCGCGAGCCCTGGCGGGACCAGAGCCACGAGCTGATCCGTACGGCGTCCCTCGCCGGGCGGAACGTCGCCGAGGCCTCCGTCTCCTACGGGTCCTTCGCCCTGCCGCTCCAGGACGCCCTGCTGGACCGGGCGTTCGAGTGCTGGGTGCACGGCGGTGACATCGCCGACGCCGTGGACTACCCGTACCAGGCCCCGTCCGCCGCCCATCTGTACAGGATGATCGACCTGGCGGCCCGGCTGCTCCCGGCCGCCCTCGCGGGGCGTCGCAGCGCCGGACTGGCCGGACCTGCAAGGGAGTTGGTCACGGCCGGGGCGCCGGGCCGCTCGCTCCATCTGGAGATCGAGGGGCTCGGCGGCGGCGACTGGTTCATCGCCCTGGACTCACCCGCCGCCCTCGGCTCGCCCGAGCGCGCGGTGGCGACCGTGGCGCTGGACGGGGTGGAGTTCTGCCGCCTCGTCGCGGGCCACATCTCCCCCGTGGAAGCGGCGGCGGGCCAGGAGGGCGACCGCGAGGCCATCCGCGACGTGCTGTTCGCGGCGGCCTCCCTCAGCCGCTTGTGACCTGAGAGGCCGCTCAGCCGTTTGTGACCCGAGAAGTCGCCCAGCCGTGCTTGTGACCTGAGAGACGGGGGCGTCCCGGGCGGCTGCGGCGGCTCACGGAGGCGGCTGTGGTGCCTCCCGGCCACCGGTCCCGCCTCCCGCCTCGTACGCTTGCGCGGTGTCCCCCGACTCCGGCCCCCAGGGCCCCTCCGAACCGCTGACGACCGACGCGGTGACGCGCATCATGCTGCGTCCGATCGCCAGCCCCCTCCCGCTGGGCTTCTTCGCCCTCGGCCTCGGCAGTACGGTCCTGTCCTCCCTGCAACTCGGCTGGGTGCCGACCGCGCAGAGCGAGGTCCTGCTGCTCCTGGTCCTCATCTTCGTCGTCCCGCTCCAGCTCGTGGCCGGGATCTTCGCCTTCCTGGCCCGCGACTCCGGCTCCGGTACGGCGCTGCTGCTGCTCAGCGCCGCCTGGGCCGGGACGAGCGTGACGTCGCTGGACTCGCCGCCCGGCGAGCCGGTGGCGGCCCAGGCCGTCTTCCTGCTGGCGCTCGTCCCGTTCGTGCTGGCCCTCGCCGGGGCCTCCGTCCAGTCCAAGCCCCTGTTCGCCGTGCTGCTCACCCTGACGGCGACGCGCTTCGCCCTGACGGGCCTCTACGAGGCCGCGCTGGGCAACGCCTTCCAGCTCGCGGCGGGCTGGACCGGCCTGGCCATCGGCGTCTTCGCGCTCTACGGCGGACTGGCACTGCTCATCGAGGACACCAAGCAGCGCACCGTGCTGCCGCTCTTCCGCCGGGGCAAGGCCCGCGAGTCCATCGAGGGCGACCTGCGCGAACAGCTCACCGAGGCGCAGCAGGAGGCGGGCGTCCGCCACCAGCTGTGAACGAACCCGGCGACGGCCGTCCCCGCACACCCCGGGGACGTACACCCCGGGGGCCGCGGCCGTCCTTCCCGCGGGGTCCACGCCCCGCCCGGTCCGGACGACGGGCGCCCCCGGGCCTGTGGACGGGTGTCCCCGGGCCTGTCGTCCCTAGGCGAAGATCACCGTACGGCGGCCGTTGAGCAGGATGCGCCGCTCCGCGTGCCACTTCACCGCGCGGGCCAGGGCCTGGCACTCCACGTCCCGGCCGATCGCCACCAGCTGGTCCGGGGTGACGTCGTGGCCGACGCGCTCGACCTCCTGCTCGATGATCGGGCCCTCGTCGAGGTCGGCGGTGACGTAGTGCGCGGTCGCCCCGATCAGCTTCACGCCCCGCGCGTGCGCCTGGTGGTAGGGCTTGGCGCCCTTGAAGCTCGGCAGGAACGAGTGGTGGATGTTGATGATCCGGCCGCTCAGCTGCTTGCACAGGTCGTCGGAGAGCACCTGCATGTAGCGGGCCAGGACGACCAGCTCGACGTCCTCCTCCCGGACCAGCTCCAGCAGCCGCGCCTCCGCCTCCGGCTTGTTCTCCTTCGTCACCGGAAGGTGCCGGAAGGGGATGCCGTACGAGGCGACCAGCTCGGCGAAGTCCGTGTGGTTGGAGACGACGGCGGCGATCTCCACCGGCAGCGCGCCCGTACGGGAGCGGAACAGCAGGTCGTTCAGGCAGTGGCCGAACTTGCTGACCATCAGCACGATCCGCATCTTCTCGTCCGGCCGGTGGATCTGCCAGTCCATCCGGAAGGCCTCCCCGATCGCGGCGAAGCTGGCCCGCAGCTTGTCCACGGTGACGATGGTGTCCGCCGAGAAGTGCACGCGCATGAAGAACAGCCCCGTGTCGTGGTCCCCGAACTGCTGGCTGTCCTCGATGTTGCACCCGGTCATGAAGAGGTAGCTCGACACGGCGTGCACGATGCCCTGTTTGTCGGGGCAGGAGAGCGTCAGGACGTACTGCTCGGGCAGGGCGGCGGGCTGCGGTGCGGTCATCCCCGTAGGGTGCCACAGCCGCCCGGTGTCAGGCGGCCCTGGTCATGATGCGGATGACGTCCAGCGAGCGCGGCGGGGTGTCCGGGTCCTCGGCGTCGTTGACGGCGAGGAGCACGTGCGCCTCGCGCGCCGCGCGCACCGCCTCCGGCCAGCCCTGGTGGTCCAGATAGGCGGAGACGGGGGCGTCCGCGCCGACCTGGTGCATGATCCGCAGGACGCGCAGGGCGGCCGTGTCCACGGCGGCCGCCTCGGCGGCGTCCCGGAATATGGTGCCGACGTACTTCTCGGCGGACCAGTTGTCCAGCCAGGTGTCCTCGACCAGGCGGTACACGGCGTCGGTGACGTCGCCGTACCCTTCCCGGCCTGCGAGCCAGAACTCGTGATGGAAGACGGGATCGGAGAGCATGTGCAGCGCCGAGCGCACATTGGTGCGCCAGCGCCACCACGGCATGTCAGTGAGCGGCATGTCGCCCATGGTGGAGGAGCGACGGCCGCGACGGGAAGAGTTCTCCGAACCTTGCTGCACGGTCGTCGATCGTACGTTCCTCCACGCCACCTCCGCACGGGCCCCCGTAATTCACCTGGCCGTCACCGACCGTTGCGCATCGCACACCGCGCCGTTACCCCGGGCGCGGCAGGGTCCAGGGACATGACCGGACGGCGACACGCCCTGTTCCCCCGCCCCCTTCAGCACGGCATCACCACGGCGGCGGCGGGGGCGCTGCTGCTGACCGGCTGCGGCGTGCTCCCTGGAACCACGGGGGGGTCCAGGGAGCCCGTCACCGTGATGACGTGGGCGCCCGACCGCTCGGACGACATCAACTCCGTGAAGATGGCCGGGGTACCCGCGATGGCCCAGGCGTACGCCCGCTGGGTCAACGACAGCGGCGGCATCGGCGGCCGCGACCTGAAGGTGATCACCTGCGACGAGCGGGACACCACGCTCGGCGCCGAGCGGTGCGCGAAGGAGGCCGTCCAGCGGGGCGTGGCCGCGGTCGTCGGCTCCTACAGCCGGCACGGGCAGAGCTTCATGCCCGCCCTGGAGGCGGGCGGCGTCCCGTACATCGGCGGCTACGGCGCCTCCACCGAGGAGTTCAGCAGCTACCTCTCCTACCCGGTCAACGGCGGCCAGTCCGCGCTGCTGGCCGGGCACGGACGCCAGCTGGCGGACAGCTGCGAGCAGGTCTCGCTGGTGCGGCCCGACACGATCGGCGGCGACGGCATGCCGCACCTCCTGGACAACGGGCTGCTCGCCGCCGAGCGCCCCCGGTCCACCGACATCCTGGCCCCCGAGGACGCCACCTCCTACGACGCGCAGGCCGCACAGGCCCTGGCGCGGTCCGGCGGCAGCTGTGTGACGGCGGTGCTCGGCGGCCGTACGGAGACGTTCTTCGACTCCTTCCGCCGACTGGAGGCGGACGGGGAGCGGGTCAGGGTCTCCTCCGTCCTCGGCAGCGTCAGCCAGCCGCTCATCAACCGCACGGGCGGCCGCGACAGCCCGTTCGAGGGCGCCTACGTCACCGGCTGGTACCCGGACTCGGGCGACACCCGGTGGAAGCCGATGCGCGACGTGATCCAGCGGTACGCGTTCGGGGACAACCGCATCGACCCGGACGACACCGCCGTCCAGACGACGTGGATCGCGTACACGGCGCTGCGGGCGGCCGTCGGGGCGATCGACGACGGGGACGTCACCCCGGGCCGGGTCAGCGCCGCCCTCAACCGGGGCACCGAGGTCGACACCGGCGGCCTGACCCCGACGCTCCGCTGGCGCTTCCGGGATCTGGTCGGGGCGCCCTCCTACCCGCGCATCGTCAACACGAAGGTGACGTTCCAGGTGGTCCGCGAGGGCCGTCTCACCGCCCAGCGGAAGGGCTTCGTGGACGTCACGGAGGCCCTGACGGACGCCCCGAGGAGCTGAGCCTCCCCTCCCTCGGACCGCCCGGAGACCCGAAGAGCACACGCCCCCCACGCCATGGGCCGGGAGAACGCCACGGGCCCGGGAGACCCGAAGGCCCCCCGGGAGAACCCATGGCCCCGGGAGACCCGAAGGCCCCCGGGGCGCGGGTCACAGCTCGGTGGGCGTGTGCTTGGTGAGGCCGTACGTCCCGGCGATGGCGTTCCACAGCCCCGAGGCCTCGCGCTTGGCCTGGGTGGCCACCCCGCTCTGCTGGTTCGCCTTGGCCGTCTCGTTCGTCGAGCGGGCCTGGCCGCCCTTGCAGACGGACTTGTTCTTCTTGGCCTGCCGGGCCCAGGCCGCGTAGTGCTCGTCGGCCGCCTCCGAGGCCTTCCAGGCGCGGTTCAGCGAGGCGGTCAGCTCCTCGTGCCGCGGGAGCTTGTCCACGGCCAGGCCGTCGAGCCGGGTCACCAGGTCGCGGCGCTGCTGGGCGGCGCCCTTGAGGTCGGTGTCGGCCTGGTCCAGGTCCTTGCAGGACTTGATCTTCTCGACCGCGCCGATCACCGCCGCGCGGCTGTTGTTGCTGTCGGCCAGCAGCTTGTCCAGCGCCTCGGCCTGCGGCTTCGCCGGGTCGGGTGCCGCGGAGGCGGACTCCTCGGCCGGGGGCGAACTCTGCGAGGACACCGTCTTCTTGTCGTCCTTGGGGGAATCGTCGCCGCCGCTCAGCAGCGCGCCCGCGCCGAGCCCGACCACCGCACAGCCGACGACGACGGCGGCGATCAGCGGGATGTGCGCGGAGCGCCGGCGCCGGGGCTCGTCGTCCCCCTGCGGCGGCGGCCCGTCCTGCCCGGCCCCGCCGCGGAAGTCCTGGAGGCCGGACGGGTGGCCCGGGGCGGGCTGCCGTCCGTGCTGGGGGACCTGCGGCGGCAACTGGCCCCCGGAGCCCGGCTGCTGGGAGCGCTGGTACGGGGGCGGGGTCGGCTCCCCCCCGTCGAACCGGGGCAGTTGCTGCGTGGCGCCCGCGGGCGCCTCCGTACGGAACAGGTTGTCGAACTCCGCGGGCGGCTGCCGTTCGCCCGGCGTACCCGGTCCGATCCCGTACGGGGCGCCGTCGGACACCGGGGGTATGTACTGCGTCGCGTCCGTGTCACCGCCGGACCGCGGCATCCCGGCGGGTCCGGCGCCTCCCGGCACGGGCGCGATGTACTGGGTGGCGTCCGCGTCGCCGCCGGGCGCACCGGCCGCACCGGAGCCCGTCGACGCGTCCGCCCCGCCCCGCCCGGTCTCCGGCGGCAGCGGCTGCGCGTACGGGAGAGGCTGGGACGGCTGCGGCTGCTGGTACGAGCCGCCCTGCGAGTGCTGCGGATCCTGCGGGTGCTGCCCGTACTGCGGAGCCTGCGGGTACGCCTCGTGCTGCTGAGACGGAGGGGACTGCTGGTACGCGTCGGGCTGCTGGTACGGGTCGGGCTGCCGGTAGGCGTCGGACTGCTGGTACGGGTCCGGCTGCTGATAAAGGTCGGGCCGCTGGGACAGTTGATCCGCGCCGGGCCGCTCGTACGGGTCCGGGCCGGGCTGGTGGTACGAGGAATCCGGGCCCGGCTGGTGGTACGACGGATCCGGGCCCGGCTGGTGGTAGGGCTCCGCCTGCGGCTGGTGCGGCTCCCCGCCGGGCGTCCGCGCGGGCGGCAGGGGCTGGGCGGGCGGCTGCGGGTAGCCGTAGTGGCCCTGCGCCGGTGCCGGGGAGTCCGGCTGCGGGTAGCCGTAAGGGCTCCGCGCCGGTGCCTGCGGCTCCGGCTGCGGGTAGCCGTAGTGGCCCGGTGGCGGGGCCTGCGGGTCCGGCTGCCGCTCCTCGGACCGCGGCCCCCAGGGCTGCCCCCACGGCTGTCCGCCCGCGGGGACCGTACGGTCGTCGCCGCCCTGCGAGCCCTGCCGTGCGGCTGCGGCGTCCTCCGGGGTCCAGGGGGCGCCGCCGTCGGAGGGCAGCACGACGCCCTCGTGCGCGGGTCGCGTGTCGGGACGCCGATGCTCGCCGCCCTGTCCGCTCTGCCCGCCCTGTCCGCTCTGCGTCACCGGGACTCCTACGTGTGAACCTACGGAATCGTCGGCTCACGCTATCGGGTGGTCCCCCGCCTCCGCCAAGCGCGTGGTGCCCCTCACCACCCCTTCACAGCCGGGTACCATCCGCCCGCCGTACGACGCTGCCGTCGGGCTCCTCACGCCGCCTGGAGCTCCAGGCGCTCGCCGAACTCGCGTACGGCGGGCTCCTCGGCGTAGGGCGCGAGCCGCTGCTGGAGGTCGTCGAGGTACTCCGCGCCCCGGGCGGACCGGACCGTTCCCAGCAGCTCCATCGCGCGGGTGCCGGTGTGGCAGGCCCGCTCCACCTCACGCTGCTGGACCTGCGCCGAGGCCAGGAGCACCAGCCCGATGCCCCGCCGCCGCGCCCGGCTCTCCGGCAGCGCGGCCAGGGCCTCCTTGGCCCGCCGGGCGGCTTCGTGCGGCTGCCCCAGGTCCCGGTGGCAGTGGGCCAGTTCGTCCGCGAGGTAGCCCACGTCGAAGTGGCGGATCCACACCGGGTCGTCGCCGGATTCCGGGTCCGCCCGCTCCAGCGCGGCCACCGCCCGGCCCGCCGCCGCGTGGCAGGTGCGGGCGTCCCCGAGCAGCGCGTGCCCCCGGGCCTCCGCCGCGTGGAACATCGCCTGGGCGCGGGAGGTGACCTGGCCCCGGGCCCCTTCCTGTGCGGCGCGGGCCAGTTGGGCGATCTCGCGCGGGTTGCCGAGCTGGGCGGCGAGGTGGCTCATGGAGGCGGCCAGGACGTAGCCGCCGTAGGCCCGGTCACCCGCGGCCTGCGCCAGCCGCAGGGCCTGGATGTAGTAGCGCTGGGCGAGGCCGGGCTGGCCGGTGTCCACCGCCATGTACCCGCCGAGTTCGCTGAGCCGGGCCACCGCGGCGAACAGCTCCCGCCCGACCTGGTCCCGGTACGCCCCCGAAAGCAGCCCGGACACCACGCTGTTGAGGTAGTGCACGAGCACCGGGCGGACGTGGCCGCTGCCGAAGCGGTGGTCGAGGTCGGTCAGGGCGGCGGTCATCGCCCGCACAGCCTCCACGTCCGACATCCCGACCCGGGCCCCGGCCGCCCGCTCGACCTGCGGGTCCGCCCCCGAGATCAGCCAGTCCCGGCTGGGCTCGACCAGGGCGGAGGCGGCGATCGCCGAACCGGTCAGCAGATCGCGGCGGCCGACGTCGCTGCGCCACAACTCGCAGACCTGCTCGATCGCCCCGGCCACGGTCGGCGCGTACTGGAGGCCGACCCCGGAGGCGAGGTTCTTGCCGTTGGCCATGCCGATCTCGTCGATCGTGACCGTACGCCCCAGCTTGCGGCCCAGCGCCTCGGCGATGATCCCCGGGGCCCGGCCCCGGGGTTGCTGTCCGCGCAGCCACCGCGCCACGGAGGTCTTGTCGTAGCGCAGGTCGAGCCCGCGCTCGGCCCCGACCATGTTCACCCGGCGCGCGAGACCCGCGTTGGAGCAGGCGGCTTCCTGGATGAGCGTCTGGAGCCGTTCGTTGGGCTGGCGGGCTACGAGAGGCCTTGCAGCCATATGTCCCCCTGAAGCAGTCGGAAAGGTGCAGTGACCGTGAAAGGGATCACTGCCCGGCACATACACAAGAAATGCGCATATCCCATCGGCAATCGGTAAGAGCGGTCGCGGGCAGGGCGGGTCGCCCGGTCCTGCTGGGTGCTACCCGCCCTCCGGTGCGATGCCTCACGCGCGCCCCCGTACATGCACCGATGCGCCCCGCGTGCAGGATCGATGCGCCGTCACCGGGTCTTGGGCAAGCCGTAACCCCAGGTGACGCCGGGAGTTGTGCTGGGCGTGGAAGAGCCCATGGGAGTCACGGAAACCGCACAGGTCCCTCAGCAGCGGGGGGACCACCCGCTCGACGCCGCGGTGCGGTATGCGGAGGAGCGTCACTGGGACGTGTTCCCCGGCACCTGGCTGGAGGCGGTGGGCGGCGGTGAGCGCTGCTCCTGCGGCGAGCCCGCCTGCGCGCTGCCCGGCGCCCACGCGGACGGTCCGGACTGGGCGGGCCGCTCGACCGGCAGCGGGGCGGCCGCGCGACGTATGTGGACCCGGCAGCCGCGCGCCTCGGTGCTGCTGCCGACCGGGCGCACCTTCGACGCGCTGGAGGTCCCGGAGGCGGCGGGCTTCCTGGCGCTGGCGCGGATGGAGCGGATGGACCTGACCCTCGGCCCGGTCACCCGCACCCCCGACCGCCGGATGCTGTTCTTCGTGCTGCCCGGGGCGGCGGCCAAGGCTCCCGAACTGGTGCGCGCGCTGGGCTGGAACGCCGAGGCGATCGATCTGACCGGCCGCGGCGAGGGCCACTACATCGCGGCTCCGCCGACCCGGATCGGCGGAGCGGCCGTGCAGTGGGCGCGCAAGCCCACCCAGGTGAACCGCTGGCTGCCCGATGTCGACGAGCTGATCAGCCCGCTGGCGTACGCCTGCGCACGCGAGGCGGCGGACGCCCGCGCCCGGACCGCGTGACGCGCCCGGACCGCACAACGCGCGCGGCCCCTTCGTAGGGTGGTCCCCGTCACCTGGGGACCATCGAAAGGCTGTGCTGCCATGCCGGACCGGGCGGATACGCGTACGGGGACAGACGCCGCGGGCGCGGGCGCGGGGGCGGGGGGTGCGCCGGCGGCGCCCCCCGCTGTCCGCGTCGAGGGGCTGTGGAAGCGGTTCGGGGACCAGGTCGCCGTCTCGGGGATCGATCTGGAGCTGCCCGCGGGCAGGTTCATCGGCCTGGTGGGGCCCAACGGGGCGGGCAAGACGACGACGCTCTCCATGGTCACCGGCCTGCTCCGGCCCGACCAGGGCAAAATCGAGGTCGCGGGCCACGACGTGTGGCGGGACCCGGTCCAGGTGAAGTCACGGATCGGGGTGCTGCCGGAGGGGCTGCGGCTCTTCGAGCGGCTGTCGGGGCGCGAGCTGCTCGCGTACAACGGGCGGTTGCGGGGGCTGCCCGGTGACGAGGTCGACAAGCGGGCCGCCCAGCTGCTGGACGTGCTGGATCTGGCGGGCGCGCAGAACAAGCTGGTCGTCGACTACTCCACCGGTATGCGCAAGAAGATCGGTCTCGCGGCGGCCCTGCTGCACAACCCCGAAGTGCTGTTCCTGGACGAGCCGTTCGAGGGGGTCGACCCGGTCTCCGCGCAGACCATCCGCGGGGTGCTGGAGCGCTACACCCGGTCGGGGGCCACCGTCGTCTTCTCCAGCCATGTCATGGAGCTGGTCGAGTCGCTGTGCGACTGGGTGGCCGTGATGGCGGCGGGCCGGATCAGGGCGCACGGCACCCTGAGCGAGGTGCGCGGTGACGCGCCGTCCCTCCAGAACGCCTTCCTCGAACTGGTCGGCGCGGGCGGCCGGGACACCGGCGACTCCCTCGACTGGCTGGGCGGCTCCCGATGAGCGTGCTGGACACCCCCGTCACCGCGGCCGCCCCGACCGCGCCGACGGCGGGCCTCACCCCGGTCTTCGTCCGGCTCAAGCTGGCGCTCCTGCGGAACGGGCTGCGGCAGTCCTCCGGGCGCCGGGCCGCGTTCGTCGTCTCCCTGGTCCTGACCCTGCTGCTCGCCGCGGGCCAGGTGCTGGGGCTGGTCCTGCTGCGCGGCGACGAGCACGCGGGCACGGTGGTGGTGCTGCTCACCGGTGTCGTGGCGCTGGGCTGGGCGGTGCTGCCGCTGTTCTTCCCCAGCGGGGACGACACCCTCGACCCGACCCGGCTGGTGATGCTGCCGCTGCGGCCGGAGCCGCTGGTGCGGGCCCTGCTGGTCTCCTCGCTGGTCGGCATCGGCCCGCTGTTCACGCTGTGCCTGGTGGCCGGGTCGGTCCTCGCCGTGGCGCACGGGGCGGCCGGGATCGTGTGCGCGGTGCTCGCGGTCCCGCTGACGCTGCTGCTGTGCGTGGCCCTGTCCCGGACGGTGGCCACCGCCAACGTGCGGCTGCTGAACTCCCGCCGGGGCCGTGACCTCGCGGTGCTCAGCGGGGTGGCCATCGCGGTCGGCATCCAGGTGGTGAACCTCGGGGCGCAGCGGCTCGGGGAGTCCGGCGGGCTCGCCGCGCTGGACCCGGTGGCGGACGTGGTGCGGTGGCTGCCGGGCCCCTCCGCGATCGGGGCGGTCGACTCGGCGTCGTCCGGTTCGCCCGGGGT
The DNA here is from genome assembly GCF_044767975.1 of Streptomyces sp. NPDC101181. Classification (NCBI taxonomy): domain Bacteria; kingdom Bacillati; phylum Actinomycetota; class Actinomycetes; order Kitasatosporales; family Streptomycetaceae; genus Streptomyces; species Streptomyces sp. NPDC101181. The sequence goes on along the minus strand of NZ_JBIWOX010000002.1, from coordinate 338,787 downwards.
CGCGGTCCTCCAGTTGCTGATCACGGCGGGCGCCCTGGCCGGCCTGCTGTGGATGTGGCGGCGGAGCCTGGTGCGGCTGATGACCGCACCGGACGGCTCGACACTGGCCGCCGCCGAGCCGTCCCGGGAGAAGCCGGAGGGCGGGGGGCGCGCCGGCCTGGCCGGTCTGCTGCCCGAGGGCCGTACGGGCACCGTGATGCGGCGGACCCTGCGGTACGTGGTGCGGGACCCGAAGACCAAGGCGGCGTGGGCGACCTCGCTGGCGCTCGGCCTGATCGTGCCGCTGTTCAACGCGGTCCAGGGCACCGGCTCCGTCTACTTCGGCGGCTTCGCGGCCGGGATGCTCGGGATGCTGATGTACAACCAGTTCGGCCAGGACACCTCCGCCTTCTGGATGGTGGCGCTGACGATCTCCTCGCCCCGGGACGCGTACGCCGAACTGCGGGCGCGGGCGCTGGCCCTGCTGCTGGTCACCCTCCCGTTCACCCTGCTGGTGTGTGCGGTGACGGCGGCGGTGCTCGGTGACTGGCGGTCGCTGCCGGGGGCGCTGGGCCTGTCCTTCGCGCTGCTGGGCGCGATGGTGGCGACGGGGGCGGTGGCCTCGGCGCGGTTCCCCTACTCGGTGCCGCAGGAGGGCGCGTTCAAGAACGCGGCCCCGGGGCAGGGCGGACTGGCCTGGATCTCGATCCTCGGCGGGATGGTGGTCACCGCGGTGCTGGCCGCGCCGGTGATCGCGCTGACGGTCTGGGCGCACCTCACGGACCGCCACGACGCGCTGTGGCTGATGGTCCCGGTCGGGCTGGTCTACGGGGCGTTCGTCGGATGGGCCGGGCTGAAGCTGGCCGCGCCGCGCACCGCGGACCGGCTGCCGGAGATCCTGGCGGCGGTCAGCAAGGGCTGACGACCCGCCTCAACGCACGGCCTGCCGGGGACCACCGGCTCCCGGTCGTCCCGCGGACTGCCGGGGGGCCACCGGCTCCCGGTCGGCCTGCGGTCTTACGGGGACACCGCCTCCCGGTCGGCCTGCGGTCTACCGGGGGGGCACCGGCTCCATTCGGCCCGCGGTCTACCGAGGGGCACCGGCTCCATTCGGCCCGCGGTCTTACGGGGACACCGGCTCCCGGTCGTCCCGGTTGTCCTCGGCGAGCTGCTCCAGGAACGGCTCCACCGCCGCCCGCCAGCCCTCCGGCCGGTCGTAGTGGACGAGGTGGCCCGCGTCCGCCACCTCCGCGTACTGGCCGCGGGGCAGGACGCGGACCATCTCCTGGGCCTCGGCGCGGCCCAGCTCCCCGTCGAGGCCGCGCAGCACCAGGGCCGGGCAGCGGACCTGGGCCAGCTCCTCCCAGTGGGCGTCGAAGACCCAGGTGGCGCGGGAGCGGAGCATCTGGTGGCGGGAGAAGACCGGGCGCCAGCCGTCCTCGCTCTCGGCCATCACCTCGGCGTAGAACTCGCCGCGCGCGGGGCTCGGCCGCTCCACCCAGGGATCGTCCTCGCCGAACCACTTCCGTACGTCCGCGAGGGTCGCGAAGGGCAGCGGCCAGGACGCGAACCAGTCGCTCCACTCACGCTGGGAGGCCGCGCCGAGGGCGGAGGCGCGCATGTCGCAGATGACGACGGCGCGGACCAGGTCGGGACGCTTGGCGGCGAGCTGCCAGCCGGTGAGCGCGCCCATCGCGTGGCCGACGACGGTCACCGGGCCGAGCCCGAGCTGTTCGATCGCGGCCTCGGCGTCGGAGACGTAGGCCTCGCGGGTGTACGGGCCGTCGGCGGGCTTCTCGCTGCGGCCGTGGCCCCGCTGGTCGAGGCCGACCGCGCGATAGCGCTCGGCGAGCCAGCGGGCGGTCGGGGCCCACTGGGAGGCCCGGCCCATGAGCCCGTGGAGCAGTAACACTCCGGGGGCGCGCTCGCTCTCCGCACGCCCCTTGGGCGGGTCGGCGAACTCCCATGCCGCGAGGCGTACGCCGTCGGCTCCGGTCACGTCGATGCGCCGCACCATAGTCCTGGCACCCCCTTCTCTCCTCGATCACCCGGTGCGCCGCGTGGTCGCACCTCGCCAGGCTATCGAACCTTTATTCGAAAACGAGGATCCGCCCCCCAACACCCCACGTTCGAGTGACACACGTCGAGGATTGCCGCCGACGGCCGTGGGGAGATCTTCACCGGGGGGCGGACCGCTCGGGGACAACGGTCCGCGGAGACTGACCTTGAGAGCTCGGGGCTCCAGGTCAGAACAGGGGAGGGCCGGCCCCGGCGTCTTCGGACGCCGGGGCCGGCCCATGTCCGGGGAGAAGCCGCCGACCGGTGCGGGCCGGGCGACGAGCAGGGGTCCGCGACCCGGGGACGGACACCGGAACGCACCCCGGGCGCGGCTCCACCCGGCCGCGACAACGATGCCGGACGGCGACATCCCGGATCTCCGCCTTCCGGGCGGGGGAGGTGACGACGCGGACCGCCTCCCCCGCCCCGCTGCGGGAGAGCGGGCGGAGCGGCGGCCAGGGGGGCTGCCGTGGATGCGGCGGTGAGGGCGGCACAGGGCTCGGCGCAGACCGTCCGGTGCGCGTGCCGGTACGACGGGCGCATCTCCTGCTCCCTCCCCTGCCTGGCCTCAGCCTGGCACGCGACCGGCCCCCGGCGCTGCGATTCCGCGCGGAAACCGGGCGCCCGGCGGCGAACGCGTCAGCGCTTGGCGACGAACACGTGCGAGGCGACCTCGGCGTCCAGCTCGGCGGCCTCCCCGCTGGAGCCGACCAGCACCCCGCCGGCCGACTCGGTGACACTGACCACGGACCCGGGCTGCACCCCGGCCCGGCGCAGCGTGTACATCAGCTGGGCGTCGGTCTGGATCGGCTCCCCGATCCGCCGCACCACCACCGTCTTGCCGTCGGCGCCCGGGTCCAGCTCCGCCAGGCTCACCATCGAGGCGTCCAGGAACGGGTCCGCCTCGGCCTTCTCGCCCAGCTCCTCCAGGCCCGGGATGGGGTTGCCGTACGGCGACTCCGTCGGGTGGCGCAGCAGCTCCAGCACCCGCCGCTCCACCGCCTCGCTCATCACGTGCTCCCAGCGGCAGGCCTCGGCGTGCACCTGCTCCCACTCCAGACCGATCACGTCGACGAGCAGACACTCGGCGAGCCGGTGCTTGCGCATCACGCGCGTGGCGAGGCGGCGGCCCTCCTCGGTCAGCTCCAGATGGCGGTCCCCCGCGACCTGGACCAGGCCGTCGCGCTCCATGCGGGCCACCGTCTGGCTGACGGTCGGACCGCTCTGGTCCAGCCGTTCGGCGATGCGGGCGCGCATAGGGACCACGCCTTCCTCTTCCAGTTCGAGGATGGTGCGGAGATACATCTCCGTGGTGTCGATCAGTCCGGACATACGTGCCCCTCGATGCTGTGACTAGAAAACGTCGTGCGATGGCCCTGCACCAATTCTGACGCATAGCGACGACAACCGTGCCGCCCCGGTGGAAGACCGGTGGAAGACCCTGCGGACGGGGCCGCCGGGCGGTATTGACAGGCCACTGGTCCAGACCGCAACGTGATCGGCGGCACAGCTATTCCCACCCCGTGCGGCCCCCTCCCCCGCCCCCGCCGAAAGGGCTCCCCCGATGAGCGACAGCAAGCTGGCCGGCCAGTTCTTCGACGCGGCGATCGGCCTGCTCCAGCGGGTGCGCGACGAGGAGGCGGACTCCATCGCCGCCGCCGGCGCGGCCGTCGCCGACACCGTCGAGGCGGGCGGGCGGCTGTTCGCGTTCGGCGCGGGGCACTCCTCGCTCGCCGCCCAGGACGTCGTCTACCGGGCGGGCGGCCTGGCCCTGATGAACCTGCTCACCGTCCCCGGCGTCGTCGGCGTGGACGTCATGCCCGCCACCCTGGGCTCGGCCCTGGAGCGGGTGGACGGGCTCGCCTCGGCCGTCCTGGACACCAGCCCGGCCACCGCCGGGGACGTCCTCGTGATCATCTCGCTGTCCGGGCGCAACGCCCTGCCCGTGGAGATGGCGCAGAACGCCCGCGCGCTCGGGCTGAAGGTCATCGGCGTCACCTCCGTCGCGTACGCCGAGAACACCCGCTCCCGGCACGCCTCGGGCGGCTTCCTGCGAGACCACTGCGACATCGTCCTGGACAGCAAGATCGCGATCGGCGACGCGGAGCTGACCGCCCCCGGCATCGAGGCCCCCTTCGCCCCGGCCTCCACCGTGGTGACCAGCGCGATCATGCAGGCGATGCTGGCGGCCGCCGCCGAGCGGCTGGTCGAGCGGGGCGTCGAGCCGCCGCTGCTGCGCTCAGGGAACGTCGACGGCGGCCACGAGTGGAACGGCCGGGTGATGACGGAGTACCGGGACCGGATCTTCTACCGTCACTGAGACCCGGGCGGAGGCCGGGGCCGGAATGGCCGCCGGGGACGGCGGCGCCACCGGGGCCGGGATGCCCACCCGGGCGGAGGCCGGGGCAGGGATGCCCATCGGGGCCGGGGCCGGGATGTCCACCGGGCCGGGGGCGCGGCGGCCCTCACGGGGGTCCGTACGCCGGGAACGTGACCCGGGCCGTCAGGCCGCCGTCCGGGTTCGCCCGCGCGCTCACCGTGCCGCCGTGCGCGCGGGCGACCGAGGCGACGATGGACAGCCCGAGGCCCGCGCCCTCGCCGGGGGCGTGGCGGCGGGCCCGCGCGCGGCGGAAGGGCTCGAACAGCAGCGGCACGGTCGCCGGGTCGACGGCCGGTCCGGTGTTGGCGACCTCCAGCCCGTCCGGGCCGACCCGGACCCGTACGCTCCCGCCGGGGTGGTTGTGGCGCAGCGCGTTGGCGACCAGGTTGTGCGCGAGGTGGCCGAGCAGCACCGGATCCCCCTCGACGCTCACCGGCCGGGCGGCCACGTCGACGGTGACGGCCCGTTCGTCCGCCTCGGCCGTCAGCGCCTCGGTGACCGTGACGGCGACCGTGTCCAGGTCGACCCGCTCCCGCCGCCGCAGGCCCTCGTCGGAGACCGCGAGGAGCAGCAGGCCCTCGATGAGCTGTTCGCTGTCGGCGGCGGTGTCGATCAGCTTGTCCCGGATCCAGGCGACCTTCTCGGGCGGCGGGTCGTCGGCCAGGCCGATCTCGGCGGCGGCCCGCTGCACGGCGAGCGGGGTGCGCAGCTCGTGGGCGGCGTTGGCGGCGAACCGCTGCCGGGCGGCGACCAGCTCCTCGATCCGGTCGAGCATCCCGTCGAAGGTGTCGGCCAGCTCCTTCAGCTCACCGGGCGGGGCCTTCAGCGCGATCCGCTCGTGCAGGTTGGAGCCGGAGAGCCGCCGGGCGCGGGCGGTGATGACGCCGACCGGCCGCAGCACCCGGCCCGCCATCCACCAGGCGAGGGCGACGGAGAGCGCGGCGTAGCCGGCGAGGGAGACCCCGGAGACGGTGAGGAGCCTGCTGAGGGCGGCGTCCCCGGCGGCGGTGCTGAGCTTCTGGGCGACGGCGACCTGGCCGGGTTCGCGCAGCGCGGTCTGCCCCCAGTCGCCGGTGGGGAGCACCGGTCCGGCGGCCTCGTCCGTCGGGGAGGCCGGTACGGCGTCGGTGACGGCGGTGACGATGGCCACGTCCAGGCCCTCGCTGACCAGGACGTAGACGAGCCCCGTCAGCAGGGCCCCGGCCAGCATCAGGAGCCCGCCGTACAGGGCGGTGAGCCGGGTGCGCTCGCCGTTCACCGGGCGTCACCCGCCGGGGGCGTCGCCGTGATGCGGTACCCGGCGCCGGGAACGGTCTCGATGACCGGGGGGCCGCCCAGTTTGGCGCGGAGTTTGGAGAGGGTGACGCGGACGGCGTTGGTGCGGTAGCTGGTGTCCTCCTCCCACACCTCCTCGATCAGGTCGTCGCCGCTGACGACCGCCCCCTCGGCCCGCAGCAGGGTCTCCAGCACGGCGAACTCCTTACGGGACAGGGAGAGGAACCGGCCGTCGCGGCAGACCTGGCGGCGGGCGGTGTCCAGGGTGAGCCCGGCCCGCTCCAGGACGGGCGGGAGCGCGGGGCGCGCGCGGCGGCCGAGCGCCAGGACCCGGGCGAGGAGTTCGTCGTACGCGAACGGCTTGGTCAGGTAGTCGTCGGCGCCGATGCCCAGTCCCGCGACCCGGTCCCGTACGGTCCCCGAGGCGGTGAGCATCAGGATCCGGGTGAGCAGCCGCAGGCCGACGACCCTGCGGCACACCTCGTCGCCGTGCAGCCCCGGCAGGTCGCGGTCGAGGATCATCACGTCGTACGCGCCGAACCGCAGCCGCTCCAGGGCCGCGAGGCCGTCGGGGGCGATGTCCACGGCGACGGCGTCCCGGCGCAGCCCCTCGGCGATCATCCCCGCCAGGAATTCCTCGTCCTCCACCACCAGCACACGCATGGGCCCTGTGTATCCGAAAGCGGTGTTTCGCCGGTATAAGCACCGGCGCTGAGAGAAACGAAACGGCGTCCTCGCCCACGCTCGGGCTGTTCGCGGCGGGCCGGTCGGCACCGGCCCGCCCGCGACGGCCTGCCCGCTACGGACGAGGAGCCCGTGATCATGACCACCATCGCCCCCCGCAGCCTGATCCCCCGCGCCGCGGCCTGCCTGATCGCCGCCGCGCTCGCCCTGACGGCCACCGGCTGCACGGACGGCGGCGGGGGCGGGACGAAGAGCGACAACGCCGGTTCGACGACGAAGAAGACGGACGAGGACCAGGCGCTGGAGCACCGGAAGTGCCTGCGCGAGCAGGGGCTGAAGATCCCCGAGCCGAAGCCGGGCGAGAACGGCATCGGCTTCACCGTCGACAGCCTCGGCATGAGCAAGGACAAGATGGAGAAGGCGTTCAAGGCCTGCCAGGACAAGGCGGCGGGCGGCGGCCCCAAGGAGCTGACCCAGGCGGACAAGGACAAGATGCTCGCCTTCGCCCGGTGCATGCGGAAGAACGGCGTCGACATGCCCGACCCGAAGTTCGACGGCGGCGGCGCCATCGAGGCGATGCCCGCGCCCAAGGGCGACGAGCTGAAGAAGTTCGAGCGGGCGAACAAGGCGTGCGAAAGCTTCGCCCGATGAGGCGCGGCAGGGCCGTGGCGGCGGCGGTGGCGGTGCTCGCCGTGGCGGCGGGCACGGTCGCCGTCACCCAGCTCGGCCCCCGCGGCGAGGGCGGCGGCGACGCGAAGAACTCCGGGCTGCCCCCGGCGACGGCCCCGGTCGAGCGCGGCGATCTGCGCGACAGCGCGCAGGCGGACGGGACACTCGGCTTCGACCGGGAGCGTAAGGTCAACGCGGGCGCGGCGGGGACCGTGACCTGGACCCCGCGGACCGGCTCGACCGTGGAGCGGGACGAGCGGCTGTACGAGGTCGACGGCCGCGCGGTGCGGCTGATGTACGGCTCCGGGCCCATGTACCGGACGTTGAAGCCGGGGGACGAGGGCCGGGACGTGGAGCAGTTGGAGCGCAACCTCGCGGAGCTGGGCTACACGGGGTTCACCCCCGACGACGAGTACACCGAGCTGACCGCGGCGGCCGTCGAACGCTGGCAGAAGTCCCACGGCGTACGGCGCACCGGGACGGTGGGGCCGGGGGACGTCGCGTTCGCCCCGGGGAAGGTCCGCGTCAAGAGCGTCGGGGCGGCGGCGGGCGAACAGGCCCAGCCGGGCGCCCCGGTCCTGACCACGACCGGCGACGAACGCATCGTGACGTTCCAGCTCGACGTCGCCGAGAGCCAGTTGGCCAAGGCCGGCACCAAGGTCACCGTGGAGCTCCCGGACGGCACCACCGCCCCCGGGAAGGTCGCGTCGGTCGGCCGGACCGCGAAGCCGGGCGACGACCCGGCGGACGACAGCCCCAAGGTCACCCTGACCGTCTCGTTCGACGAGCCGGGCGACATCGGCGGCTTCGACCAGTCCCCGGTCACCGTGAACCTCACCGGCGAGACCCGCGAGGACGTCCTGACCGTCCCGGTCAACGCGCTGCTCGCCCTGCGCGGCGGCGGCTTCGGCCTCCAGGTCGTCCAGGGCGGCGCGGTCCGCGAGGTCAAGGTGGAGCTGGGGATGTTCGCCGAGGGCCGGGTCGAGGTGTCCGGCGGCGGGCTGCGCGCGGGGATGAAGGTCGGGGTGCCGAAGATATGAGCACCGGAGAGACGAACACCAACACCGAGCACCCGGACGGCACTTGGGGCACGGAGCGTACGGGGGACGGCGAGGACATCCGCGTCGCACAGGCCACCGCGTACACCGAGCAGGCCGAGGGCGCCGCGTTCGCCAAGCACGCCGAGGGCGCCGGGGACGGTGAGGGCGCCGCGTACACCGGGGGCATGCGGGGCACACGGGGCGCGTCGGCCATGGAAGGTGTCCGGACCGCTCCCGGGCCGCCGTCCCGCCCTCGTACGGTCGTCGCGCTGAGCGGCGTCACCAAGGAGTACCCGGGCCCGGTCGCCGCGTTGCGCGGGGTGGACCTGAGCGTCGAGGAGGGCGAACTCCTCGCCATCGTCGGCCCGTCCGGCTCGGGCAAGTCGACGCTGCTGCACATCGTCGGCACCCTGGACCGCCCCACCGCCGGGTCCGTCCACATCGCGGGCCACGACGTGGCGGCCCTGACGGACCGCCGCCTCTCCGCGCTGCGCGCCCAGCACGTGGGCTTCGTCTTCCAGGCGTTCCACCTGGCCCCCGGCGTCAGCGCCCGCGACAACGTGGCGGAGGGCCTCCTCTACTCCGGGCTCCCCCGCTCCGTACGCCGCCGCAAGGCCGCCGAGGCCCTGGACCGGGTCGGTCTCGCGGACCGCCTGGACCACAAGCCGCACCAGCTGTCCGGCGGCCAGAAACAGCGGGTCGCCATCGCCCGCGCGGTGGTCGGCGAACCCGCGCTGCTGCTGGCGGACGAGCCGACCGGGGCGCTGGACTCGGCGTCCGGTGAGGCGGTGATGGGCCTGTTGCGCGACCTCAACCGGGAGGGAGCGACGATCGCGGTCATCACCCACGACACGGAGATCGCCCAGGGGCTGCCGCGCGAGGTGCGGATCCGGGACGGCCGGGTGGTGGCGGACGTACGCCACGGGGCGCTCGCGGCGACGAGGGCGGGGGCACAGCGGTGAGCCGCACCGGGCGCACGGCGCTGAGGGCGGCCCGGCTCGGCCCCCGGGACGTGCTGCACGTCGGCTCGGCCGGTCTGCGCAGCCGCCCGATGCGGGTGGTCCTCTCCGCCCTGGGCATCGCCATCGGCATCGCCACGATGATCTCGGTGGTCGGGATCTCCGCCTCCAGCCAGGCCCAACTCCTGCGCGAGCTGGACAAGTTGGGCACCAACCTGCTGGTGGCCTCACCCGGCGAGTCGATGTTCGCGGGGGAGGACGTGAAGCTGCCGGAGGAGTCGGTCGGGATGGTGGGCCGGATCAAGGGCGTCCAGGACGTGGGCGCGACGGCCGACCTGGACGCGACCGTACGCCGCAGCGAGAAGGTCGACAAGGACGACACGGGCGGCATCGCGGTCAAGGCGACCACCGGAGACCTGCTGCGGGTGCTGCGCGGCGAGGTCCGCAGCGGTGGCTGGCTCAACGCCGCGAACGGGCGCTACCCGTCCGTCGTGCTGGGCCATGTCGCGGCGGAGCGCCTCGGCGTGACGGCCCCCGGCGGGCAGGTGTGGATCGACGACCGCTACTTCACGGTGATCGGGGTCCTCGAACCGCTGCCGCTCGCCCCGGAGATCGAACGCGCCGCGCTGGTCGGCTGGGAGGGCGCGAAGCGGCTGCTGCGCTTCGACGGCCACCCGACGTCGGTGTACGAGCGCTCGGCGGACGCGGCGGTGGGCGACGTACGCGAGGTGATGGCGGCGACGGTCGATCCGCGCAACCCGCAGAACGTCACGGTGACCGACCCGTCGTCGGCGCTGCGCGCGAAGGCGGCGACCGAGGGGGCGTTCAGCAGTCTGCTGCTGGGCCTGGGCGGCATCGCCCTGCTCGTCGGCGGCGTCGGCGTCGCCAACACCATGATCATCTCGGTGCTCGAACGCCGCTACGAGATCGGACTGCGCCGCTCCCTGGGGGCGACGCGGGGCCAGATCCGGGTCCAGTTCGTGACGGAGTCGCTGATGCTGTCCGGCCTCGGCGGCCTGGCGGGCGTGGCGCTGGGCGCGGTGGCGACGGGGGTGTACGCCCAGTCCGGCGGGCTGCCCTGGGTGGTCCCGCCCTGGGCGGTCGGCGGGGGCTTCGGCGCGACGCTGGTGATCGGCACGGTGGCGGGCCTGTACCCGGCGGTACGGGCGTCCCGGCTCTCCCCGACGCTGGCGCTGCACGCGGCGTGAGACCGGTCCCCCGCCGGGGCCTCGGCCCCCCGGGCGCAGGCGCCGCACGCGACCTGCGGGCAGGTCCTCCCCCGGGCCCCGGCGCCGCACGCGGCCTGCGGGCCTGGCCCCAGGGTCCCCGGCCCCGGGGGCTGCGCGCGGCCTGCGGGCAAGCCCTCCCCCGGGCCCCCCGGCCTCCGGCCCCGGCGCCGCACGCGGCCTGCGGGCGTGGCGCCCCAGGTCCCCCGCTGCGGGCTCACTCCCCCCGGGTCACCGTCGCCAGGTCGACCGCGCCCGCGACCCGGGCCGCCACCGTCTCCGCGTACACCGTGTCCTGGCGTTCGAAAGCGGCCCGGTTCGCCGTGCGCAGGAACGTCAGGACGCCGAGGGTCCGCCCCCGGCTCCGGAGCACCGCGCACAGGGCGTGCGCCGCGTCCTCGGGCCAGCGCCGCTCGGTCGCCCAGTCGGCCGGGCGACAGGCTCCGGCGGCGGCGCCCGTCCGCACGGTGCCGGTGCGCTCTATGGACTGGAGGGCCGGGTGGCCTGGGGCGTACCGGACCGGGACGGAGCCGCCGGAGACCGGGAGGCAGGGGCCGGGCGCGTCGAAGGGGGTGGCGGCCGCGCGGACCAGGCGCTCGCCCGCCACCAGGTCGACCAGGACGTGGTCGGCGAACCCGGCCAGGGCGAAGTCCAGCAGGGAGGTCGCCGCCTCCATCGGGTCCTCGCACTCGCAGGCCGTACGGGCGGCCCGGTGCAGCTGGTTCGTCCGGAACCGCAGCCGGTCGGCCTCCTGCCGGGCCAGCTTGGCGGCGGTGACGTCCTGGAACATCCACCCCACCCCGAGCGGAACCGGTTCCTCCGCCAGGGGTGAGGCCAGCCGGAGAAACCCGCTGCGCCAGCACCGCCGCCGTTCGCCCTCCGCCGTCCGCAGGGTCACCCACAGCTCGGCCGGGGCGTCCGGCACGCCCTCGGCGAGCGCGTGGTGCAGCGCGGCCTCCAACTCCTCGGCCCCCTGGACCAGCAGCTCCCCGAGCGGACGTCCGAGCAGGGTGGTGCGGCTGCCGCCGAGCGCGCGGGAGGCGTAGGCGTTGACGACGGTCGGGCGCAGGTCGACGTCGACGAGGACGACGCCCCAGGACGCGTCCTCCAGCAGCGCCTCGCTCAGCGCGATGGCCCGTTCCAGGTCGATCCGGGCGTGCACCTCGCTGAACGCGCAGTACACCCCGGCCGGCTTCCCGTCCGCGCCGCGCACTCCGGCGGACTGGGTGCGCACCAGCACCCGGCCGCCATCCTTGCGCAGCAGCGCGAACTCGTGCACCTGGCGCCCGTCCGCGCCCATGGCCGACATCAGCCGAGCCTGCACCTCGTCGGCGTCGGCGCGCCGCACCGCCCAGCCCGCGAACCCCGTACGCCCCACGGCCTCCCGCGCCGACCAGCCGAGGACGCGTTCGGCCTCGCGGTTCCAGTGGGTGACGGTGCCGTCCGCGTCGAAGGCGCAGAGCGCGGCGTCCATGCCGTCGAGCAGAGCGGCCAGCAGCTCGGACCCGTCGGACGCGGCACCCGGGACGCCCGCACCGGGAGCCGGTACGTCAGGGAGCACCGGACCGCCCGGCGGCGGACCGCCCGGGGTCCCGCCGCCGGGATCCTCGTCCGGCCCGAGCTCGTCCGTGGCTCCGCCGCTCCTGGACGCACCCACTCCGGACCCCCCGCAGAACATGTCGGCTCGTCTTCCCGGCGCGCCGTCTTCCCGATGTGCCGTCTTCGCGACGCGCCTTCGTCCCTGCGCGCCCGTCTCTCCGACGCGGCTGTTCGCCTGCTCGTCGCCGTGCGTATCGCCGCACGTCAGACCATTCAACTCGAACGTGACCCAGGACACATCCACTTCGCCCGAATCTTTTGCCCCGGACCGGCGAACAAATCGGTTGAACCGCGCTCCGGGGTGCTCGTAGGCTGTGGGTACACAGGAAAGGAGGTGTTCCGGAAGTGATTTCTCTTCGGACTCGTGAGGTGGCTGCGGGCTGACGCCCGTCGTCGCACTCTTTCTGCAGTGCAGGCCGGTCGCCGGCCAATTCCCAGCAGTCACCGACCCGCAGGCTCGCCGGTAAGTCCGGCCGGCTCCTTCGTGCACGGAGGAACCAGAGCCTGCGGGTTTCTGCGTTGTCCGGCCCCTCTGGCCCCTCCGGCCTTACGGGCAGAGCCGTTCGACACGCCAAGCGGCATCCGGCGCCGGGTGCGCCACCGGGTTCGCCGCCCGCTCCGAAGCCGGGTTCGCGGCCGGATCCGAAGCCGGGCCCGCAGCCGGATCCGCGGCCGCGGCCGCCTCCCGTACGTAGCGCAGCCGGTCGTGCAGCCGGTTCTCGTGCCCCTGCCAGAACTCGATGGTCTCCGGAACCACCCGGAAGCCGCCCCAGTTCGGCGGGGCCGGGACCTTCTCGCCCTCGGGGTAGCGCGCGGCCAGTTCCTCGTAGCGGGTGATCAGCTCCTCGCGGGAGGGGACCACGGTGGACTGGGCACTGGCCCACGCGCCGAGCTGGGAGCCGTGCGGGCGGGTGCGGAAGTAGCCGACGGTCTCCTCGCGGGAGACCCGGGCGGCGGTGCCGGTGACGATGACCTGGCGGGCCATCGGGTGCCAGGGGAAGAGCAGCGACACGTACGGGTTCGCGGCCAGCTCGCGGCCCTTGCGGGAGTCGTAGTTCGTGAAGAAGACGAAGCCCCGGGAGTCGTACTGCTTCAGCAGCACGGTGCGCGAGGACGGGCGGCCGTCCGGGGTGGCGGTGGAGACGACCATCGCGTTGGGTTCGTGCAGCACCCCGTCGACGGCGACCTGGCGGAACCAGCGGGCGAACTGTTCCATGGGGTCGGCACTGAGGTCCCGTTCGGTGAAGTCCTCGGTGCGGTACTGCTCGCGCATGGCGGCCGGATCGACGGGCAGGTCCCCGGGGCCGTCCCCGCGGGGACTCGGCTGATCCGGCTGGTCCGGTGCGGGCACAGCGTGATCCGGGCGCGGCACGGAGTGATCTGAGGTGGGCACGGGCCCATCCTGCCGCAGCGGCCGAGTGTGCCCGGCGCCGCGGGGCCGTAACCACGCCCCGCCGAAATGCGGAACTGTGCCGGATGTCACGCTTCCCCGCATCGGAGGAACCCGCCAATATCTTGGGGCAGGCACCTGTGGGCTCCGCACAGCCCAGCCGCCGCGCACGCCCCACCGCGCACCACGCACCGTTTGACGTTCGTCGTTCGTCGTTGGCCGTTCCTGGCACAGCGTCCATCGCTCGTCCCGCACCGCCATCGCGCACCGCCCATCGCCCATCGCCCATCGCCCACCGAACTGAGGGAGCCGCCTGATGTCCGACTTCGTACCCGGTCTTGAGGGAGTCGTCGCGTTCGAAACGGAGATCGCCGAACCGGACAAGGAAGGCGGTTCGCTCCGCTACCGCGGGGTCGACATCGAGGATCTGGTCGGTCACGTCTCCTTCGGCAACGTGTGGGGGCTGCTGGTGGACGGGGCGTTCAACCCCGGCCTGCCGCCCGCCGAGCCGTTCCCGATCCCCGTGCACTCCGGTGACATCCGGGTGGACGTACAGTCCGCGCTGGCGATGCTGGCCCCCGTCTGGGGCCTGAAACCGCTGCTGGACATCGACGAGGCGACCGCCCGGGACGACCTGGCGCGGGCCGCGGTGATGGCCCTGTCCTACGTCGCCCAGTCGGCGCGCGGCCAGGGGCTGCCGATGGTGCCGCAGAGCGAGATCGACAAGGCGCACTCGGTGGTCGAGCGGTTCATGATCCGCTGGCGCGGCGAGCCGGACCCCAAGCACGTCAAGGCGGTCGACGCGTACTGGACGTCGGCGGCGGAGCACGGCATGAACGCCTCCACCTTCACGGCCCGGGTCATCGCCTCGACGGGCGCGGACGTGGCGGCGGCCCTGTCCGGCGCGGTCGGCGCGATGTCGGGCCCGCTGCACGGCGGCGCCCCGTCCCGGGTCCTCGGCATGATCGAGGAGATCGAGCGTACGGGCGACGCCACGGCGTACGTGAAGGGCGCCCTGGACCGGGGCGAGCGCCTGATGGGCTTCGGCCACCGCGTCTACCGCGCCGAGGACCCGCGCGCCCGCGTCCTGCGCCGCACGGCCCGCGAGCTGGCCGCGCCGCGCTTCGAGGTGGCGGAGGCGCTGGAGAAGGCGGCCCTGGAGGAGCTGCACAACCGCCGCCCGGACCGGGTCCTGGCGACGAACGTGGAGTTCTGGGCGGCGATCGTGCTGGACTTCGCGGAGGTCCCGGCGCACATGTTCACGTCGATGTTCACGTGTGCCCGTACGGCGGGCTGGTCGGCGCACATCCTGGAGCAGAAGCGCACGGGCCGCCTGGTACGCCCGTCCGCGACGTACGTGGGCCCGGGGTCGCGGAACCCGGACGAGATCGGGGGGTACGCCGAGATCGGCGACATCGCGGGCTGACCCGGCCCGGTGCTGCCCGAGGTCGGTGAACGTGCCGGTACGGGGTAGTCGTACCGGCACATCTCCGAGCTGAGGAGGCCCACAGTGAGCACGCCCCGCCCGTCCCTGACCCTGTCCAGCACGGTGATCGACGCCCCCGACGCGGCCCGGCTGGCGGACTTCTACCGCCGTCTCCTCGGGTGGGAGCCGGTGCAGGAGGAGCCCGACTGGGTGAAACTGCTCCCGCCGGGCGGCGGCTCCGGCCTGAGCTTCCAGACCGCGAAGCCGTACGAGCCCCCGGTCTGGCCCGCCCCGGTCACCTCCTCCGGCGAGCAGCTGATGATGCTGCACCTGGACTTCGAGGTGACGGACCTGGAGGCGGGCGTGGCCCACGCGGTGGCGGAGGGCGCGACCCCGGCGGAGTTCCAGCCGCAGCGCGACGTCCGGGTGCTGTTCGACCCGGCGGGCCACCCGTTCTGCCTGTTCGTCCGCGACCAGGTCCCGGGCGAGGAGCCGCCGATCAGCCCGGAGTGGGTGGCGGAACAGGCCCGGGACATCAGGACGCAGGACACCCTGGCGGCCGAGGCCGCGACCCCGGACCGCCGCGAGGCGGCGGGCACCGGGGAGCCGGGGGCCGGGGAAGGCGTTCCGGCATAGCCGAGGCTTCCGGCACAGCCGAGGCCGAGCCGCCCGCCCCCGCCGACGGGGCCGCACCCCTGCTGGACCACCAGCGGGCCGAGGTCACGGTCACGGCGGCGGGGCGGGTGGGCGCCTGAGTTGGCGCACGGGGCGTACCGGCCTCCCTACCGTCTCCCGGCCGCGATCACAGCACCCGGTTCCCGCAGCCACACGTGCTGGCCCCGGTCGTCCACGGTCAGCCCGAACTGGTCTGCGTCGGGTCGGCCCGCCACCTCGTACTCCCACCAGACCTGCTCGATCTCCTCCCACAGGAGCCCCGGCCCGTACTGCCACACCTCCTCCCCCGTGGCCGTGGTGGCGGCAGCCCCGTCCTCCCGGGTCACCCACACCCGGGTGCCGTCGTCGGTGGTCTGGTGGACGAGGCGCACGCCGGGCAACCGGGCCCCGGCGAACAGAGCGAACCCCAGGTCGAGGAGCCGGTCGGGGTCCAGACCGGCGGCTCGGGACCGCCCCTTCCCCCTGACCTCGTGGAGGTCGGGCAGACGGTGGGAACGCATCGGCATGTAGGTGGCCCCGCCGCGGAACGGCCCCACCGCGGTGCCGTCGTCCTGAACCCGAAGCCGGACCAGGGCCCCGGACCAGAACTCCCGGGCGAGCGGCGCCACGAGGACACCACCGGGCCGTACCTGCCGCAGCAGCGCGTACGGAACGTACCGGAGGGCGCAGGTGGCGATCAGCCGGTCCACCGGTCCGAGACCAGGCCAGGGCTGTTCGCCGTCCCCGACCCGCAGATGCGGCCGGTACCCGGCCTGAGCCAGCGCCTCGGCCGCCCGCCGGGCGATGCCGTCGTCCACCTCGACGCTGTGCACCTGGTCGTCCCCGAGCCGCTCGCAGAGCAGCGCGGCGACATACCCGGTGCCGGTGCCGATCTCCAACACCCTTTGACCGTCGTGGACATTGAGGAGCCCGAGCATGCGCGCGACCATGGAGGGCATCGAATTCGACGAAGTCGCCAGCCCCGGCCCTCCCTCGTGCCCGTCGTCCAGCTGCGTGACGACCGGCTCGTCGCTGTTGACCAGGGTCAGCCACGCGTCGGTCCCCTCGACCGGCACACACCGGTCGGGCAATTGACGCCAAACAGCGGCCGGGACGAACAGACTCCGCGGCACAGCCTCGAACACCCCCCGCCATCGGGCATCCAGCAGCCCCCGGTCGGCAAGGTCCTGGACCAGGTCCGGGTAGGTGGGGATGTGCTGTGCTGCTGGGTGTGGGATACGGGCGTTTCGTGCGTGACATGCAGGCGGAGTTCGGATTCAAGGGCGACAACCCGCAACCCGTGATTGCGCAGGTGCCCGGCCAGTTTTTGCAGCTCGGTGGCGTTCATGCCGTGACGGTCTCAACTGGCCGGGCCGCAGGGGATATGACGACCTATGACACCGAGTGGATCATGAGGACGGTCACGATCACCGGCACGCGCCGGTCAGGTCACAAGACTCCTGCCGAATACGCCGACCTGTTGGAGCACTACCTCGGCCCTTTCACCCAGGGTGCTCACTTCTACATCGGCGGCGCAACGGGTATCGACTCGCTCGCCCTGCTCTGGCTCGCCGACCGGACGTCGGCGGCCATCACGATCGTCGCGCCCGGCACCCTGGGCCGGCAGCCGGCCGAGGCACAGGAGGCCGTCGCCCTTCCGAGGGGCCGCATCAAGGAAGTTGTAGAGCTCGGGGCAACGGAACTCAACGCCTCGGCCTACCACGCCCGTAACCGGTGGATGGTCGACCGTACGTCGATGACCATCGGCTTCCCTCACGCCACGGAGCCGTCGACCGGGACGTGGCAGACGATCGATTACACCACCGAGCAGCGAAAGCCACGACTGATCGTCCCGGTATAGCCACGCACCGCCACGGACTGCGCGACCCTGGCGATATGGGCGACCGAAACGCGGGGCGGCGATGCTGGGCCTACGCGGTGACGACCCCTCAGGCAGTACGTTCTCGGCGGGACACCTGCGTGGGTTCGAGGGGGTGTGCGAACTGTACGTCGGTAATCCTTCGATCGCGCACGACCGGTTCGCCGTCTCGGCGGCCGCTCTGACCGCTCCCCGGGAGCAGGTACAACGCACGATCGTGAGAACTGATCAGGCCCTTGCCCGCATCAGGATGGGGGATCCCCGGTCGGCTGCCGAGCTACTGCACGAGTGCGTGCTCGCGGCGGTGGCGACAGGTGGTCGCGTACCCGCGATTCGTCTGGGCCGAGCTCGGGTCGAGCTGCGGCCCTGGCGCCGGGAAGACTTCGTGGCCGACCTGGACGATCACTTGATGGACGCGCTGGGGGCATGACGGTGAGCGGACATCAGCGCACTCGCACGGCGCAGGTAGCGGTAGCGGGTAGCGGGTAGCGAACCGTCTGCTCGTCTCCTACCGTCCCTGTTTCCCGGCGAGAGTGGTGAGCTCCAGGAGCGATTGGATCACCCAGTCGGCAGTTGCGCGTACGCGGTCGTCATCGCCCCAGAGGCGCCCCCAGGGGCCCCGGCGGACGTGCGCGGTGCGGAGTCCGGCTCCGGCGGCGGGGAACGTGTCGTTCGCGGGATGATCGCCGACGTACACGGTGTCCTTCGCGGGGGCACCGGACGCCTCCAGGACCCTCGCGAAGAACTCCGACGACGGCTTGGCACAGCCCCACTCCTCGGAGGTCACCACGAGATCGGCGGGCAGACCGAGAGCCCGGAGCAATTCACCTGCGCGCACTGTCTGGTTACCCGCGACAACGACGCGCATCCCGAGTTCTCGCAGCTCGGCGAGTGCGGGACGGACGTCCTCGTACAGGTCGGTTTCATCAAGGTACTCGCCTCGTCCGGCTGCCTCACGTGCGGCGTATTCAGCGGAAATGTCGATGTCCGGCTTCACAAGCTTCAGCGCTTCGGAGTTGTCGAGTCCCTGAGCGGTGACGGCACCGACAAGAGCGGACAGGGTGTGTCGGGGCGTGCCGAGCCAGTCGGCCCAGGATCCCCAGTAGCGGTCGTCGCGGACGAGGGTCTCACCGATATCGAACACGAACGTCTTCACACATCGAGCCTATGGCGACCCTTGACCGTCGGGAAGTCCTCCCGATCAGAGGCTGAATCCGACTGGACGGGGAGACGCAGGCCTGCCTTCCCCCCTTCGGTGGGCCGACGAACGAGCCAGGCCACCGGCCCGGGAGGGCTGTGCGGGACCGGAAGCGAACGACGCGCGGCTGTTCCCTGCGATGTTGGACTGCCAGGAGCTGTCGGTGCGGGTGCGCCCGGGGCTGGAAAGCATTCGGTAGGCGATCCGCCTCGCCGAGGCGTGAGAGGAGAGGGCCGTGACGGACGACCTGACGGTGGTGGGCCGCTTCCTGTATGAGGCGGGCACGCTCAAGCAGGCGCGGCGTACCGGGTGGTGGATGGCTGGGGTACGCGACCCCGAGAGCGTCGCCGAGCATTCATGGCGTACCGCTCTGATCGCCACGGTCATCGCGAAACTCGAAGGCGCCGACCCCGCACGTGCCGCCTTTCTCGCCGTCTGGCACGACACGCAGGAGAGCCGCACCGGGGACGTGAACCACCTCGGCAGGAAGTACGCGCCCGCCGGCGATCCCCAGGAGGTCACCGCCGACCAGACGGCGGGCATGTCCGAGGTGCTGGCCTCGGCGGTGCGTGAACTGGTCGCCGAGTACGAGGCCAAGGAGTCGCCGGAGGCGGTCTGCGCCCGTGACGCGGACAAGCTGGAGTGCCTGCTCCAGGGAGTCGAGTACCGGGCCCAGGGCTACGAGAACGCCCAGCGCTGGATCGACAACAGCCGAGCCCGCCTCGTCACCGCGACCGCGAACCGGCTGGCCGACGAAATCCTCGCGCAGGGGCCCCTCGACTGGCTGCGCACCGCCATGGGGGAGGGTGAGGGAGACAGCGCGAAGCAGGCTTGAGCGGCGAGGAAGGCTCCGGGGGTACGGGAGTAGGGGCGGAGCTGCGCCGCGCGGGCGCGGTGCGATGACGCCACCCAGGTTCGGGGACGCCACACAGGTTCGGGGACGTCACCCGGGTTCGGGGCGGGAGGCGGTCGGTTCGTCCCGCCCGTACGGCACCACCACGATCTGCACCTCGTCCTCGTAGACGACCCGCCCCGGGTCCGCGGACCACAGCTCGCGGCAGTCCACACCATGGGTCGACAGGATCTCCAGATAGCCGTGGACGCGAGCGAGAAGGTGCGTGGCCGACGGCTTGAACCAGGCTGCCGCGCCGGGGTTGACCTCGTCGTCGTAGACGTCGGGCGCGACGGTCGACGGGTCGGTGTACACGGCGTCGTACCACCTGTTGTGGTGCCGCCGGAAGGTCTCCTCGGCCGCCGAGAGCCTGCCTTCCCTCGCCAGGTTGTTGACGAGACCGAAGACCCCGGTGAAATGGCCCCGGTTGTTCCGGTTGGGCGACTGGAACCGTACGTACTGGACCGGAGGTGCTTCGCTGCCGCCATCCGTCGTCTCCATCCGGGCATCCTCCCATCAGCCGGGGCCCGACTCCCATGTTTCGGGGTCCGAGCGCCGAGTGTGCCTACTCACTCTTTAGGGGGCATCTCGCCGCGCCCCCGGCCGAAACCCGAGTTTCGGGATGCGGGCGTCGAGACGCGGGACCCGGGATTCGAGACCCTTTCTTTAACCGGCTGGTAGAAAAGCGGGGTTGGGGAAACCGCCCTCCCTCCCCGACCCGTAACGGCCAGCAAGTATGACTATTCGCGGCAGCTTGCGGCGCGCTGTCGCCACTGCTTACGGTGCGAGAACTAAGCGACCCCGACGCGGTGCGACAACACCAGGCCGGGGTCTGACCGCAAGATCGCCACACACAGAAAGAACGATCCCGTGGCTACCCAGCACCTTAGCTCTGCCCTGCGCACCCCCGCATCCCTGTCCGTGTGCCCCATGGCCAACCCCGGTTACGGGAAGCGCTCCGCCCCGGAGCAACTTCCGCTCCACAGCGATACTTTCGCCCTTCTCCCCGTCCGCGAGCGGTCCATCGCCGGGTTCATCGACCGCCTCCCCGAAGGCGCGGCGATGAGCGTCAAGCAGCTCGCCAAGCAGTTACCCCTCTACGGCCAACAGGCCGTGTCCACCTCCCTCAAAGCCCTCTCCGTGGCCGGGCATCTGCGGCGCGTACGGTGTTCGGTCGTCGGCGCGGGTGACGAGACTCGCTGGGTCTTCCGTACCTTCTGGTCGCGCACGGCCCGCGACAACGCGTGGTGGAACGCCTACCTGGCCGACGAGAAGACCGCGCGGGCCGCCCCCGACCTCGCCACATCGGCAACGCTCGCCCCTGATAACGGCATTGACACCGAGGTCGACGTCGGCATCAACCCCGACACCGTCGGCTCTCACCGGGGCGCGGTCGAGCGGCCGTCCCCCGTCGCGGACAGGGGGTGCGAAGCGCCACCGAGCGCCGCCTCTCCGGTCCACGCTCCGGCTCCGGATGCGGTCCACGCTCCGGCTCCCTCGGCCGGCGCAGTCCCGGTCCACACCCCGGCTGGCGCTCCTGCCCACTCCCCGGCCCCCTCGTCCGTATCCGTACACCGTGAGCGCGCCCTCGACGCCGGGCCGCGGGACCGGGTCACCGCCGCGCCCGTGACCGACTCCCCCGCCTACCTCGCCCTGGCCCAACTCGGCCGCAGGGACCACCGGCTGACGCTGTCCGCGGACGACTGCGCCGCCCTCGCGCCCCAGGCCGCGGAATGGCTCGACCGTGGGGTGAACACCGACTACCTGGTCGCCGCCCTCACCGCGGGACTCCCGGCCCACGTCGACTGTCCTTCCCGCTTCGTCCGCCGCCGCCTCACCGACAAAATCCCACCCCGCCTGCCCACCACCCCGAACACCGCACCCAGCGCTCCGGCCCCGGCCCGCCGCATCCTCATGGAATGCACCGGCTGCGGACGTCCCGGCCGGCCCGAAGCCCTCCCCGACGGTCTCTGCCGCCCCTGCCACACCACCCTCTCCACGAACCACCGGTCCCCGGCGGAACCCTCCGAGATCGCCGACGTCAGAGCTCACATGGCCAACCTCCGCGACCTGCTCAGGGCCCCGTGAAACCTGGTCCGTCGGTCCACCTGGGCTGATGGGGGGGCGGGCCGAAGCAAATGGGGGTGCGCGGCCCTGCTGCCTCAGCGACCATGACCCGATGAGCCAGGAAAACACGGACGTGAACGCGGCGATCAACGCCGAACTCCGCTTGCTGGAACCCGCCGTCCGCTCCTCCCGCTCCTCGGCCCAGCAGCTCCTCGATCCGGAGTTCACCGAGATCGGGGCTTCGGGGCGGCGATGGACGTACGAGGAGATGCTCGACGCCCTGCCCGGCCTGGACGGCGGCGACGGCGACAGGCCGCGCGTCGAGGCGTCCGGCATGACCGGGACCGTTCTGGCACCGGGGGTCGTGCACCTCACGTACGAGACGCTCGCCGGAGGGCGGCGGACCCGGCGCAGTTCGTTGTGGCGCAAGCGCACCGGGGAGCCGGGTGCTACCTGGCGGCTGTACTACCACCAGGGCACGCCCGTCCCCGACGCGTGAGGCTCGGCCCGAGCCCGGGAGTACGGAACGAGGGCGGCAGCGCCCTTACCTCGCGGGCCCCAGCCCCTCCTCCACCAGCGTCGCCCACTGCGCCACCACCCGCGCCCGGCGGGCCGTGTCGTCGGTGAGGAGGTTGGCCAGGCCCAGGCCGCGGGCCATGTCCAGCAGGCCCTGGACCGTTTCGCGGGTGCCGGGGCGGGACTCGTCCGCGCGCAGGAGTTCGACGGCGATGCGGTGGGTCTCGCGGCCCACCCGCGCCTCCAGTTCCGTGACGCGCGGGCGTAGTTGGGCCTCGTTGGAGGCGGCTACCCACAGGTGGAGGGCGGCCCGGAACAGCGGGCCCGTGTAGAGGTCGACCAGGGCCGCCACCACCGCGGCGCGGCCCTGGACGGGGAGCGCGCGCAGGGCGGCCGAGCGTTCTTCGGCCACGTACTCCACCGCCCCGGTGAACAGGTCCTCGCGGGTCGGGAAGTGGTGCTGGGCCGCGCCCCGGGAGACCCCGGCCCGTTCGGCGACGACGGAGACCGTGGAGCCCGCCCAGCCGTGTTCGGCCAGGCAGGCCACCGCCGCCTCCAGGAGTCGCTGCCTCGTCGCCCGGCTGCGGTCCTGCTTGGGCGCGTGGGCGGGTTGTTTCGCCGTGCTGGAAGAGGTCACCGCACCCATGCCGGGTCCCGTCGTTCGAGGAAGGCCGTCATCCCCTCCCTCGCCTCGTCGGAGGCGAACAGCGCGGCTGAGCGGGCGATGAGGTCTTCGGCGTACTGGTCGAAGCTCCTGAGCACCGTAGCCGTCAGCAGTTCCTTCGACGCGGCCAGCCCCTGCGGTGACGCCCGGCGCAGGCCCTCCAGGACGGGGGCGAGGGCCTGGTCCACCGCGTCCCGGTCCCCGGCGGCCACCGTGACCAGGCCGATCCTCGCCGCCTCCGCCGCGTCGAACCGCTCCCCCGTGAGGTAGTAGCGGTGCGCGGCCGTACGGTCCAGGCGCGGCAGCAGCGTGAGGGAGACGACCGCCGGGGCCAGGCCCAGGCGCGCCTCGGTCAGGGCGAACGTCGACGTCCCGCCCGCCACCGCGATGTCGCACGCCCCCAGCAGGCCCAGGCCGCCCGCCCGGACGTGGCCCTCCACCCGGGCCACCACCGGTTTCGGCAGCGCCACCATCTCCCGCATCAGCGCGACGAACGCCTCCGGGTCCGGCGGCGCCGTCAGGTCCGCCCCGGCGCAGAACGTCGTCCCGCTGTGGGTCAGGACGACGGCCCTGACGGTGTCGTCCTCGGCACAGGCCGCCAGCGCCTCACGCACCTCGCCCACCAGCGCGGCCGACAGCGCGTTGCGGTTCGCCGGGGAGTCCAGGGTCACGGTCGCGACGCCCCGCTCCCGCGTACGTAGGGTCAGGGTCACGTCTCCTCGGTCCTCTCCGCCTTCTCCCGGTCGCGCAGCTCGCGCCGGAGGATCTTGCCCGACGCCGCCCGGGGCACCGCCGCGACGAACTCGGCCCGCCGCACCTTCTTGTAGGGGGCGACCCGTTCGGCGACGTACGCCATGACGTCGTCCTCGCTCAGCGTCCCGCCCGCCGCGCCGCGCACCACGAAGGCCTTCGGGATCTCGTTGCCCTCCGCGTCGTACACCCCGATGACCGCCGCGTCCGCCACCTGCTCGTGCGTCAGCAGCAGGGCCTCCAGCTCGGCGGGGGCGACCTGGTAGCCCTTGTACTTGATCAGCTCCTTGACCCGGTCGACGACGTACAGCCAGCCGTCCTCGTCCGCGCGGCCGACGTCCCCCGTGTGCACCCAGCCCTCCGCGTCGATCATCGCGGCCGTGGCGTCCGGGCGGCCCAGGTAGCCCTTCATGACCTGGGGCCCCCGGATCAGGATCTCGCCCTCCGTGCCCGGCTCCACGTCCTGCGCCGGGTCCTCCAGGGACACGATCCGCATCTCGGTGTTCGGCAGCAGCTTGCCGACCGTGCCCGGCGGCGGCTGCTCCTCGGAGAGCGGCACCACGTGCGTACCGGGCGACAGCTCCGTCATCCCGTACGCCTGCCGCACCGGCGGCACCCCGAGCCGGGCCGAACACGCGGCGGCCAGCTCGGCGTCCAGCGGGGCCGCCGCGCTGACGATGTACTGGAGCGAGGACAGGTCGTACTCCCCCACCAGCGGATGCTTGGCCAGCGCCAGGACGATCGGCGGCGCCACGTACAGGCCGGTGATCCGGTGGGTCTGAATGGCCGTCAGGAACTGTGCCAGGTCGAAGCGCGGCAGCACGACGACCGTGGCGCCGCAGCGCAGCGGGGCGTTCATGAGCGCGGTCAGACCGTAGATGTGGAAGAACGGCAGCACCGCCAGGACGCGTTCCTCCCCGGTCATGGGGACGAGTGGGCGCAACTGCTCCAGGTTGGTGGCGATCGAGCGGTGGGTGAGCATGACGCCCTTGGGCGTGCCGGTCGTGCCGGAGCTGTACGGGAGGGCCGCCACGTCCTGACCGGGGTCGATGACGATCTCCGGCGCGGGGGCGGTGGACGCCAGCATGTCCAGGATCGAGGTGTGGCCCTCGGCCTGGTCGCAGACGTAGATCTCCCGTACGCCGCCGGTGAGTTCGGCCGCCCGCCGGGCCGTCTCCAGCAGCGGGGAGACCGTCACGATCCAGCGCGCCCGGCTGTCGGCGAGCTGCTTGGCGAACTCCTCGGCCGTGGCGAGCGGGTGGACCGTGGTGACGGACGCCCCGGCGCGCGTGGCGCCGTAGAAGACCGCCGGGTAGGCGATGGTGTTCGGGCTGTGCAGGGCGAGTACGTCGCCCTGGCGCAGTCCGGCCTCCGCGAGCGCGGCGGCGATGCGCCGGTGGAAGCCGTCGAGCTGGGCGTACGTGAGGGAGTTGCCGTTCGTCCCGTCGATCAGGGCGAGGGTGTCACCGAGTCGCGCGGCCTCGCCGAGCGCCGCTTCGTGGATGGGCAGGTCCAGGGCCGGTACGTCTGCGTACTCACTGCGGAACACCATGGCGGTCCCCTGTCGTCGCGGCGTTCCGCGTCGCCCGGGAGGCGGCGCGGGACGCCGTGCGGGTGTGGAGAGTCAGAATCGCCCCTGTGGGGAGGGGATGGGGAGAGGTCGGACACCCCTGGTAGGACTTGGGCAGGCCTGGCAGGACTTGGGCAGGCCTAGTAGGACTTGGGCAGGCCGAGCGTCTGGTGGGAGACGTAGTTCAGGATCATCTCCCGGCTCACCGGGGCGATCCGGGCCACCCGGGACGCGGTGATCAGGGACGCGAGCCCGTACTCACGGGTCAGCCCGTTGCCGCCGAGGGTGTGCACGGCCTGGTCCACCGCCTTCACGCACGCCTCGCCCGCCGCGTACTTCGCCATGTTGGCCGCCTCACCGGCTCCGGTGTCGTCGCCCTCGTCGTAGAGCCGGGCGGCCTTCTGCATCATCAGGCGCGCCAGCTCCAGGTCGATGTGGGCGGTGGCGAGCGGGTGCGCGATGGCCTGGTGGGCGCCGATGGGCTCCTTCCACACCTGCCGGGCACGGGCGTACTCGACGGCCCTGCCGAGGGCGAAGCGGCCCATCCCGATACCGAAGGCGGCCGTCATGATCCGCTCGGGGTTCAGCCCGGCGAAGAGCTGGAGCAGACCCGCGTCCTCGTCGCCGACCAGGGCGTCGGCGGGCAGCCGCACGTCGTCCAGGACCAGTTCGAACTGCTTCTCCGGGGCGTGGAGTTCCATGTCGATCCGGTTCCGTCCGAAGCCCGGGGCGTCGCGCGGGACGATGAACAGGCACGGCTTCAGCTTCCCGGAGCGGGCGTCCTCGGTGCGGCCCACGATCAGGGTGGCGTCGGCTATGTCGACGCCGGACACGAACACCTTGCGTCCGCTCAGGACCCAGCCGTCGCCGTCCCGGCGGGCGGTGGTGGTGATCCGGTGCGCGTTGGACCCGGCGTCCGGCTCGGTGATGCCGAAGGCCATGGTGAGGCCGCCGTCGGCGAGGCCCGGCAGCCACGTCCGCTTCTGGTCCTCCGTGCCGAAGCGGGCGATCACCGTGCCGCAGATCGCGGGGGACACGATCATCATCAGGAGCGGCGAACCGGCCGCCCCCAACTCCTCCAGCACGATGGACAGTTCCGCCATGCCGCCGCCTCCGCCGCCGTACGCCTCGGGGAGGTTCACGCCGAGGTAGCCGAGCTTCGCGGCCTCCGCCCACAGCTCGCGGGTGTGGGACCCCTCGCGGATGACGGTGGTCATGTAGTCGCGTCCGTAGCGCTTGCCGAGGGCGGCGACGGCCGCGCGCAGCGCCTGGTGCTCTTCGGTTTCGAGGACGGTGCGTGCGGTGCTCATGCGGTCTCCTCAGGTTCGGGGGCGCCGGCGGCGCGTTCCTGGACTACGGCGAGCAGGGCGCCGACCTCGACCTGGTGGCCGGGGACGGCGTGCAGAGCGGTGAGCGTGCCGGAAGCGGGGGCGAGGACGCGGTGTTCCATCTTCATCGCCTCCAGCCAGACCAGCGGCTGCCCCGCCGCCACGGTGGCCCCGGCGGCCAGGCCCTCCGCGAGCCGGACGACGGTGCCGGGCATGGGGGCGAGCAGCGAGCCGGGCTCGGTCTGGGTCGCGGGGTCGGTGAAGCGGGGCAGGGCGGTGAAGGTCCAGGAGCCCCGGGCTGTGTCCACATGGACCCGGTCGCCGTACCTCGCGACCGCGAAGTCCCGTGTCACACCGTCGATGTCGAGGGTCACCTGGTGCGGGGCGGCGGACACGACCCGGACGCCGGAGGCCTCGTACGGTTCCGGGGTGCCGGTGCGCGGGGTCCGGTAGGCGACCTCGTACTCCGCGCCGTCCGGCTCGCTGCGGTAGCGCTTGACCTGGGGCTGCGAGGGGAGGTTGCGCCAAGCCCCGAAGCGGACGGGGACGGGACGGTGCGCGGGTGTGGGCGCGGGACCGGGTGCGGCGGGGCCGGGGGACGCGGTGGTGGCGGTAAGACCGGTGGGTGCGGTGGTGCCGGTGGGTGCGGTGGTGCCGGTGCGTGGGGCGGTGGCGCGTACGGCGTCCGCCAGAGCGGCGGCGAGGGCGGCCGTGGCGACGAGGGCGGGGGCGTCGGCTCCCGGGGCGGTCACGTCGGCCAGGTGGCGGTCGTAGAAGCCGGTGTCGAGGCGGGCGGCGGTGAAGTCCGGGTGGTGCAGGGACCGTACGAGCAGGTCGCGGTTGGTGACCGGGCCGTGGACGCGGGCGCGCTCCAGGGCGCGCGCCAGCAGCCGGACGGCTTCGGGGCGGGTGGGGGCGTGGGCGATGACCTTGGCCAGCATCGGGTCGTAGTGGACGCCGATGGTGTCGCCGCCCGCGTAACCGGTGTCCAGGCGCAGACCGGGCCCCCGCGGGACCTCCAGCGCGTGCAGCACGCCCGTCTGGGGCTGCCAGTCGCGTGCGGGGTCCTCGGCGTAGAGGCGGGCCTCGACCGCGTGGCCGGACGCGGGCGGAGGCCCGGGGGCGGGCAGCGGCTCGCCCTCCGCCACGCGGAGTTGCAGCGCGACCAGGTCCACGCCGAACACCGCTTCCGTGACCGGGTGTTCGACCTGGAGCCGGGTGTTCATCTCCAGGAAGTACGGACGGCCGTCGGCGGAGAGCAGGAACTCCACGGTTCCCGCGCCCCGGTAGCCGACCGCACGGGCGGCCGCCACCGCCGCCTCGTGGAGCCGGGTGCGCAGCGCCTCGTCCAGGCCGGGGGCGGGGGCCTCCTCGATGACCTTCTGGTGGCGGCGCTGGAGCGAACAGTCCCGGGTGCCGAGCGCCCACACGGTGTCGTGGTCGTCGGCCATGACCTGGACCTCGACGTGCCGCCCGCGCTCCACGTACGGCTCCGCGAACACCTCGCCGTCCCCGAACGCGGACGCGGCCTCGGTGGTGGCTGCCAGCAACTCGGCCGGGAGCGCGTCGAGTTCCCGGACGATCCGCATTCCCCGGCCGCCCCCGCCGGACGCCGCCTTCAGTAGCAGCGGTAGATCGTCCGGGGTCGCCGCGGCCGGGTCCACGGGGTCCAGCAGCGGCACCCCGGCCCCGGCCATCAGCTCCTTGGCCCGGGTCTTGGACGCCATCAGCTCGATGGCCTTCACTGGCGGGCCGACCCACACCAGACCCGCGTCCCGCACGGCGGCGGCCAAGGCCGCGTTCTCGGAGAGGAAGCCGTAGCCGGGGTGCACGGCGTCCGCCCCGGCGGCCAGCGCGGCGGACACGACGAGGTCGCCGCGCAGATAGGTGTCGGCGGGGGCGGAACCCGGCAGCCGGACGGCGAGGTCGGCCGTGCGGACGTGCAGGGCGTCGGCGTCCGCGTCGGAGTACACGGCGACCGTGGTGATGCCCAGGTCACGGCAGGTGCGGAAGATCCGGCAGGCGATCTCGCCCCGGTTGGCGACGAGCAGGGTGGTGATCACGTCTCTCCTCATGGGCCGCACGTGCGGGTCAGGTCCGGAAGGGGCGCCGCGCAGGTCATATGGGCCTCTCGGCCTCGTGGGCCTCCTGGCCTCCTCGTGGGCGGTCACATCCGGAAGACGCCGAAGCCGCCGCGGGCGCCCTCGACCGGTGCGGTGTGGATCGCGGACAGGCACATCCCGAGGACGGTGCGGGTGTCACGCGGGTCGATGACCCCGTCGTCGTACAGCCGTCCCGACAGGAACATCGGCAGCGACTCCGCCTCGATCTGCTGCTCCACCATGGCGCGCAGTCCGGCGTCCGCCTCGTCGTCGTACGGCTGCCCCTTCGCGGCGGCCGACGCGCGGGCGACGATGGACAGGACGCCCGCGAGCTGCTGCGGGCCCATGACGGCGGACTTGCTGCTGGGCCAGGCGAAGAGGAAGCGCGGATCGTAGGCGCGGCCGCACATGCCGTAGTGCCCGGCCCCGTACGAGGCCCCCATCAGCACGGACAGGTGGGGGACGCGGGAGTTGGCCACCGCGTTGATCATCATCGCGCCGTGCTTGATGATGCCGCCCTGCTCGTACTCCTTGCCGACCATGTAGCCGGTGGTGTTGTGGAGGAACAGGAGCGGGATGTCCCGCTGGTTGGCCAACTGGATGAACTGGGCGGCCTTCTGCGACTCCTCGCTGAACAGCACTCCCTGGGCGTTGGCGAGGATGCCGACCGGATAGCCGTGCAACCGGGCCCAGCCCGTCACCAGGCTCGTCCCGTACAGCGGCTTGAACGGGTCGAAGTCCGAGCCGTCGACCAGCCGGGCGATCACCTCGCGCGGGTCGAAGGGCACCTTCAGATCGCCGGGGACGATCCCGAGCAGCTCGTCCTCGTCGTACGCGGGCGGCTCGGCCGGGTCCGGATCGGTGTGCGCCTTGCGCCAGTTGAGCCGTGAGATGATCCGGCGCGCCTGCCGGATCGCGTCGTGCTCGTCCACGGCGAAGTGGTCGGCGAGCCCCGACGTCCGGGCGTGCATCGCGGCCCCGCCGAGGGACTCGTCGTCGCTCTCCTCGCCGGTCGCCATCTTCACCAGCGGCGGCCCGCCGAGGAACACCTTGGACTGCTCCTTGATCATCACGGTGTGATCGGACATGCCGGGGACGTACGCGCCTCCGGCGGTGGAGTTGCCGAACACGACGGCCACGGTGGGGATTCCGGCCGCGGAGAGCCGGGTGATGTCGCGGAACAGCGCCCCGCCCGGGACGAAGATCTCCTTCTGGGACGGCAGGTCCGCCCCGCCCGACTCCACCAGGCTCACGCAGGGCAGCCGGTTGGCGAAGGCGATCTCGTTGGCGCGCAGGGCCTTCTTCAGCGTCCACGGATTCGACGCCCCGCCGCGTACGGTCGGATCGTTGGCGGTGATCAGGCACTCCACGCCCGCCACCACCCCGATCCCGGTGACGAGCGAGGCCCCGACGGTGTACGCGGGGGAGGCGCTGCCCCAGGCGGCCAGTGGCGACAGCTCCAGGAACGGGGTGTCCGGGTCGACCAGCAGTTCGATCCGCTCCCGGGCCGGGAGCTTGCCGCGCCCCCGGTGGCGGGTCACGTACTTCTCACCGCCGCCCGCGAGCGCCTTGGCGTGCTCGGTCTCCAGCTCGGCGAGCCGGTCCAGCATGGTGGCCCGGTTCTCGCCGTACTCCGGGCTGGCGGTGTCGAGCGCGGTGGGCAGGACGGTCATGCGGTCACCTCCGGGTGCGAGTCGTCCTCCGACGGCCGGACACGCTCCGCCCGTACCGGAGCGGGGTCTTCCGTCCGTACGCCCGGGGCGTCCTCCGTCGGTCCCGGCGGCGTGTTCTCCAGCAGCGCCACGGGAATGGGCAGCCACCGCGACCGCAGCCACTCCCCCACCGCCTTCGCCTGCGGATCGAACCGCGCCTGCGCCGCGACCCCCTCCCCCAGCAGGCCGCCGACGGTGAAGTTCAGGGCCCTCAGGTGGGGCAGGACATGGCGTACGATGGTCAAGTCGGCTGTTTCCGGCAGGAGTTCCCGGAAGCGCCGCACGGTCAGTTCGTGCGCCAGCCACCGCCACGCGTCGTCGTCGCGGACCCAGACGCCCACGTTGGCGTCACCGCCCTTGTCGCCGCTGCGGGCACCCGCGACGAGCCCGAGCGGAGCGCGGCGGGTCGGCCCGCCGTCGGGGTACGGATCGGGGAGCCGCGGCATTGCGACCTCCGCCAACTCCCGTGTTTCAGGCGGCGGTTCGATGACCGTACGCCTTCGGTCCGGGAGGACGGCGGTGTGCTCGACGTCCTTTGCCGGTACGTGGATCGCCTCGAACACCCCGTAGGGCGCGCCCTTTCCGGGCGGGGCGGTGAGGTGGAAGCCGGGGTAGCTGCCGAGGGCCAGTTCGACGGCCGCCCCGGAGACGGCCCGGCCGACCGCTTCGGCGTCCTGGTCGCGGACGACGAGCCGCAGCAGGGCGCTGGCCCGCTCCTCGGTGTCCGCGTCGGGGCGGTCCGTACGGACCAGCTCCCAGCGGACCTCGGCGGGCGGGCGGCCGCCGGCGCGTTCCAGGGCGTCCACGAGCTGGGCCTTCACCAGGTCGGCCTTGGCCTCGACGTCGAGACCGGTGAGGACGAAGACGACCTCGTTGCGCCAGCCGCCGAGCCGGGTGAGCCCGGCCTTGAGGGTCGGCGGCGGCGCCTCGCCGCGTACGCCGTGGACGCGGACCCGGTCGGGGCCGTCGGGCGTGAGGCGTACGGTGTCGAGGCGGGCGGTGACGTCGGGGCCCGGGTACCGGGCGCCCCCGGTCTCGTACAGGAGTTGGGCGGTGACGGTGGAGAGGTCGACGACCCCGCCCGTGCCGTCGTGCTTGGTGATGACGGACGAGCCGTCGGCGTGGATCTCGGCGAGCGGGAAGCCGGGGCGGCGCACGTCGTGCTCCCCGAAGAAGGCGTAGTTCCCGCCGGTGGCCTGCGTACCGCACTCCAGCACATGCCCGGCGACCACGGCCCCCGCGAGCGCGTCCAGGTCGCCGGGGCCCCAGCCGAAGTGGGCGGCGGCGGGGCCGGTGACGAGGGCCGCGTCGGTGACCCGGCCGGTGACGACGATGTCCGCCCCCGCCCGCAGACAGGCGGCGATCCCGGCGCCGCCGAGGTAGGCGTTGGCGGTGAGGAACCCGTCCGGCACCGGCAGGCTGTCGCCCTCGACATGCGCGACGCGTACGGAGACCCCGACCTTGTCCGCCAACTCCCGCACAGCATCCGCCAGTCCGGCCGGGTTGAGGCCCCCCGCGTTGGTGACGATCTTCACCCCGCGCTCCTGGGCCAGGCCGAGCCCTTCCTCCAACTGCCGCAGGAAGGTGGTCGCGTACCCCTTCGTGGGGTCCTTGAGGCGGCCACGCCCGAGGATGAGCAGGGTCAGCTCGGCGAGGTAGTCGCCGGTGAGGACGTCGAGGGGGCCGCCGGTCAGCATCTCGCGGACGGCGTCGAAGCGGTCGCCGTAGAAGCCGGAGGCGTTGCCGATACGGAGGACGGGTGCGGGCGTGGGGGCGGTGGCCACGGGGGTGGCGGCGGGTGCGGTGTTCACCGGTGGCCCTCCTGTCCGGGGTGCCGGCGGCCGTCCTGTCCGCGGTGCTGGTGGCCGTCCTGTCCGGAGTGCCGGTGGCCGTCCTGTCCGGAGTGCCGGTGGCCGTCCTGCGCTGGGTGCCGTGCCGCGCGGGGTGTCCGGCCCGGTCCGGGCGGTCCGGCGAAGGCCTGGGCGATGGAGAGCCACTGGTCGGCTTCGGGCCCCTCGGCGGTCACGGCGAGATCGTCGCGGTGGGCGCGCTGGGTGACCAGCAGGCAGAAGTCGAGGAGGGGACCGGTGACCCACTGGGCGGCGCTTTCGGGGCCGTAGGCGATCATCTCGCCGTCGGGGGTGTGGAGTTCGACGCGGAACACGTCCTCGGGCGGGGTGATGCCGCGCACCCCGTAGGCGTAGTCGCGGGCCCGGACGCCGATCCGCGCCACGTGCCGCAGGCGGGCGGAGGGGCCGCGGTCCACCCCGAGGGCGTCGGCGACGTCCTGGCCGTGGGCCCAGGTCTCCATCAGCCGGGCGGTCGCCAGGGACGCGACGCTCATCGGGGGCCCGTACCAGGGGATCCGGGCGCCTTCCGGCGCGCTCCGCAGCACCTCCTCCAGCCGTCGCCGCCCCTCCCGCCACCGGGCGAGCAGGGCGTTTGGGGCATGCGCTGCGACCAGCCCGTCGGCGGCCTCGTCGACGAAGGTCTCGGGGGCGGCCAGCGCCTTGGCCACCTCGCCGCCGAACCGTTCGGGTTCGGTCGCGGCCAGCAGCGCGACCCCGTCGGTCCAGGCGAGATGGGCGATCTGGTGGGCGACGGTCCACCGCTCGGCGGGCGTGGGCCCGTACCAGGCCGCACCGTCCAACACCCGGACCAGCGCGTCGAGTTCCTCGCTCTCCTCGCGCAGATCATCGATCACGGCTACGACAGCGGACACATGCGCTCCCCTCGGGACCGGGTGTGGTGCCCAGGATCATGGCAGCGCTCCGAGAAACAATCAAGCACGCTTGCATGATTTTCCGCCCGCAGGATGCGGTCGCCGGCGCCTGAGGCCGGGACGGGCCGCCTCGCCCCGTAGCGCCGCCGCCTACCCCTCGCGCAACGGTTCCGACCGGGAGCGGCTGCGTACCGCGCCCATGCTCGCGCCGATGACCAGAGCGATGGCGAGGGCGTCCGTGACGGACAGGGCCTGGCTCAGGACGAGGAAGCCCGCGGCGGCCGCGATCGCCGGCTCCAGGCTCATCATCACGGCGAACGTGGAGGCGGGCAGGCGGCGCAGGGCCATGAGCTCCAGGGTGTACGGGAGGACCGAGCTGAGGAGCGCCACCGCCGCGCCGAGCGCCACGGTGGAGGGGACCGTCAGCTTCGCCCCCGACTCCCAGATGCCCAGGGGCAGGGAGAGGACCGCGGCAACCACCATCGCCAGGGCCAGGCCGTCCGCCTGCGGGAAACGGCGGCCGGTGCGGGCGCTGAAGACGATGTACGCCGCCCACATCGCCCCGGCCGCCAGGGCGTAGGCCGCGCCGACCGGGTCCAGGCGGTCGAAGCCTCCGCCGCCCAGCAGGACGACGCCGACGAGAGCGAGCCCGGCCCACAGGACGTTGATCAGGCGGCGGGAGACGAAGACGGAGAGGGCGAGCGGGCCGAGCACCTCCAGGGTGACGGCGATACCCAGCGGGATGCGGTCCAGCGCCTGGTAGAAGAGCGTGTTCATGCCGCCCATGGCGACACCGAAGGCGAGGACCGTCCCCCAGTCGGCGCGCGAGTGGCCCCGCAGCTTCGGCCGGCAGACCACCAGCAGGATCAGCGCGGCGGCCACCAGCCGGAGGGTGACCACGCCCAGCGCGCCCGCCTTCGGCATGAGCAGCGCCGCGACCGCCGAGCCGAACTGCACGGACAGGCCGCCCGCGACGACCAGCGCCACCGGGACGAGCGCCGCCCGGCGGTCGGCCCTGGTCCCGCGCCCCCCGGCAGGCGCGCCCGTCTCCGTGCCCGCCTCCTCCAGTGCCGTCACCGCTTCGGGTACGGCGACGGCCGCTGCGGCCGGTTCGGCGGCGGCGTCGCGCTGCTCGTTCACGGAAACCTTCCAGGGGGCGGGAGGGGACTGGGGTGAGGCAAGGACGGGGGGCGTGTATGACGACCGGGGAAGTGCAATGCAGTGCACCGGACAGTACGGCATACCGCACTTTGCCGCCAGGGCTTTCCTCTCACCGTAAAGACCTCTCGCGCCTCCCGTGAAATGCCGATCACGCTCCCGTTATGCTCCGCGTGCATGAACCCGGATCCCGCCGCCGGTCCCTCCGGCCCGACCGGCCGCCCCGTCGAGCTGCGCCACCTGCGGGCCTTCCTCGCCGTCGCGGAGGAGCTGAACGTCGCCCGCGCCGCCGCCCGCCTGCGCCTCACCCAGCCCGCCGTCTCCCGCACCCTCGCCGCCCTGGAGCGGCATCTGGGCGTCCGGCTCGTCGACCGCTCGACCCACCACCTCGCCCTCACCCCCGAGGGCGTCGCCTTCCGCGACAAGGCGACCGCGGCGGTCGCCGCCTTCGACGAGGCGCTCGACTCCGGGCGGCTGCGCCGGTGGCCGCTGCGGCTCGGGCACGCCTGGTCGGCGTTCGGGCCGTACACCACACCGCTGCTGCGGACCTGGCAGGAGCGCCACCCCCGGACCCCGCTGGAACTCCTGCGGATCGACGACCGCACCGCCGGGCTGACCCGCGGCGAGGTCGACGCCGCACTGCTGCGGGGCCCGGTGGACGCGCCGGGGCTCGTCACCGAGGTGCTGTTCACCGAGGTGCGGGTGGCAGCGGTCACCGCGGACGGGCCGCTGGCCGGACGCGCCTCACTGGCCCTCGCCGATCTCGCGGACGGCCCCATCGTCCTGAACACCGTCTCCGGCACCACCACGACCGACCTGTGGCCGCCGCACTCCCGGCCCGCCGCCACCCTCACCGTCGGCAACACCGACGACTGGCTCACCGCCATCGCCGCCGGACGCGGCAGCGGGGTGTCCACCGCCTCCACCGTGGACATGCACCCGCACACCGGCGTCGCCTACGTCCCGCTCGACGACGCCCCCGGCGTCCCGGTCCTCCTCGCCCGCCGCGACGCACCCGGTCACCCGGCCCTGCCCGAACTGGCGGCCCTGGCACGGGAGATCGTCGCCCGGGGCACGGACCACCGCACCCCGGGGCCCGCTATGTGAGGGCTTCCGCGATCACCTCCGCCAGGTGCCGGGCCCGGCGCCCCGCCAGCTGGTCGAGCTGCGTACGGCAGGAGAAGCCGTCCGCGAGGACTTCCGCCCCGGGCCCCGACTCGCGGACGGACGGCAGGAGTTGTTCCTGCGCGCAGGCCACGGACACCTCCCAGCGCCCCTGCTCGAAGCCGAAGTTCCCGGCCAGTCCGCAGCAGCCTCCGCTGAG
Organism: Streptomyces sp. NPDC101181; assembly: GCF_044767975.1. Taxonomy (NCBI): domain Bacteria; kingdom Bacillati; phylum Actinomycetota; class Actinomycetes; order Kitasatosporales; family Streptomycetaceae; genus Streptomyces; species Streptomyces sp. NPDC101181. The sequence goes on along the minus strand of NZ_JBIWOX010000002.1, from coordinate 303,566 downwards.
TTCCCCGGTGAGCCCCATCCGCTCGCGCAGCCGCCGGTCCGCCCCGTCGCCGAGGACCGCGTGCTGGTGGCAGTGGGTCTGACCGACGACGGGCCGGTCCACGCGGGGCGGTGTCCAGCCGGGGGCGTACTCCTCCAGGTACTCCGCGAACGTGCGTACGGCACCGGCCAGTTCGGCCGCGCGCGGGTCGTCGGGGAGGAGGTCCGGCAGGTCGGTGCGGAGGGTGGCGGCGCAGCTCGGTTCCAGGACGACGACCGGTTCGCCGGGGGCCAGGTCCAGCCGATCCAGGGTGCGGCGCATCACCCGGCGGGCCGCGTTCAGCTGGCCGGTGGAGACATACGTGAGGCCGCAGCACACCCCGCGCGGATGCGGCCGCACCCTGCGGCCGGTCGCCTCTTCGAGGACCCGGACCGCCGCCCGGCCCACCTGGGGCGACAGGTGCTCGGTGAAGGTGTCCGCCCACAGGCGCACCGCCCGGTCCGGGGGCAGGACGCGCGCCCCGCCGTCCTGCCGGGCCCGCAGCCAGCGGCCGTAGGTCGTCGTCGCCAGGGGCGGGAGGGTCCGCTCGGGTGCGATCCCCGCCAGCCGTTTCGCGAGGGCGGCCAACGGGCCCATCCGCGCAAGGGCGTTGAGCGGGCGGGCGAAGGGGGCGGCCAGGCGCAGCCAGCGGGGCAGGCGGCCGAGCGCGTAGTGGGCGGCGGGGCGGAGCCTGCCCCGGTAGTGGTGGTGCAGGAACTCCGCCTTGTACGTGGCCATGTCGACGCCGACCGGGCAGTCGCTGCGGCAGCCCTTGCAGGAGAGGCAGAGGTCGAGCGCGTCCCGCACCTCGGCGCTTCGCCAGCCGTCCGTGATCACCTCGCCCGCGAGCATCTCGTGCAGCAGCCGGGCCCGGCCCCGCGTGGAGTGGGCCTCCTCGCCCGTCACCCGGTAGGACGGGCACATCACACCCGCCCCGGTCGTCTCCGTCGTACGGCACTTGGCGACGCCCACGCAGCGGCGGACCGCGCCCGTGAAGTCGCCGCCGTCGCGCGGGTAGCCGAACGCCACGTCCACCGGGCGCTTCGGGAGGACCGCGAAGCGCAGATTCGCGTCCAGGCGGTCGGGGCGGACCAGCATCCCCGGGTTCAGGCCGCCGTCCGGGTCCCACAGGTCCTTGAACCGGCCGAAGAGAGCGACGAGTTCGTCCCCGTACATCCGGGGCAGCAGCTCCGCGCGGGCCTGCCCGTCGCCGTGTTCGCCGCTGAGGGAGCCGCCGTGCGCGACGACCAGGTCGGCCGTCTCCTCGGAGAACCGGCGGAACCGGGCCACCCCCGCCTCGGTGAGCAGGTCGAAGTCGATACGGACGTGGACGCAGCCCTCACCGAAGTGGCCGTAGGGCGTGCCGCGCAGACCGTGCTCGGCGAGCAGCGCCCGGAAGTCGCGCAGGTACGCGCCGAGCCGCGCGGGCGGCACCGCGCAGTCCTCCCAGCCGGGCCAGGCCTCACTCCCGTCCGGCATCCGGGTCGCGGTCCCGGCGGCGTCCTCGCGGATGCGCCACAGGGCCCGCTGCCCGGCCGGGTCGGTGACGACCGCCCCGTCCACGGCCCCGGCCGCCCGCAGGACGCGGGCGGCGTGGGCGCGGGCCTCGGCCGGGGTGGCGCCGCCCGTCTCGACGAACAGCCAGGCGCCCCCGCGCGGCAGCGGACCGGCCGGTTCGCGCACCAGGTCGGCGGCCATGCCCTCGACGGTGAGCGGCCCGTACGGGAGGAGGCCCGGCGCGGCCTCGGCGGCGGCGGACTCGTCGGCGTACCCGAGGACGGCCAGGGCGCGGGCGGCCGGGGCCTCGACCAGGCGGACCGTCGCCTCGGTGACCACGCCCAGGGTGCCCTCGCTGCCGCAGAACGCCCGGACCGGGTCGGGGCCGCCGGGGTGTTCGGGGAGCAGCGCGTCCAGCGCGTAGCCGGAGATGCGGCGCGGGAGGTCGGGGTAGCCGGTGCGGAGGAGGGCGAGGTGCGCGGCGACCAGCGCCCGGACGCCCTCGGGGCCCTCCCCGCCGCCACCGCCTCGCGCCAGGCGCAGCGTCTCACCGCCGTAGCGGACCACCTCCAGCGCCGTCACGTTGTCGGCGGTCGTGCCCCAGGCCACCGAGTGCGCGCCGCAGGAGTTGTTCCCGATCATGCCGCCGAGGGTGCAGCGGCTGTGGGTGGACGGGTCGGGGCCGAAGGTGAGCCCGTGGGGGGCGGCGGCCGCCCGCAGGTCGTCCAGGACGACGCCGGGCCCGACGACGGCGGTGCGCGCGGCCGGGTCCACGTCGAGGACGGCGTCCAGATGGCGGGTGAGGTCGAGCACCAGGCCGGACCCGGTGGCCTGCCCGGCGATGGACGTGCCGCCGCCGCGCGGGACGACGGGCACTCCGTGCTCCCGGCAGACGGCCAGGGCGGCCGCCACGTCGTCGGCGTCGCGCGGGGCCAGCACTCCCAGGGGGACGCGGCGGTAGTTGGAGGCGTCCATCGTCGCCAGGGCGCGCGCGGCGGGCCCGAAGTCGCTCCCCCCGCGCACGGCGGAGCGGAGCGCCCGGACGAAGGCGGGCGACGGTCCGGCGAGGGGGTGGGACGGCCCGGTGGCGGGGCTGGATGGTCCGGTGGCGGGGTGGGATGGTCCGGTATGCGGGCGGTGCTGTTCGGCCATGGCTTCAGGATGCCGTCGGTCCAGATGAACTCTTGGGATGTGGACGGTCAAACACGGGCAAGCGGCACAAAAAACCCCAGAAGTTCTTCCCAAACAGACTGTCAAGTCTCCTATAGTGACCAAGACTTGAGCAGGAATTGTCAGCTCCAGTTGTGCATGATCGTCCTCTCGATGGCGAACTGTCCGGATTCGACCGGGGCGGTTCCCCCTTCGCTCCACCGGCTCGATTTGGCACCATCGGTTCGACCGCGTACCACCGGCTCGACCGCGCACCACCCGGCTCCATCCCGCTCCACCGCGTACCACCGGCTCCACCCGGTTCCACCTCGTCCCGCACCGTCCGCCACCGAGGACTCCGATTGCGCCCCTCACTCCGGCCCACCGCACTCGCCCTGCTGATCTCGGCAGCCGTAACCGGCGCGCCCGCCCTGTGGGCCGTCGCCGCGGCCCCCCAAGCGGTACGGACCCCGCTGGCGTGGGGCGCCGGAGCCGCCGCCGTCCTGCTGAGCGTCTGTGTGGCCGTCACCGTCCACACCCTGCGCTCCGCGCGGAACCTGCGCGCCCTGCGGGCCGCCGACTCCCAGCGGTTCACCGCCGAGACCTCGCGCCTGGTCTCCGCCTCCGCCGCCGAGGCCCAGCGCTTCACGGCGGAGAGCGCCCGGATCAAGGCCGTCGCCTCCGCCGAGACCGCCCGGGTCGCCGCCGACGCCCGCGCCGAGAACGAGCGGATCACCGCGGAGGCCGGTACCGAGCAGGCCCGCCTCGCCGTCACCGTCGACCGGCTGACCGCCCGCGCCACCCGCGCCGAGACCGAGCGCTCCGCGGCCGTCGCCGCCTGCGCCAACGCGGCCGGGCGGATGCAGGCCCTGGCCACCAGCATGCTGGCCGACCTGCGCGAGATGGAGCACCGGCACACCGACGAGTCCGTGCTCGGGGACCTGCTGTACCTGGACCACCGCACCGCCCAGGCGGGCCGGCTCGCCGACTCCATCGCCGTGCTGACCGGGGCGCGCTCCGGCCGCCGCTGGGCCAAGCCGATCGTGATGGAGTCGATCCTGCGCGGCGCGATGGGCCGGATCGGCAGCTATCAGCGGGTCCGCCTGCACTCCACCAGCGATGTCGCGATCGCCGGTCACGCGGCCGAGGGCGTCATGCACGCGCTCGCCGAACTCCTCGACAACGCGGCCAACTTCTCGCCGCCCACCGCCGAGGTGCACGTGTACGTGGAGGAGGTCCCGGCGGGCATCGTCATCACCGTCGAGGACAGCGGGCTCGTCATGAGCGAGGTGCAGTTGCGCCGCGCCGAGAAGGCCGTCGCCGCCGACAACCAGGACCTCACCAACCTGTCCGGCACCCGGCTGGGCCTCGCCGTCGTCGGCCGACTGGCCCGTAAGCACGGGCTGACCGTCTCGTTCCGGCCGTCCGCGCGCGGCGGCACCGGCGCGCTGATGATGCTCCCCCAGGACCTCATCGCCCGGACGCCCGCGACGCCTGCCGTCCCCGCGACGCCTGCGGCCCCGGCGGCCTCCGCGGCCCCGGCGAACGCGCTCCCGGCCGCCCAGCCCCGCACCGGGATCCCGGCCGCCGCCGCGCCTGCCGTACCCGCCGTCCCCGTCGAACCGGAGCCCGCCCACGCCGCGGCCGACCACACGGACACGGGCACCCCCGGCGCGCTCCCGGCGGCCCGGACCTCCCCGGACAACGGCACCGGCACCGGCTCCAGCACGGGCGCCTTCTCCGGCACCGGAGCCGGAACCGGCGTCGGCACCGGCGCTGGAACGGACACCGGCGCCGGTCACATGCCCGCTTCCCGGGTTCCGGCAGCTCCCGGGGCGGAGGCGGAGCCCGCGTCCGAATCCACCGGCAGCGTCCCCACGTTCGGCGAGAGCGGGCTCCCCAAGCGCCGCCGCGGCCGCACCCTGGCCGCCGCCGAAGCCCGTAACGGCAACGCCTCCCCCGGCGGAGCCGACACCCCCCAGGCCCGTACCACCGACCCGAAGGTCCAGGCAGCGCGCTTCAGCACCTTCAGCCGGGCCGTACGTGCCAACTCCCCGAACCCGGAGGGCAACACCCGATGACCGCGACCACCGACGAGAAGCTCAACTGGCTGCTGGAGGGGCTGCTCGACCGCACCCCCGGCACCCGCCACGCCCTCGTCCTCTCCCGCGACGGCCTCAAGCTGTGCCGCACCCCCGAACTCTCCGTGGACCAGGCCGACCAGCTGGCCGCGATCTCCGCCGGCATCCAGAGCCTCTCGCACGGCGCGTCCATCGAGTTCGGCGACGGCACCGGCGGCGTACGGTCCGCGATGGCCGAGTTCTACGGCGGCGTGCTGTTCATCGTCGAGGCGGGCGCCGGAGCCCACCTGGCCGTCGTCGCCGACGAGGACTCCGACGTGGGCCTGGTGGGCCACAACATGAGCGAACTGGTCGAACAGCTCGGCGAACACCTGGTCGCCCCGCCGCGCACACCCGCGGCAGAGGGTCCGGCCCTATGACGACGGCGCCCCGCCCCCGCCCGGGGCGCGACGACGATCCGGACCGGCTGTACACCCTCACCGGGGGACGCAGCCGTTCCGACTCGGCCGCCTTCGACCTGGTTACCCTGGTCGTCGCCGAGTGCGATCCGGCCCCCGGCATGCAGTCGGAGCACGTCGCGATCCTGCGGATGTGCCAGGCTCCGACCGCCGTTGTCGAGATATCCGCGAGCCTGAACCTGCCGGTCAGCATCGTGCGCATCATGCTGTGCGATCTGCTGGACACCGGCCGGGTCAGCGCCCGCCACCCCCGTACAGCCCGTGTCGCGGACCGGCTCCCCGACCCCGACATCCTGGAACAGGTGCTCGTTGGACTCCGCAACCTCTGACCGCCCCGCCGCCTCGGGCCGCGCCGCCCTGAGCGACACCGCCGACAACGGACTGAAGATCGTTGTGGTGGGCGGCTTCGGCGTCGGCAAGACCACCATGGTCCGATCCGTGAGCGAGATCCGTCCGCTCAACACGGAGGAGACGATGACCCGCGCGGGCGAGGCCGTCGACCACCTCGACGGCGTCCAGTCCAAGACGTCCACCACCGTGGCGTTCGACTTCGGCCGCATCACGCTCGACGCGCGTTCGGTGCTGTACCTCTTCGGCGCGCCCGGCCAGGAACGCTTCTGGTTCCTGTGGGACCGCCTGTTCTCCGGCACCCTCGGGGCGGTCGTCCTGGTCGACACCCGCCGCCTCGCCGACTCCTGGTACGCCATCGACCGGCTGGAGCACCACGGCACCCCGTTCATCGTCGCGTGCAACGACTTCGGCGGGCCGCTCCACAGCGAGCAGCAGATCCGTGAGGCCCTGGACCTCTCGGACGACGTGCCGCTGGTGGAGTGCGACGCCCGGGACCGGTCCTCCAGCAAGTACGTGCTGATCACGCTCGTCGAGCACCTCGCCGAACTCTCCGCCGCCCGTATGCGTGCCGCCGGGGCGAACGCCCCCGAAGCGGCGCTGGCGGCGGCCGCCCCGACCCCGGAGCCCGCCCCGTGACCACTGCCTCCGGAACCGCCGACGCCCCCGGCACGAGCGGAACCGCCGCCGACGTCCCCGGCACGGCCGGAACCGCCGCCGCCGGGACTGCCGGACCCGTCGACGTACCCGGCCCCGCCGACGCCCCCGCAGCAGCCGCGACCGCTGTCTCCGGCTGCCCCGTCACCCACGGGTCCGTCCCGCTGTCCGGGCCCCGCTTCCAGAGCGACCCCGTCCAGCTCTACCGGGACATGCGGCGCGACCACGGCGCCGTCGCCCCGGTCGTCCTGCACGGCGACGTCCCCGCCTGGCTGGTCCTCGGCTACCGCGAACTCCACCAGGTCACCGGCGACCCGGCCCTCTTCAGCCGGGACTCCGAGCTGTGGAACCAGTGGGACCGCATCCCCGACGACTGGCCGCTGCTGCCGATGATCGGACGCGGTCAGCCCTCGATCCTCTACACGGTCGGGGAACGCCACAGCGTCCGGGCCATGATGATCAGCAACGCGCTGGAGGGCGTCGACCCCTTCTCCCTCAAGCGGTACGCGGAGGAGTTCGCGGACGAGCTGATCGACCGGTTCTGCACCCGGGGTTCGGTCGACATCATCGCCGCGTACGCGAAGCTGCTGCCCGCCCTCGTACTGGCCAGGATCTACGGCTTCTCCGACGAAGAGGCCCACCCGCTGGTCGGCGCGATCAACGACCTGATCGACGGCGGAGAGCGGGCGCTGGCCGGACAGCAGCACCTGGGGACCTCGATGTTCCGGCTGCTGGCGGACAAGCACGCCCGGCCCGGCGACGACGTGGCCACCCGGATGCTCGCCGACCCCGGCGGCTTCACCGACGAGGAGGTCGTCCAGGACCTCATGGTGATGATGGCGGCCGGACACCAGCCGACCGCCGACTGGATGGGCAACTCGCTGCGCCTGATGCTCACCGACGACCGGTTCGCCGCCTCCCTCTCCGGCGGCCGGCACAGCGTCGCGGAGGCCATGAACGAGGTGCTCTGGGAGGACACCCCGACGCAGAACGTGGCGGGCCGCTGGGCCTCCCGCGACACCCACCTCGGCGGCCGCCACATCCGCTCCGGCGACCTGCTGCTCCTCGGCCTCGCCGCCGCCAACGGCGACCCGCAGGTGCGGACCGACGGCTCGTCGCTGACCGGCGGCAACAACGCCTTCCTCTCCTTCGGCCACGGCGAGCACCGCTGCCCCTTCCCGGCCCAGGAGACCGCCGAGGTCGTCGCCCGTACCGGCATCGAGGTCCTGCTCGACCGGCTGCCGGACGTGGACCTCGCCGTCCCCGCCGAGCAGCTCACCCGCCGCCCCTCGCCGTGGCTGCGCGGACTGACGGACCTGCCGGTGACCTTCACACCCACACCCGCCCTCGGCAGACCCGCGAGCCACGGAGGCCCCGCATGACCCGCATCGCGCTCGACCCGTTCGTCAGAGACCTCGACGGCGAGGGGGCCGCGCTGCGGGCCGCCGGTCCGCTGGCGGAGGTGGAGCTGCCGGGCGGTGTACACGTGTACGCGGTTACCCGCCACGCGGAGGCCCGCGCGCTGCTCACCGACAGCCGGGTGGTCAAGGACATCAACGTCTGGACCGCCTGGCAGCGCGGCGAGATACCGATGGACTGGCCGCTGATCGGCCTGGTCAACCCGGGGCGCTCGATGCTGACGGTCGACGGGGCCGACCACCGCCGGCTCCGTACGCTGGTGGCGCAGGCGCTGACCGTACGCCGGGTGGAGCGGCTGCGCGCCGGGATCCAGGCACTGACGGACGCGAGCCTGGAGAGGCTGGCCGCCCTGCCCGCCGGAGAGCCGGTGGACCTGAAGGCGGAGTTCGCCTATCCGCTGCCCATGAACGTGATCAGCGAGCTGATGGGTGTGGACGCGGCGGACCACCCGCGGCTGAAGGAGCTGTTCGAGAAGTTCTTCTCGACGCAGACGCCGCCGGAGGAGGTCCCGCGGATGATGGCGGACCTGGGCGCGCTCTTCACGAAGATCGTCAACGACAAGCGGGCGAACCCCGGCGACGACCTGACCAGCGCGCTGATCGCGGCCTCCGAGAACGGTGACCACCTCACCGACGAGGAGATCGTCAACACGCTGCAACTGATCATCGCCGCCGGGCACGAGACCACGATCAGCCTGGTCGTCAACGCCGTCGAGGCGCTCCAGACCCACCCCGAGCAGCGCAAGAAGGTCCTGGGCGGGGAGATCGGGTGGGAGGGCGTGATCGAGGAGACGCTGCGCTGGAACACCCCGACCTCGCACGTCCTGATCCGCTTCGCGACCGAGGACATCGAGGTCGGCGACGCGGTGCTGCCGAAGGGCGAGGGCCTGATCGTCTCGTTCGGAGCGCTGGGCCGGGACGAGGAGCAACACGGGCCCACAGCGGGCGAGTTCGACGCCACCCGCAGCCCGAACCGGCACATCGCCTTCGGCCACGGCCCGCACGTCTGCCCCGGCGCGGCGCTGTCCCGCCTGGAGGCGGGCATCGCACTCCCGGCCCTCTACGAGCGGTTCCCCGAGCTGGAGTTGGCGGTCCCGGCGTCCGAGCTGCGCAACAAGCCGATCGTGACGCAGAACGACCTGCACGAGCTGCCCGTGAAACTGGGCTGCCCGTTCGGTCACGACGCCCCATAGCAGCTCCGCACCGGCCGCGTCCACGGGTCGGAGCAGGCGTCTCACCGGACGGACACGGCTACAAAGCCGTGCCACCGAGGGACTACGCTCCGACACGTGGCCGACATCCAGATTCCCGCTGACATCAAGCCCGCAGACGGACGCTTCGGCGCCGGTCCTTCCAAGGTGCGGACGGAGGCGCTCGACGCGCTGGCCGCCACCGGCACCTCTCTCCTCGGTACGTCCCACCGCCAGGCCCCGGTCAAGAACCTGGTCGGCGAGGTACGGGACGGCGTGCGCGCGCTCTTCTCCCTCCCCGAGGGATACGAGGTGATCCTCGGCAACGGCGGCTCCACCGCCTTCTGGGACATCGCGACGCACGGTCTGATCGAAACGAAGTCCCAGCACCTGAACTTCGGTGAGTTCTCCTCCAAGTTCGCCAAGGCCGCGAAGCTCGCGCCCTGGCTGTCCGACCCCACCGTCATCGCCTCCGACCCGGGCACCCACCCGGACCCGCGGGCCGAGGCGGGCGTCGACGTGTACGCCTTCACCCACAACGAGACCTCCACGGGTGTCGCGGCGCCGGTCAAGCGCGTCGCGGGCGCCGACGAGGGCGCACTCGTCCTGGTGGACGCCACCTCGGGCGCGGGCGGCCTGCCGGTCGACATCACCGAGTCCGACGTCTACTACTTCGCCCCGCAGAAGTCCTTCGCCTCCGACGGCGGCCTGTGGATCGGGGTGTTCTCCCCGGCCGCCCTGGAGCGCGCCGCCCGCATCCACGCCTCGGGCCGGCACGTCCCGGAGTTCTTCTCGCTGCCGACGGCGATCGACAACTCGCTGAAGAACCAGACGTACAACACCCCGGCGCTCGCCACCCTCTTCCTGCTGAACGAGCAGCTGAAGTGGATGAACACCCAGGGCGGCCTCGACTTCACGACGGGCCGCACCGCCGCTTCCTCGGGCCACCTCTACGGCTGGGCCGACGAGTCCAAGTACGCCACCCCCTTCGTCACGGACCCGGCGAAGCGCTCGCAGGTCATCGGCACGATCGACTTCGCGGACGAGATCGACGCGGCGGCCGTCGCCAAGGTGCTGCGCGCCAACGGCATCGTGGACACCGAGCCGTACCGCAAGCTCGGCCGCAACCAGCTGCGCGTGGCGATGTTCCCGGCGATCGACCCGGCGGACGTCCAGGCGCTGACGGCGTGCGTCGACTACGTGATCGAGAAGCTGTAGCCGCTCGGCTCTCCGCTTCCCGGGGACGGCCCGGCACCCCTCGTGGGTGCCGGGCCGTTTCTGCTTCACTCGACCGGGTGGCATATGCCAGGAGCGCGATCCTGAGCGGTTCCGCCCTACGATGATGCCCTCGACACCAGCCCATTCCAGGAGGCCCGCAATGTCTGCAGCAGCAGTCGAGCACCCCTGTGACGATGAGCCGGAAACTCTGCTGGAAACGGCCAACCGTCTCACCGAGCAGCTTCCGGGGCATCGCGTCGAGATCATCGGAGGCGTCATCACCGTGGCACCACCCGCGGACGGCCCGCACGCACGCGCGCTCACCAAGCTCATGCGCCCCTTCGTCTCCGCAGGTCTCGACGGCGGTGAGAGCGAAGTCCTCCAAGGCGTCGGCCTCTGGCTCCCAGGCGGCCCTCAGGACTTCGCGATCCCCGATCTGGCGATCGTCGACGCCGATTTCGACGAGCACCTGCGCGAGAACAACAGCTACGATCCAGCCTGCTTCCGCCTGGTGCTGGAGGTCACCTCCGGGAACTACCAGAACGACCTCCGCAACAAGGTCGCCGCCTACGCCCAGGCCAAGATCCCGGTCTACGTGATCGTCGACCGCCGGCACGACCGGGTCCACGTCCTGACCGAGCCGCTTCCCGACGGTTACGACCGGCACGAGGTCTACGCCCCCGGTCAGGCGGCCCCGCTGCCCGCGTCCATCGGCGGTGACGTCTCCCTGGACGTGGACGAGATCGTGCGCGCGGGCCGCCCGAAGCGCTGAGAGGGCCCGGAGGTCACTCCCCCGGCGTCCGGGCGAGCACCGCGCGCAGCGTGGCTATCCCCGCCAGCCACTCCTGGTCCGCCCCGGCGTCGGCCCACAGGTCCAGCGGCTCCGCGTTCTTCGCGGTGAGGCGGTCCAGGGCGCGGACGGCGAGTGGGCGGAGGTCCGCCGGGAGCGCGGGCAGGGGCTCCTTCGGGCCGTACGGCGTGGTGACGGGCTCACCGCCCGCGCACTGGGCGGCGACCAGCGCGGCGGCGGCCACCGCCTCCTCGCCGCCGTCCACGTAGTCCTCCGGCCCGGTCCCGGCGACCGTGGCCAGGACCTCCCGGAGCACGTCCGCCTTCTTCGCGGGCTCCGCGTCGTCGACCCGCCCTCCGAAGTCGGCCGCGGTGTCGTTGTCGAAGTGGCCGATGTCCCAGGCGCCCATGGTGTCCCCCTCAGTCCGAGCGCGCGGCCCCCCGCGCGCAACACGCTGTGCACGACCCGCCGTGCTCAGTCCGCCGTGTCGATGTCCCCATCCTCACAGCCACCACTGACAGTCGGCCTGCGCGCCAGCACGAACCCCTGCGGCGTCCGCTCCGGGAAGGGCCCGTCCGTCTCCCGCTCCCGACGGACCAGGGACCGCACCTCCAGGCCCGCCTCCCGCAGCAGCGAGGCCACCCGCTCCGGCTGCCGCCGGTGGAAGACGAGCGCGACCTCTTCGCCCAGCGCCTCCGTCAGCCGCAGCGGCTCGTCCCCCACCTGGAAGCCCAGCAGCACCGGGGCCCCCGGGGCCAGCACGCGATGGAACTCCGCGAAGGCGAGGGGCAGTTGCTCATCGGGGACGTGGATCGTGGAGTACCAGGCGAGCAGCCCGCCCAGCGACGCGTCCGCCGACGGGAGATCCAGGAGGGACCCCTCCTCGAAGCGCAGCCCCGGGTGGTCGCGCCGCGCCGCGGCCAGCATCCCCGGGGCGAGGTCGATCCCGAACACGTCGAGTCCCAGGCCCAGTCCGTGCAGAAACGCGGTGACCCGGCCCGTACCGCAGCCGGCATCGGCCAGCGGAAGCCCGCCGCCGTCCGCCGCCGCGAGTTCGGCGAAGGCGGTCAGCAGCCCGCGCTCCAGCGGCCTGGCCGCCAGTTCGTCGCGGGTCCAGCTCGCGTAGCCGTCGGCGATGGCGTCGTAGGAGTCCCGGGTGGTGCGCAGGAAGTCAGCTTCGGCGGTCATGGACCGGAACCCTAGAGGGTCCCGGTCCATGATCCGGCCCGGTCCATGCCCCGGCCCATGTCCGGTCCCCGGTACCGGACCCCCGGTACCGGACCCCCGCGGCACGGAGGGTGTCCAGGCCGCTGGACATCCGCGGGCTGTGCTGGACGCAGGGCTCGGCCCAGTAGCGGTCGAGCGCCGAGAGGTCCCTCTCCCCGAAGAGCTCCCGCATGGCGGTGAGGACGGTCCCGATGTCGCGCCGGGCCTGGTCCGCCGCGGGGAGTTCGCCTGCGGTCATGTCTCCTTGGTGCCGACGGGGGAAGAGTCCCCGCCCTCCGGACGTTCGTACCGCAGCGCACCCGAGGGGCAGCGCCGCACCACGTCCACCACGCGTCCGGCGTCGGCGGCGTCGGGCTGGATCCACGGGCGCCGGGCCGTGTCGAAGACCTCCGGCAGGCCGCGGACGCACTCCGCGGCGTGCCGGCACAGCGCGGCCTCGAAGGTCACGGTGACCGAGCGGCCCTCGTAGGACCTCCTCCCCGTACCGTTACTCATCTCCGCCTCCGTCACGGCCCTGCCCGGCCGTCTCAGTCACTGACCCTGCTGCGGGACTGGTACAGCAGGTCCTGGTAGTCGGGGTGCCGGGCGATCCACCCCGCGAAGAACGGGCAGGTGGGCAGCACCCACAACTTCGCGGCACGGGCCTCGTCGAGGGCGGTGCGCACCAGCGCGCCCCCGATCCCCTTGCCCTCGTAGGCGGGCGAGACCTCGGTGTGGACGAACGCGACGAGCTCCGGCGTACGGATATAGTCCGCGAAGCCCGCCAGCTCGGACTCTCCCTCGATCCGGGCCTCGTACCGCTTGGCGTCGGGAACGTCGTGCACTTCTACAGCCATGGGTCCTCCATCCGTCCTTTTTCCCGAGCCTAACCCCAACGAGGTTGATGCATCAACTTCCGGGGCGCACGGCATCCCCACCGTGCGCCCCGGAAGGGCGGACACCGCTGCCGACGCCCGGAGAAGTCCGACGCCGTCGTCAACGGCCTGAAAGGTCACGCACCGCCACCGACGGCTTCCGACAACCGCCGACGGGGGTGAAAGGTCTCGCGCCACCGCCGACAGCGGCCGACGCCAAGAGGTCAGGCGCCGCCGGTGGGCGTCGCGAGAAGCTGCTGCTCCCAGGCGTAGGCGACGCCGGAGGCCCCGGCGTGCTGGGCCTGGATCTCGGCCACGGCCGGCACGGTCTCCTCGCGGGCCCAGTCGCGCTGCCACTCGGCGAGCACGGCCACCCAGGTGATCGGCACGACACCCGCCTGGACCATGCGCCGCACGGCCATGTCGTGCGTCTCCACCGAAGCGCCGCCCGAGGCGTCGGTGACCGCGTAGACCTCGAACCCCTCGCCCGCCGCCTGTATCGCGGGCATCGCCAGGCAGACCTCCGTCCAGAGCCCGGCGAGGATCAGCTTCTTGCGCCCGGTCGCCTTGACGGCGTCGACGACGCGCTGGTCCTGCCAGGTGTTGACGAAGGTCCTGTTGATCGGCTTCTGCTCGGGGAACACGTCCTGGATCTGCTGGAGGATCAGACCGCCGCGCTCCTCGATGACGGTCGTCAGGATGGTCGGCACGTCGAACGCCTTGGCCGCCTTGCTGAGTCCGACGACGTTGTTGATGACCATCGTCGGCTCATGGCTGTTCAGGTTGGCGATCTGGAACGGCTGGTGGTCGATCAGCACCAGGACGCTCTCCTCGGGCGTCAGCAGCGCGTCGAGTCCGGCCTTGTTCTGGGTGCTCATGGAATTCCCCTCCGGAAGCTGTACGTCATTTGGTTGACGCGTCATCTACGTTAGGGCAGGGATCTTTGAAGCGTCAACTACCCTTCGGCGGAGCCGATTTGCCGGTGCGGAGAATCAGCCACCCCCACGGGATGGATGGGCCGCCGGGTGTCTCGCTAGGCTCCTTGCCATGAACGCAACGCCTCGCTGGCTGGCCCCGGAGCAGCAGGCCGCCTGGGACAGCTTCATCCGTATGCAGGAGAAGCTCATCGGACGCCTCTCCCGACGAGTCCAGGCCGACTCCCGCATGTCACCCGCCGACTATCTCGTCCTCGCCAAACTCACCGAGGCCGGCGGGCGGTTGCGCTTCATGGACCTGGCCAAGTCGGTGGAGTGGGAGAAGAGCCGCATGTCCCACCAGGTCGGCCGGATGACCAAGCGCGGACTCGTGACCAAGGAGGAGTGTCCCGACGACGGACGGGGCTCCTTCATCGTCGCCACCCCCGACGGCTACCAGGCCATCGAGAGCGCCGCGCCCGTCCACGTCGAACACGTCCGCCGGCTCTTCATCGACGCCCTCACCCAGGAGGATCTGGACACCCTCGCCCGGATCGCGAACCGCGTCCTCACTCACATGGAGAAGCAGCCGGACTGACCGGGCTCCCCGCCCAGCGCCGCTCGCCGTCCTCCCACTCCCCGGTGGGCGCGAGCCCGGCCGCCGCCGCCACCGCGGCCGAGGCGGTGTGGCCGGGGTGGATGTGGGCGACGAGCGTATGGACGTCCGCCGCGGCGGCCAGGTGCGCCGCCAGGCCCTTCGCCGCCTCGCTCGCGTAGCCCCGGCCCTGCCACGGGACCCCGACCACCCAGGCGATCTCCGCCCGCGGGCCCCGGACGGTGGCCTGGACGTACCCGGCGAGGCGACCCTCCGTACGGACCCGGAGCACCCAGTTCCACCACCGCTCCCCCGGGTCCGGCGAACCGGCGGCCTGCCGCTCGTACCGGGCCCGCAGCGCGACCGGGTCCGGCGGACCGCCCCCGGTGAACCCGTACAGCGCCGGGTCCGCGAGGACGGTGGCCATCTCGTCGGCGTGCGCCGGATCGAGGGGGAGCGCGTCCAGGCGCGCGGTGGTGAAGGCACGGGGCCCGAGCCCGGAGTTCGTCGGCACGGCACCGACCCTACGGGGTGCCGTCCGGACCCACCGACGCGCGCACCCATCGCCGCGTACGACGTACGCAGTTCTCCTTCCGGGCCATTACGCTGAGGTCATGACGAACGACGGAACGACGGCCGGGTCCGCGCCGAGGACGGACGGGACCGCCACCGGGAGCGGCGACATCGCCCGCAGCCTGGAGCTCCTGTGGGGCACCGCCGAGCGGCCAGGACGCGGCCCGAAACCGGGGCTCTCGCTGGACCGGATCGTCACCGCCGCCGTCGCCGTCGCAGACGCGGAGGGGCTGGCCGCCGTCTCGATGCGCCGCCTCTCCACCGAACTGGGCGCGGGCACGATGTCGCTCTACCGCTACGTCCCCGGCAAGGCGGAGCTGCTGGACCTGATGGTCGACCGCGTGCTCGGCGAACTCTTCGCCGACCACCCCGGCGCGCCCCCCGCCGACTGGCGCGAGGCGGTCGACCGGATGGCCCGCGGGCACCTGGACACCCTGCGCCGCCACCCCTGGCTGCTCAAGATCAACCAGGCCCGTACGGTGCTCGGCCCCAGCGGCCTGCGCGGACTGGAACTGGCGCTGAGCGGACTGCGCGGCATGGGCCTGCCGGACCCCGAGCTGATCGGCGTGATCATCGCGGTCAACAGCTTCGTCGAGGGCCTCGCCCGCACCCAGGCCGACGCGGCGGAGGCCAGGGCGCAGAACGGGCTGAGTGACGAGGAGTTCCGGGAGCGCCAGCGCCCCTACCTGGAGCGGGCCGTGCTCAGCGGGGCGTACCCGATGGTGGCGACACTGGCGGAGGACAGCTTCAGCCCCGCGTTCGACCCGTTCGAGTTCGGGCTCCAGCGGCTGATCGCGGGGTTCGACGCCCTGGTCGCGGAGCGGACCGCAGCGGGGCGGCACCACCGGAAGTGACAGCTCGTCCGGCAGGCGGTCAGCCCCCGAGCATCCGGCTGCCCGGTCAGCCCCCGACGCCGACCATCCGGCTGACCCGATCAGCCCCTGACCGTCCGGCCAGCCCGGTCAGCCGCCGACGCCGACCATCCGGCTGCCCGGCTTGCCCGGTCAGCCCCGCAGGCCCTCCGGCCGCAGCCCGCAGCCCTTCAGCCCTGTCCGCCGCGCTTGCGCCGGAGCGCGAACCACAGCACGCCCACCCCGATGACGATCACCGCCCCGAGCCCGGCGCTGCCCTTGCCGTCACCGGCCTGGCCACCGGCCTCGTCCCGGCCACCGGCGTCCTCACCCCCGCCGCCGCCGCTCCCCGAGGGCTCCTCCCGGTCCCGCTCCCCGCCGCCACCGCCATCGGCGCCGCCGCCCTCCACGTCCACGCGGACGACACCGCTCCGCGCCCCCTCGGACCCGAACATCAGGGCCGAGCCGTCCGCCGTGTACGTCACCGACTCCGCCTGCCGCTGGAACGGCGCGGCGACCGCCCGGTCCTCGCCGAGGCGGCCGTCCTCGAAGGCGTACGCGCGAGCGCTGAAGTACGAGCGCAGCACCAGCCGCTTCCCGTCGGGCGAGAAGGCCCCGTCCGTCACCCAGGGCACCTCGCCGACCCGCCGGAAGGTGTTCACGGCCCCGGTGGTGAGCTTCGCGGGGCCTTCGTAGAGCCCGCCGCCGTCCTCGTTCTTGGAGGCGATGTAGACGCGGCCGGTCTTCGGGTGGACCATCAGCGCCTCGGCGTTGCGGGCCCCGTCGGCGTACTTCACGTCGTACTGGGCGGCGGTGACGGTGGCGTCGCGCAGTTCCGCGGGCTCGGGAAAGCGGTAGATCCAGACGTGGTCCCAGGTGCCGTCCAGGTTGTCCCCGATGTCACCGACGTAGATGTCCCCGTCCGGCCCGATGGAGATGCCCTCCACGTCGCGCGGCTCCCCCACCCCCCGCATCGTGATCGTCGCGACGGTCTTCCCGGTGCGGGAGTCGACGGCGAAGACGTAGGGGCCGTCGTCGCTGTCGTTGTGCGTCCAGTAGACGCCGGGGTGCAGGCGGCTGGCGGCGAGGCCGCTGGACTCGGTGATCCGGGGATCCTCGATGGTGAAGTCCCGGTCGGGCCGCCCCTCGTCGGCGCGGGCGGGCCCGGCCCCGGCGAGGAGCAGCAGAGCGGCGGCGAGGGCGGCGGCAGGAGCGGCTGCGCGGGCGCCCACCGGCCCCGTCGGATACGAAGGCATGGCCCCAGTGTCCATCGTCACGTCGCAGGCCGGAGCCGTGATCGGCCATGATGACGCCATGCGTTTCCTCTTCGTCGGCGACTCCATGACCATCGGACGCGCCGGCGACGTCACCTGGCGCTACCGGATGTGGCAGCACCTGGAGTCGTGTCCCGGCCTCCGTTACGAGATCGTCGGCCCGCGTTCGACGCTGTACGACGCCGAGGCCGACGCCCCGCTCTCCGAGAGCTACGCGGACCCGGCCTTCCCGCCGCCCGCGCGCCGCCATCTGTCCGGCTGGGGCGAGGGGTGGCTGCACCTGGCCCCGGTGATCGCGGACGCGGTGCGCGCGGCACGGCCGGACGTCCTGCTGGTCTCGCTCGGGCTGATCGACCTCGGTTTCTACACGGACGCCGAGCAGACGGCGGCCAACGCCCGCGCGTTCATCGCGGCGGCCCGCACGGCGAACCCCCGCGTCCGCATGGTGCTGCTTCCGGTGATACCGAACATCCGGGCCGCGACGGACGCCTCCTTCGCCGCCTCCTGCGACCACTTCAACGAACTCCTGGCCAAGGCGGTGGCCGACCTGGACACCGCCGCCTCGCCGCTCCTGCTGGCCTCGCGCCCCACGGGGTACGACGTCCGCGCGGACACCTACGACGGCACCCACCCCGGCCCGACCGGCGAGCACAAGCTGGCCGCGGCCTACGCCGACGCGATGCACCAGGCGTGGCGGCTCGGCGGCCCGTACACCGCACGCCCGGCGCAGGCCGGATCGGTCTGACGCGAGCCCCGCCGCCTGCGGTCCCGCCCCACGCACCCCGCCGCACCGTCCAGCGGCCCCAGGGGCGGGGGAACTCCTCACTCCGCCGAGGACGACCCGAGCATCGACAGCGCCAGCTGGGTCAGTTCGCCGGAGACCTCGCCGGGGCGGGCCCGGCGGCAGCGGCGGGCGTGATGGGCCATCAGCTCGTGGACGGTGCCCACCATGACCATCACGTCGACCCGGTAGTCCCGGTCCTCCGCCTCGCCCCGCTCCACCGCGCGCTCGGTCTCGCCGGTCAGGAACTCCGTCCACAGGGCGCGCCAGAGCTTGCAGTGCTCGTCCACCACGGCGCTCACGCCCAGCACCTCGACGAACGTCACCCGGGCCTCGCGCGGGTCCAGGGTGACCGCCTCCACGTACGCGTCGAAGAGCCGGCGGACCCGCTCCGCGATCGAGCAGTCGTCCATGCCCTCGGACAGCAGGGCGGCCTCCGAGGCGCGCAGGCCCGCCGTCGTGACCCGGTTGTGGAGGGCGATGAGCAGCCCCTCCCGGGAGCCGAACTCCTGACGCAGCACCTCCACCGGGACCCCGGCCGCCTCGCACAGGTCCCGCTCGGAGGTCTCGCGGTAACCGTTCGCGCCGAACAACTCCCTCGCGGCCTCGAAGAGTTGTTCACGCGCCTGCGTACGGGCCAGATCCCCGGGCCCGGTCCGCTGAACCGTCCAGCTGTCCGCCACCGGTCCTCCTTGAGCGCAAGGTGCGGGAGAGGGACCTCAGCCCCTCTGCACGAACCGCCGCCCCATTGTGCTCGCCCCGCCGCCGCCCGGAGGGCCGCGCCACACCCGTACGGGCGAATCCCCGCACGCGGAAACGCTTTTTCAGCGCGCCCTCGGCGTGCCCTTCTGCCACCCCTTGGTTTGAACGCGTTCAAACGGGTTGGGGATGATCAGCGCGGCGGAAGCGATGGGGAAGGGGACGGGCCGCAGGACCGGGTGCGGCGCGGCCCACCGTCACATTCGCGCCACGGCTCTTTCCCGACTGAGTCACCATCAACCTCACGCTGCGTGCGACAAGCGGGCCGGAATACCCGGATCACTCCGCTTCTCGCCCCTTTTGATCACCCCGCCCAGCGCCCTGAACGGCCCTTTCGGCCACACAGCGTTGTCACAGGCACAACTTAGGCTCCGCTTATGCGTATCTCGAAGAACCTCATTGGGAAGAACCTCATAGGACTCGCCGCCGTCGGTGTCCTGGTCACCGGCTGCGGCTCCTCGGACGGCGACTCCGGCGCGTCGGTCGACTCGGCCGGGTCCGCGAGCCGGGCGCCCGAGAAGCAGGAGAAGGCCCCCGAGCCCGGCGCGGACCTGGCGGTCCCGGTCACCGGCCCGCAGCCCGACGTCCTCGCCTCCAGCTCCGACCCGAAGCTGAAGGTTCTCCCGAAGCCGGACAACGGCGCCTCGTTCACCGAGAAGGTCGAGCACAAGCTCCAGGAGGACCTGCTCGCCGGGGTGAAGGTCCCCGGCAAGACCAGCGCGGAGTGCCCCGACGGCGTGACCCAGAAGGCGAGCGCGGTCAGCGTCTGCAACGTCACCTACGAGGGCGCGGTCATCCCGCACGAGATCAAGATCAGCGACTCGTACAAGCCGGGCAGCTTCATGACGTTCTACAACAGCACCCCGCAGAAGGGGCTGCTGGTCGCGAAGTCCGCGTACGACCGCCTCTGGGCCTCGTACAAGAGCCGGTCCGACGCCAGCAAGCTCTCCTGCGAGGACCTGCCCGCGGCCAAGGCGGTGGAGGAGGAGACCGAGACCGGTCTGCACTGCCAGTACTGGAGCAAGTTCGGGGGCGAGGACCGCCAGGGCGGCTACACGAAGCTCGCCATCAAGGTGAACCGGTACAACGTGGACTTCTACGAGGTCCGCTGAACCACCGGCCGCGCAAGGGGTGGGTGCACCGACCGCCAGGTGGGTGCACCGACCGACGGGTGGAGGGCGCCGACCGACGAGTGGGGTGGGGCTGCGTGGCGGCGTGGCGGCGGGGCTGCGTGGCGGCGGGGCTGCGTGGCGGCGGGGCGCACCACGCGCGCCCCGGCCGACGCTCACCCCGGCCCTGGCCCTTCCTTTCCCATCACCCCGGGCCCTGGCTCTTCCCTTTCCGTCTCTCCCCTTCTCCCTCTCCCCCCGCTCACGCCTTGACTGTGAACTCCCCCCGCAGCAGAACCTCGTCGCGGGACGACGGGCCCACCAGCAGCTCGAAGCGGCCCGGTTCGACGACGCGCCGCCCCGCCGCGTCCACCAGCGTGCAGTCCGCGACCGGAAGCTCGAAGAGGACCTCGCGGGACTCGCCCGGAGCCAACTCCACCTGCTGGTAGGCCTTGAGCTCCTTCTCCGCCCACGTCACCGACGTCACCGTGTCGCTGACGTACAGCTGGACCGTCTCCAGCACGGGCCGCTCCCCCGTGTTGCTGACCGTGACCCGGGCCCGTACGGTCTCCGACTCGTCGACGACGGCGGTCAGCACCTCCAGGTCCGCGTACCGGACCGTCGTGTAGCTCAGCCCCTCCCCGAACGCGAACGCCGGGCGCTGGGTGAGGTCCGCGTACCGCGTGCCGTGCTGGCCGCGCACCTGGTTGTAGTACGTCGGCTGCTGCCCCGCGTGCCGGGCGAAGGACAGCGGCAGCCGTCCGGTCGGTTCGATGAGCCCGAGGAGCAGTTCGGCGATGGCCCGGCCGCCGAGCATGCCCGGGTTGGCCGCGTAGACGATCGCCGCCGCGTCGAGCGCGGACGGCGGCAGCACCAGCGGCTTGGAGCTGATGACCACGACGACCAGCGGCTTGCCCGTCGCCGCCAGCGCGTCCAGCAACGCGACCTGGTCGCCGAAGAGTTCGAGGGTGGCCGTGGACTTGCCCTCGCCGATCAGCTCGATCCGGTCACCGACGACGGCCACCACGTGGTCGGCGGCCTCGGCGGCGGCGACCGCCTCGGCGATCAGTGCCTCGTCGGGAGCGGCCGGGTGGACGACCTCGGGGCGCGGCTGCCCGTCCGGGAAGAAGGCCCCCTCCGGGTCGGGTCCCACATCGAGAATCCGGGCCCCGGGCGCGTACGTGACCGTCCAGCCGTCGGGCACGTGGTCGCGGAACCCGTCGAGCACGGTACGGATCATGGCGCGCGGCTGGCCGTCCGGGAGCCAGTCCGCCTGCCCGGAGGAGCCCGCCCAGTCGCCCAACTGGGTCTGCGCGTCATGGGCGTTGGGCCCGATGACGGCTACGGACCGGGGGGCGGCGGGCTCGTCGGCGGCGATAGTGGCCCTGATGGCGGCGGATGCGGAGGCCGTGGCAGCGGACGCGGAGGCCGTGGCAGCGGGCGGGGTGGCCGTGAACGGGAGCGTCCCGTCGTTGGTCAGCAGCACCAGCGAGCGCCGGGCGGCCTCCAGGTTGAGCGCTGCGTGCGCCCCGCTGCCGATGACCTCGGACTGCCGCGCCGGGTCCGGGTGGCGCGGGTTCTCGAAGAGGCCCAGCTCGAACTTGAGCGTGAGGATGCGCCGTACGGCCTCGTCGATCTCGGACTCCGCCAACTCCCCTTGTGTCACCGCCTCCTGAGCACCTTCGAAGAAGTTCGACGTGGTCATCACCATGTCGTTGCCCGCGCGCACCGCCGCCGCCGAGGCCTGGGCGTAGTCGGCGTAGATCTTCTGCTCCCACACCATGCGGCCCACGTTGTCCCAGTCGGTGACCAGCGTCCCGGTGTACCCCCACTCGCCGCGCAGGACCTCGTTCAGCAGCCAGTGGTTGACGGTGATGGGCACGCCGTCCATCGACTGGTAGCCGAGCATGAACGTCCGGCAGCCCTCCTTGGCGACCCGCTCGAACGGCGGCAGGAACCAGGAGCGCAGCTTGCGCCGCGAGATGTCCGCCTCACTGGCGTCCCGGCCGCCCTGGGTCTCGGAGTACCCGGCGAAGTGTTTGGCGCAGGCGAGGATCGCGGTCGGGTCGCCGAGGCCGTCGCCCTGGTAGCCGCGCACCATGGCGGACGCCAACTCACCGATGAGGTAGGGGTCTTCGCCGAACGTCTCGCTGACCCGGCCCCAGCGCAGGTCCCGGGTGATGCAGAGCACCGGCGAGAACGTCCAGTGCACGCCGGTCGCCGCGACCTCCACCGCCGTCGCCCGCGCGATCCGCTCCACCAGCTCCGGGTCCCAGGTGGCGGCCATCCCGAGCTGGGTGGGGTAGATCGTGGCCCCCTCCCAGAAGGAGTGCCCGTGGATGCAGTCCTCCGCGACGAGCAGGGGGATGCGCAGCCGGGTCCCCGCGGTGAGTTCGGCGGCCTCCCGCACCCGCTCCGGCGAGGCGTGCAGGATCGAGCCCGCGTGCAGGTCCTCGACGAGGTGCCGCACGCCCTCCTTGGCGTTGAGCTGGAGCATCTGGCCGACCTTCTCGGGCAGCGTCATCCGCCCCAGGAGGTCGGTGACCCGCTCCGCGACGGGCCGGGCGGGGTCGAGGTACGGCGGCAAGAGACCCACGGGCGTTCCTTTCACGACGGCACTCCGCAGTACCGTACGCTCAATCCCGACCGCTTGGTAAGTATTGATGTGAGAATCTGGGCCGGGGCGACAGCACGAGGAAAGGCGTTCGTTCGATGACAGCGGCCGAAACGGGGCGCTCCGGTGCGTCCGACGGTCCCGGGGGGCGGCGCGGCTACGCCAAGGGCCGGGCCAAGCGCGTCGAGATCCTCGACCAGGCGATGGCCCTGTTCGGCGAGGCGGGCTACCGGGGCGCGTCCCTGCGCGTCATCGCCACGCGCTGCGGGATCTCCCACCCGGGCCTCCTGCACCACTTCCCGACGAAGGAGGCCCTGCTCCTCGCGGTGCTCCAGCGCCGGGACGACGTGGACGACGAGTGGCTGGCGCTGGGCGTCACGCGGGGCGTCGACCACCTGCGCCGCCTGGTGGACCTGGCGGAGCTGAACGCCAAGCGGCGCGGGATCGTCGAGCTGTTCTCGGTGGTCGCGGCGGAGGCCACCGCCCCGGACCACCCGGCGCACGCGTACTTCGAGGACCGCTACCGTACGTCGGTCGCCAATACCGAACGCGCCTACCTCCAGGCCCGTGCGGCGGGGAAACTGCGTGACGAAGTCGAACCGGCCGCCGCCGCCCAGCAGTTGATCGCCCTGATGGACGGCCTCCAGATCCAGTGGCTGATCAGCGGCTGCACGACGGACATGGCCGGGGTGCTGCGGGCCCACGTACAGGCGCAGTTGACGGTACGTTTCTGAGCCGCGTGCCCCGGAAGGCGGGAGGCCGACGGGCTCAGGGGGTCACCCGGGCGACGGCACGGCGGCGGGCCATCCGGTCGATGGTCAGGCAGTACAGCGGGGCGAAGACGAGTTCGACGACCATGGCCTGCCAGGGGGCGTCGGCGGCGGTGCTGGTGTCGTCGAGCGCACCGAACCCCGCCGCCAGGCCGAAGGCGAGCACGTTGTTGGCGACATGGACGACGATGACCGCTTCGAGACCGCCGGTACGGATGACCAGCCACCCCCACCACAGCGCCGAGTACAGCAGCAGGACGAACCCGGTCACCTCGCCGAACCCGTGGGCCAGGGCGAACAGCAGCGACGCCAGGACCACGGCGGGCCACGGCGAGCGGGCGAACCGGCCGATCACCTGGACCAGCCAGCCCCGGAAGAGGTACTCCTCGGCGGCGGCCTGGAACGGGACGAGCGCGAGAACGACGGCAAGGCTCACCGCGAAGGCGGTCCAGCCGGGGAACCCCGCACCGGTGTCCCCCACCGGCTCCTCGTCCCAGGTCCACGCGATCATCAGGCCCAGTTGCAGGATCATCAACGGCACGCCCACGGCGGCACACCACCCGAGCCACCCCCAGCGCAGCCGGCCGACGACGGAGGACGCGGTCCCGGCCGGGCGCTTGCCCAGGCAGCGGGCGCCGAACAGCACGGCGGGTATGCCGATGGCGATACTGACGAGCGACACGGCCAGTTCGGCGACCGGATCGGCGAAGAGCAGGTCGCTGTCGCCGGAGGCGGGTCCCAGGTCGAACACCGCCGCGATGAGCCCGGCGAGGCCGAGGACGACCAGCAGCCCCGCCACGAGCACCCCGAGGACGGCGAAGAACTCCCCGACCCACGCCCCCTTTCCACCCCGCCCGTTACGCCCCTGCTCGTCGTAACGCGACCCGGCAGGCGCCCGGGTCGGCCCGGACGGAGTCCGGGACCACGCGGGCGGCCGGTCCCACCCCTGCCAGACGGGTGCGGTTCCACGGTCCGCCGGTCCGGCCGGGGGCGGAGGAAAATCAGATGCCACAGCGTTCGCCTTCTGTACGGGCCGGCCCGGGGAGCCCGAGCCGCGGTGTCGCCTTTCCGGCCCCATTGATCCACGTCAGGACCGTGAGGGCCACCCGCATCGCGGCGAAACCCGAGGGTCAGGACGAGGGACCGGGGCTCGCCACCGGAGACTCGGCGGACCAGAAGTCGGAGCGGACGTCGGGCGGCGGAATCTCGTCCTCGATCCCGTACGAGCGGCCGTTCGCCGCCTTCGCGGGCGGGGCCACCTCCGACTTGTCGACGCAGGGGCTGGTGACCTCGAAGAACGCCTGCCCCTTGTGGCCGAACAGCACGCTGATACCGAAGCCGTCCGGGGACGTGGCGATGATCTCAGGCATGTCCTTACTCGGATTGACCGTGTCGATCCGGTAGTCGCTCGCCTTCCAGAAGCGCTCGACCAGCCCCAGGAAGTTGCCCCGGCGCTGCTCGGAGACGATCGTCATCACGGTCCAGTAGCGCGTCACATCACAGCTACCGGTGGTCGTACTGTCGCTGACCCATGCGATCTCGGGCTTGATCGCCCCGACCGTCGCGTAGAACATCTCGTCGGCACGCTCAGCCGCCCCTTGCATGTCCATGCCTGCCAAGGCTTTCTCTCCGTCGTTATTACCGCCCAACAGCCCACATCCAGCGAGGAGCACTCCGGCCACGGACACCGCGCAGATCAGCCGGACAACCCGCGTGACGTCTCTCATCGATGGCCTTCCCTCACGATTTCCTCCGGCCTCCCGCTGACGATCCGGACAATGTTGGCCGCCGAAACCCGGTCCTTCTCCGGAGTGAAGTACTGGGAGTGCGCATCGAACAGCCCGGCCTCGAAGACCATCCTGGGCCCGTCGTCAACCGCGAAGCGCTGCGCTCCGAAGGCCTCACTAGCCGGGTCCTTGCCGAAATACAGGTCGTCGTTGTCGTTGTCGAAGAGTTCGCGTCCCTCCCTGATCCCTACCAGCCCTCCCACCGCCCAGCCGAGTGCCGCCTCGCCCTTCGTGGGCAGGCGGGTGACCGGGTCGTTGTCGGCGGCCCCGACGAACACGTGGTCCTTCCCGACGCCGAGTTCCGCCGCCTTCTGCGCGTCCACACCCGGGCTGCCGAGCAGGATCACGTCGTCGACACCGGGGATTCCGCCGGACTGCTTGGCGGCCGTGCCCACGGTGAGCGAACCGTAGGAGTGCCCGATCGCCGTCAGGTGAGGATCCTTGTTCCCGTTCGTCGCCGAGATGCCTGCCATGAAATCGCTGTACGCCGGGGCGCCGCGCTGCGCGTCTGTCTTCGACATCACGTCCCCGTTCTGTGGGGCGTCGTAGCCCAGCCAGACAATCGATGCCGTGGACGGATCCAGACGCCGGGCACCCTTGGCGGTGTCCTCGGCCCGCTTCATCGTGTCATCCACGAAGTCCTTGTCGAGCTTGGTGCCGAACCCGGGCACGTACGCCGCGACGTGCCGGGAGGCGTCCGGGTTGCCGTACGAGACGATCGCGCGGCCGTTGCCCTCGTCCCCGATGCCCAGGAGGAACATGGGCGGGCGGCTCGGCTCGCTCAGTTTGTCCTGAATCATGCGGAGGGCGTCGAGCTTGGTCCTCGCCTCGTCGCCGTCGCGTCGCGCCAAGTCGTCGATGAGGACCGGCAGGTAGGTGCGGTTCGCCTCGTCGCGGATGGCCGCCGGGAGACCGTCCAGGTCACCGATCAGGTCGGGCGCGACTTTGAGGTACTCCTGGCGCTGTTCGTCGTCCAGGCCGTCCCACCACTTCTTGCGTTCGGCCGGGCTCCTGTCCTGCGGGATGTCTTCGGCGAGGTGCATGCCGGCGACGGAGCGGACGTCGGCGGTGTCCCGGAATACATCCCTCAGGGTGGCCGCGGTCACATCGAGACCCTTCTCCGCCTTCAAGGCGTTGAGGGTTCTCGCGTACCGGGCGTCGATCTCCCGCGCGGACCGTACGGCTCGGGCGACACGGTCGGCCACGTCCTGCGCCTTCGCCGCGTTCGGATTCAGCGGCGTGAAGCCCGGATAGCCGGGACGGAGCGGTCCCTGCCCTCGCACGCCGGGGCCCGGCGGCTCCAGGACTGGCGGTTCCAGGGGGAGGTGGGAGCTGCCGCGGGCCCTACCGCCCGGCGCGTCCTGCTTCTGCCCGGCCAGATCCTCGACCTCGGCGGCCGGGTAGCTGACGGAGCCGTCCTCGTGGACGGTGAAGTTCAGGGCGGCGGCGTCCGCGAGTGCCTGCTTCAGCCGGCCCTGGGGTTCGGCGAGATCACCGGCGAGCCCGTTGAGCGCGGTACGGACGAGCCCGCACTCGGTGTGCACGTACTGGAAGTTGCGGCTGAGACGGCGCAGCCTGCGGACGGCCACCTCCGCCGTGTCGCTCTCCTCGGTCTCGCGGAGCTTCGCGGACATCGCGCGGTCGACCCGCCCCTTGTCGGAGGCCGAACGGCCCGACACCTCGTGCCACGCGTCGCCCGCCTGCGTCAGCCCGGAAGTCCTGAGGTCGCGCAGCGACTGCCACGTCAGGGCTCCGGTCATCGCCTCTCATCCGCCTTACCGGAGGCGTGGGCACCCGCGAAGGACGACTTGACGCAGGTCTCGGTCTCCCCCATCTCCTTGGCGACCCTCAGCAGGTTCCCCGTGAGCTGGTCGCACTCGTCCCGCACCGCCTGAAGGCGCTCCTCCCAGGACGTCAGAACGCTTCTGAGGGCCGCGACGGAGCTGAGACCGGCTGTCCCCGCCTCGATCCCCTCGTGCCCACGCCCGAGCGCCGACCGGCTCGTATCGGTCCTGGTGCGCAGTTCGTCAGCGGTGCCGGAGGCACTGGTCCAGGGGCCCTTGCTGTGCTGGAGGCCTCCGGTACCGCCCGCGTCGGCACCGGCGTGGGGGGACGCCGAGGCGAGCCGCATCGCACCCCCGTCACCGGTCGGTCCGAACAGTTCCTGCCAGTGCTCCGAGTAGGACACGACGTTCCCCCGTCTGTCTGCGTTCCGCTTCCGCGCCGGAGAGATTAGCGCAGGGTGCGCAGGTGTATGCGATCGGGAACGTGATCCGGACAGGAGAATGGCTGGACGGAGAGGCATCGAAACACCCGGGCTTGCTCCTGCGCACACCCGAAGCCGTCGGCCGGGGACGCCGCGTTCCCGTCGCGGCTATGGCCCCCGGCCGGTCCAGCCGGTGTCGTGGCACGCCGCCGGGCTCAGGCCGGGGCCTGGCCCGTTTCGAAGCGGCTGACGCGGTCGCC
The DNA here is from genome assembly GCF_044767975.1 of Streptomyces sp. NPDC101181. Lineage (NCBI taxonomy): Bacteria > Bacillati > Actinomycetota > Actinomycetes > Kitasatosporales > Streptomycetaceae > Streptomyces > Streptomyces sp. NPDC101181. The sequence goes on along the minus strand of NZ_JBIWOX010000002.1, from coordinate 276,168 downwards.
GTCGACCGTGAAGATCCAGCGCGTCCGCATCGTGCCCCAGGTGTCGTTCGTGTAGTCGACGACGAGGGTGCGGCCGTCGTCGGAGGCGTCGACGACCTTCATGCGGCCGTTCGCCCGAGGGGAGAAGATCTCCTTCTCCGTCCAGGCCGCCAGGTCCCGTTCGCTCCCGTCGTCGGACATCGTGGCGTCCTCGGTGAGGACCCCGGAGAAGAAGGTCTCCTTGTCGCCCGCGTTCACGGCGGCGACGAACCTCTCCACGACCGGGTCGCTGATCGGTGTGGTCATCGTGTTCCTCCTCGGCGCGTCCGGGACCGGGCGTCCCGGAGATCCCTCCCGAGTCTCTGTCGGCGGCCCCGGCCTCGCACGTCGGCCGCCGCTCCCGCCACCACGGCACCCCTTGTCCGCCCGTGCGGCCACTCCGCCCCCCGCCGCGACAGGGCCGGGGCCGGGAGGTCAAGCCGGGGCCGGGGCTCGGGCGCGACCGGGACCATCAGAGTGCGGGGGTCGCCAGGGTGCTGAGCAGGCGGCCCAGCTCTTCCGGCGCCTCCAGGTGCGCCATGTGGCCCTGACCGGGCAGTACGTGGATCCCGGCGCGGGGCACGCGCTCCGCGACGTCGTCGAAGGACGTTCCGTACGGGGCCGTTCCGCGGTTGGTCCCGCCGACGATCAGGTCGACCCGGTCCGCCCGCCGGGCCAGTTCGTCCGGCAGCGGCGGTCCGTACAGCGCGGCCAGCTCCGCGTACACCGGCCCGGCCAGGGCGCGCAGCGCCTGCCACGTCTCCCGGTCGGCCCGCAGGGACGCGACGACCTCCGGGGCGAGGCCCGCGATCCGGCGGTGCACGAGCTCCACCACCGCGTCCCAGTCCGCCAAGTCCGTCGCCGCCCTCAGGTCCGGCAGCACGTCGAGGCCGAACGGGCGCATCACCGGCTCGTACGCGATGACCTGGCGCAGCGGCCGTTCACCGGCGGCCAGCAGGGCGATCAGGCCGCCGTAACTCCAGCCGAACAGCGCCTCCGTGCCCGCGAACGCGTCGAGCACCGTCCGCAGGTCCGCCACCTCCGTCTCCAGCCCGTACCCGTCCGTCAGCGGGCCGGAGGGGGCACGGCCCCGGCGGTTGACCACCGCCACCGACGGCCAGGCGTCGATCGCGGACGCGACGCCTTCCCACCCCGCCGCGTCGCTCATCGCACCCGGCACGACGACAAGGCCCGGCGCCTCCGGATCCCCGTACACGTCCACCGTCACCCAGCCGGCGTCGGCCACCGGCAATCTTTTCTGGATCGTTCGCTCCATAAATTGATTATGGAGCATCCGCTCTACGATGCGACAGTGCCCCAGCCAGCCCGTGGCCGTCCACGCACCTTCGACCGCGACCACGCCCTCCTCGAAGCCGCCCGCCTCTTCTGGCGGCGCGGCTACTCCGGTACGTCCACCCGCGACCTGACAGCGGCGCTCGGCGTCTCCACCTCCAGCCTCTACGCCGCCTTCGGCTCCAAGGCGGAGCTGTTCGAGGAGGCGGTCCGCACCTACGCGGAGCGCTACCGCGAGATCTACCGACAGGCCGTCGCCGAGCCCGAGTTCGCCTCCGTCCTCGAACGCGTCCTGATCGACTCCGTGGACGAGTTCACCCGGCCCGCCGACGAGCATCCCGGCTGCCTGCTGAGCAGCGCCGCCATGGCCGACAGCACCAGCACGCTCGACACCCACGCCTACTTCGCCGAACTCCAGGCGTCCAACGAGCACTCGCTGCGCTCCCGGATCGAACAGGCGGTGAGGGAAGGCCAGTTGGCCTCCGATGTGGACACCGGCGCGCTGACCGGGGTCGTCCAGTCCGTCTGGCACGGGTTGTCGGCCCGCGCCATCCTGGGGACGGGCCGTGCGGATCTGCTCGCCACGGCCCGGCTCGCCCACGCGGTCATCTGCGGCGGGACCGGGGCCTCCTCCTCGTAGCCGCGTCGCCCCGAGGCAAGTCGCCATCAGCCGCGTCGGCTCCGGCAAAGCGCGCTCGCCCGGCACCCCGGGTCCCGCTCAGTGCCTCCGCCCGCCCGGCACCCCGGCCCGGCTCGGTGCGTCGCCCGGCACCCCGGGTCCCCCGCTCAGGGCGCCTGCTCGCCCGGCACCCCGGCCCGGCTCAGGAACACGTCGCGTCCCGGGCACGTCGTGTGTGCGGGCCACAGCGCGTGGACCGGTACGTGCACCGGTGGGTCCAGGTCGACGACATGGGCCGCGCCGCCCGCCGCCGGGCCCGGGGGCGTCGTGACGAAGGCGAGGCGGCCGGTCGCGGTGACGGCCGTGACGGGCGGGGTGCCCTGGACCGGGTTGCGGCGGGTGTCCGGCTCCACGCCCGCCTGACGGCACAGGCCGATCAGGAGGTCCGTGTACGCGGATGAGCCCGGCTCGCCCCACACCACGAGCGGTTCCCCGCGCAGGTCCGCCAGGGCGACCGAGGGCCGGGCGGCCAGCGGATGGCCGTCCGGGACGGCGACCCGGAGGCGGTGTTCGGCGATCCGGGCGCGGGTCAGGCCGGTGTCGGCGGGCATCGCCCGGGTCAGGCCCAGGTCGCAGGCGCCCGTCAGCAGTTGCTCGCGCAGCTCGTCGGGGAAGAGCTGGCGGACGTGGGCCTGGACGCCCTGCTCCTCCGTACCGGCCCGGGTCAGCAGCTCCACGACCTCCTCCGCCGTGACCGCCGGGGTGTGGCCGATCCGCAGGTGCCCGCCCTGGCCGCGCCCGATGCGGCGGGCGCGGTCCAGGGCGGCGAGCGCCTGGGCGCCGAGGGCGCGGGCGTCCTCGATGAGCGCCTGACCGGCCGGGGTCGGGGTGACGTGCTGGTGGCCCCGGTCCAGGAGCTGGACGCCGACGTGCCGTTCCAGGGTGCGGATGGAGGTGCTCAGCGCCTGCTGGCTCAGGTGCAGCCGTTCGGCCGCCCGGGTGAACCCGCCCTCCTCGGCGACCGCGACGAGATGTTCCAGCTTCCGCAGATCCAGACTCACGCGGTCTCCCGACGCCCTCGGTATCCGTGCCCGCCGGACGGCGGGCCGTGCATGGCCACCGGACGGCGGACGACGCATGTCCTGCCGGACGGCGGACCGCGCGTGCCCGACCGGACGGCGAACGACGCATGTCCCACCGGACCGCGGACCGTGCGTGCCCCACCGAGCGGCGGACGGCGCACGGGCCGCCGACCCGCAGTCGGCGAACCGTGCCTGTCCCCGGTCAGCGGACCGTGTAGCCACCGTTGGCGAAGATCGTCTGTCCGGTGATCCAGCCGCCCTCCGTGACCAGGAACTTCACCAGCGGCGCGATGTCCTCGATCTCCGTGAGCCGCCCGCCCATCGCCTGCGACTTGTGGAACTCCACCCGCTCCGGCGTCTCCTGCGGGTAGAAGAACGGTGTGTCCATCGGCCCCGGGGCGACATTGTTCACCGCGATGCCGCGCGGCGCGAACTCCTTGGCCGCCGCCCGGGTGAAGTGCTCCAGCGGAGCCTTCGCGCCCGCGTACGTGGCGTACCCGTCGGTGAACGCGGCGAGCAGCGACGTCACCAGACTGACGATCCGGCCGCCGTCGTTGAGCCGCGCACCGGCCTCCTGGAGGAAGAAGTACGCCGCCTTGGAGTTGATCGCGAACATGCGGTCGTACTCCTCCTCCGAGGTCTCCGCGATCGGCTTGCGGAGCACCATGCCGGTGGTGTTCACGGCGACGTCCACCCCACCGAACGCGTCCAGCGCCTGGTCGAAGAGGCTGCGCACGCCCTCGACCCGGGTCAGGTCCTCCCGTACGACGACGGCCCGCGCGCCCGCTCCCCGTACGGCCTCCGCCGTCTTCTCGGCATCGGCGGCGGTGTTCTCGCCGTGGTAGTGGACGACGACGTCGGCGCCGGCCTCGCCGAGCGACCGGCTGATCAGGCCGCCGAGGTTCTTCGCGCCTCCGGCGACCACCGCGGTCCTGCCGTTCAGCGGCTGCTGCTCACTCATGGTCGGTCCTCTCTCCGCTCTCTGCTCTTCCGGTCCCCGGACTCTGCTCCGAAGTTCTTCCGGTCCCCGGACTCTGCTCCACTGGCCGTACGGACTTTTCCGTTATGCGGCTTTCATCGCAGTTTCCGACACCCACGCTAGGAGCGCGTTCCGCGAAGGGGAAACACAAAGATCGGGTCGAGCTACCAGGAACGTGGGTCACCGCAGGTCAAAGGGGTCGGGAAGGCGTCGAGGGGGGTGCTCGGAAAGGGCGTTGACATACGCGTACGCGGCGCAAAGGATCACCGTGTGACGATCGATGAACCGCCTGCCCCGAGGCCGGACCCGGCCCGCCCCATCGCCCTGGTCACCGGAGTCGGACGCGGTGTCGGGATCGGCGCCGGCATCGCGCGGCGGCTCGCCGCCACCGGCTGGGACGTCGCCTTCACCTACTGGACGCCCTACGACCGGCGCATGCCGTGGGGCGCCGAGGACGGGGCCGCCGCGGCCATCGCGCGGGACCTGGAGGCGGCGGGAGCGCGTACGGCGGCGATCGAGGCGGACCTGACCGGCCGGGGCGCCCCGGCCCGGATCTTCGACGCGGCGGAGCAGGGCCTCGGCGGGCCGGTGACCGCGCTGGTCCTGGCGCACGCGGAGTCGGTGGACTCGGGGCTGCTGGACACGACCGAGGAGGCCTTCGACCGGCACTTCGCCGTGAACGCGCGGGCCAGTTGGCTGCTCGTGCGGGAGTACGGGCTGCGCTTCCGCGGGACGCCCGGGTCCGCGTCGGGCCGGATCGTGGCGCTCACGAGCGACCACACCGTCGGCAACCTGCCCTACGGCGCCAGCAAGGGCGCCCTGGACCGCATTGTCCTGGCCGCCGCGCACGAGCTGGCCCACCTCGGGGTCACGGCGAACGTCGTCAACCCCGGCCCCGTGGACACGGGTTGGATGGACGACGAGCTACGGGACGCCCTGGCCCGGGACACCCCGCTCGGCCGTGTCGGAACCCCGCGGGACACCGCGCACCTGGTGGCGTTCCTCTGCTCGCCCGAAGGGCAGTGGGTCAACGGCCAGTTGCTGAAGAGCAACGGCGGATCGGCCTCCTGAGAGTCCCCGCCGACAACTCAACGAGCAGGCGGGGCCGGACCATGACGGAGCGTCTAATCTGGCCTGGTTGACGAAGTGCACAGGGGGGCGGGTCGAATGCACGGCGAAGACGGCGGGGGCGCACCGCGGCGGACACCTCCGGACACTCCACTCCGCGTGATCGACGGCCGCTACGAGCTGCTGGAACCGATCGGCAGCGGCGGCATGGGCGAGGTCTGGAAGGCCCACGACCGGCGGTTGCGCCGGTTCGTCGCCGTGAAGGGCCTGCTGGACCGGAACACCATGACGGCGGGCGCCTCGGCGGCGGCGATGCAGCGGGCGCGGCGCGAGGCGGAGGCCATCGCCAAGATCGAGCATCAGAACGTGGTGACGGTCCACGACCAGGTGGAGACCGACCACCAGGTGTGGATCGTGATGAAACTGCTCGAAGCACGTTCGCTGGCCGACCTGTTGAGGAGCGAACGGGTCCTGGCCGTGCCGAGGGCGGCGGACATCGGCCTCCAGATACTCCAGGGCCTGCGCGCGGTGCACGGCGCGTCCGTCGTCCACCGCGACGTGAAGCCCGGCAACGTGCTCGTCCGGGACGACGGGCTCGCCATCCTGGTCGACTTCGGCATCGCCACGTTCGAGGGCGCGGACCGGGTGACGCGCTCCGGCAGCGTCCTCGGCACCTCCCCGTACCTGGCCCCCGAGCTGTTCGCCCCCGCGTCCCCGGGGCCCACGCCCGCCTCCGACCTCTGGGCGCTGGGAGTCACGCTGTACGAGATGGCGGAGGGCCGCGTGCCGTTCGCCGGGGCCGAGGTGTGGGAGGTCCAGGAGAACATCCGCCAGTCCCCCGACCCGGCCCTGCGGTACGCCGGACCGCTCGCCCCGGTCATCCAGGGCCTGCTGATCACGGACCCGCGCGAGCGCCTGGACGCGGCGACGGCGGAGGCGATGCTCCGGGAGGTCCTCGACGACCCGGCCGCCGCCCGGCACCCCGCCACGGACCCGTCCGCCACGTCCCCGGTCCCGGCCTCCCCGGCCGCCGCGCCCACGCACCCGCCGACGGCCCCGTCCACACCGGACCCGTCGGTGTCCGTGCCGCCCCCGCCGCCTCCGGCAGCGCCCGCCCCGGGCCCCGGGGCCGCCGGCGCGGCCGGGCGGCGCGGCGGGTCCGGCGCCCGGAAGGCCGCGGCGGCGGTGGTGTGCGCGGCGCTGCTGGCCGGGGCCGGCTGGCTGGTGACGCGGGGCGACGACGCGGACGGCGGAACGGGCGACCGGGCGACGTCCGGTTCGGAGCAGGGCCGTCAGGGGGGCGACGGCACCGGCACGCGGGAGAGGTGGAAGGACACCCATCCCACGCTGGAGATCGGCGTCAAGGACGACCAGCCGGGCCTCAGCAAGTTCGACAAGAAGACCCGTACGTACCGGGGTTACGATATCGACCTGGCGTACGCGATAGCCGAGAGCATGGGCTACGAGCGGGGCGAGGTCGCGTTCACGACGGTGGCCACGGACTACCGTTCCACCGCGCTGAAGACCAAGCAGGTGGACCTGGTCATCGCTTCGTACAGCATCACCGACGACCGCAAGAACGCCTCACCGGGCGGGTACAGCGTCGACTTCGCGGGCCCTTACTACGAGGCCAGCCGGGGCTTCCTGGTCCGCGAGAAGTCGAGCAGGTACACGATCAACGACTCCAGCGATCTGCGGGACCTGGGCGTCGAGGTGTGCACGGCGCGGGAGTCGACGTACGAGAAGGCGCTGCCGGAACAGGGCTTCACCATGGCCGCGTCGCAGCCCAACACCTACCAGGACTGCCTGGACAAGCTCCTGGACCCGCGTTCCGAGGTGTACGCGGTGGCCTCCGACGACATCATCCTCGCGGGGTACGTCCAGGCGAACCCGGGCAAGGTGCGCCGCCTGGAGAACATCCAGGGCGCGGAGGGGTACGGGGTGGCGATGCGGCCGGGTACGCCCCTGCTGAAGGGCGAGGTGTGCGCGGCGCTCCGCACGATCCTGGACAGCAGGACCTGGGAGGACATGTACACCGAGAACCTGTCGGCCCTGGTCGGCAACAAGAACCCGCCGGGCCGCCCGGACCTGACGGAGTGCGAGGGACACTGAGCCGCTGCCGCACGGACATCCGGGCTCCGGGCTTTGGGCTCCGCACTCCGGACTCCGGGCTTCGGGCTCCGCGCTTCGGGGCGACCGGTCGGCTCGCGGCGTGACGGAGCCCCGCCGGACATGACGGAGCCCCGCCGGAAGGGGATCCGCGGGGCCCGTGCCGTGGAGATACGGCCACGTCAGTCGGTCAGGGCGTCCTTGACCTTCTCCTTGGCCTGGCGGGCGTCGCCCTTGACCTGGTCGGCGCGGCCCTCGGCGGTGAGCCGCTCGTTGCCCACGGCGCGCCCCGCCGTCTCCTTGACCTTGCCCTTGGCCTGCTCCACCTTGGCCTGGCTCTTCTCGTCGGCAGCCATGTCCCTCACCCTTCGTCGTGCTCGGTTCCGCGGTCTCCCTCCGCCTGACCGGAGCGGCGCGCTTCAAACGTGAGCACTTTGACAATGCGAACGTTCGGGCCTCTCCGCGTGCTCCGCCCCGAAAGAGGGCCGGTACGGGGGCGTGGGGCGGGAACCGCGGGGCACAAGGTGAACCACATTGCCTCTGCGACGGCTGGTGACCCATGCTGATCCCGACCCCGGATGCCATGCGCACGCTGCTGGCCCGCTACAACGACCTGCAACTGCGCCACTCCCAGGACTCCGACTACGAGTTGCAGCGGAGCCTGGAGGACGTGACGTACACCCTGTGTGTGAGTACGGGCACCCGTACAGTCCACGACGCCCTGCTCGCCGCCGACGACATTCTGCGGAGGGCGGCGGCAGCGGACGAGGCGGTCTCCGGCATCCCCGCCCAGCGCATGACGATCGCGCACCCGCCCGTTCCGAGGCCGCGGACGCCCTGACCGTACGGAACCGAGAGGAGCCGCCTCATGGAAGGTGGCGGAACCGACGCGGCGAACCGGGTGTGCCGACCGAGATCGGCTGCCGAGGCTCGCCAGGAGGTGGAGTTCGCCCTCTACCCGCTGCGGTGCGCACCGGACGCCCGGTACCGCACCGCCCATCTGGCAGGCGTCCAGGACGCCACCCTCGTCGCCTCGGAGCTGGTGGGCCACGTCCTGCACCACGGGGCCGCCCTCTCCCGGGACTGCTTCCTCGTCTGCTCGCTGTACCGCGACGAGATCACCATCAGCGTCACGGACCCCTGCGACGAGCCCCTGCCCGCGTTCCCGGACGCCCCCGACCCCGGCCGTACGGGGCTGGCGGGCGGGGGGTGGTGGCTGGTGCACCAGGTCGCCGATCAGGTGCAGGTCGTCCAACTCGCCGAGGGAGGACGGTCGATCACCGCGGCCGTACCGCTCTCCGGGCCCTGAACCGACGCACCGTACCTGGCGCCCCCGGGCACGCACGCGTAGCCCAGCAGCCCGCCCCGCGTACGCCGGCCCCCGCGTGGGCCCATCCCGCCACGCGTACCCCGCGCACGTCCGGAGCGGGCATGGGCGGGAACATCCCGTCCGCAGGCCTGACCTGGGCATGGCAGGGCATACGGCGTAGCGCCGAGGGAGAACAGGCTTCCGCGGAACCGCCGTGCGGCGGAGCAGACGTGGGGGGAACCGATGGGCACTGCCGTTCCGGCGAGAGGGACCCGTGAGCCAGGGGCGGGGGTGCCTGGGACAGACCCGAAGCCAGCAGCGGGGGCAGACCCGGAGTCAGGGCCAGGCCCACAGTCAGGGCCGGGTCCACGATCAGGAGCAGGTCCGCGGTCGGGGGCGGCGGCCCCGCGTCGGCCCGGCCGCTCTCCCGCCCTGACCAGCGGCGCCGCCCGGGTCACCGCCCGGATCGGCGCCTTCGCCGTGTGCCAGGCCGCCGTCGTGGCGGGCGCCGGGCTGCTGATCACGGGACCGGCCCGGAACCTGTGGCCGATGACGGCGGAGGACGCCGTGAATGAGGGCCTGGAGGACGCCCGTACGGCTACGCTCACCACCGCGTCCACGATCGCCTCCGCGCTGGGCGACACCAGCACGGTGGTGGGGCTGACCCTGCTGTGCTGCCTCGCGCTGGTCCTGGTGCCCCGGCTGCCGATGTGGCGGGAGACGATCTTCCTGGCCGTCGCGGTGTCGCTCCAGTCGCTGGTCTTCCTGCTGATCACGACCTCCGTGGACCGGACCCGCCCGGACGTGGAGCGGCTGGACGCCTCGCCGCCGACGTCGAGTTACACCTCGGGCCACACCGGGGCGGCCACCGCCCTGTACGCCGGACTCGCCGCCCTCGTCCTGTCCCGGGTCCGCCGGCCCTGGCGCGTGCCGCTCGCCGCGCTCCTGCTGCTGCTTCCGCTGCTGGTGGGGCTCGCCCGCCTCTACCGGGGCATGCACCACCCCACCGACGTGGCCGGCGGGATGCTGAACGGGGCGCTGTCCGTGCTCGTGGTGGGCCGGGCGGTGCTCGCCGGGCACTCCTGGGCCGGGCGGCCCCCGGCCGACGCGGTGGACATCGCGGTGGCCGCGGCCGAACGCGGTGATGCCCCCGAGCGTGGGCCGGTCACCGTGATCGTCAATCCGACGGTGACCGACCGGGCCACCCGGGACCAGTTGCGACTGGTGCTGGCCCAACACGGTTACCGCAGAACCACGTTCGTGGAGACCACCGCCGAGGACACCGGCGGCGGCCAGACCTCCGAAGCTCTGCGCGGCGGGGCCGAACTGATCGTGGTCTGCGGCGGCGACGGCACGGTCCGGGCCGTCGCGGACGCGCTGGCCGGTAGCGGTGTCCCGCTGGTCCTGGTGCCCTGCGGCACCGGCAATCTGCTCGTACGCAACCTCGGTCTGCCGCTCGGACCCGCCGACGCCCTCGCCGCCGCGCTGACCGGCGAGCCGCGCGCGCTGGACCTCGGCCGCGTCGAGGGCGACTCCCTGCCCGCCACGCACTTCACCGCGATGGCCGGGGCGGGGCTGGACGCGGTGATGCTGGAGGAGACCTCGGACCGGGCCAAGTCCGCCCTGGGCTGGCCCGCGTACGTCCTGGCCGCGGCCACCGGGCTGCGGGCTCCGCGGATGCGGCTGGCCATCCGCCTGGACGGCGGCCCGGAACTGCACCGCACCGCCCGCATGGTCCTCCTCGCCAACATAGGAACCGTCCAGGCGGGCGCGGCCCCCGTCCCCACCGCCCGCCCCGACGACGGGCTCCTGGACCTCGCGCTCTTCGACCCCCGGGGCGCGGGCGGCTGGCTCCGGGTGGCGGGCGTGCTGCTGAGCCCCGGACGCTCCGGGCGCCGGGGAGCCGGGCCCCGGGGGCCGGTGGAGTTCCACACCTTCCGCCGTGCCGAGCTGACCTTCGTCCGGCCGCAGCGGCGGGAGATCGACGGCGATCCGGTCGGCCCCGGCCGCCGCCTCACCGCCGAGGTCCGGGCGGGCGCCCTGACCGTCCTGCTCCCGGAGGCCGCACACCGGCCCGCGGCGGCCTCGCCCCCGGAGACCGTCCCGTCGGCGACGCTTCCGCAGGCCGCCGCCGTCCCGCCCGCGGCGCGGGAGCGCTGATGGGAACGGCGACCCGGGTCCCGGTCACGCGGGACATGCGCGGCGAGGAACTCTCCGGCGACGAGGCGCTGGCGGCCCTGCGCCACTACGGCCGCTGGCCCCTGGTGCGGGACGCGTTCGTACGGTTCCGCTACGCCGACGGCTTCAGCCACGCCCGCGCGCTGGCGCTCCAGACGATTCTGGCCATCGTTCCGCTGGTGATCGCGTTCGTCGGTCTCTCGGCGGAGCTGCACACCGAGGGTGCGGGCAGGCTCGCCGAGCTGACCATCCAGAGCGTCAGCGCGGGCCCCAGCGCCGAGGTGGTGAACGACGCGCTCGACGGCCAGCGGCGGGGCGACGGGGAGGGCCCCGAGGTGGCGCTCTGGCTGGGCCTGGCCTTCTCGATGGCCAACGTCACGACCGCGATGTGCCAGATCGAGCGGGGCGCGAACCGGATCTACGGCGTCGAGCGGGACCGCGTCTTCCACCGGAAGTACCTGCGCGGGCTGGTGATGGCGCTGAGCGCCGGCATCCCGCTGGGCATCGGTTCGATCATGATGGTGGCGGGCGGCGACCTCGTCGCGGCGGCGGCCACGGTGTACGGGCTGGACGACACGGCCCGGGACGTGGGGGACCTGCTGCGCTGGCCGCTGGGGTTCCTGCTCGCTCTCGTCTCGGCGAGCGCGATCTTCCGCCGCTCCCCGCGCCGTAAGCAGCCCGGCTACACCTGGCTGGCGTTCGGCGCCGCCGTGTACCTCTTCCTATGGACGCTCATCACCTGGCTGCTGAGCCTCTATCTCGGCATCAGTGGTTCCTTCGACACGGTCTACGGACCGCTGAGCGCGTTCATGTCGCTGCTCCTGTGGGCCTATCTGACGTCCATCGCCCTCTTCCTCGGGCTGTCCTTCGCCGCCCAGCTGGAGGCCGCCCGAGCCCGCAAGCCCACACCGGCCTCACCCGACCCAGGAGCCTGACGTGCCACGACCCCTCCCCCGCCCCCCGGCCCCTGCGGATAAGGACGACCCCGTGGCCCCGCACGACCCCGTACCCCCGGAGGGCCGCGTGGACGGGGACGACCGGGCTGACGGGAACGACCGGGCTGACGGGAACGACCGGGCGGACGGGGACGCACGCCCGCGGACCCGCCGCGCGGACCGCCGTCTGGGGCTGCGGCTGCTGGGGGCCGTCGGGGCCGGAGCGCTCGCCGCGGTGCCCTTCGGGCTGCTGGTCGTCCTGGTCCAGGGTGCGTGGCCGCCGCTGCTGCGCGTGGACACGGGCGCGGCCCGGCGGCTGCACGAGGTGGCGCTGGAGCACCCGGGGTGGACGACGGCGCTGCGGTTCCTGTCCGACCGGGTGTGGGACCCGGCGACGCTGCGCACGGCGGTGGCGCTGCTCACCTGCTGGCTGCTGTACCGCCGGGCGTGGCGGCTCGCCGCGTGGGCCGCCACCACGGCGATCGGCGGCGGGGTGATCGGCCTGCTCGCCAAGGTCGTGGTGGAGCGGGCCAGGCCCTCGCTCCAGGACCCGGTGGCCCAGGCCCCGGGCTTCTCGTTCCCCTCGGGCCATGCGATGACGGCGACCACGTCGTGCGCGATCCTGCTGCTGGTGCTGCTGCCGCTGGTCGCCCCCCGCTGGCGCCGGCTGTGCTGGACCCTGGCGGTGGTGTCCGTGGTCGGGGTCGGCTTCACCCGGATCGCCCTGGGCGTGCACTGGTTCAGCGACGTCATCGGCGGCTGGCTGCTGGGCGGCGCGGTGGTGGTCCTGACCGGCTGGGCCTTCGAGGCGTGGCGTTCCGACGCGGGCCGCCACCGTACGGCCGTGACGGAGGGACTGGAGCCGGAACTCACCGAGGAGCGCCCCGAACCGGAACCGTACGGCGAGCGCGACCCGGCGGACGGGAGCGACCCGACGGGCACGGGTGACCCGGCGGACGGGACCGACCCGGCGGGCGGGGGTGACTCGGCCGGACGGCGGGACGCGGCGGGCGGGAACGGTCAGTAACCCTGCCCGACCAGGTACGAGTCGAAGTCGAGGGCGAGGGACCGGGCCTCGGAGATGCGCGCGTCGCTGTCCCCGTCGACCAGGACGAACGTGCAGAAGCCCCGTTCGGAGCGGACGACCCACATGGACCGGTCGCCCTCCCGCAACAGCGCGAGGTGCAGTTCGCCCCCGGTGACCACGTCGGAGACCACCTCCCGGCTCTCGCGCCGCCAGAACGTCCCGGCGACCCGCAGACCCCGGGGGTGCACGGCCTCCTCGCACACCGTGCACAGCGCCTCGACGTCGTCCGGATCACCGCCCTCGCCCCCCGAGGTACTGGCCGCCCCAGCACCGCCCCCCGAGGTACTGGCCGCCTCCGCACCGCCCTCCGGGGTGACGGCCGCGACCACGTCGCCCGCCACCGACCGGAAGTACGACCAGCCGTCCTCATCCCCGCGCCCGGCGGCCGCGAAGAACCCCGCGTCGGCGGAGAACACGGCGGCTGCCAGGACGGGCGACCCGTCCTCCGCCAGAGCCAGATGCGTACGGAGGACCTCGCCCCACTGCTCGGTCGTCGGCGACATCGGTGCGTCCTTTCGTCGGTGGGTGCCACGGCCGCGCCCCGCCTTCCGGAGCGCCCCGCGGCGAACCATCTTCTGCCCGCGTGCGGCCAGGTCAGGCGGGTGGGCCCGGACACACCGGGGAGATGACCGGGCGATGACCTGGTTGAGGTCCGATCGGTCGGGCACACGTGGCTGACAGCACCCGTTCGAACAACAGCTCTGGACTAGGAGTCACCATGATGGTCGTCGGAATCATCGCCGTCTGCGTCGTGCTCGCCGTACTCGCCTTCCTCGTGCCGCGCCTCTCCCGTCACCCGGAGCGCGGCACCCAACGCACCCTCGGCCTGGGATCCCGCGCCGGCGGCAAGGCCCCCGGCGTCCTGGGCCGCATCTTCAGCAAGCCGTTCCGCAGCAGCTCCAAGGCGGTCGGCCGCAGCGGCTCCGCGGGCCGTCGTGCGCGCGGCCACATGCCGTTCTGACGTCCGGCCGACCCGTCGGGTGCGACTCCGAACGCCTCGGCACCGCCCGTGGCTCCTCTCGACGACAGCTCCACCGCCGCGTCCGCGGCACCACGAAGGGGGTCTTCCGGCACCGTGTGGCCACGGTGCCGGAAGACCCCCTTCGTGCGGGCCCGTGGCCGCTACCAGGCGAACGCCTCCGGCGAGGGTCCGGGGCCCGGGAAGATCTCGTCCAGGCCGGTGAGCACCGCCTCGGGGAGGTCCAGCTCAAGGGCCCGGAGGGCGCTGTCGAGCTGGTCGGCGGTGCGGGGGCCGACGATCGGGCCCGTGACGCCGGGGCGGGTCAGGAGCCAGGCCAGGGCCGCTTCGCCGGGCTCCAGGCCGTGCTCGGCGAGCAGGTCCTCGTAGGACTGGATCTGGGCGCGGACCGCGGTGTCGGCCAGGGCGTCGGCCGCCCGGCCCGAGGCGCGGCGGCCGCCCTCGGTCGTCTTCTTGATGACTCCGCCCAGCAGACCGCCGTGGAGCGGGGACCAGGGGATGACGCCGAGGCCGTAGTCCCGCGCGGCCGGGATGACCTCCATCTCGGCACGGCGCTCGGCGAGGTTGTAGATGCACTGCTCGCTGACCAGGCCGAGCGAACCACGCCTGGCGGCCTGCTCGTTGGCCTGGGCGATCTTGTAGCCGGGGAAGTTCGAGGAACCGGCGTAGAGGATCTTGCCCTGCTGGACCAGGACGTCGATCGCCTGCCAGATCTCCTCGAACGGGGTGTCCCGGTCGACGTGGTGGAACTGGTACAGGTCGATGTGGTCGGTCTGGAGACGCTTGAGCGAGGCGTCGACCGCGCGCCGGATGTTCACGGCGGAGAGCTTGTCGTGGTTGGGCCACGCCTCGCCGTCGGTGCCCATGTTCCCGTACATCTTGGTGGCCAGGACCACCTTGTCCCGGCGGCCGCCGCCCTGGGCGAACCAGGTGCCGAGGATCTCCTCGGTGCGCCCCTTGTTCTCACCCCAGCCGTAGACGTTGGCCGTGTCGAAGAAGTTCAGGCCCGCGCCGAGCGCGGCGTCCATGATGGCGTGGCTGTCCGACTCGTTGGTCTGCGGGCCGAAGTTCATCGTCCCGAGAACGAGCCTGCTGACCTTGAGTCCCGTACGTCCGAGCTGTGTGTACTCCATGACTCACCAGCCAACTCCTTCGAGTCCACTCCAGGCAAGCGGCCCCGGCCCCGGAGTGCGCGAAGCCTCCGCGGGGTCGGTCCGTCGTGCGGTGCGAGGGCCGACGGCGGCGCGCGGGCTCAGCCGCCCAGCGCGGCCCCCACGGCGACGACGAGGAACATCAACACGAGCGCGGCCGCCATGATGCGGTTTCTGGTCTTCGGGTCCACCCTTCGAGCGTAACGGCACCGCCCACCGGGCCGACGCCCAGGCCCGCCCCCTCCTCACCCGGCCCCTCCCCGAAGTCCGGGAGGTCCCGGCGTGACCGGGTGGCCAGGCCTATCGTTGTCCTACGCGGCTGCCCGCACGCCCGTGCGGTGGCGGGGCGGAGCGGCACGATGACCGTCGTAGACACCGACAGGATCGACATGGCCGACATCAGCGACGAGCGCACTCTGGACGAGATGTTCGAGTGGCTTGAGCCCACCCCCGAGGGATTCAAGGTCGAGATCGTCGAGGGGACCGTTCACATGTCGCCGCAGCGGGACACGCACTGGGAGATCATCCGCCGGATCGTGCGCGCTCTGGAGGACCGGTTCGGAATGGATGTACGGGTCCTGTCAGACGTACGCATCGACTTCGGCATCGGCAACGGCTTCGCCCCCGACATCGTGAAGCTCTCCGACCAGGCGGCCAAGGACGAACGCGGCCGCTGGCTCCCCGAGCACATCGAGTTCGTGGGCGAGGTCATCTCCAAGGGCACCGCCGCGGCCGACTACGGGCCCAAGAAGGACGCCTACGCCGCCGCCGAAGTCCCCGCCTTCCTCATCATCGACCCGTACACGGGCCGGTGCCTGCTGCACTCGGAGCCGAAGGACGGCGACTACCACAAGAAGCTCGTCGTCGACTTCGGCCTCGACATCGACATGACCGGCACCCCGCTCGACCTGGTCCTGAAGACTGACTCCTTCCCCCGCGACTGACCCCGCACGCGGAACGCCCTCCTCCCGGAAGCGACCCGGGAGGAGGGCGTTCGTGTGTGCGGCGGCCGCTCTCTACGCCGCCGTCGCCAGCTGCTCCCGCTGGACGAAACGGACGTGCGGGCGGCCCGGCCCGAGGTCGACCTTCAGGCGGAGGCCGCCGACGCGGGCGAGGGCGAAGCCCACCGCCAGGGCGGCGATCACCGAGATCGCGCCGCCCGCCGCGAAGCCGACCCGGGCTCCGTAGGTGTCGCTGATCCAGCCGACGATCGGGGCGCCCACCGGCGTACCGCCGACGAAGACCATCATGTACAGGCTCATCACCCGGCCCCGCATCTCGGGGTCGGCGGCCATCTGGACGCTCGTGTTCGCGGTGATGTTCGTCGTCAGGCCGAGCATCCCGATCGGGACCAGGAGGAGCGCGAACAGCCAGACGTACGGGGAGAGCGAGGCGGCGATCTCCAGCAGGCCGAACGCCGTGCCCGCCGCCACCAGCATCCGCAGCCGCGTGGAGCGGCGGCGGGCCGACAGCAGGGCCCCGGCCAGCGAACCGGCCGCCATCAGGATGTTGAAGAAGGAGTACATCCCCGCACCGCCGTCGAAGACCTCGTCGGCGAAGGCGGTCAGCCAGATCGGGAAGTTGAAGCCGAACGTGCCGACGAAGCCGACCAGGACGATCGGCCAGATCAGCTCCGGGCGGCCACGGACGTAGCGCAGGCCCTCGCGCAGCTGGCCCTTGGCGCGGGGGACCCGGACCGAGGGGTGCAGCTCGCGCGTGCGCATCATCAGCAGGCCGACGAGCGGGGCCAGGAAGGACAGGCCGTTCAGCAGGAACGCCCAGCCGCTGCCGACCGTGGTGATCAGGACACCGGCGACGGCGGGACCGATGAGACGGGCGGACTGGAAGTTCGCCGAGTTCAGGCTGACCGCGTTGCGCAGCTGCGCCGGGCCGACCATCTCGGAGACGAACGACTGGCGGGCCGGGTTGTCGACGACCGTCACCATGCCGAGCAGGAACGCGATCAGGTACACGTGCCAGACCTGGACGACCCCGGTCAGGGTCAGGGCGGCCAGCGCGATGCCGCACAGGCCGAGCATGGCCTGGCTGACGAGCAGGATCCGCCGCTTCGGGAGGCGGTCGGCGATGACGCCGCCGTACAGGCCGAACAGCAGCATGGGAAGGAACTGGAGGGCCGTGGTGATGCCCACGGCGGTGGCCGACCCCGTCAGGCTCAGGACGAGCCAGTCCTGCGTGATGCGGGACATCCAGGTACCGGTGTTGGAGATCACGGCGCCCGTGGCGAACAGGCGGTAGTTACGGATCTTCAGCGACGAGAAGGTCCCGCCGGTCGTGCTCTCGTGGGTGGAAGCCGGTGCGGGGGCGGAGTCTGCTCCGGGTCCCGTACTCAAAAGGGTTCATCTCCTCGTACGTCTGCGGCGTGCGGTTTGACGAGGACGCGACGACGGGCGCTCCGGCGGCGACCGGTCCGGTGCGCCCGTACCCGGGAAGGGGATACGGGACGCGGCCGGGCCGGTCGGCGTCGGTGCGCCCGCGGGGTCACAGGTGGGCGAGCTTCTCCAACACGGGCGCGGCGGCCCGCAGCGTCTCCCACTCGTCCTCGTCCAGGCCCTCGGCGAGCCGGGTCAGCCAGGCGTTCCGCTTGGTGCGGCTCTCCGCGAGCATGGCCTCGGCCTGCTCGGTCTGGCTGACCATCTTCTGCCGACGGTCATCGGGGTGCGGTTCCAGCCTGACCAGCCCCTTCGCCTCCAGCAGCGCGACGATGCGGGTCATCGACGGCGGCTGCACGTGCTCCTTGCGGGCCAGCTCACCGGGGGTGGCCGAACCGCAGCGGGCGAGGGTGCCGAGCACCGACATCTCGGTGGGGCTCAGCGACTCGTCGACGCGCTGGTGCTTCAGGCGCCGGCCCAGCAGCATCACGGCGGAGCGGAGGGAGCTCACGGCGGCGGCACTGTCACCGTCGTGGATCAGGTCAGGCATGTTTGTTAGCGTAACTCATTACCCTTCCTAAATACCACTCGGGGCACCTCGCGTACATTCCAGTCACCCGAACGAGTGAGTCGGCAGCGGAAAGTGACGCGCGGGGCGCTCCGGGGCGGGGACCCTGCTGGGCATGGGATCGACAGTGCTCAGCCTGCGGATAGACGGTGAGCTGCTCGACCGACTTCGGGAGCACGCCGCGAAACGCGGCATGAGCGTCCAGGACTACGTGGTCCGGACGCTCATGCGCGACGACTTCGACGAACGCTTCAAGGCGGCCGTCGAGGAGACGGAGAGGTTCTACGGACCGACCGGACCGACCGGACCGACGATGACCAGAGACCCGATCACGGGCCGCGACCCCATTACGGCCCGGGACCCGATCACGGCCCGGGACCCGATCACGTGAGGCCGAGCGCCGGCATCGCGTAGGAGAAGACGAACACCGCCGACACCACGTACATCGCGACCGGGACCTCGCGGCCCCGGCCCGCCGCCAGCCGCAGCACGGCGAAGGCGATGAAGCCGATGCCGATGCCGTTGGTGATCGAGTACGTGAACGGCATCATCACCATCGCGAGGAACGCCGGGACCGCGAGCGTGTAGTCGCTCCAGTCGATGTCCCGCACCGAGCCCGCGATGATCAGGAAGCCGACCGCCAGCAGGGCGGGGGTGGCCGCCTGCGACGGGACCATCGTCGCCAGCGGTGTGAGGAACAGCGCCACCGAGAAGAGCAGACCGGTCACCACGCTCGCCAGTCCGGTGCGGGCGCCCTCGCCGACGCCCGCGGTGGACTCCACGAAGCACGTGGTGGCGGAGGCCGAGGTCGCACCGCCCGAGGCGACCGCGATGCCGTCGACGAACAGCACCTTGTTGATGCCGGGGAAGTTGCCGTCCCGGTCCATCAGCTTCGCCTCGTCACCGACGCCGAGGATGGTGCCCATCGCGTCGAAGAAGCAGGACAGCAGCACGGTGAAGACGAAGAGGACGCCGGTCAGATAGCCGACCTTCTCGAAGCCGCCGAACAGACTGACCTCGCCGAGCAGCCCGAAGTCGGGCGCGGAGACCGGGTTCCCCGGCCAGGAGGGCGTCGTCAGACCCCAGGCCCCGTCCGGCAGTCCGGCGACCGCGTCGATGACCACGGCGACGACGGTCATGGCGATGATCGAGATCAGGATCGCGCCGGGCACCTTGCGCACGATCAGCGCGAGCGTGAGCAGGGCGCCGAGCACGAAGACGAGCACCGGCCAGCCGTTGAGGTGGCCGTCGCCGCCGAGCTGGAGCGGCACGGTGGTGTGCGCGGCGTCCGGGATGCGCGAGACGAAGCCCGAGTCGACGAGGCCGATCAGCATGATGAACAGGCCGATGCCGATCGCGATGCCCTTGCGGAGCGACCTCGGCACGGCGTTCATCACCCGCTCCCGCAGCCCGGTGGCCACCAGCAGCATCACCACGAGGCCCGCGAGGACGACCATGCCCATCGCGTCCGGCCAGCTCATCCGGGGGGCGAGCTGGAGCGCGACGACGGTGTTGACGCCGAGACCGGCGGCGAGCGCGATCGGCACGTTGCCGATGACACCCATCAGGAGCGTGGAGAAGGCGGCGGAGAGCACGGTGGCGGTGACCAGCTGACCGTTGTCGAGCTGGTGGCCGTACATGTCCTTCGCGCTGCCCAGGATGATCGGGTTGAGCACGATGATGTAGGCCATCGCGAAGAACGTGGCGAGCCCGCCGCGGAACTCGCGTGCGACGCTCGACCCCCGCTCGGAGATCTTGAAGAACCGGTCGAGGCCGCCGCGGGGCTGTGAGGCCGGGGGCTGCGGGGAGTCGACCGGAGCGGTGGCCGAGGGGGGCATGGGTGACCTCAGTCGTGCGTAGAGGGGTGGGGCGGATGGGGGCAGAGGGGTGAGAGGTGATCGAAATTGGACGTTCAGACGAACAATTCGAGCCAGCCCAAAGCAGATTCAGTATGAATACATCAGGCGAAGATCGCTATCTCCGCGCGTAGACCGGCGCGTGGACCGGTATGTGGATCTGTATGAGGGTGCGCCGGGCGGCCCCGGGGACCTCCCGGCGCACCCCCATACACTGGGCACATGGAGAAGTGGACACCGCAGCACGAGGCGCCCGAGCCCCTGGAGGGCCCGGTCGTCTCCACCGTCGTCGGCGGAACGATCCTCTGGTTCGTCCTCTTCCTCGCCCAGCTCCCCTTCTACGGCTGGTTCGCCGACCGCGGGCACACCTGGTGGGTGTGGACCCCCCTGGCCGGCGCCGGGCTCGGACTGATCGGCATCTGGTACGTCCGCGGGCGCGACGCCGCGCTCAAGCGGCACGCGGCCCGCGCGGCGGCCAAGGACGCCGCCGGGTCCGAGGCGGCGGACAACGCCCTGGGCCGCTGACCACGACATCGCGCCCCCGGGGCTGACCACGACATCGCGCCCCCGGCGCTGACCACGACATCGCGCCCCCGGCGCTGACCGCGACATCGCGGAAGCGCCAGCAGGGGCCGGGCCGGAGGAACATCCCGCCGACCACGCACGACGGCCTGGGCGCCACCGGCGGCGTACGCGGCCTCCCCACTCCCGTACGACCTCGGGACCGACTTCGTCCTCCCCTGGTCGGATCTTCGGCCCCCCGGCGGGAGATTCGCCGCGCACGCCCGTAACGTCGGACCCATGACGCAGCGGGCACTCGATTCCTCCGGGGAGCAGAACTCCGGAACCTCCCGACAGACCATGATCGACGCGGGGGCGGAACTCGATCCCGTCCACCCCGTGGAACCACCGCCTCCGGCCCGTCGCGCCGGCGGTCTCACCACCGCCGAGGTCGCCGAGCGGGTGGCGCGGGGCGAGGTCAACGACGTACCGGTACGCTCCTCGCGCTCGCTCACCGAGATCGTCCGGGCCAACGTCTTCACCCGGTTCAACCTGATCATCGGTGTGCTCTGGGTGATCATGCTGTTCGTGGCGCCGATCCAGGACAGCCTCTTCGGCTTCGTCATCGTCGCCAACACCGGCATCGGCATCATCCAGGAGTGGCGGGCCAAGAAGACCCTGGACAGCCTCGCGGTGATCGGCGAGGCGAAGCCGACCGTCCGGCGGGACGGGGTCGCCGCCGAGATCTCCACCCACGAGATCGTCCTCGGGGACGTGATCGAATTGGGCCCCGGGGACAAGGTCGTCGTGGACGGCACGGTCGCCGAGGCCGACAGCCTGGAGGTCGACGAGTCGCTGCTGACCGGTGAGGCCGACCCGGTGCTGAAGCGGTCCGGTGACACGGTGATGTCCGGCAGCTTCGTCGTCGCGGGCGGCGGAGCGTTCACCGCGACCAAGGTGGGGCGTGAGGCGTACGCCGCCCAGCTCGCCGAGGAGGCCTCACGCTTCACGCTCGTCCACTCGGAGCTGCGCAGCGGCATCAGCACGATCCTCAAGTACGTCACCTGGATGATGGTGCCGACCGCGATCGGGCTGGTCATCAGTCAGCTGGTGGTGAAGGACAACAACTTCAAGGACTCCGTCGCCCGGACCGTCGGCGGCATCGTCCCGATGATCCCCGAGGGGCTGGTGCTCCTCACCTCCGTCGCCTTCGCCATCGGCGTCGTCCGGCTGGGCCGCAAGCAGTGCCTGGTGCAGGAGCTGCCCGCCATCGAGGGGCTCGCCCGGGTCGACGTGGTCTGCCTGGACAAGACCGGCACCCTCACCGAGGGCGGCATGGACGTCACCGAGGTCCGGCCGCTGAACGGGAGCGACGAGGCGTACGTGGAGCGGGTGCTGCGGAACTTCGGCTCCTCGGACCCCCGCCCCAACGCCAGCCTCCAGGCCATCATCGACGCGTACCCGGCGGGCGGGGGCGCGGCCGGGAACGGCGAAGGCGACGGCAGTCGGCGTACAGGCGGCCAGGGCGACGGCGGCCAGGGCGCCTGGACGGTCGCCGACGCGATGCCGTTCTCCTCCGCCCGCAAGTACAGCGGCGCTGCGTTCACCGAGGCCGACGGGGCCTCCTCCGCCTGGCTGCTCGGCGCTCCCGACGTGCTGCTGCCCGACGGGGACCCGGTCCTCACCGACATCGAACAGCTCAACCAGCAGGGGCTGCGGGTGCTGCTGCTGGCCCGCGCCCAGGGTGAGCTGGACGCGCCGGACGTCGCGGCGGGAGCCACGCCGACCGCGCTGGTGGTCCTGGAGCAGCGGCTGCGGCCGGACGCGGCGGAGACCCTGCGCTACTTCGCCGACCAGAACGTCGCGACCAAGGTCATCTCCGGTGACAACGCGGTCTCCGTCGGCGCGGTCGCCGGGAAGCTGGGTCTCGCGGGCGCCGAGAACACGCTCGACGCGCGCCGGATGCCCACCGACCCGGACGAGATGGCCACGGCCATGGAGAACAACGCGGTCTTCGGCCGGGTCACCCCGCAGCAGAAGCGGGACATGGTCGCCGCCCTCCAGTCGCGCGGCCACACGGTCGCGATGACCGGCGACGGGGTCAACGACGTCCTCGCCCTCAAGGACGCCGACATCGGCGTCTCGATGGGTTCGGGCTCCGAGGCGACGCGCGCGGTCGCGCAGATCGTGCTGCTGAACAACAGCTTCGCGACGCTGCCGTCGGTGGTCGCCGAGGGCCGCCGGGTGATCGGCAACATCACCCGCGTCGCGACGCTCTTCCTGACGAAGACGGTCTACTCGGTGCTCCTGGCCATCCTGGTGGTCTGCACCCAGGTGGAGTACCCGTTCCTGCCGCGCCACCTGACCCTGTTGGCCACGCTGACCATCGGCGTCCCGGCGTTCTTCCTGGCCCTCGCGCCGAACAAGGAGCGGGCCCAGCCCGACTTCGTCCGCCGGGTCATGCGGTACGCGATCCCCTCGGGGACCATCGCGGCGGCGGCCACCTTCACCACGTACCTGCTGGCCCGCCACCACTACTCCGGTGCCGGCGCGCTGGAGGCGGAGACGAGCGCGGCGACGCTGACGCTGTTCCTGGTCGCGATGTACGTGCTGGCGATCATCGCCCGCCCCTACACCTGGTGGCGCATCGGTCTGGTGGCGGCGATGGGGCTCGGCTTCCTGATCGTGCTCGTCGTGCCGTGGCTCCAGGACTTCTTCGCGCTCAAGCTGGTCGGGACGACCATGCCGTGGACGGCGGTCGGCATCGCGGTGGCGTCGGCCGTCGCGCTGGAGTTCGTCTGGCGCTGGGTGGGGCGGCGCTTCCGGGCGTAGCCGCAGTGACGTGAGAAGCCCCCGGGAGGACGGTGATCCTCCCGGGGGCTTCTCATGTGCCGTACCACCATTGCCAGTTCACGGCCGCTGGTGCTACTTGACGACCCCTGGTGCTACTTCACGTCGACGAAGTCACCGGCGGCCGAGACGGCCGGAGTGCTCGGCGTACCGGCGAAGCTGTAGCGCCAGTTGCCGTCCGCCGAGGCCTTGACGGTGGTCTTCAGGGTGCCGGTGGAGCTGGTCTTGACGGTCTTCACCGTCGTGTAGCTCTTGGCGCCCTTCTTCTTGAACTGGAGCTTCACGGACTGGCCGCTGTAGCCCTTGTACGTGCCGGTGTCCCAGTTGGCGCGGGTCAGCTTGCCGGTGACGGTGAGGGTCTTGCCCTTCTTCACCGGCTCCGGGGAGGCGTTGACGGTCAGCTTGGAGAAGCGCTGGACGCGGACCTTGGAGACGGAGTCGCGGTCGAACTCCTCGCCGTCCTCGGTCACCGCCGACGCACCGACGCGCCACCAGGTCGCGTCGGAGTTGAGCAGCAGCTGCGGGTTGAGGGTGATGGTGCCCTTGCAGGTCGTGGTGGTCGCGCTGGCCGCCTTGCAGACGATCGACTGCCCGTTCGGACCGAAGCCGAAGCTGTCCTCCTCGATCGACTGGCCGATCCAGATGAACGCGGCGACGCCGCCGACTCCGGCCTGGGCGGTGGCCGTCGCGGTGAAGGACACGGTCTGCTTGGACTTGGTCCCGACGACGATCGGCTTGCCGCCGTTGACGACCGCCGAGGTGATCTTCGGGGCCGCGGTGGCCTGCGCGGTCGCGCGCTTCGCCCTCTCCCCGGCGGAGGGCGACTGACCGGCCGTGAAGCCGGGGTCGACGGTCCAGGAGCGGCCGTCGTCGGCCTGCGCGGCCGGTACGGCGAGAGCGGAAAGGGCCAGGGCGCCGGAAACGGCGGCCACGGTGGCGCGGATACGCATGTGTCCCCAAGTGGAGAGGGGGCCCCGGGGCGCGCTTGCGGCGTCGGCCCGGCGGGGCCGGTCTGATCCATGAGCCTGTTGACTCGTGGGAACAGACCGGCGAGCCAGGTGAACGGTTGTACGATTCTGTGACTTTTCTGTGAAGCCGCAGCACACGCCCCGCGCCTCCGCCGCTCCCCCGGCCCGTCTCAGTCGAACCAGCGGTCCCGCGCCAGCTCCCGTGTCCGCGAGGGGTCCTCCAGCAGCGCCGCGACCTCGAAGCGGCGCGGCCACTGGCCCGCCGCCCAGGCCAGGCCCGCCGCGACGCCCTCCAGGGTGGCGGCGTGGACGACACCGTCCGAGGTGCGGCGCCAGTCCAGTTCGGCGCCGCCCGCGCGCAGTTCGGAGTGCTCGACGTACGTCTCCGGGGCACCGGCCCCCAGCAGGGCGCGGACCGCGTCCGGTACGCGGTGCTCCTCGCCCTCGCTGGTGACGTCCGCCGCGACCGTCTCGCCGAGCCGCCGCACCTGGAGGAGGTCGGCCAGCTCGGCGGCGTGCGACGGGGCCACCGGGAGCAGCGGCAGGCCCTCCGTCAGCGGCAGCAGGTCCGGGGCGTCCGCGATCACCGCGTCCGCCGCGTCGACCACGACCACCTCGCCGTCCACCACCGCCCGCAGTTCGTCCGGCAGCGTCACCTGCTCCGGGTCGAGTCCGGCGAGGGCCGTGTACAGACCGTGCAGCTGTACGGGGGTGACGGGCCGGTCCTCGTCGGCCAGGCGGCCCAGCAGTTCGGCCGCGCCGCCCGGCTCGTCCAGCAGGGCCCCGACCGAGGTGCGCACCCCCAGGGCGCCCAGCACCTGGGCGTCGTCGAAGCCGGTGGCGTCCACCGCGTCGTACAGCCCGGCCAGGAGCGGGTCCCCGCCCGCCGCGCGCAGCCCGGCGGGGCGGCGGCCGTCCAGCACGGGGTGGTCGCGCAGCCACCACGCGGTGAAGGAGCGCACGGACCGCGTCGTCCCGTCCGGGAGCAGCACCCGCACCGGCTGGGTCACCGCGTCGCGCAGCGGCGGCCGGGCCAGCATCGCGAGGGCCTGCGGCCAGGCGTCGTCGTCCACCAGGTCCAGGTCCCGGACGGCGACGATCTCGGTGGCGACCGGCGGGACCGGGGTCTCGGGCAGCTGGTCGAGCAGGTCCTCGCACCACACGTCGACCGCGTCCAGCAGCCCGGCGTCGTCCGGTTCGGCGAAGTCGCTGTCCCGGGGCTCCAGTTCGTCCGGGTCCAGGACGACGTCGGCGGCCCGGACGAGAGCGAAGGAGGCGAGCACCCCGCAGGCGGTGAGCGGCCCCTCGCCCCAGCGGTCGGCCAGTTCCTGGTCGACGAGGGCGAGTTCCCCCTCCCGCATGATCCGGGCGAACGGGCTTCCCGGGTGGACCAGTTCGCCCGCCGGGGCCGGTTCGCCGTCCTCGTCGGGGAGGGCGAGCGCGCCGAGCCAGGGTTCGTCGCCGGGGGCGAGTCCGGCGTCGCGGACGAGGGTGAGGACGGTCTCGGCCAGCTCATCGCCGTCGAGCGTGTCCTCGTCCCAGATCTCCCCCGCGTCCAGCGATCGGGCGACGGCCGCCCGGACCTGAGGAGTCGTCAGGACGGCGCGCGGGGTGGCGGGCAGCGCGCCCAGCTTCTCCAGCAGGGGGTGGGCCGCGTCCGGGTGGGCCACCTTGAGGCCGAGCCGGGACAGCCGGGC
Source organism: Streptomyces sp. NPDC101181 (assembly GCF_044767975.1). NCBI lineage: Bacteria > Bacillati > Actinomycetota > Actinomycetes > Kitasatosporales > Streptomycetaceae > Streptomyces > Streptomyces sp. NPDC101181. Next base: position 250,531 of record NZ_JBIWOX010000002.1, on the reverse strand, counting down.
GAGGACGGGTCCGGTGAGCGCGTCCGGGAGGGGCAGCAGGATCTGGCGCGGCCCGATCGTGGTGCGCGGCGGGCGGCCCGCCCGCTCGTCCTCCGGGTCGCCCGCGAGCGGGACGGGCAGCCCGGTGAGCCGGTCGGGGTCGATGCCCGTGAGGCTGTCGTAGAGGCGGTGCCACCACCCGGGGTCGCGCTCCAGACCGGCGAGGCGGTCGATCGCCTCGGTCAGCGGGACCCGGGCGACCCCGAGGGTGCGCAGCTCCACGCGGCGCTCCAGGCCCGCGGGCAGCAGGCAGGGCAGGACTTCGGCGAGCACCCGGACGGTCTGCGCCCCGACGCCCTCGACCACCTCGGCCTCCAGCGGGCGCAGGGCGGCCGCGGCACTCTCCGTACGGTCCCGGTCCTGCCCCGGCTCCAGCACGTCGTCCCAGCCGGGCTCCGGCTCCGCCTCGGGGTCCCGGGGCGCGGCGGGCTCCAGGAACGCGACGCGGGGCAGCCGGGCGAGGATCGCGCCGCGCAGGGCCCCGTCGAGGGCGCCCTTGCCGAGCCGGTCCGGGACGAGGTCGATGGTCCCGGTCGACACCGGCCGCCAGGCGCCCAGCAGTTCCGCGTACGCGTCGGCCGCCCGCTCCACCAGGAAGTCGGTCAGCGGCCCCGGCGCGGGATGCCTGCGGGCGGTGTCCAGCGGGAGCGATGCGATGAGCAGGGCGGGAACGCCGAGGGGTTCGTCGGTGGGCGTCGGGGCGTGGACCACGGGGGCCGTACGCGGAGGGAGCGGGGCGCCGGACTCGTCCACCGGGACCGCCCAGGTCACCGACCAGTGCGGGCGCAGCCGCTCCTCGACCGGGCGGTCGGCGAGCAGTACGGGCTCGATGGGCCCGTGGTGGGCCACGGTGCGCCAGCGGCCCAGGCCCCGCGCGGAGTCGTCGACGTGCGTGTACGGGCCCTGCTGCGAACGGCTCAGCGTCCGTACGCCCTCCGGGGTCTCGACCACCACCTCGGCCAGGCCGGGCAGGGTGAGCAGCAGCGCGTCGTCCACGGCCGCCAGCAGCCGGGCCGCCAGATCCTCGGCGGCGGCGTCGCGCAGCGGCAGCACCACGACCGTGTCGTACCCCTCGGGCGCGGAGCCCTCGGCGGGCAGCGGGAGACGCAGCAGCGGTACGTGGCCGTCGCGGCGGCGCAGCTCGTCGCCCAGGCCGGGCGAGCCGACGGCCGCCTCCCGGGCCATCTCGCGGGCCTCGGCCAGGGACCAGCGGACCCCGCCGTGGCGGCCGAGCACGGCCGGCTCGTCGCTGACCGCGAGCACGGCGGCGAACCCGACGCCGAACCGGCCCACCGAGGACTCGTGACCCTCGCGCTTGGCGGAGGCCCGCAGGGTGCTCAGGGACTCGACGCCGGTGGCGTCCAGGGGGGCGCCGGTGTTGGCGGCGGCCAGCACGCAGCGGCCGTCCGGGGAGCCGGGGGCGGCGGGGTGCAGGGTGAGGCGGAGCCTGCCGGGTACACGGGCGCGGGCGGCGGCGTCGGCGGCGTTCTGGGCCAGCTCCACGACGAGGCGGTCGCGGTAGCCGCCGAGCGCGAGGTCCTCCTCGGCGTTGGCGTCCTCCCGGAACCGGGCGGGGCCCGCGCCCCAGGCGTCGAGCACGCCGCGCCGCAGCCGCGCCGTCCCGAACGGATCGGCCCCCTCGGTCGCATTGATGCTCACGCTGTCGACTCCGTCCGCCGTGGTGGGGCCGGCGCCTGTGTCCGCCGCCCCGTGTGCGCCCGAAGGTACCGCGCGGGCGCCGTCCGCCCGACGGGCGGCCCGGACGACCGGCCTCGGCCCGCCCCGCGACCAGGACCGGGAGCCCCGACGTGCTGACCGCTCGGCGGCCGGGGCGTCAGGAGCGGCCCAGGTCCTTCGACGCCCCGTCCGCCTCCGCCGGGTCCGGGCCGCCGTCCACCTCCGGGCGCAGCGGATACGCGTCGACCCGCATCGTGTCCAGCGCGTGCGGCGCGGGCTGCGGCGGCTTCGGCATCACGGCGGCCTCCGAGTGCCCGCCGCATCCGTACGCCAGCGACACCACATGGCCGTCCGCCGGACCGAACTCGTTGGCGCACACACCGAAGGCCTGCTTCAGGGAGCCCGCCATGGGGATCAGGAACGCGCAGCTGACGCACGCCGCCGGGGCCGCCTGGGCCATCGGCGTCCGGGGGCCGAACGCCTCGTCCCAGCGGTCGGCCGCCTCGTACAGCCCGTACCGGGACAGCACCCGTGCCCGCCGCGTGCCCAGCTCCTCGGCCACGGAGGCGATGGAACCCCGGCTGGTCGCGGCCACCGGCCGGTCGGCCGGCTCGGCGTCCCGCGCGTCGGCCGACGCCGCGAGCTCTCCGGCGACCGCGGAGTTCGGCGGCGGCTCGTCCTCGCCACTCCAGCCGGGCTCCAGGCGCAGGTCCTCCGCCTCGGTGGGCAGCAGGTCGCCCGGCCCCATGTCGCCGGGGCGCAGCCGCTCGCTCCACGGCACCCACTCCGGTGCCAGGAGCGCGTCGGTCCCGGGGAGCAGCACCGTTTCGTCCAGGGTGACGTTCTTGGCGCGGGAGGCGCGCGCCACCGTCACCGCCCAGCGCCAGCCGCGGTAGCCGGGCTCCTTGGACTCGAAGTAGTGCGTGACGACGCGGTCCCCCTCGGAGACCACGCCGACATGTTCACCGACCACCCCGGGCGCGGCGGCCTCCTCGGCGGCCTCGCGGGCGAGGTCCACCGCCTCCGCGCACAACCGGTCGGGAACGGGGGTACGGGCCGTACGGCTTCGCGTCGTCGCAGCACTCACAGGTCTTCGCTTCTCTCCATACGCCAGTCTCACGAGCGCGCCGGCTGCCGCACGGTTGCCGTGTCGGCCAGACGGCTGCGGGCGGAGCGGACCTGGGGGCCGCGTCGACGTCCACACCCGTTGTGCCTGCCTCGGGCGCGCCTTCTGCCACCCATTCTGCGGGATCGCCGAGAGGCGCGCGGCCAAGAACAACCGCCGGTGGCGCGTTACGCACGCTACCCTCTCCGCCGCTCCGCGCCCACCTGCCAGCCCCAAACGTGCCGGATACGTTCCGCGCGGCGGGCGGCTGGAAGCGCCGTCGCGCCGGGCGCGGCGGGCGGCCCTCCCGGGGCGCCGGCCGGTCCGGAAGGGCGCTCCGCGCGCGTCCGCGGCCGATCACCGTTCATCCTGGCGGGGTTGGGGCACTATGACGGGGTGACTGCCGCCAGCTCGCACGACGGCTCCGGCCCGCTCCGCAGGACGGGGCGGGCTGCGGGCCGTGCGCTGCGCGCCCCGTTCACCGGCACGGCCCGGTCCATCCGCAAGGCGACGCACGCCCACGGCGCGGGGGAGTCCGGCCTGGGCAAGCTCATCGAACTGCACGCGGTGAACGGCGCGGGCGACGTCATGATCACCGTCGCCCTCGCCTCCACCGTCTTCTTCTCCGTGCCGACGGACGAGGCGCGCGGGCGCGTCGCGCTCTACCTCGCCATCACCATGGCCCCCTTCACCCTGCTCGCCCCGGTGATCGGCCCGCTCCTGGACCGGCTGCCGCACGGCCGCCGGGCCGCGATGGCGGGCGCCATGCTGGCCCGCGCCCTGCTGGCGCTCACCATGTCGGGGGCGGTCGCCACGGGCGGTCTGGAGCTGTATCCGGCCGCGCTGGGCGTGCTGGTCTCCTCCAAGGCGTACGGGGTGGTGCGCAGCGCGGTGGTGCCCAGACTGCTGCCCCCACGGTTCTCGCTGGTCAAGGCGAACTCCCGGGTCACCCTGGCGGGGCTGCTGGCCACGGGGGTGGCGGCCCCGATCGGGGCCGGACTCCAGAGCATCGGCTCGGCCTGGCCGCTCTACGGGGCGTGCGCGATCTTCGTGGCGGGCACCTTCCTCGCCTTCACGCTGCCGCACAAGGTCGACTCCGCGAAGGGCGAGCGCCGGGCGCGGCTGATCGACCCGCACGGCGAGGAGACCGGCGGGAGCGGGGCGAGCGGCGGATGGACGGACGGGAAGCGGCCGCTCGGGAAGCCGGACGGCCCCACCGGCAGCACCCGGGCCGGGCTCCGGCGGCGCGACCGCGACGGACACAAACCGCCCCGGGAGCGGCCGCCGGGCCTGCGGTCCGTCGGCGGGCCGGTGCTCCACGGGCTCCAGGCCAACGCGGCGCACCGCGCCCTGTCCGGCTTCCTCATCTTCTTCCTGGCGTTCCTGCTGCGCGAGCACCCGCTGGCCGGGCAGAGCGCGGCCGTCTCGCTCGCCGTCGTCGGCGTGGCGGCTGGCGCGGGCAACGCCTGCGGTACGGCGGTGGGCGCCTGGCTGCGGGCGCGCGGCCCCGAGGTGATCATCGCGACGGTGCTGGGGCTCGCCCTGGGCACCGCGATCCTCGCCGCGGTCTTCTTCTCCACGCTCTTCGTCGCCGCGCTGGGCGCGGTGGCCGGGTTCACCCAGGCCCTGTCGAAGCTGTCGCTGGACGCGATGATCCAGCGGGACGTCCCCGAGGAGGTCCGCACCTCCGCGTTCGCCCGGTCCGAGACCCTGCTCCAGATGGCGTGGGTGGTCGGCGGCGGCATCGGCATCGCGCTGCCGCTCCACGCGGTGCTCGGCATGTCGGTCGCCGCGGCCATCCTGGCGCTCGGCGCCGCCACGTCCGTACGGGGCCTCCTGGGCGCCGCGCGACGCGGCACGCCGCACCCCCGCGTGGCGTGAGCGGAGGCGACCGATAGCCTTCGGCCCATGACCGTTGCGTTCTTCTCCGGTAAGGGCCGTCGAATCGGCGTCGCTCTTGGTGCCGTGTCCGCGGGACTCCTCGTCCTGGCCGCCTGCGACAAGCCGACGCCGCTCGCCACCGTGACGGTCGGCAGCGACTCGGTGAACAGCGAGGCCACCTGCTACAACGACGGCGAGGCGATCAAGGAGTCCCTGGTCCAGGGCTGCCTGAACAAGAAGGCCGAGAAGGTCATCAAGGTCTCCATGGACGACAAGGTCCGCTTCGGCGTCGACCCCGAGATCGCCGAGCACGGCTGGACGCTCTTCATCAACGGCCAGCAGGCCGAGCAGGAGCCGTTCAAGAAGACCTACCGGACGATCCCCGGCAGCGCCTTCTTCTCCAGCCAGACGGGCCAGCCCACCACGAAGACGAACATCTCCATCGTGGAGACCAAGGGCAAGAAGCTCACGGGCATCTGGCAGTTCGAGTTCCGGAAGAACTGACCCGCCGCCCCACTCCCCCCGATCCGAGGCTGTACCCGTGCGTGTGCTGGTCGTGACCGCTGTCCCGGTGGAACGGGACGCGGTCACGCGTGCGTTCGGGGACGTCGGGCAGACCGTGGAGCTGCCGGGGGCCGTCGTGCACCGCCGCGGCGCGTTCGACGTCGTGGCGGGCGGTGCGGGCCCGGCCGCCGCCGCCGCGGCCACCGCCTTCGCCCTGGCCGGGGTACGGTCCGCCGGACCGTACGGGCTCGTCGTCTCGGCCGGGATCGGCGGCGCGTTCACCCCGCTGACCCCGCTCGGCTCGCTGGTCACGGCGAGCGGCATCGTGGCGGCCGACCTGGGCGCGGAGAGCGCCGACGGCTTCCTGCCCGTCACCGCGCTCGGCTTCGGGCGGGACCGCTTCGCTCCCCCGCCCGCGCTGGTCCGGGCGGTCGCCGCCGCCACCGGCGCCGCCACCGGCCCCGTGCTCACCGTCTCCACCGTGACCGGCAGCGCCGAACGCGCCGCAGCCCTGCTCGCCGCGCACCCGGGCGCGCTGGCCGAGGCAATGGAGGGGTTCGGGGTGGCGGAGGCCGCCGCGCGGGCCGGGGTGCCCGCCCTGGAGCTGCGGGCCGTGTCGAACGCCGTGGGCCCCCGCGACCGGGACGCCTGGCGGATCGGCGACGCGCTCGCGGCGCTGACGGAGGCGTTCGGGGCCCTCGCGAACACCGCCGACGCGCTGGCGGCCGCGGCGGAGGCTTCGACGGCCGCGGCGGGGGCCCTGCCCGGACGGGAACGGCCACAAGGGCCACGGCCGCAAGGACCCGGAAGGCCGGAACAGCCACTAGGGCCCGGAAGGCAGGAACGGCAACGAGGACCCGGAAGGCCGGAACAGCCGGAAGGACCTGGGAGGTTGGAACAGCCATGACCACCGACATCACAGCCGACGGCAGCCCGTCCCCGGCCGGGGACGCGGTCCGCATCGCGTTCTCGCCCTGCCCCAACGACACCTTCGTCTTCGACGCCTGGGCCCACGGCCGGGTCCCCGGCGCACCCGCGCTGGACGTGACCTTCGCGGACATCGACATCACCAACGGCCTGGCCGAGCGCGGCGAACTGGACGTCCTCAAGGTCTCCTACGCCGTGCTGCCGTGGGTCCTGGACGAGTACGCGCTGCTGCCGTGCGGCGGGGCGTTGGGCCGGGGCTGCGGGCCGCTGGTCCTCACCAAGGAGCTGGGCCTGGACCTGACCGGCCGGACGGTCGCCGTGCCGAGCGAGCGCTCGACGGCGTACCTGCTGTTCCGGCTCTGGGCGGCGGAGACCGTGCCGGGCGGGGTCGGCGAGGTCGTCGTGATGCCGTTCGACGAGATCATGCCCGCCGTACGGGACGGCGCGGTGGACGCGGGCCTGGTCATCCACGAGGCCCGCTTCACCTACCAGAACTTCGGGCTCCACAACCTGGCCGACCTGGGGCGCCACTGGGAGGACACCACCGGTCTGCCGATCCCGCTCGGCGCGATCATCGCCAGGCGCTCGCTCGGTGCGGCGACCCTGCGCCGTCTGGCCGACGCCGCCCGCAGCTCGGTCCGCCAGGCCTGGGACCACCCGGAGGTCTCCCGGCCTTACGTCCTGGAGCACGCCCAGGAGATGGACCCGGCCGTCGCGGACCAGCACATCGGGCTGTACGTGAACGAGTTCACCGCCGACCTCGGCGAGGAGGGCTACGCGGCGGTCCGCGGTCTGCTGACCCGCGCGGCGGCCGAGGGGCTGGTCCCGCCCCTCGCCCCGGACGCGCTGGCGTTTCCCTGAGCCCGGCGGCCAGGCGGCCCCTTCCCGTCCAGGCGGCCCCTTCGGACCGGCAGGGCTCCGCGGGGAGCCGACAGGGCCCTGCGGGGGGGAACCGGCCGGGCGCCCTGCGGGCCGGCCGGCTCCTTCGCGTCAGACGTCCAGCTGGTCCGCGACCGCGCGCAGCAGGCCCGCGATCTTGGCGCCCGCGGCCTTGTCGGGGTAGCGGCCGCGCTCCAGCTGCGGCGTGATGTTCTCCAGGACCGTCGTCAGGTCCTGCACGATCGACGCCAGTTCGTCCGGCTTGCGGCGCTGGGCGGCCGCGACGGACGGGGTGGGGTCGAGGACCACCACGGAGAGCGCCTGGTCGCCGCGCTGCCCCGCCACCACGCCGAACTCCACGCGCTGGCCGGGCTTGAGTGCGTCGACCCCGGCAGGGAGTACCGACGAGTGGACGAAGACGTCGCCGCCGTCGTCGCGGGAGAGAAAGCCGAAGCCCTTCTCGCTGTTGAACCACTTGACCTTGCCGGTGGGCACGTCTGTCCTCGTCCTCGTACTCGTCGGTATGCGGAAGAGCCGGCCCCGAGAATGTCGCAGGACAACGGCTCCGGATAGCAGTACAGCGGGTCACCAGGACCCGCTCGGTCCCAGGCTAATGGCCCTACGTCCGGTGACAAGACGTCGCCGGAGAGTTCCTCCGGGCAGGGAACTACCCTGGTGGCGTGAGCACTACTCCTTCAGGCGCAGGCGACCGGCTCGTCCAGGTCGGCGCGATCGTCTTCTTCGTCGGCGCACTGGCCACCCTGGTCACGGTCGCCCCGCTGTTCCTGGGTACGGACCCGTTCCCGCCGGTCGCGTACGCGGTCAGCATGCTGATGGGCGTCGGGTTCCTGATCGCCGGGGCGGGCGTCGTGCGGTCGGCCTGGATGAGCTCCCCCCGGCGCTCCGCCGACCGCGCCTAGCCGAACAGTTCCGGCCGGAGGCCCCAGGCGAGCGGCCCCGGGTGGACCCGGCCGGACGGCCTCGGGCGGCCGGTCTCCGACCACGCCCGCCGGGCAGCCCCGGCCACACAACCCCGGCAGCCCGGCAGCCCGGCCCTAGCCGACCGGCTCCTCCTCCGCGTCCCGGTCCGCCTCGAAGGCGGACAGCCAGGCCGGGAAGCCGGTCAGGTCCGCCAGCACCACGTCCGCGCCCGCCGCGCGCAGCTCCGCCGCGCCGCACGGACCCGTCGTCACCGCGACCGACAGCGCTCCGGCCGCCCGCGCCCCGCGCACGTCACCGGTGTGGTCGCCGACGTACACCTGCGCGCCGTACTCGCGCAGCGCCTCGCCCTTGGCCTCCGCCCACAGCTGGCCGATCACCGTGTCCGGCTCGATCCCGAGGTGGGCCAGGTGCAGCTTCGCGTTCGGCTCGTGCTTGGCCGTGACGACGATCGCCCGCCCGCCGAGCGCCCGCACCGCTGTCACCGCCTCCCGGGCCCCGGCGAGGGCGGTGGCCGGGGTGATCGCGCAGTCGGGGTAGATCGCCCGGTAGCGGTCGGCGACGGCGGGCACCCGCGCCGCCGGGAACCAGTGCGCCAGCTCCGTCTCCAGCGGCGGGCCGATCCGGCTCACCACCAGATCGACGTCGATGAACGCACCCGTCTCCGCGGCCAGGGCGCGGTAGGCGGCGGCGATGCCGGGACGGGAGTCCACCAGCGTCATGTCGAGGTCGAAGCCGACCGTGAGGGGGCGGCGGGGGTGCTGAACCGTGGAAGCCATGCCTGCCATTGTGCCGACCGGCCGCCGTCGGCGGCGAAATCGAGCCGCCTAGACTGAGGCGCGCACTTAGCCAAGCCTTACCGTCCGGTGGGGGTGCCGCGCGTGCCGCGTCCGACGCTTCCGCCCGCCGTCGCGCCCGCGTGCGCCCCTGTCCGTACCGGTCCGTCCCGATGGGGTCAGATGTCAGTGTCAGAGCCCGTGCGAGCGGCGGCGCCACCCCGCGCGCCCCGCCTCTCCCGACGGGCGACGGCGACCGCCGCGGCCCTTGGGGCGCTGCTCCTGGCCGTCCTGCTCAGCCTCGCCGTCGGGGCGCGTTCCGTCCCGCCGGGCGAGGTGCTCGACGCCGTGCTGCACGGCGGGACCTCCGACGCCGCCGAGGTGATCCGCACGATGCGGGTGCCGCGCACCCTGATCGGGCTGATGGTCGGCGCGGCGCTGGCCGTCGCGGGCACGGTGTTCCAGGGCATCACCCGTAACCCCATCGCCGACCCCGGCGTCCTCGGCATCAGCCAGGGCGCCTCGGTGGCGGTGGTGGTGGCCATCGCGTTCGCGGGGGTCCACACGCTCACCGGGTACGTCTGGTTCGCCTTCGCGGGCGCGGCCGTCGCCTCGGTCGCCGTGTACGCCATCGCCACCCGGGGGCGCGGCGGGGCGACCCCGGTGAAGCTCGCGCTCGGCGGGGCGGCGATCAACGCGCTGCTCGTGTCGGTGACGACGGGCATCCTCACGACGAAGGCGTCCGCGCTGGACGAGTTCCGGTTCTGGCAGGTCGGCTCGATCGCGGGCCGGGAGGCCGACGTGGTCCAGCAGGTGTGGCCGTTCCTCCTCGTCGGGGCCGTCCTCGTGCTCTCCGTCGCCCGCGGCCTGGACGCGCTCGCGCTCGGCGAGGACGTGGCGAAGGGGCTCGGGCAGAACGTCGCGGCGGTCCGGATCACGGGCGGGATCGGGGCGACCGTGCTCACCGGGGTCGGGGTGGCCGCCGCCGGGCCGATCGCGTTCGTCGGACTCGCCGTCCCGCACATCGCCCGCGCCGTCGTCGGCGGCGACCACCGCTGGGTGCTGCCCATGGCCGCGCTGCTCGGGCCGGTGATGCTGCTCGTCGCGGATGTCGTCGGCCGGATCGTTTTCCCGCCCGGCGAGGTCCCGGCCGGGGTGATGACCGCCCTGATCGGGGTGCCGTTCCTGGTCGCCCTCGTACGCCGGAAGGCGGTGCCCGCGTGAGCGAGACGTCCACGGCCGGGCGGACCGCACGGGTCCGGCCCGCCGGGTACACCGTCGTCAAGGCCGGGCCGCGCGGCCGGTTCCTGCTGCACCGGCGGGCCTCCGTCGTCGCGGCGGCCCTCGTCGTGCTGCTGGCCGTCGTCTGCGTGGCCCACCTCTGCGTCGGGGAGAGCTTCGTCGCGCCCGGCGAGGTGGTGAAGGTGGTCCTCGGGCAGCCGTCGTCGGCCGAGCTGGTCGTGGGCACGCTGCGGCTGCCGCGCCTGGTGGTCGGGGTGCTGGTCGGCGCGGCGTTCGGGATCGCCGGGGCGCTGATCCAGACGGTGGCCCGCAACCCGCTGGCCAGCCCCGACGTGATCGGTATCAGCCAGGGCGCGAGCGCCCTCACGGTCGGCGCGATGACCTTCGGGATCACCTCGCACACCGTGCTGCCCTACCTCTCCGTGATCGGCGGTGTCGCGGCGGCGGCCCTGGTGTACGCCTTCGCCTGGCGCGGCGGGCTGCACGCCACCCGGTTCGTCCTCATCGGCATCGGCTTCGCCGTCGCGCTGCGGTCGGTGACCAGCCTGTTCCTCACCAAGGGCGACTACCTGGTCGCGCAGCAGGCGCAGATCTGGATGACCGGCTCGCTCAACGGGCGCGGCTGGCCGGAGGCGGCCCCGCTCGGCTGGACGCTGCTCCTCCTGCTGCCCGCCGTGGCGTGGGCGGCCCGCGCGCAGCGCACCGTGACGATGGACGACGACACCGCGACCGCGCTGGGCGTACGCCTGGGGCGGGTACGGCTCGGGCTCGTCGCGCTCGGGGTGGTACTGGCCTCCGTCGCCACGGGCACCGCGGGCCCGGTGGACTTCGTGGCGCTGCTCGCCCCGCAGATCGCCCGCCGCATGACCCGTACCGCGCAGATCCCGCTGCTGTCCTCGGCGCTGCTGGGCGCGGTGATCGTCGTCCTCGCCGACCTGCTCGCCCGTCGGCTGTTCTCGCCCACCGAACTGCCGGTGGGCGTCCTCACGGCGGCGGTCGGCGCCCCGTACCTGATCTGGCTGATCATCCGCGGTCACCGCGACCGCAGTGGAGGCACCGCATGAGCCCGCGCCCGACGACCGACGCCCCGCGGGGCACCTCCCGCCTCACGGCGCGCTCCCTGACCCTCGCGTACGAGGACCGCACCGTCGTCCACGAGCTGGACCTCACCGTGCCGGACGGGCGGGTCACCGTCATCGTCGGCCCGAACGCCTGCGGCAAGTCCACCACCCTGCGGGCGCTCGGCCGGCTGCTGAAGCCGCGCGGCGGGGCGGTGCTGCTGGACGGCACGGAGCTGGCCCGGATACCGACGAGGCGGATCGCCCGGTCGATCGGGCTGCTCCCGCAGACCCCCGTGGCCCCCGAGGCGATCACCGTCTCCGACCTGGTGGCCCGGGGCCGGCAGCCGCATCAGAGCTGGTGGCAGCAGTGGTCGGAGGAGGACGAGCGGGCGGTGACCGGGGCGATGTCCCGTACGGACGTCACCGCGCTCGCCGACCGGCCGGTGGACGAGCTGTCCGGCGGGCAGCGCCAGCGGGTGTGGATCGCGATGGCGCTCGCCCAGGAGACGGATCTGCTGCTGCTCGACGAGCCGACGACGTACCTCGACATCGCGCACCAGGTGGAGGTCCTGAACCTGGTGCGCCGCCTGGCCGCCCCGGCCGCGGACGGCACCCGGGGCCGCACCGTCGTCACGGTGCTGCACGACCTCAACCAGGCCGCCCGGTACGCCGATCACCTGGTCGCCATGAAGGCGGGCCGGATCGTCGCGGAGGGCCCGCCCGGGGAGATCGTCACCGCCGGACTGGTCCGCGAGGTCTTCGGCCTGGAGGCCGTGATCGTGCCGGACCCGGTGACCGGTTCCCCGCTCGTCGTCCCGGGCGCACCCTGGAGCCCGGCCGCGGGGTCCGGTGCGGGGGCCGGTGCGGGGTCTGTCCCGGGGTCCGGTGCGGGGTCCCTTCCGCCGTCCGGTGCCGGGTCCGCTCTCCCGCCAGACACGCCGTCCGGTGCCGGGGCCGGGTCCGCTCCCCTGCCTGATGCGGCGTCCGCTTCGGCGTCTGATGCCGCGTCCGGTGCCGCTTCGGCCTCCGGCTTCGTCTCTCCTCCCGACCCGACTCCCGGAAAGGTCCTGTGACCCATGACCCTGCGCAGCTCCCGCCCCCGTGCCCGTACCTTCGCCGCCGCGTCGCTGACCGCGGCCGCCGCGCTGACCCTGGCGGCGTGCGGCTCGTCCGGCTCCGACTCCGGGGCGGGCTCCGACGACTCCGCCTCAGGCTCCGGTTCCCCCCGTACGGTCAAGACGGCGATGGGGGACGTGAAGCTCACGGGGACCCCGGAGCGGGTGGTCGTCCTGGACACCGCCGAACTCGACTCGGCCCTCACCCTCGGCGTCAAGCCGGTCGGCGCGACCCACGCGGACGTGGCGTCGGGCTTCCTCGGCTACCTGCCGAAGGAGCAGGTCGCGGGCATCAAGGACGTCGGCCGGATGATGACCCCGAACCTGGAGGCCGTCGCCGCCCTCAAGCCCGACCTGATCCTCACCAGCAAGGTCCGGCACGGCGACAAGTACGCCGAGCTCTCCAAGATCGCGCCGACCGTGATGACGGAGAACACCGGCTACCCCTGGAAGGAGAACTTCCAGGTCCATGCCGAGGCCCTGGGCAAGAAGGCCGAGGCGAAGATGGTCACCGACGACTACGCACGGCACGTGACCGACGTGACGACGGCGCTCGGCGGCAAGGAGAAGGCCTCCGCGACCGAGGTCAACATGGTCCGGTTCGTGGAGGGCGCCGACATCCGCATCTACGGCAAGAAGAACTACATCGCCACGATCCTCGCCGACGTGGGCCTGGGCCGCCCGGCCGTCACGGACAAGGCGGCGGACGGTTTCAGTTACGACGTCAGCCCCGAGAAGATCGACCTGGCGGACGCGGACGCGATCTTCCACGCCACGTACGGCGACCCGAAGAAGGCCAAGGAGACGCAGACCACCGGCAGCGGCCTGTGGAAGAACATGGACGCGGTGAAGAACGGCAAGGTCTTCGCGGTCGACGACCAGCTGTGGATCCAGGGCATCGGCTACACGGCGGCCGACAAGATCCTGAGCGAGCTGCGGACCAGCCTGACGAAGTGAGCGAGCCCTGAGGGACCGCCGGACGCCGGACGCCGGACCCGCGTGGCCGGGCAGGGCGACCGGACGGGGCACGACGACCGGGCCCGGCGGTCGCCCCCCTGCCGGAAGGGGCGCGACGACCGGGCCCTGCGGTCGCCCCCCTGCCGCACGGACTCACTTGCCGGTGACGTCCCAGCCCTCGTCGCGCCCGGCGGCGGTCGTCTCGAAGGCGGCCCACCCCGAGGCGTCGAGCCCCAGGGCGTCGCGGAGGTAGGCGGCGATGGCGTCCGCGACGAGGGCGACCCGGCCGGGGTCCTCGTCGCTGGTCTCCGCGACCATCTCACCGGCGAGCCCGCCGAGGGTGTGCTCGCCCTCGGCGATGGTGAGCAGGCTCTTCGGGGCCGGGGCGAGGCGGTAGGCGTCGGTGAACCAGTCCGGGCCCCGGGTGGAGAGCTGGGACTGGTCCTTGCCACCCGCGACGACCAGGGTCGGAGCGGTCATCGTGGAGTAGTCCGGCCGCATGAACGGGAGGTGTTCGGCGGCGAACGGGGTGAGGGTCTCGCCCGTGCCGGTGACGGTGATCAGCGCCCCGGCCGCGACCGCGGCGTGCGCGTAGTCCTCACCGGGCGTCCCGTCGGCGTCGAGCACGCGCGCACCGAGCAGCGCGCCCGCGGTCTGAGCGCCCCAGGAGTGGCCCACGACCGCGACGCGGCCCCGGTCGGCCCGGGTCGCCACCTCGCCCGCCTGGCTGAGGATGTCGTCCAGGCCGTCGAGCACCGCGTGGAGATCCGCGATCCGTACCCGCCAGATGGTGGCGAAGCGCGGGTCCTCCCACCCGATGCCGTGCCGGCGGGAGTCCAGGTGGGTGGGCTGTGCGACGACGAATCCGGCGGCCGCCCACCGGTCGACGAGAGGTCCGTACCCGTCCATGGACCACGCGTTGCCGTGGGAGAAGACGATGACGGGAAGATCCCGGCCGGACAGCGGGGCGGTGACCTTGACCTGGAGGTCGAGGTCCCGGCCGGGGGCGGCGACGGTGATCGGCTTGACTGTGGAGATGGGCTGGTCGAGGTGGTATGCGGGCATGAGGGGCCTGCGCTCTCTTCGGAGGAGGCTCTGCCATACTTTGGCGGAGCAGCGTTCCGCCAAAGTAGCGGAACATTGTTCCGCAAGCAAAGGGAGGGCCCTGTGCCGGAATCGCTCGGAGTGCGTCAGGCGCGCGCCCAGCGCACGCGCGAAACCGTGCTCGCGGCCGCGGCGGCCGCCTTCGTGGCCCAGGGCGTCCAGGCGCCCATCCGCGACATCGCCGAACGCGCCGACGTCGGCCTCGGAACGATCTACCGCCACTTCCCGACCCGGGCGGATCTCGTGACCGCCGTCTACCGGCACCAGATCGACACCTGCGCCGCGCTCGCGCCCCGGCTCCTGGCGGAATCGGCGTCCCCGTTCACCGCCCTGACCCGCTGGGCGGACGCGTTCGTGGAGTTCCTGGTCACCAAGCACGGCCTCGGGGCCGCCCTGGGGTCCGGCGACCCGGGGCTGGAGAACCTGCACACTCTGATGCTCGACACCCTGGTCCCGGCCTGCGCGACGCTGCTCGACGCCTGCGCGGCCGCCGGGGAGATCGACCCGGGGATCACCGCGTACACGCTGATGCGGGCCATCGGGAACCTCTGCATCACCGGTCCCGACTACGAGCAGGCGGACGCCCGGCGCATGGTCACCCTGCTGCTCGCCGGATGCCGCCGCACGGCCTGACGCCGGACGCCACCGCCCCTGCCTGATCAGCCGGATGCCACCGCACGGCCCGGCGTCGGGCGCCACGGGAACGTCGGCCCGCCGAGCCACCGCCGGGTCGCCAGGACGTCTTCGGCCCGCCGGGCCACCGAGCCGCCGCCGAGACGCCGAGTCACCGCCGGGCCACCGAGACACCGCCGGGAGGCCGGGCCGCTGCCAACCCGCTCCGGCCGACTGCCGAGCCACCGAGCCGACGCCAACCCGATCCGGCCGACCGCCGGGCCACCGCCGAGCCTCCAGGCCGCTGCCGCGACGCCGGGCCGCTGCCAACCCGCTCCGGCCGACGTCGGTCAGGCCCGCCTGCGCGCCCGCCACACCAGGTAGAGCGCGGAGGCGATGGCGGCGACGCGGACGACCACCGGCCAGGCGTCGAGCAGCACGTCACGCAGCGCGCCCTCGCGGATCGGCTCGCCCCAGCGCCCCTCCATCCGCCCCCACACCCACACCAGGCCCGTGGCCGCCACCAGGCCGGGCAGCCCCAGGGCCGCCCACTTGGCCTCCGTACGGGAGAGGGTGCGCGAGCTGTACGCGATCAGCCAGCCGCCCGCCAGCGGCAGCCAGGAACCGGTGACCACACCGGCGACGAGCAGCGCGGCGGCCAGGAGCAGCAGCGGGTGGGCGAAGCCGCGACGGGGGCCGGGGACGACGGCGACCGGGGCGACGACGACGGGGGCGGCGGCCTTGCGGCGGCGGAGCATACGGAGCGGGAGGGCGCGGCGATTACGGGAGGGCGCGGCGCCCTCGCCGTCCGGGGCGGCCGTGGCGCCTGCGGCGTCGGCGCCGTCGCCCGTCCCGGCGGGAGCCGCTTTCGTCAGGTCCGTCCTGCCGGTTCCCGGTTTTCCCGGCGCGACCGGCCCGCCAACGGCCCCCGGCCGTCCGGCCGTACCCGCCTTTCCGGCCGTACCCGGCTTTCCGGCGGCACCCGCTTTTCCGGCGGCGCCCGGCCGTCCGGTCGTGCCGGGGCCTGCCGCCGCGCCGTCCGCTCCGGTGGTGTCCTCCGCCGGGGCGTCGGGCCTCGGCGGCCGCCCGAGGAGTTCCGGGGCCTCGATGCCGCCGACGAAGCCGGGAACAGCGGTCCCCGCGTCGAAGGGACCGGGCTCCAGCCGCCACCAGTCGGCCTCCCCGGAGCTCTGCGGGCCGCCCGCGTGCAGGTGCGGGGCCGAGGGGTCGGGCCAGTCGCGGACCGGGGTGTCGTCGGGGGCGGCGGCGGGCCGGGGCACGGCGGCCGGGACCTCCGGGCCACCGTGCGCCGCGCCGGTCTCCGTACCCCCGCCCGCCGCGCCGGACCCGCCCGCGGTCCCCGTACCGCCGCGCGAACCGCCCCACCAGGAACCGGATTTCGGCGCCCTCGGCCCCGGGGCCTCCGCCTCGCCCCCGGCCGGTCCCCTCCGCAGGAGCCCGCTACGGGGCCGGGGAAAACCGCGCCGCCCCTCGGGGGAGGTACGCCGCTCACCGGCCCCTCCCGCGCCCGTGCTCGTCCCCGTGCCCGCCGCGGGCCGGTCCGGCGGCAACGCGACGGTCCCGTCGCCCGACTCCGCCGCGGCGGCGACCAGTTCGTCCGGGCTGCCGAGTCTGCCGATGATGCGTCGCACGGCCGCCGGGGAGTCCGCGCCCGGCGTGCCGCGCCGCCGGTCGATCTCGCCCCGGAGCGTCGACACCAGGCGCATCCGGGCGCCCGAGGGCAGCTGTTGCTGCTGGGCCAGGTCCCCGACCCGGCTCAGGTAGTCGTAGACGAGCTGGTCGCTCTCGATCCCCACGCGGTGCATCCCCTCTGCCGACCCTGCCCCGACGGTAGCGTTCCAGCGGCTACCGTGGGACGGATGGGGACGACCACACCACCGCGCACGCTCGCCGAAGCCCTGCGCGCCCGGGGCGACGAATCGCTGGCCGGGCTGCTGCGTGCCCGCCCCGACCTCCTCAACCCGGTCCCGAACGACATCACCCAGCTCGCCACGCGCGCCGGGACCCGGGCCTCCGTCGTCCGGGCGCTGGAACACCTGGACCGGTTCGCGCTACAGACCGCCGAGGCGCTGGCGGTGGCCCCCGACCCGGCCCCGTACGGCACGCTGCTCTCGCTCCTCACCGGTGACGGGCTCGACGACGGCGAGCAGCGCGACGACGCGGGCGCGGCGATCACCGCCGCGCTGCCCGGGGCGGTGGCGGCCCTGCGCGAACAGGCCCTGGTCTGGGGCGAGGACGACCGGCTGCGGCTGGTGCGCACCGCCCGCGAACTGCTCGCCCCCTCCCCGCAGCACCCCTCCCCCACGGGCCTGGGCCCCACGGTCGCGGAGGCGACGGCGGGCATGTCGCCGGGGCGGCTCCAGGAGATCCTGGCGGCGACGGGCCTGCCCGCCACGCACGACCCGGTGTCGGCGGTGGCGGCCCTGTCCGCCCTCTTCACGGACCGGGCGCGGATGGCGGAGCTGCTGGACACCGCCCCGGCGGAGGCCCTGTCGGTGCTGGACCGGCTGGTGTGGGGGCCGCCGTACGGGGAGGTCACCCCCAACCCGGCCCCGCCGGTCACCTGGCTGCGCGACCGGGGCCTGCTGCTGCCGGTGTCGGCGCGCACGGTGGTCCTGCCGCGCGAGGCGGCGCTGCATCTGCGCGCCGGGCGCGCGCACCGCGCACCGGAACCGGTTCCTCCGGTCGTGGCCGTCGCCGCCGAACGCGATCCACAGGCTGTGGACAGGGCGGCGGCCGGGCAGGCGTTCACGGCGCTGTCCACGGTCGAGGAGCTGCTGAAGCTCTGGGACGGCGGCGGTCCGCCGATCCTGCGCGCGGGCGGACTGAGCGTACGGGAGCTGAAGCGCACGGCCACCGCCCTGGACACCACAGAGCCGGTCACCGCGTTCTGGATCGAACTGGCCTACGGGGCAGGCCTGTTGGCATCCGACGGCGAGACGGACGAGCGGTACGCGCCGACGCCCGCCTCCGACGAGTGGCGCGACCTGCCCGCCCAGGACCGCTGGACGCACCTGGCCACCGCCTGGCTGGCCGCCACCCGCACCCCCGGCCTGGTGGGCGGGCAGGACGCCAAGGGGCGGGCCCTGTCCGCGCTCGGCCCGGAGCTGGACCGTTCGGCCGCCCCCGACGTACGCCGCCGGGTGCTGGCCCTGCTCGCCGCGCTCCCCCCGGGCACCGCGCCCGACGCCGAGGCGCTGCTGGCCCGGCTGCGCTGGGAGCGGCCGCTGCGGGGCGCGGCGCCCGCCGCGGAGGCCACGGACCTGCGCTCCCGGCTCGCCCTGTGGGCCCTGAACGAGGCGGAGTTGCTGGGCATCACGGGCCGGGGTGCGCTCGCGGCACACACCCGCGCCCTGCTGGACGACGGCGGGACCGGGCCGGGCGCCGGAGTCGGGGCCGAAGGCAGGACCGGGAGCGGGGCCGGGCGTGCGGGGGAGAAGAAGGCGGCGGCACTCCTCGCGCCCCTCCTCCCCGAACCGCTGGACCACGTCCTGCTCCAGGCGGACCTGACGGCGGTGGCCCCCGGCCCGCTGGACCGCCCCCTCGCCGAAACCCTGTCCGTCCTGGCCGACGTGGAGTCCAAGGGCGGGGCCACGGTCTACCGCTTCACCCCCGGCTCGGTGCGCCGCGCCCTGGACGCCGGGCAGGCGGCGGCCGACCTGCACGCGTTCCTCGCCGCGCACAGCCGGACGCCGGTGCCGCAGCCGCTGAGCTACCTGATCGACGACGTGGCCCGCCGCCACGGCCATCTGCGGATCGGGGCGGCGTCGGCGTACGTACGCTGCGACGACGAGGCGGTCCTCAACGAGATCCTGGCCGACCGCCGCTCCACCGGCCTGCGCCTGCGCCGCCTGGCACCCACGGTCCTGGCCGCGCAGACCGACCCCGGCCCCCTCCTCGAAGCCCTCCGCGACATGGGCTACGCCCCGGCCGCCGAATCCGCCGACGGCGACGTCCTGATCACCCGCGCCGGCGCCCGCCGCACCCCGCCCCGCACACCCCCGGCCCCGGTCCCCGAAGGCCCCCCGACCCCGGACGACACCCTGCTGGGCGCGGCGGTCCGGGCCATCCGCGCGGGCGACACGGCCGCCACGGTGGTCCGCAAGGACACCCCCCAGGGCCCGCCCGCGAACGGCCCCTCCGGTGCCCTCCCCCGCACCACCCCCGCCGAGACCCTGGCCACGGTCCAGGCCGCCGCGATGACGGGCGCCACCCTGTGGATCGGCTACGTCAACGCGGACGGCGCCGCCAGCCAGCGCGTCATCGCCCCGGTCCGCGTGGAGGGCGGCTTCGTCACGGCGTACGACCACACGGCCGACGAGGTCCGCACCTACCCACTGCACCGGATCACGGGCGTGGCGGAACTGGCGGAGGACGCGTAGGGCACACCGGACGAGGTGGGTGTCCGGGGCGCCTCCCTCGTCGCGCGGCCCGGAGACCGTCTGCGATGCTGCGGGCATGGCCGCCGCCGACCGTCCCGCCCCCGAACCCGTCTCGCCGTGTCCGCCCGCCGCGCCGATGCGGCCGCTGCTCACCCAGTCCTGGCTGGACCTGGCGTTCGTGCACTGGGCGGCCGACCCGGCGGACGTGGCGCCGCTGCTGCCGCCGGGCACCGTGCCGGACATCTTCGACGGGGCGTGCACGTACGTGGGGCTGGTGGCCTTCCGGATGCACCGGGTGAGCGGGCTCGGCCTGCCCGGCATCCCCTACCTGGGGAGCTTCCCCGAGACCAACGTCCGGCTCTACTCGGTGGACGAGCGCGGCCGTCGCGCGGTCGTCTTCCGCTCCCTCGACGCCTCCCGGCTCGTCCCCGTCCTGGTGGCGCGGGCCGCGTTCGGGCTGCCGTACGTGTGGTCCCGGATGGGCGTCGAGCGCTCCGGCGACACCCTGACGTACACCAGCCGCCGCCGGTGGCCGGGCCCGCGCGGGGCTCGGAGCCGTATCGTGCTGCGGACCGGGGACCCGATCGGCGACCCCACCCCCCTGGAGCACTTCCTGACCGCCCGCTGGGCCCTGCACAGCAGGTTCCTGGGGCGGACCCGCTACCTGCCCAACGCCCACCCCCGCTGGCCGCTGCACCGGGCGGAGCTGCTGGAGTGCGACGAGGACCTGGTGGCGGCGGGCGGACTGCCCGCGCCGGTGGGGCGGCCGACGAGCGTGCTGTACGCGCCCGGAGTGCCGGTGCGCTTCGGACCGCAGGACCGCGGGCGCTGAGCGCTCCGCGTCCCACCCCGCGGATGCGGCACACTGGACGTTTGGCCGCAGCCGCGGCCCTACCCCGCAGCCGTGGCCGTACCCCCGCAGAAAGGGCCGAAGCGCGTGACCGGACCCCTCATCGTCCAGAGCGACAAGACGCTGCTCCTCGAAGTCGACCACGACCTGGCCGAGGCCTGCCGTCGTGCCATCGCGCCGTTCGCGGAGCTGGAGCGGGCGCCCGAGCACATCCACACGTACCGGGTCACCCCGCTCGGGCTGTGGAACGCCCGCGCCGCCGGGCACGACGCCGAGCAGGTCGTCGACGCCCTGGTCGAGTTCTCCCGCTACCCCGTGCCGCACGCACTCCTGGTCGACATCGCCGAGACGATGGCCCGGTACGGGCGGCTCACCCTGAGCAAGCACCCCGTTCACGGGCTGGTGCTCACCACCACCGACCGGCCCGTGCTGGAGGAGATCCTGCGGTCGAAGAAGGTGCAGCCGCTGGTCGGGGCCCGGATCGACCCGGACACCGTGGCCGTGCACCCCTCCGAGCGGGGGCAGGTCAAGCAGACGCTGCTGAAGCTGGGGTGGCCCGCCGAGGACCTCGCGGGGTACGTGGACGGCGAGGCCCATCCGATCGAGCTGGCCGAGGACGGCTGGGCGCTGCGGCCCTACCAGAAGCAGGCCGTGGAGGGGTTCTGGCACGGCGGGTCGGGGGTCGTGGTGCTGCCCTGCGGGGCCGGGAAGACGCTCGTCGGCGCCGGTGCCATGGCCGAGGCCAAGGCCACCACCCTGATCCTCGTCACCAACACCGTCTCCGCCCGGCAGTGGAAGCACGAGCTGGTGAAGCGGACGTCGCTCACCGAGGACGAGATCGGCGAGTACAGCGGGACGCGCAAGGAGATCCGGCCGGTCACCATCGCCACCTACCAGGTGCTGACCACCCGCCGTAAGGGCGTCTACCCGCACCTGGAGCTGTTCGACTCCCGCGACTGGGGGCTGGTCGTCTACGACGAGGTCCACCTGCTGCCCGCCCCCGTCTTCAAGTTCACCGCCGACCTCCAGGCCCGCCGCCGGCTGGGGCTGACCGCGACCCTCGTACGGGAGGACGGGCGGGAGTCCGACGTGTTCTCGCTCATCGGGCCCAAGCGGTTCGACGCCCCGTGGAAGGAGATCGAGGCGCAGGGCTACATCGCGCCCGCCGACTGCGTCGAGGTCCGGGTCAACCTCACCGACGCCGAGCGGCTCGCCTACGCGACCGCCGAGACGGAGGAGAAGTACCGGTTCTGCGCCACCACCGCCACCAAGCGGAAGGTGACCGAGGCGCTGGTGCGCAAGCACCGGGGCGAGCAGACCCTGGTCATCGGGCAGTACATCGACCAACTCGACGAGCTGGGGGAACACCTGGACGCCCCGGTCATCAAGGGCGAGACCAGCAACGCCCAGCGCGAGAAGCTCTTCGACGCGTTCCGGAACGGGGAGATCAGCGTCCTGGTCGTCTCCAAGGTCGCCAACTTCTCCATCGACCTGCCCGAGGCCACCGTGGCCATCCAGGTCTCCGGGACCTTCGGGTCGCGCCAGGAGGAGGCGCAGCGGCTCGGTCGCGTCCTGCGGCCCAAGGCCGACGGGCACGAGGCCCGGTTCTACTCGGTGGTCGCCCGCGACACCATCGACCAGGACTTCGCGGCGCACCGCCAGCGGTTCCTGGCCGAGCAGGGGTACGCGTACCGGATCGTCGACGCGGACGAACTGCTCGCGGAGAGCTGAGGAGCGGGACGGCCGGCTCGGGTCCGGCAGGCGGGTCCAGCAGGGTCGTCGCGGGACGGGTACGGCGGGGCCTCAGCGGCCCCGCCGGACGCCCGCCTCCTCCGCGTACTCCCCGAGGACGACCACGCCGAACGCGGCCGTCACGAACACCTTCACGGCGCGCAGCGCGTCTCCGACGCGGTGGGGTCGGTGGTGACCGGTGACCGCGGTCGCGCCGTGCGCGGGGCCGGTCCTGCGGGGGTTCAGGGTGGCTGTGCTCATGTATCCATGGTGCTCCCGTCACCCGTTCGGCCGCGTCGGCCCGCAGACGGAACCCGCCGGGAGGCCGGGTAGCCCTCCGGTACCGCTCGGCGGGCGCGCATCCCCTACGGGTACCCCTGGGGCCTCCTCCTCCGGGGGCGCACCGGCGAGCGCCGGACCGGCCCGGGGCACGCCGGAGCGGCCGAGCGCGCGCCACCGGGGCCCTGGCCCGTAAACCGGTTCGCCGCCGTCTCTCCCGGTGGCTACAATCGCCGGTCTGCCCGCCTCCCGCACCGGCTCCGCCGCCCCGGGAGCGCCGTCGGCCGGACGGAAACCGGCCGACACCCACGCGAACCAACCTTCCGAGCGGACCGCCCTGCTCCGGCCCCTGCCGGTCGCGGCGCGCGGCCCGCCGTCCTGCGTTGAAGAGCCGGAGGCAAGACCGTGCCCGCGCACGTAGCAGAGAGCGATTCCACCCCCGACCCCACTGGCACCACGGGCACCACCGATCCCCTGGCGCACGAACGCGCCCACCTCGCCGCCTCCCGCGCCGCCCTGCGCGGCATGCGGGAGGACGTACAGGCGCTCGACATCCGCGATGTCACCGCGAACTGGGTCAACGCCGCCGTGCTCCAGGCCCAGATCGACGACCGCGTCAAGGCGCTCGCCGACCTCGCGCACACCCCGTTGTTCTTCGGCCGCCTGGACTATCTGCACGCCGTCGGCGGCGAGCTGGCCGAGGGCGCGGAGGGCGAGCGGTTCTACATCGGGCGGCGGCACGTCCACGACGCCGCCGGGGACCCGATGGTCATCGACTGGCGGGCGCCGGTCTCCCAGCCCTACTACCAGGCGTCCCGGAAGAACCCGCGGGACGTGGGGCTGCGCCGCCGCTTCGGCTACACCGGCGGCGAACTGACCGCGTACGAGGACGAGCACCTCACCGACCCCGCCGAGGCCGAGCACACCAGCAGGCTCCTCCAGGCGGAGATCGAGCGGCCCCGCGTGGGGCCGATGCGCGACATCGTGGCCACCATCCAGCCCGAGCAGGACGAGATCGTCCGCAGCGGCCTCGGCGGGACCGTCTGCGTGCAGGGCGGTCCCGGCACCGGGAAGACCGCCGTCGGGCTGCACCGGGTGGCGTACCTGCTGTACGCGCACCGCGAGCGGCTGGCCCGCACCGGCACCCTCGTCGTCGGGCCGAACCGTTCCTTCCTGCACTACATCGAGCAGGTCCTGCCCGCCCTCGGCGAGCTGGAGGTCAAGCAGGCCACCGTCGACGGCCTGGTGTCGGCGGGGGTGGAGGTGCGCGGCGCCGACGACGCGTCCGCCGCCGTCGTCAAGGGCGACGCCCGCATGGCCGAGGTGCTGCGGCGGGCGGTCCGTTCCCACGTCACCGCCCCCACCGAGCCCGTCGTCGTGGTGCGCGGGTCGCGGCGCTGGCGGGTGCCCGCGTACGAGTTGCAGGAGATGGCCGACGAACTGCTGGCCCGGGACATGCGGTACGGCGCCGCCCACGAGGCGCTGCCGCAGCGGATCGCGCACGCCGTCCTCGTCCGGATGGAGGAGGCCGGGGAGGCCCCCGACGACCGGGTGCAGAACGCGGTCGCCCGCAACCCGGCGGTCAAGGCCGCCGTCAAGGCCGTCTGGCCCGCCGTCGCCCCGGCGAAGGTGGTGCTGCGGCTGCTGAGCGACGCGGAGTTCCTGGCCGCCCACGCGGAGGGGCTGCTCACCGAGGACGAGCAGAAGGCGGTGCTGTGGGCGAGGCCCGCCCGGAGCGTGAAGTCCGCGAAGTGGTCGGCCGCCGACGCCGTGCTGATCGACGAGGCGATGGACCTGGTCTCCCGTACGCACTCGCTGGGCCACGTCGTGCTGGACGAGGCGCAGGACCTGTCCCCCATGCAGTACCGGGCGGTGGGGCGGCGGTGCTCGACCGGTTCGGCCACCGTCCTCGGCGACCTCGCCCAGGGGACGACCCCGTGGTCCACGAGGAGCTGGAGCGAGGCGCTGTTCCACCTGGGCAAGGCGGACGCGGTGGTGGAGGAGCTGACGGCCGGTTTCCGCGTGCCGCGCGAGGTCATCGCGTACGCCTCCCGGCTGCTGCCCGTCATCTCGCCGGGGCTGGCCGCGGTGGAGTCGGTACGGGAGTCGCCCGGCTCGCTGGTCGTACGGGAGGTCCCGGGCGGGGCCGCGGACCTGGACGCGGCCGTCGTCGCCGCCTGCGAGGAGGCGCTGCGCCACGAGGGGTCCGTCGGGCTGATCGCCGCCGACGCCCGCGTTCCCGTGCTGGGCGCGGCGTTGGCGGCGGCGGGCCACGCGTACCTGGCTCCCGGCGAGGAGACCACCGCCGCGTCCCGGCTGACGCTGGTGCCCGCGTCGCTCGCGAAGGGCCTGGAGTACGACTACGTGGTGCTCGACGAACCCGCGGCCGTGATGGACGGCGAGCCGGACGAGCGGACCGGGCTGCGGCGGCTGTACGTGACGCTGACCCGTGCGGTGTCGGGGCTCACGGTGGTGCACGCGGCACGGCTGCCGGAGGCGTTGGCCTAGCGGGCGCCCCGGGGAGGGAGCTTGCGCGGGAGGCCGGGGGGCGTCTGTGCCGGTGCCGCTGTCGGTGCCGTTGTCGGCCTTGGCGTGAAACCGCCGGTCGTCGTCGTACCGCAGCGGGGGCGGAGGCGGGAACGCCTCGCCCCGCCCCGTACGGCCTCAGGCGTCCAGCGCCTCGCGCCACTCCCGTACCGCCGCCGCGTCCACCGGGGCCGACCAGCCCGCGGGGCGGGCCGCGCCGCCGATGTGGAACGCGTCGACCCCCGCCGCCCGCAGCCGGGGCAGGTGGTGCAGGCCGAGGCCGCCGCCGACCAGGATCTGTGCCTCGTAGCCCGGTTCGTCGGTGCGGGACGCCTCGGTCAGGAGCGTCGGGATGCCGTCGTCCACCCCGGACGGCGAACCCGCCGTCAGGTAGGTGTCGAGGCCCGGCAGGTCCGCGAGCCGCTTGCGCAGGGTGTCGCGGTCGGCGGCCCGGTCGATCGCGCGGTGGAACGTCCACCGGCAGCCGTCCAGCTCGGTGACGAGCCGCTCGACGGCGACCAGGTCGGGGTGGCCGTCCTCGTCGAGGAAGCCGAGTACGAACTCGTCCGCGCCCGCCTCCCGCAGCTCGTGCGCCCGGTCGACCAGCTGGTCGACGTCACCGGCGGCGAAGCCGTCCGCCGCCCTGAGCATCACGCGCAGCGGGATGTCCACGGCGGACCGGACCGCGGCGAAGGTCTCCCGGGACGGGGTCAGGCCGTCCGCCGCCATGTCGGTGACCAGTTCCAGGCGGTCTGCACCACCGGCCTGGGCGGCGACCGCGTCCTCCGCGTCGAGAGCGATCACCTCCAGGACTGCACGGTTGCTCATGGATCCCCATTTCTCCGGTAGGCAGCTACTCGGCCGGTCAGCCACTCAGCTACAGGTCTAGTCCAATAAACCAGCCTACGGGTCGGCCACCGGACGGCACAGCCCTCCATCTGACCGCACGACCACGGGTTGGCGCGAACCCGTCCCCGCAGACGAGTGAGGCCACCGCCGGGGCGCCGCCTCGGCCCGGCCGCCGGACCCCGCCACCGCTACCGCCACCGCCACCGCCTGACGATCATTCCTTGCACTTCATAAGGGGCCGGGGGTATACATGGAGAGAGAAGTAATACCCCCTAGGGGTATAGAACCGGTAGCAGGGAGGACCTCCGTGTCCGCGCAGTCCGCCAAGACCGCCACCACCGCCCCCGGGCCCCCCGACGGGCCGGTCGATCCTGCCGGGCCGGACCGGCCGGCCGGTCCTGCCGTGGTCGAGCTGGTGATCGGTGGGATGACCTGCGCCTCCTGCGCGGCCCGCGTCGAGAAGAAGCTGAACCGGATGGACGGCGTCGAGGCCACCGTCAATTACGCCACCGAGAAGGCCAAGGTCACCTACGAGGGCGCCGACGTCTCCGTACGGGACCTCATCGCGACGGTGGAAGCCACCGGCTACACGGCCGAGGAGCCCGCCCCGCCCGCCGCCGGAGCTTCGGCCTCCGGAGCTTCGGGAGCGCGGGAGGAGCAGGGGGAGGAAGGGGAAGCGGACGACGGGCTCACCTCGCTGCGTCAGCGCCTGATCACCGCCGTCGTCCTCGCGGTCCCGGTGATCGCGATGGCGATGATTCCGGCCCTCCAGTTCGAGTCCTGGCAGTGGCTGAGTCTCACCCTGGCCGCGCCCGTCGTCGTCTACGCCGCCTGGCCCTTCCACCGCGCCGCCTGGACCAACGCGAAGCACGGTGCGGCGACCATGGACACGCTGATCTCGGTCGGCACGTCGGCGGCGTTCCTGTGGTCGTTGTGGGCGCTGTTCTTCGGGACGGCGGGCGAGCCCGGGATGACCCATCCCTTCGAGCTGACGATCGCGCGGTCCGACGGCGCCGGGAACATCTACCTGGAGGCCGCCGCCGGGGTGACCGCGTTCATCCTCGCCGGGCGGTACTTCGAGGCCCGCTCGAAGCGGAAGGCGGGGGCGGCGCTGCGGGCGCTCATGGAACTGGGCGCGAAGGAGGTCACGCTGCTGCGCGAGGGCGTGGAGGTGCGTGTTCCGGTGGGCGAGTTGCGGGTCGGTGACCGTTTCGTCGTGCGGCCCGGGGAGAAGATCGCCACGGACGGAACCGTGATCGAGGGCTCCTCGGCCGTGGACATGTCGATGCTCACCGGCGAATCCGTCCCCGTGGAAACCGGCACCGGGGACACCGTCACCGGGGGCACCCTCAACGCGGGCGGACGCCTCGTCATCGAAGCCACCCGCATCGGCGCGGACACCCAACTGGCCCGCATGACCCGCCTGGTCGAGGACGCCCAGAACGGCAAAGCCGCCGCCCAGCGCCTCGCCGACCGCATCTCCGCCGTCTTCGTCCCCCTCGTCATCACCCTCGCCCTCGCCACCCTCGGCTACTGGCTCGGCAACGACGCCGGACCCACCGCGGCCTTCACCGCGGCCGTCGCCGTCCTCATCATCGCCTGCCCCTGCGCCCTCGGCCTCGCCACCCCCACCGCCCTCATGGCCGGCACCGGACGCGGCGCCCAACTCGGCATCCTCATCAAAGGACCCGAAACCCTCGAAACCACCCGCCGCACGGACACCATCGTCCTCGACAAGACCGGCACCATCACCACCGGCCGCATGACCCACCACACCACCCACACCACCCCCACCACCACCCCCGCCCAAGCCCTCCGACTCGCCGGAGCCCTGGAGAACGCCTCCGAACACCCCATCGCCCAAGCCATCACCACCGCCGCCACCCAACCTCTCCCCACTCCCGAAGACTTCACCAACATCCCCGGCCTCGGCGTCCAGGGCACCGTCGAAGGCCACACCGTCCTCGTCGGACGCCCCCGCCTCCTCACCGACGCCGGTATCGCCCTCCCGCCAGAACTCACCACCGCCCTCGCCCACGCCACCGAACGCGGGCACACCGCCATCGCCGTCGCCTGGGACGGACAGGCACGAGCCGTCATCGAAGTCACCGACGCGGTGAAAGACACCAGCGCCGAAGCCATCCGCCGCCTCCGCACCCTCGGCCTGACCCCCATCCTCCTCACCGGCGACAACCAGACCGTCGCCCGGACCGTCGCAGCCGAAGTGGGCATCGACGAGGTCTACGCCGAAGCCATGCCCGAGGACAAGGTCACCATCATCAAACGCCTCCAGGCGGAAGGCCGTTCGGTCGCGATGGTCGGGGACGGCGTCAACGACGCGGCTGCGCTCGCCCAAGCCGATCTCGGTCTCGCGATGGGCACCGGGACCGACGCGGCGATCGAGGCCGGGGACCTCACCCTCGTCCGGGGCGACCTCAACGCGGCCGCCGACGCCATCCGGCTCTCGCGCCGCACCCTCTCCACCATCCACACGAACCTCTTCTGGGCCTTCGCCTACAACGTGGCCGCTCTCCCGCTGGCCGCGGCGGGGCTGCTCAACCCGATGATCGCGGGGGCCGCGATGGCCTTCTCCTCGGTCTTCGTCGTCGGCAACTCCCTGCGGCTGCGCGGCTTCAAGGCCCTGTGAGGCCCGGCGCCGAGGCGTGCGGACGCGTACTCCCCGCGCACCCCGTACGGCCGCTCGGGCGCGGGTGGACGAGACGACAGGCCCTGGGACACCGGGTGGTGCCCGTGCGCGTTCACGCCCAGGCGCGGACGAACCGCAGCCGGGTCCCCGGCACGGCCTGCCCGGCCGCCGCGAGAGCCGCCTCGGGGACGACGCCGACGACGGGGTAACCCCCGGTCGTCGGGTGGTCGTTGAGGAAGACGACCGGCCTGCCGTCCGGGGGCACCTGGATCGCACCCAACACCACTCCCTCACTGGGGAGTTCGGCCACCGCGCCGGTACGGGACCGCTCCAGCGCGGGTCCGTCCGTGCGCAGGCCGATGCGGTTGCTCCGCGACGAGACGCGGTAGTCGGCGGTGAGCAGGATACGGAGCGAGGCTTCGGTGAACCAGGCGTCGCGGGGCCCGAGATGGACCGGCAGCACCAGCTCGGCCGGAGCGCCGGGCCAGGGGACGGGACCGATGGGCGGCGGACCGCCCGGGGTCGGGGTACCCAGCGGGAGCACGTCCCCCTCGCGCAGCGGGGCGGGCCCGAGCCCCGAGAGGAGGTCCGCCGAGCGGCTGCCCAGCACCGCTTCCGGCTCCAGGCCGCCCGCGAACGCCAGACAGCTCCGGAGTCCGGTCACGGCGGGGCCCACGTCCAGCACCGCTCCGGCCGGTACGCGGACCGGGACGCCCCAGGCCACCGGCCGCCCGTCGACCGTCACCCGGCACCCCGCACCGCCGACGACGGCCACCACGGGCGCGTCCGGGCGGACCGCGCAGCCGGTGGCCGTGGCCTCCAGGACGGCGGCGCCCGGGGCGTTGCCCAGCAACCGGTTCGCCAGCCGGGCGGCGGGCCCGTCCAGCACCCCGGACCGCCCGACCCCGAGGTGCGCCCGGCCGGGACGGCCCGCGTCCTGCACGGTGGTGAGGGCCCCGGGGCGTACGACGTGGAGACGGGCGACTGGAGCGACGGAGGCGGCAGGTACGGGGCCCTCTGGCACGGGGCCCTCGGGCACGGGGGCCTTGGGCACGGAGGCCGCAGGCGCGGGACCGGCGGACGCGGGGCCTCCGGGCCCCTGCGCCCCCGGCTCCTCGCGACGCGGCGGCCCCTGCGCCCCCGGCCCCTCCCCCACGTCCACGAAGCGCACCGGCGTGCCCGGCTCCAGCAGCGCGGCCGGGTCCCGGGCCGGGTCCCACAGCGCCCCCGGGTCCGGCACCCGCCCGATGATCTGCCAGCCGCCGGGCGACGCGCGCGGGTACACCCCGGTGTAGGGCCCGGCGAGGGCCACCGCCCCGGCCGGGACCCGGGTGCGCGGGGTCGTACGCCGGGGCACGTGCAGCTCCTCGGGCAGCCCGGTGAGGTAGCCGAACCCCGGGGTGAACCCGCAGAACGCCACCCGGAACGCGGTACGGGAGTGGCGGGCGGCCACCTCATCGGGCCCGACGCCCCAGAGCGCGGCGACCTCGTCGAGGTCGGGGCCGTCGTAGACCACGGGGATCTCCACCGGCTCCCGCACCTCGCGGACCGGCGGCGGCACCGGCCAGTCGGCCAGCTTCCGGGCGAGCCGGTCCCGGGCGCCGGGCGCGCGGTCGGCGATCCCGTCGAGCAGGACCGTACGGGCGGCCGGGACGATGTCGCGTACGGCGGGCAGCTCCCCGCGTTCCCGGCGGCGGAGCACCTCGGCGTGGAAGGCTGCGGCGTGCTCGCCGTCGGCCAGCTCGACGAGGAGCGCGTCCGGCCCGGCGGACAGCACCCGGATCTCCGGCGGGTCGTGCTCTCCCCGGCCCGCCCCCCGGCCCGGGGACGCGTCCGCGCCCGTCATGTGAACGCCCGGACGGTCACGCCCGCTTCCTCCAGGGCGGTCCGCACCCGGTGGGCGAGGGCGGCGGCGCCCGGGGTGTCCCCGTGGACGCAGAGCGAGCGGGCCGCGACCGGAATCCGCACGCCGTCCGCCGCGGTCACCGCGCGGTCCACGGCCAGGCCCACGCTCCGGCGTACGACGGCGTCCGGGTCGTGCACCACCGCGCCCGGTTCGCCGCGCGGGACCAGGGTGCCCCGCGGGGTGTACGCGCGGTCCGCGAACGCCTCCTCGACGGCGGGCAGTCCGGCGTCGGCCGCGTGGGCGAGCAGCCGGGAGCCGGGCAGCCCGAGCACCGCCGGGGAGCCGCCCGCCAGGCGGATGCCCGCGACGACGGCGGCGGCCTGGTCGTCGTCCCAGACGGCCCGGTTGTAGAGGGCACCGTGCGGTTTGACGTACGAGACGGTGGTCCCCGCGGCCTCCGCGAAGACCCGCAACGCGCCGATCTGGTAGGCGGTCTCGGCGGCGAGCTCGTCGGACGGCACGTCCATCGGGCGGCGTCCGAACCCGGCCAGATCCCGGTAGGAGACCTGCGCCCCGACGCGTACGCCGTTCGCCGCCGCCGCGTCGCAGACCCGCCGCATGACAGAGGCGTCGCCCGCGTGGAAGCCGCAGGCCACATTGGCGCTCGTGACGCAGGCCAGGAGCGCGTCGTCGTCGGTCAGGGTCCAGCGGCCGAAGCCCTCACCGAGGTCCGCGTTGAGATCCATCATCATCACGGGCGCACGCTAATGATCGCGGAGCGGGGCGACAAGGGCGGATACGCCGGGCGGACGCCTCCCGGCGGCCCGGGGCCGCCACCGCGTCCCAGGGTCCTGAGGTCTGTCCCGTAGTCCCTGGTGGATCAGCGTGCGGCGTCAGATGCGGTGCATCGCAAGGCGGAGGGACGTCCGCATACTGGATGTATCCAGACATTCCGACAACGCGGCGAGGTGCCGTAGCTGTCGTCGTGCGCCCGCCAGGGATTACGGGACAGACCTTAGGGTCGTGCCATGACCGACACCTCCTCACCGTACGACGGCGCCCCGGGCGACGCCACCGGCCTCGGTCCCGCCCTCCGCGACCGCTGGGTGGACGCGCTCCTCGCCGCCCGGTCCGGCGCGGACAGCCCCACACCGGACGGACTTCACGCGTCCGGATCGTCCGGATCCCCCGCGTCGGGCCCCGGGCTATCGGGTTCCGGACGGTCGGGCTCCGGTCCGTCCGGTCCCGATCCGCTGCCGTACGCCGAGAACCTTCTCGCCCGCTGGGCCGAGCCGCAGCGGCGCTACCACACGACCACCCACCTGGCCGCGGTCCTGGACCACGTCGACACCCTGGCCGCTCACGCCGAGGACCTGGCCGCCGTCCGGCTCGCCGCCTGGTTCCACGACGCGGTCTACCGGCCCGACCGCACGGAGAACGAGGAGCGCAGCGCCGCCCTCGCCGAACGCGCGCTGCCCGAGGCGGGGGTGCCGGAGGCGGTGACGGCGGAGGTCGCCCGGCTGGTCCGGCTGACGCTCACGCACGACCCGGCCGAGGGCGACCGCAACGGCGAAGTGCTGTGCGACGCCGACCTGGCGGTCCTGGCGGGCGACCCGGAGGAGTACGGGACGTACGCGGCGCGGGTCCGCGCGGAGTACGCCTTCGTCCCGGACGCGGCGTTCCGGGAGGGCCGGGCGGCGGTGCTCCGGCAACTCCTGGCCCTGCCCCGGCTGTTCCGTACCCCGCACGGGGCGGCCGAATGGGAGGCGCGGGCGCGGCACAACCTGGCGGCGGAGCTGGAGCTGCTGGAGCCGTCCGGAGACGGGTGACCGGGGGCGGATGACCGGGGGCGGGGCGGTGACCGGAGGCGGGTGACCGGGGGCGGCCGGAGAATGCCCCGGAGCGTGGCTGACCGGGGCGGCCGGGAATGCGCGGTTGTTCACCGGTGTTGGGACGAGTCATGCCCGACTCCGCCGAACGCCGCTCCGCCATGCCCCTGGCCGTGTACATCCTCGGCCTCTCGGTCTTCGCCCTCGGCACCAGCGAGTTCATGCTGTCGGGGCTGCTGCCGCCCATCGCGGACGACATGGACGTGTCGATCCCGCAGGCCGGGCTCCTCATATCCGCCTTCGCGATCGGCATGGTGGTCGGCGCCCCGCTGCTCGCCGTCGCCACGCTCCGGCTGCCGCGCCGCACCACGCTCATCGCGCTGATCTCGGTGTTCGGCCTGGGCCAGATCGCGGGGGCGCTGGCTCCGACGTACGAGGTGCTCTTCGTCTCCCGGGTGGTGAGCGCGCTCGCCTGCGCGGGTTTCTGGGCGGTCGGGGCGGCCGTGGCCATCGCGATGGTCCCGGTGAACCAGCGGGCGCGGGCGATGGCCGTGATGATCGGCGGGCTGTCCATCGCCAACGTGCTGGGCGTGCCGCTGGGCGCGTTCCTCGGCGAGCACCTCGGATGGCGCTCGGCGTTCTGGGCGGTGGGGGCGGCCTCCGCGGTGGCGCTGGTCGGCGTCGTGACGCGCATCCCGCACATCCCGCTGCCCGAGAAGAAGCCCGAGCTGCGACGGGAGCTGGCGATCTACCGGGACCGGCAGGTCTGGCTGGCCATCGTGATCACCGCCCTCGCGGCGGGCGGGGTGTTCTGCGCGTTCAGCTACCTGGCGCCGCTGCTGACGGACGTGGCGGGCCTGAGTCCGGGGTGGGTGCCGTGGATCCTCGGGCTGTTCGGGGTGGGCGCGCTGATCGGCACGATGATCGGCGGCCGGGTCGCGGACGCGCATCTCTTCGGGGTGCTGCTCAGCGGCATCACGGCGTCCACGGTGTTCCTGGTGGCGCTGGCCCTGTTCGCCTCCGGCCGGGCGGCGGTCGTCGCACTGGCCTTCCTGCTGGGGCTGTCCGCCTTCTTCACGGCCCCCGCGCTCAACGCCCGGATGTTCAACCTGGCCGGGGCCGCCCCCACGCTGGCCGGGGCCACCACGACGGCCGCGTTCAATCTCGGCAACACGAGCGGCCCGTGGCTCGGCGGCACCGTGATCGACCTGGACTTCGGCTTCGCGTCCACCGCGTGGGCGGGCGCCGCGATGACGGCCCTGGCGCTGGTCGCGGTGGCGGCCGCGCTGCGCCTCCAGCGGGGCGGGGACGGGGGCGGCGAGGGCGGCCGTTCCCGCTCGCGCCTCATCGCGAGGAGCGCGTCACCGTCACCTGCGCGGCGGGCGACCCGGACGGCTCAGGCGGGTCAGGCAGGTCACTCGGCTTAGCCGGCTCGGGCGGGTCACTCGGCTGAGGCGGCTCGGGCGGCTGAGGCGGGTCACTCGGCTCGGAGGGCTCAAGCGGGTCACTCAGCTCAGGCGACCCGGGCGGCTCACGCCGAGCACGTCATCCCGTAGAGCGCGGGCCGCCGTCCGCCCCGGGCGCCTCCCGCCCTTTCGGTCTGCGCAGTCCGGCGGCGGTCAGCCGTCGCACCAGCTCCTTCGAGCCGACCTGCCGCGCCCCGGCCCGTACGGCATCCGCGTAGTGCGCCTCCGGTACGTCGTAGTGGTCGCGCTCGAAGGCGCGGGGCGGGCAGCCGATGGCGGCGGCGAAGGCGTGCAGCTCATCGAACGACACGTCGCTGACCAGGTGGGACCAGAGGCGGCCGTGGCCGGGCCAGGTGGGCGGGTCGATGTAGAGGGTCACCGGCGCAGCGCCCGGCCCAGTGCGCCGACCGGCGCGACCGCCACGGCGGCCTTGGCGCACACCCAGTGCGGGTCCGGCCCCAGCTCCGGCTCGACGTCGAGCGCGTGCGGTTCGTCCCCGGCGCACGCGGGGCACAGCGGCCACCGGCCGTAACGTTCCAGCAGCGCGTCCTGGACGTCCTGGGCGACCAGCCCGGCCACGAACTCCGCGCCCTGCGGCCACTGCTCCACCCACCACCGCCGGTGGGTCACCGCGTCCTCGACCAGCGAGACGACGTCCGCCTCGGCGACGTCGCCCGCGACGAGGTCGGCCATGACGAGCGCACGGGCGGTGTGCAGTGCCTGCTCCAGGGGGTTCAGCTCCATACCCACCATTGTGCGCCCACGCCGACCTCCGGCACCGGCGCACGGGCGGAGGGCAGCAGCTGTGGAGAACAGCAGATGGGGGGGTTGACGGAAGCCCGGCTTGAAAATATCTTTCAGATGTGACCAGTGACGTGAAGGAAAGTTTCAGCGGCGATTCCCCGCCCGCTCCGGCGGCCCTCGCCGCCAAGGTCCGCACGCTCGCGCCCTCCATGACCCGCTCCATGCAGCTGGTCGCCGAGGCCGTCGCGGGCGACCCCGCCGGATGTGCCGCCCTCACCGTCACCGGTCTCGCCGAGCTGACCGGCACCAGCGAGGCCACCGTCGTCCGCACCGCCCGCCTCCTCGGCTACCCGGGCTACCGGGACCTGCGCCTCGCGCTGGCCGGACTCGCCGCGCACCAGGAGTCCGGCCGGGCCCCCGCCGTCACGGCGGACATCGCGGTGGACGACCCGATCGCCGAGGTGGTCGCGAAGCTGGCCCACGACGAGCAGCAGACCCTCGCGGACACCGCCGCCGGGCTCGACACCGCCCAGCTGGGCGCCGCCGTGGCCGCCGCCGCGACCGCCCGCCGCGTCGACATCTACGGCGTGGGCGCCTCCTCGCTCGTGGGCCAGGACCTGGCGCAGAAGCTGCTGCGCATCGGCCTGATAGCCCACGCCCACATGGACCCGCACCTCGCGGTGACCAACGCCGTCCAGCTGCGCAGCGGGGACGTCGCCATCGCGATCACGCACTCCGGCTCGACGGGCGACGTCATAGAGCCGCTGCGGGTCGCCTTCGAGCGGGGGGCGACGACGGTCGCGATCACCGGACGGCCCGACGGTCCCGTGTCGCAGTACGCGGACCACGTGCTGACCACGTCCACCGCCCGGGAGAGCGAGCTGCGCCCCGCCGCGATGTCCAGCCGGACGAGTCAGCTGCTCGTCGTGGACTGCCTGTTCATAGGGGTCGCGCAGCGGACGTACGAGACCGCCGCGCCCGCCCTCTCCGCGTCGTACGAAGCCCTCGCCCACCGCCACAGCCCCCGCACCCGCTGACCTGCCCGACCCCGTACCCGTACGACCCCGTATCCGTACAAGAGCAAGCACGATCACCAGCACCAGAAAGCAGAGCCGCACTCCATGACCTCCACGGCCCCCACCACCGGCGCGTCCGACACCGGCACCGGCAGCTATGGCGCACTCCGCGCCCAGCTGGCCACCCTGACCACCGAGGCGTTCCGCCCCGAGCTGGCCGAGATCGACCGGCTGTCCACCGAGGAGATCGCCCGGATCATGAACGGCGAGGACGCCACCGTCCCCGCCGCCGTCGCCGAGCGGCTGCCGCAGATCGCCGCCGCCATCGACGCCACGGCCGAGCGGACGGCCCGCGGCGGCCGGCTGATCTACGCGGGCGCGGGCACCGCGGGCCGCCTCGGGGTGCTGGACGCCAGCGAGTGCCCGCCCACCTTCAACACCGACCCGTCCGAGGTCGTCGGCCTGATCGCGGGCGGCCCCTCCGCCATGGTGACGGCCGTCGAGGGCGCGGAGGAC
The DNA here is from genome assembly GCF_044767975.1 of Streptomyces sp. NPDC101181. NCBI lineage: Bacteria > Bacillati > Actinomycetota > Actinomycetes > Kitasatosporales > Streptomycetaceae > Streptomyces > Streptomyces sp. NPDC101181. The sequence continues at coordinate 215,011 of NZ_JBIWOX010000002.1, read as the reverse complement.
AGCAAGGAGCTGGCCGCCGCCGACCTGGACGCGCTGAAGCTGACCGCCGACGACACCGTGGTCGGCATCTCCGCCTCCGGCCGCACGCCCTACGCGATCGGGGCGGTCGAGCACGCCCGCGCCCAGGGGGCCCTGACCATCGGGCTCTCCTGCAACGCGGACTCCGCGCTCGCCGCCGCCGCGGAACACGGCCTGGAGATCGTCACCGGCCCCGAGCTGCTGACCGGCTCGACCCGGCTGAAGGCGGGCACGGCGCAGAAGCTCGTCCTCAACATGATCTCGACGATCACCATGATCCGGCTCGGCAAGACGTACGGGAATCTCATGGTCGACGTCCGCGCTTCCAACGAGAAGCTGCGGGCCCGCTCCCGGCACATCGTCTCGCTGGCCACCGGCGCGTCCGACGCCGAGATCGAGGCGGCGCTCGCCGCCACCGACGGAGAGGTCAAGGACGCGATCCTCGTCGTCCTCGGCGGGGTCGACGGCCCCACCGCCGCCCGCCTCCTGCACGAGTCGGGCGGCCACCTGCGCGCCGCCCTCACGGCCGTGCGCACCACCTGACCCACCCCTGAGCACCACACTCCCGCACAGCAAGGCACCAGCACCATGGCCACAGAAGACAAGAACCGCGCCACCGCCGCCGCGATCCTTCCGCTCGTCGGTGGCGCAGCGAACGTCAGCACCATCGCCCACTGCATGACCAGGCTCCGCCTCGGTCTGCACGACCGTTCCCTCGTCGACGACGAGGCGTTGAAGGCCCTGCCCGCCGTGATGGGGGTCGTCGAGGACGACACGTACCAGATCGTGCTGGGGCCGGGCACCGTCGCCCGGGTCACCCCGGAGTTCGAGCGGCTGGTGGAGGAGGGCCGGGAGGCCGCCCCCGCTCCGGCCGCCGCTTCCGCAGGGGCCGCCGGGTCCGCCGGGTCGGGCGCCTCCGCCGGGTCAGCCGGGTCGGCCGATGAGCTGGCGGCGCAGGGCGCGGCCATCAGGGCGGCGCGGAAGGCGAGGAACGCCACCCCGTTCAAGCTCTTCCTGCGCAGGATCGCCAACATCTTCGTCCCCCTGATCCCGGCGCTCATCGGCTGCGGCATCATCGCCGGTCTCAACGGGCTGCTGATCAACCTGGAGTGGCTGCCCTCCGTCACGCCCGCGCTCGCGGCGATGGCGTCCGGGTTCATGGCGCTGATCGCGGTGTTCGTGGGCTACAACACGGCGAAGGAGTTCGGCGGTACGCCGATCCTGGGCGGTGCGGTGGCGGCGATCATCGTCTTCCCCGGCGTGGCGAACGTCGACGCCTTCGGCCAGACGCTCTCGCCCGGCCAGGGCGGGGTGCTCGGCGCGCTGGGCGCGGCGGTGCTCGCGGTGTACGTGGAGAAGTGGTGCCGCCGGTGGGTGCCGGAGGCGCTGGACGTCCTGGTCACCCCGACACTGACGGTCCTGGTCTCGGGTCTGGTGACGATCTTCGGCCTGATGTACGTGGCGGGCGAGGTGTCCTCCGCGATCGGCACGTTCGCGGACTGGCTGCTGTCCAACGGCGGCGCGGGCGCGGGCTTCGTGCTCGGCGGGCTGTTCCTGCCGCTGGTGATGCTGGGCCTGCACCAGGCGCTGATCCCGATCCACACCACGCTGATCGAGCAGCAGGGCTACACGGTCCTGCTGCCGATCCTGGCGATGGCGGGCGCGGGCCAGGTGGGCGCGGCGGTGGCGGTCTACTTCCGCCTCCCCCGCAACGAGTCGATCCGCCGCACCATCAAGTCCGCGCTCCCCGCGGGCCTGCTGGGCGTCGGCGAGCCCCTGATCTACGGTGTCTCGCTCCCGCTCGGCCGCCCGTTCATCACGGCGTGCGTGGGCGGTGCGTTCGGCGGCGGCTTCGTCGGTCTGTTCAACCAGCTCGGCGACTCGGTCGGCTCGACCGCCATCGGCCCGTCCGGCTGGGCGCTGTTCCCGCTGCTCGACGGCAACCACAGCCTGGGCTCGACCATCGCGATCTACGCGGGCGGGCTGCTCGTCGGCTATGTCGGCGGGTTCGTCGCCACGTACTTCTTCGGGTTCGGCAAGGATCTGCTGGCCGAGTTCAACGTCTCCCAGGAACCGGTCCCGTCCCCGGTCACCGCCACGGGCGGCACGCACCCGGCGCCCCAGGACGGCGGCCCGGCGGACAGCCCCGACGGTCCCCGCGCCCCTGGTGGCTCCGACGGCCCTGGCGGTACGGAGCCGGGCTCCCCGGACAAGACCCCGGTACGGGTCTGACCCGACGCCCTGAAGCGCCTGCGCCCGCCACTGATCCCGACGACCAGCGGCGGGCGCAGGCGCGCGGTAGGTCCTGGTGCGCTCCTCCCGGCGTCCCACGATCGGGTGGTCGGTCGCCGGACAGCGCGCCCCTCTTCCCCCTTCTCCGCCGCACAACCGTGATCCCGCACACGGCATGAACCCGTCCCGGCCGGTCATACTGGCCGAGGACGGAACGCACAGCGCGGAAAAACAGCGAAGAACAGAGAAGAAGAGAAGCAGGAAGAAGAGAAGCAGACAGCCTCGTACGGAAGCCAGAACCGCGTCCGGGGAGACCAGACGGAACCGGACGGAGGGCAAGGCATGGCCGACGACAGCTGGTCCGGTGCGCTGCACCGGCTCTGGCAGGCCGCCTCACGGGCCGATGAGGTCGCGGCGCTCGCGGACGACGTCTACGCGCCGTTCCTCGCCACCCCGGGGGTCCACCTCGTGGTCGGCACCCGCTGGGACGAGCCGCACGTACTGCGCTACATGCGCGCCCTGGGCGCCGGCAGCGACACCCCGACGACCTTCACGGCCTCGCGGTCGATGCCGGAGGCCGCCGTACGGGAGCCGGGCGGCACGCCCGAGGTCGCCCACCTCGACCCGGCCGGGCTCGACAGCGCGGTGTGGCCGGAGGCGGAGCTGCTGCGGCAGGCGCCCGGGGACTCCGTCGTGACCTGCACCTTCCAGCTCGACCAGCGCGGCTGGGCGACGCTGGCGCTCTCCGTGGACGGCTCGGCGGACCTCGCGGCCGTCGAGACCCGCCTGCGACAGGCCGTGGACGTCATCGTCGCCTGCCACACCGGCATCCTCCAGCGCGGCCGCGAGGCCCGCCGGGGCGCGAACGACGCGCTGCTCGCCGAGGCCTCGCTCCAGATGGACTCCTCGCTGGACGTGGAGGACACCCTGCGGCGGGTGGCCCGGATCGCCGTACCGGCCATCGCCGACGGGGCCCTCGTCCATCTGCTGCGCGGCGAGGGCCCGGAATTCGTGGCCGCCACGCACGTCGCCGTCCAGCAGCAGCGCGCGCTGGAGGAGGCCGGGCGCGACGACCCGTGGCTGGCTGCCCTCCTCGCGCGCCGGGGCGAGGACGAGGACACCGTGTTCCTCAGCGGCGCGGCGCTCGACGGCTCCCCCTTCGCCTCGGCCCTCGGTCCGGCGGAGGCCGACGGGGGCGGCGCGCTGCCGCCCGTGGTCAGCGTCAGCACACTCCGCGCCCGGGGGCGCGTGATCGGCAGCATCACCTTCGTCTACCAGCGGTCCGAGGACCGGCTGCCGGACAGCTCCTTCCTGCGCAGCCTCGCCACCCGGGCCGCGCTCGCCATCGACAACGCCCTGCTGTACGAGCTGCGCCGCAACGCCGTCCTCTCGCTCCAGGAACACCTGCTGCCCTCGCAGCTCCCGGTCTCCGACCAGTGGGACCTGTCCGCGAGCTATTCGGTCGGCGACCCGATGCTCGACGTGGGCGGCGACTTCTACGACGCCGTCCCCCGCCCCGACGGGTCGATCGCCCTGCTGATCGGCGACGTCTGCGGGCGCGGCGCGGAGGCGGCGGCCCTCACCGGCCTGGCCCGCCACACCCTGCGCACCCTGCTGGAGGAGGGCACCGACCCGGGCACCGCCCTCAGCAGACTCAACCGGGCCCTGCGCCAGGAGCGGGCCACCCGCTTCCTGACCGCGGTCGTCGCGACGCTGACCCCGCAGGCCGACGGCACCGCGCTGCTGCGCACGTGCAGCGCCGGGCACCCCGCGCCCCTGGTGCTCCGCTGCGACGGCACCGTGTCGGAGGTGCTGTCGGGCGGGCTCCTCCTCGGCGTCCTGGACGACGTCTCCTACCAGAGCCACGTGGAGCGGATCTCCCCCGGCGACACGGTGGTGCTGTTCACGGACGGCCTCACCGAGTCCCGGGAGGCGGGCGGCGCGTTCTTCGAGAGCGTCCTGCCCGCCCGGCTCGCCGGGCTGCGCGGCGCCGACGCGTCGCACATCGCCGACAGCCTGGCCCAGCAGGCCCGGTCGTTCCGTGACTCCGGGCAGGACGACATCGCCCTGCTCGTGGCCCGCTGGTCGGGCCTCACCCCCGGCGTCGGCCGGCTTCCCCCACCCTTCCAGCTCGAACGGACGGCTCTGTGACCCACCCGGAACGGACGGCCCGGCCATGAACCCCGAACGGACGGCCCGACGATGAACAGCGACGGTCTCATCCTCGTCGTGGAGGACTCCGAGGAGGACACCGAGGCCATCCAGCGCGCCCTGTCCCGCTCCCACCCCTCCCTGCACGTGGAGTTCGCCCCGCGCAGCGACGCGGTGATCCCGCGTCTCCTCGATCCCGCCGCCGCCCGGCCGGACCTGGTGCTGCTGGACCTCAACATGCCGGGCGTGAACGGCCTGACCCTGCTGTCGAGCCTGCGCCGGCACCCCGAGCTCGCCTCGCTGACCGTGGTGATGTTCACCTCGTCCACCTCCTCGGCGGAGGAGGACGCGTGCTACGCGGCGGGCGCGGACAGCTACATCTACAAGCCGGTCAACTTCGAGCTGTTCCAGACGGTTCTGCGGGGCGCGGTCGACTACTGGATCTCCCAGCGGCCGACCGGGGACCGCCCGGAGGCGGGGACCCCTGCCGCCGGAACCCCGGAGACGGCGGAGCCCCGGCCGCCCGGTTCACCTTCCTGACGGGAGCGGGCCGAAGCGGTACGCATCCGAGGAGCACGGGCCGAAGCGGTACGCGTGCAAGGAGCACGGGCCTGAGGGATGCGGTGCCGAGACGGGTAGGCCCCGGCACCGCCCTCCACGGCCGCTACGCGGACAGGCCCGGCGCGGGCGGTGCCGGGGCGAGCGTGAACCACACCGCCGTTCCGGGACCGCCGCCCGGCGCCTCGGCGGGGCTCTCCAGCCACAGCCGCCCCCCGTGGCGTTCCACGATCCGCTTGACCACGGCGAGACCGACCCCCGAGCCGCCGCCGCGCTCGTCGCGCCGGTGCAGACGGCGGAACAGCTGGAGCACGTCCTCCTGCTGCTCGGCGGGGATGCCGATGCCGTTGTCCCGTACGACGATCGCGGTGACGGGGGCCTGGCCCGGCTCCGCCACCGGCACGACCTCCACCCACACCCGGCGCTCGTCCGTACCGGCGTCGTCCGCCGCGTACTTGGCCGCGTTGACGAACAGGTTCTCCAGCACCTCGCGCAGCCGCTCCCGGTCGGCGTGCAGTCGGGGCAGGACGGCGGGGCGCACCACGGTGACACGCTGCTCCGACAACCGGTCACCGGCCACGAGCAGCGCGTCGTCCACCACCTCGTCCAGCGACAACTCCTCCCGCTGCAAACCCACTTGGCCGAGGCGGGAGAAGTGGAGCAGGGAGTCGAGCAGCCCGTCCATCCGCTCCGCCAGCCTGCGCACCGTGGTCAATCGGCCCAGCGAGACGGCGTCGAGGACGGCACCGGCGTCCTCGACGATGAAGGCGGCCGCGTTGGAGATCCCGCGCAACGGCTCCTTCAGGTCGTGGGCCGCAGCGTGCGCGAAGGAGTCCAAGTCCTCGTTGGTCCGGGCGAGTTCGGTGTTACGGGCGGCGAGCTCGGCCATCTGACGGCTCAGCAGGCCCGACATCTCCCGCCACAGCTCCCCGGCCACGATCCGCTGCGCCGCACTCCACGGCGCGCTCCGCCCGCGCACGATCGCCCGGTGGACGGCCGACGAACCCCGCGGGGTGTACCGCTCCCCGCCCGGTCCCGTGCGCACCGGGCGCGCCGGGTCGGCCGCCCAGTCCCGGGGTGCGGGCTGTTCGCGGCGCCACCACGCCAGCACCCCGCCGTTCCGGTCGAGGGGGATGAGGAGGAGGCCCGAGGGGAGCCCCTGCGCCTCGGCTTCCGCCGGTTCCAGGCCCAGCGCCTCCGGCACCCGGTCGGTGCTCCACACCTCGCCCAGCGCACCGGAGCCCGCGAGCCGCTCCAGCAGGGCGGGCAGCCCGGTGGGGAGCGGGTCGCCCGTCGCGACCGCCTCGGCGCCCCGCAGCAGCACCGCCCCGTCCGCGTCCAGCAGCCCGGCGAGGCCGGTGCCGGGGGACATCAGGGCGTCCGGCGCCTGGTGGGTGAGCCGGGCCAGCAGGGCGGCGAGCGCCCGGCGGCGGTCGGACAGCTCGTCGGCCTGCTCCCGTTCGGCGACGGCCGCCAGCTGGAGGGAGAGGGCGATCCCGAAGAACTCGCAGGCGGCCCGCACTTCGGGGGTCAGCCGCCGGGGCGTGTCCCCGTGGCAGGCGATCAGCCCCCACAGCCGCCCCTCGTGCAGGAGGGAGACCGACATGGACGAGGCGACGCCGATGTTGCGCAGGTACTCCAGGTGATAGCCGGAGACGGTGCGCAGGACCGAGCCCGACAGGTCGAGCGGTTCGCCGGTCCCCTCCCGCACCTCCGGCAGCAGCCCGGCCGTCGCGTCGTCCACGTCGCCGATGACCCGGATCCAGTTGCGGGCGTAGAGGCGGCGGGCCTGCGGCGGGATGTCGCTCGCCGGGAACCACAGCCCCAGCCACGGCTCCCGGCCCTCCTCACGCGCCTCCGCGATCACCTGGCCGGGCCCTTCGGCGCCGTCGAACCGGTACGCCACCACCCGGTCGTAGCCGGTGAGCGCCTGGACCTCGCGGACGGCGGCCGCACAGCACTCGACGACGTCCCCGGCCCCCTGGAGCCGGTGCAGGGCGCGGCGCACCCGGGGGTAGAAGCTCTGGAAGACGAACGGGCCCTCGGCCGCCCGGGGTTCGAACTCCAGCACCAGCAGCTCGGCGACCCGGTGGACGGTCACGTCGAAGTATCGCGCCCGCCCGCCCGAGCCGGCCGCGCCCCCCGCACGACCAGGCTCACGCGACTCCCCCAAGGCCCCCGCGCGACCCGGCTCGCCCGCTGCCCCCACTCCCCCCGCCTCCAGCACGAAGGACACCACCCCGGAGGCGGCGGGCCCGTCCGGCGGCTCGTGCGGCGACTCCCCCGGGGTCCGCTCCGGCGCTTCGGCCTCCCTCACGCTCTCCCGCGCCAGCTCCCACTGCTCGGGGCCGATGAGCTCGGTGACCGGACGGCCCACCAGGTCCCCGGCGGCCCGGCCCAGCACCTCGGCCGCGTTGCGGCTGACCGTGTCGACCACGCCGTCCCGCGTCCGGGCGGCGACCAGGGCCCCGTAGGACTGGACGCCCCCGAGCAGGTGGATCGGCTCCCGGACGCACTGCGAGAGGTCGAACTCCTGGCTGACAGCGGCCTCGGCGGCCACCGCCTTGGGGGAAAGCCATCCCCGTACCTCGTCGGCCACTGCCATCTCTCCGTCCCGCCGATCGTCGCCCCCGACGCCCTCATGGTGCCCCAGCCCACGCCCCGGCCGCCCTCCGGGCCCCGCGCCCTCGGCGCCCCGCCGCGCCCCACCGGGTCGGTCAGGTGTTCGCCGGGCGTCCCGGGGCACACGCAGGACAGCGGAGGCAGCCATCCGCTCCCCGACGACGAGGCGAAGAACGACCTTCGCGAAAGGAGCCACGATGAGCGACTCCCTGTGGGGCTACCAGCCGTCGAGCGGTCACACCGTGGACACCGACCTGACCGGATACTCAGTCGAGGCGACCGATGGCAGCATCGGCAAGGTCGACACGTACTCCGACGAGGTCGGCTCGGCCTATCTGCTCGTGGACATCGGCGTGTGGATCTTCGGCAAGGACGTCCTGCTGCCCGCGGGTACCGTCTCGCGGATCGACCACGACGCCGAGAAGGTCTACGTCGACCTCACCAAGGAGCAGGTCAAGGACTCCCCGGAGTTCGACCGCCACCGGCAGACCGAGGACCCGGCGTACCACGAGCAGCTGTCCGCGTACTACACGGCGTACCGGATCATGTGACCCCGCGTACGCCCCCGGCGGCGCGGCCCGCGCCGCCTCGGACGGGCAGTCCTCCTCCGGTCGGCCGCCAGGTGGCCGCGGCTGCACGTTCGGCTGGGAGCGCTCTCAGCCGTGTCCTCGCCCGACGCTAGGCTGTAGGCGAGAGGGCGAACACGTGTCGCCGCCGCCCCGTCGACGAGGAGCGACCGCCTTGCCCGAGCAGTCCCCCGGGTCCCGGCCCACCCTGGAAGCCGTCGCGGCGCGTGCGGGGGTCTCCCGGGCCACCGCCTCGCGGGTCGTCAACGGGGGCAACGGCGTCCGCAAGCCGCTGGTGGACAAGGTGCTCCAGGCGGTCGAGGAGCTGGGGTACATCCCGAACCACGCCGCGCGCACCCTCGTCACGCGGCGCACCGGGGCCGTGGCGGTCGTCATCGCGGAGCCGGAGACGCGGTTCTTCTCGGACCCCTTCTTCTCGCAGCAGATCCGGGGCATCAGCAAGGAGCTGACCGCCCACGACACCCAGCTCGTGCTGCTGCTGGTGGAGGGGCCCGGGGACTTCGACCGGATCGCCCGCTATCTGTCCGGCGGCCATGTGGACGGGGCGCTGGCGTTCTCGCTGCACACCGACGACCCGGTGCCCGCGATCACCCGGCGGGCGGGCATACCCGCGGTGTACGGGGGGCGGCCCAGCTGGACCGCGGCCCCGGGCGACCAGGCCGTCCCCTACGTCGACGCGGACAACCGGGGCGGTGCGCGGCTGGCCGTGCAGTATCTGAAGGACCTCGGGCGGCAGCGCATCGCGCACATCGGGGGGCCCGCCGACCAGACGTCCGCGATGGACCGCCTGGACGGCTACCGGGACGTGCTGCTGGACGTGGACCCGACGCTCGTCGCGGACGGGGCGTTCACCGTGCAGAGCGGCGCTCGGGCGATGGCCGGGCTGCTGGAGCGGCGGCCCGACCTGGACGCGGTGTTCGTCGCCAACGACCTGATGGCCTCGGGCGCGCTGCGGGTGCTGCGCGAGCGCGGGATCTCGGTGCCGGAGCAGGTGGCGCTGGTCGGGTTCGACGACATGGAGTCGGTCGCCGAGCTGACCGATCCGCCGCTGACCACGGTGAGCCAGGAGATCGAGGGGCAGGGGCGGCTGATGGCCCGGCTGCTGCTGCGCGCCCTGGAGCAGGAGCGGACGGGCAGCGGCGAGGTCCCGGAGTCGGTGATCACCCCGACCACGCTGGTGCGACGGGCCTCCGCCTGACCCCGACCGGCCCCCGGCTGGACCTCGCCCGACCCGGCCCGACCGGCCCCCGGCCGACACGACCGGCCCTCGCCCGGCCCGAAGCCCCGCCGCACGCGTACGGCGGGCCTCCGCCCGGGGAAGGGGAGGCCCGCCGCGTCCTGCGTCAGCCGTGAGCAGTGCTCAGCGGATCAGCGCTGCCGCGTCACTGGTAGGGAATCCGCAGCACCGCCGCGTCCGTCGTCGTCTGGACCTGGGACGTGCCGTTGCCGAGCGCGTTCCAGATCTCCAGCCGGACGGTGCCGTTCCGCAGCTCGCCCAGGCTCCCGGTCGTCGCCTTGACGCCCGCGGCCTGCGTGTACTCCTCCCACCCGTTGACCGGGTCGGTCGCGAAGTAGCGGAAGGTCTCCGTACGGTCGAACGTTCCGTCGCCGGTCAGGTCGTAGCTGACCCGGACCTGCGGGGCGAGCCCGACCTTGGTCCCGGCGTCCACCCGCAGGCGGAACCCGGTGGCCGCGCCCGCGGCGACCTTTCCGTTGACCTTCTTGATCTCGTAGACGTTGGGGCGGTACGGGGTGCCGTCCCGGTTGACGCCGTCCGCGGAGGCGACGGTGTCCGCGCCCGCCGCGTCGGAGGTGCCCGTGGTGAGCGTGCCACCGGTCTTGAGCCGGAAGGTGTTGCCGGTGGACGGGTTGCCCGGGTCCGGGTCGCCGGGGTCGGGGTTGCCGCCGCCGGGGCCGGTGCTGGTGGCGGTGGAGCGGGCCGGTACGGACAGGGTCTTGCCGTCGGAGAAGGTGACCGTACGGGTGCTGGAGCCGTGGTTGTGCGCGGTGTACGTACGGGTCCCGTTCTTCGAGAAGACGGCGGAGGTCGGCAGGTCGCCGCTGACGCTCATGTCGGGGGCGCCGACCGCGGCGAGCGTGCCGATCCAGTGGTAGGTGTGCGCCTTGGACTCGCCCTGCTCGGGGGTGTAGTTCCCGTTCACGGCGTCCCACTTGCTCTTCGCCGCCGCCGGGTCGGACAGCGACTCGAACTCCCAGAGCAGGTCGCGCCACTCCTGGGCCGGTCCGCCGTTGTTCCGCTCCATCTCGGCGATGTTGCGCTTGATGGCGGCCTTCTCGCGGGCCAGGTGGAGGGAACCACCGGTCACGGGCAGGACGTTGATGCCGTGGATCTCCTCCGGGTTGGCGGTCCACCAGGTGGCGTAGGCGCCGCCGCTGCCCCAGACCATGCCGACCGTGTCGTGGCCGAAGGAGGCGGGGAAGACCTGCTGGGAGGCGTCGAACCAGTACTGGGTGATCGCCTCGGACTCGGTGGTCAGCAGGTAACTACCGAGGTCCCGAAGGGTGTTGTCCCCGATGGCGGAGCCGAAGAGCACCAGGGCGGCGCTCAGGTTGATGGACTCCGAGGAGGACTCCTGGTTGTTGCCCGCCGCGAAGCCCTGGTGGCCGGAGGCCCAGCTGTGGCCCGCGTAGATGTCGAAGCCGCGCAGGAACGGGTAGGCCGTGTCGGTGCGGCTGGGGTTGGCGGTGTCCCGGATCAGGTGCTTGATCATCGTGCCCCAGGCCGAGTCCGCGACCCAGGCCTGGTCGTACTGGGCGATGATCGCCGCCGCGTAGACGTAGTAGCTGTAGTGGAAGTGGTGGTCGTTGAGTTCGGTGTCGCTGCCGTAGGAGGCCGGGTAGCCGGTGAGGGTCTTCCAGTCCTTGTCGTAGCTGAACTCACTGGCCCCGCCCGCCGTGAACCACTCCTGGAGGCGGCCCTTCATCAGGCCGAGGAGCTTGTCGCGGGTGGCGGTCTGGCCGATCTGGTCGGCGACCGGGACCAGTTGGGCGAGGCGGCCGAGGGCCTTGCCGGTCCAGTAGGTGTCGGTGGCCCCGGAGAACGGGTCGGAGGCGTTCGCGACCTCGTTGAGGTAGCCGGTCAGCCGGGCCTTGTCGACGCCGCTGGAGGCGGGCAGCGCGGGCACCACGCCGTTGTTCTTCTGGCTGGTGGTGAAGGTGGCGGACTCGCGCACCTTCATCGTGCCGCGCGGCGAGACGTAGGTGTACGGGGTCAGCGCGTCCGAGGTGTGCAGCCACTGGTGGCGGTAGAGGGCCTGGAGCGTGCCGCGCTCGGTGCCCTCCTTGGCCTCGGTGGTCAGCGAGTACGTCGCCCGGACGTTGCCGCCGGTGGACTGCCAGGACACCTGGGAGCCGGTGACGAAGCTGAAGGCGTACTTGCGGTAGGTGGCGAGCGCGTCCGTGGAGGGCAGGACGGCCAGCGAGAAGTAGTCCTTGGAGCCGAGGCCCGCGGTGATGGTGGACCCGGAGATGTTCCAGTCGCTGCCGCTCGGCGCGAAGAGCGCGTAGTGGTGTCCGGCGACCGTGATGCCGAGGACGTTGCCCTGGTCGGAGAAGACGGTCGGCGTGGAGGCGGTCTGGATACGGGCGTCGCCGCCCGAGCCCTTGGCGTACACGAAGGGCATGCCGTGGCCGATGGTGGCCCGGAAGGTGCGTGAGCCGTCCGCCCAGTAGGGGGTGACGGTCCAGTCGGACCAGGCGTCGGCCTTGGTGTCCGGGGAGTTCAGGCCGGAGAGCCCGACGGTGAGGTCGGCCTTGTGGGCGTACTCGTACTGCCTGCCGTCGCCGACGATCGCGGGCGTGGTCGGGTAGCCGACCTCCAGGCCGTTCGCCTTGGCCTGGTAGGTGAGCGGGTGGCCGTACATGGGGGTGCTGTACGGGTTGTCGCCGTACCGCTGGTAGGCCAGCGAGGACCACCAGTCGTTGGTCGGCACCGGCTTGGAGCGGGCGGCCGCGGTGACCTTCGGGGTGACGGGTGCCCCGGTGTTGGTCGTCGGCCCCTGGGTGCCGGCGGGGCGGGAATCGGTGTAGCTGCCGGCGCCGGCGGGGATGGTGGCGGCGGCCGCGGGGGAGGCGGCGGGGCCGAGGCCCACGGCGGCCACGGCGATGGCGAGGAGGGTCGCCGCGGCGGGCCGGGAGACGGACCCGGCCCGGGTGGCCCCGGTGCCGTTCCCGCTGGTGGGCGCGGGTCTGGCTCCGACGGCGGAGGCAAGCCTGGAGAGGGAGGTTCGCACGAGCAGCACCTCGATCATGGGGGGGGAAGAGCGCTGTTCGAGAGCGCTCTCAAGTGCCAAGGAACGTAAAACTCCTGAAACGTAAGTGTCAAGAGACTGCACATGCCGGGCAGTTGGGCGGCGATCGGCGGTAACACCAACCTGTTATGCGTTCGAGTCTTGACGGGGCGAGGGCGGTGGGGGACGCTCCAGAACAGGTTTTGAGAGCGCTCTCAACGCGCTCGGTTCATCCCGAAGCCAAGGGAGGCTTCCCATGCCCATCGCCCGAGCCGCCAAGAGAGCCACCGCCCGCCTCGGCGCGGTCGTCCTCGCCGGGGCCCTCCTCGCCGCCTGCGGAGGCGGCGACTCCTCGGACTCCTCCGACAGCGCGGGCGGAAAGGTCACGCTCAACGTCGACCTCTTCGGCTCCTTCGGCTTCAAGGAGGCCGGGCTGTACGAGGAGTACCAGAAGCTCAACCCGAACGTGACGATCAAGCAGAGCGACACCCAGGACGAGGTGGACTACTGGAAGTCGCTCCAGACCCGTCTCGCGGGCGGCGGCGGTCTGGCGGACGTGCAGGGCGTGGAGGTCGGCCGCATCGCGTCGGTCACCCAGCAGCAGGCGGACAAGTTCCAGGACCTGAAGGAGTTCGGGGCCGACAAGCTCAAGGGCGAGTTCGCCGAGGCCAAGTGGTCGGCCGCGACCACGAAGGACGGCAAGATCCTCGGCCTGGGCACGGACGTCGGCCCCGAGGCGATGTGCTACCGCACCGACCTCTTCAAGCAGGCCGGGCTGCCCACGGACCGCGAGGAGCTCGCGAAGAAGTGGGCCACGTGGGACGGCTACCTGGAGCTGGGCAAGGAGTACAAGAAGAAGGCCCCCGCCAAGAGCGCCTGGCTGGACAGCGTCGGCTCGCTCTACGCGATCATGATCGGCCAGGAGAAGGAGCGTTACTACGACGCCTCCGGCGAGCTGATCTACGACAAGAACCCGGCGGTCAAGGAGGCCTGGGACACCTCCGTGTCGGCGGCCGAGGCAGACCTGAGCGCCAAGCTCGACCAGTGGTCCCCGCAGTGGAACCAGGCCTTCGCGGCCGGTTCGTTCGCCACGATCCCCTGCCCCGCCTGGATGCTCGGCTACATCAAGGGCCAGGCCGGTGACGGCGGCCAGGGCAAGTGGGACATCGCCAAGCTGCCCGGCGGCGCGGGCAACTGGGGCGGCTCGTACCTCTCGATCCCGCGTGCGGCCAAGCACAAGGAGGAGGCGTACAAGCTGATCGAGTGGCTGACCGCCCCCGAGCAGCAGGCGAAGGTCTTCCAGAAGCAGGGCAACTTCCCGTCCGCGACCGGGGCCATCGAGTCGATCGCGGGCGCCAAGGACGAGTACTTCTCGGGTGCGCCGATCGGCCAGATCTTCGGTGACGCGGCGAAGGACTCGCCGGTGCAGGTGCTGGGCGTGCACGACCAGAACGTCATGCAGCAGATCACGAACGCGCTGAGCGAGGTCGAGCGCAAGGGCGTGGCGTCGGACAAGGCGTGGGGAACGGCCAAGAAGGGCGTGGACAACGTGATCGGCTGACGCCGCTCGCACGGTTCCTCCGGGGGAGCGGCCGCTGACCGGCTGACGCCGGGACGCGCGGCTCCCCTGGGGGGGGGCGGCTCGTGAGACCACGCGGCTCCCCTGTGGGCGGCTCGTGAGACCGGCTGACGCCGGGACGCGGCTCCTCCCCGGGCGCGGCCCGGCCGGCCGGCGCCGCTCGTCACTCGGCACTCGCCCCCCCGCTTCCCCCTCTCCCAGGGGCCGGTCCGCCCCCGCAGCGCGCGGGCGGACCGGCCCTGCTCCCGTACCCCTGCCGTTCCCCACCCCGCACCTTTCCTCACATCACCGCCCCCTCCCGATCCCGAAGGGCCGAACCGTGTCCCTCACCGCCACCGCGAAGGCCGGGCCGCCCCGCCCCGCCGGAACCGGGCCCGGCCCCGACGACGGCCGGGCGACCACGCTCCGGCGCACCTGGCGCAAGGCCTCTCCGTACGCCTACATCGCCCCCTTCTTCACCCTCTTCCTGGCCTTCGGCCTCTTCCCGCTCCTCTACACGGCCTTCGTCTCCCTCTACCGGGTCGAGCTCCAGACGAGCGGCGAGATGGAGTGGCGGGGCCTCGCCAACTACACGGCGCTCTTCTCCGACGAGTTCTTCTGGACCTCGCTGCGCAACACGTTCACCATCGGCGTGCTGTCCACGGTCCCGCAGTTGGCGATGGCGCTGGGCCTGGCCCACCTGCTCAACTACAAGCTGCGGGGGCGGACGTTCATCCGGACGGCGATCCTGCTGCCGTACGCGACCTCCGTCGCCGCCGCCACACTCGTCTTCGCGCAGCTCTTCGGCCGGGACTTCGGGCTGATCAACTACGCGCTCGGGCTGGTCGGTTTCGACCCGGTGGACTGGCAGACGGGCACGGTCGCCTCGCAGATCGCGGTGTCCTCGATCGTGATCTGGCGGTGGACGGGCTACAACGCGCTGATCTACCTGGCGGGGATGCAGTCGATCCCGCAGGAGCTGTACGAGGCGGCGGAGATGGACGGGGCTTCGCGCTGGCGGCAGTTCATCCACGTCACGCTGCCGGGTCTGCGTCCCACGATCATCTTCACGGTGATCATCTCGACCATCGGGGCGACCCAGCTCTTCGGTGAGCCGCTGCTGTTCGAGGGGTCGATCTCGGGCGGGATCTCCCACCAGTACCAGACCCTCGGCCTGTACATGTACGAACAGGGCTGGGGCTTCTTCCACCTGGGCCGGGCCGCGGCCATCGCCTGGGTGATGTTCGTCCTGATCGTGGTGCTCGTCGGGGTCAACGCCCTGATCGCACGCCGCCGCGCACGCAAGGAGGCCGGCCGATGACCGCGCTCGTCGCACCGCCGACCGCCCCCGAGCAGGGCGACCCGGCGCAGAGCCCGCCCGGACGGCGGATCCGCAAGGGGGGTGCGGGCCGCACGATGAAGGGCGGCTGGCTCTCCTATCTCATCCTCGGCTTCGCGCTGCTGATCTCGGCGTTCCCCTTCTACTGGACGATCGTGGCGGCCAGCCGGTCCAACGCGGACATGGCGAAGGTGCCGCCGAGCCTGCTGCCGGGCCCGAACCTGATCAAGAACTTCGAGCAGGTCCTCGAAGAGGCGGACATCGGCAAGGCGCTGCTGAACTCGCTGATCGTGTCGTCGTCCATCACGATCGGCACGGTGCTCTGCTGCACCCTGGCCGGATTCGCCTTCGCCAAGCTGAAGTTCAAGGGGCGCAACGCGCTGCTGACGCTGACGATCGGGACGATGATGATCCCGCCGCAGCTCGGCGTGATCCCCCTGTTCATGCTGATCGCCGAACTCCAGTGGGTGAACCAGCTCCAGGCGGTGATCCTGCCCGGACTGGTCTCCGCCTTCGGCGTCTTCTTCATGCGGCAGTACCTGGTGCAGTCCCTGCCGGACGAGCTGATCGAGGCGGCCCGGGTGGACGGGGCGTCGACGGCCCGGATCTTCTGGTCGATCGTGATCCCGATCGCGCGGCCGGGGATGGCGGTGCTGGGGATGCTGACGTTCATGACGGCGTGGAACGACTTCTTCTGGCCGATCATCGCGCTGTCCTCGCAGGAGCCGACGGTGCAGGTGGCGCTGCGGCAGCTGGGCGGCGGCTACGTCAACGACCAGTCGGTCATCATGGCGGGCACGCTGCTGGGGACGCTGCCGGTGCTGGTGGTGTTCGGACTGCTGGGCCGCCAGATCGTGGGCGGGATCATGCAGGGCGCGGTGAAGGGGTGACGCTCCCCTCTCCGCCCCGCCCCCTCGCCCGCGCCGCCCCCCGCCTCCTCGCCGCGCCCACCCTCTCCCCCCTCACTTTTGGAGTGTTCGTCTCATGACAGCTGTCGATGCCCGTCCGGAGACCGTCCCGCAGGACGTGACGGGGCTCCGCTTCCCCACCGGCTTCCGCTGGGGAACGGCCACCGCCGCCTACCAGATCGAGGGCGGGGCCAGGGAGGACGGCCGGACGCCGTCCATCTGGGACACCTTCAGCCGGACGCCCGGCAAGGTGCGCAACGGTGACACCGGCGACACCGCCGCCGACCACCTGCACCGGATGCCCGAGGACGTCCGGCTGATGAAGGACCTCGGCGTCACGGACTACCGCTTCTCCGTCTCCTGGCCCCGCGTCCAGCCGACCGGCCGGGGCCCGGCGGTCGAGCGCGGCCTGGACTTCTACCGCCGTCTGGTGGACGAGCTGCTGGAGGCCGGGATCAGACCGGTCGCGACGCTCTACCACTGGGACCTCCCGCAGGAGCTGGAGGACGCGGGCGGCTGGCCGGAGCGGGACACCGCGCACCGCTTCGCGGAGTACGCGGGTCTGGTGGCGGGGGCGCTGGGCGACCGGGTGACGACGTGGACGACGCTGAACGAGCCCTGGTGCGCGGCTTTCCTGGGCTACGGCAACGGGGTCCACGCCCCCGGCCGGACCAGCGACCTCGCGGCCCTGCGCGCGGCCCACCACCTGAACCTGGCGCACGGAGCGGGCGCCCGGGTGCTGCGGGACCGTCTCCCCTCGTCGGCGGAGATCTCCCTCACCCTGAACCTGCACGCCCTGCGCCCGCTGACCGACTCCGCCGCGGACCGGGACGCGGTGCGCCGGATCGACGCCGTGGCGAACCGGATCTTCCTGGACCCGGTCTTCCACGGCCGCCTCCCGCAGGACCTGGTGGCGGACACGGCGACGGTGACGGACTGGTCGTTCGTGAAGGACGGCGACCTGGAGGTCACGTCGACGCCGATCGACTCGCTGGGCATCAACTACTACTCCCCCAGCGTCGTGTCGGCGGGCACGTCGGAGTCGCCGTCCCCGTGGGCGGGCGCGGAGAACCACGTGGCGTTCACCCCGGCACCCGGGCCCCGCACGGCGATGGACTGGCCGGTCGACGCGAACGGCCTGTACGAGCTGCTGACCCGCCTGCGCGACGAACTCCCCGAGCTGCCGCTGCTGGTGACCGAGAACGGCGCCGCCTACGACGACTACGCCGACCCGGAGGGCCAGGTCCACGACCCGGAGCGGGTGGCGTACCTGGACGCGCACCTGACGGCGGTGCACCGGGCGATCGCGGACGGGGTCGACGTGCGCGGCTACTTCCTCTGGTCGCTGCTGGACAACTTCGAGTGGGCGTTCGGCTACAGCAAGCGCTTCGGCATCGTCCACGTCGACTTCGCCTCACAGCGCCGCACGGTGAAGGACAGCGCCCGGTGGTACGCGGACGTGATCGCCCGCGGCGGCCTGCTGGGAGGCTGAGCCCCCGGACCACACGACGACCCAAGTCCCGCGCCCCGGGGCCCCGCACCATGCGGGGCCCCGGGGCGCGGGAGCGTAGAAAAGCTGAAGCTCCGACGAGCCGCGTGACCGAGCCGGGCACAGCCGTACGGGGCCGCCGGACGAGAAACCCGCCGGGACCCTCACCGAACGGCGGGGCCCCGGCCATACGTGGCGTTACGGCCAGAACAGCTTGATCTCTTCGGGAGCTGCGCGCGCCCCGGGCACGGATGGTTCAACCACTGTGTAGCCCAGACCTCGTAGTACCTGGGCCGCTGACTCAGGGGAGTCCCTGACCGCGGTCCTGAGCTGCATCAGCCGCCAGCTCCGCAGATGTTCGTCAATGATCGTCTTCCACCCGTCGACCGTGTCGATCGCGAACTCCCTCTTCAGGAAGAGCAGTACATCCTCCAGGGCCGGTCGCATCCTGTGCCCGCCCACCGGCAGATGCAGCTCCGACAACCGCGGCAACCGGTTGAGCTTCTGCTTCGGTCTGCCCGTCTCGGACAGCCGCAAGAGGTACGCCACTTCATCACGGTGGGCATGCACCTGGAGGTGCGCCCCCGGTGGCTCCTTGCTCTTGCGCACATACTCGAAGCGGAACAGCGGGTCCGGGCTTCCGGCGTAGAAGACCTTCACGTCGGCCTGATCGGTGGCCATGAACGTACTGGTCCCGTCCCAGCAGCAGTAGAACTGCACCAGCAGACTCAGACGAGGCTCGCCACCGATGCTGATCGGGATGCGTTGGACGACCTCGTCGGACCGTATCGGCGAGACCCTGATCTTGGTGCCCATGTTGATCGCGTGA
Organism: Streptomyces sp. NPDC101181; assembly: GCF_044767975.1. Taxonomy (NCBI): domain Bacteria; kingdom Bacillati; phylum Actinomycetota; class Actinomycetes; order Kitasatosporales; family Streptomycetaceae; genus Streptomyces; species Streptomyces sp. NPDC101181. Next base: position 196,470 of record NZ_JBIWOX010000002.1, on the reverse strand, counting down.
AAGCGCGGGGTGTCCTCACCGAGGACACCCCGCGTCAGGGCAGTCAGTTGGTCGGCGAATCCGGCCGCCGACTCATCGAGGGCCTTAGCCTCTTCAGCAGTCACCTTCGAGAAGGTAGTCGAGCCCCTCGATCGTGTGCCACACATCAAGTTCGTCCATGCTCAGGCTGTATGTGGCGGCGCGCTCCGCGAGCTCTTCATAGGTCATGTTCACGCTCGCCAGCAGCTTCTCGCGCTGGACCTCAAGCTGGCTGCGCGTCCGATGGATCACAGTCGGCATAACTCGCTCCCCAGATTCGATGACCACAGTGAAGCAGCAGCCACTGACAACAGTGTTGCCCATCACAGTGCCTGTCACCCACACGGGGCGAACTTTCGACCATCCTCGCGCGGCACGATGCCGCTGAGGCAGCCCGCACGGCCCGGCTCACCCATCTCCGCCGGACGCCTTCGCGGGCAGTCATCGTGAGGACCACGACGACGGGACGGTGGCGGCACTCGCGGATTCGCCAGCCTTTCCGCTGGGGCGGGCAGGCGCGGAGGCCGACGGACACAGAGCCCTCCGACTACTTTCAGCCGGATGAAACTCCGCGACCGACGAACCGATTGAGGAGTTCGACAGTTCCTCCGCGCGCGCATGCCCATCGGGCGGGAAGGGAACGCCGCGCCCGTCCACCTTCATCCGTCCCACCCCACGCCGGAGAGGGCGTTGACGCGACCAGGGCTGTTCAGCGGATGAAGGGGAGGAGAGAAGACCTGGCTCCGGGCGGCGAGGAGACCTCGGCCGCGCCACCAGCTCACGGTCCCACGCCCCCACCCGTGCCCCACCCCGTAGCGGCGATGCAAAGTGGCGCGAACGCGTCCTCGGCGGCTGGTCGGCGGTGCGCGCCCCTTGACGGGTCACCGACCCTCGTCCGTATGGTCTAGACCAAGCCGCGAGGGGCGGTCGACGACGTCGATCACGCGTCGCCCCCTCGCCCGCCCGCGCCCCCAGTCAGTGCCGACCAGGCCTGCCCCCCATCCCGCACCCCCCTGAACTCCCCACCCGGACGCGCGGGCCGCGCATGCACGTTTCCCCACCCCCCACGGACATCACCGGGAGAACGCTCATGAGGATTCGCCTAGCAGAGCCGCGCCCGCAAACCGCGGGCACCACACCTCACAACCCGACGAGCAAGCCTGAGTTGGGTCTGCCCGCTCACCACGTGGCGCATCGGCCCCGTCCGGCCGCGCCGGGCGTCGGGCGCGTCGTGGGCCGGTTGGCCGCGCTGATCGACGCGCATGCCTTCGCCCTGTTGCGGATGACGGTCGGCATCGTCTTCGTCGGCTTCGGCGCGCTCAAGCTGTTTCCCTCGGCCAGCCCCGCGGAGCAGTTGGCGGTGGACGCGGCGACCAAGATGACCCTGGGCCTCGTCCCGGAAACCGTGCTGTTGCTGTCCCTGGCGGCCCTGGAGACGGCCATCGGCATCGGCCTGATCGTCGGCGGCCGTCTGCTGCGTCCGGCGCTCGTCGTGTTCTTCCTGCACATGGGCGGGGTGTTCTCCACCCTCGTCCTGCTCCCGGACGCGATGTGGCAACCGCACTCCCCCGCACCGACGATGGAGGGGCAGTACGTCGTCAAGAACGTGGTCCTGGTGGCCGTCTGCCTGGTGGTGGCCGCGCGGGAATGGGGGCGGGGGCCGGGGCGGACGGACCACACCGTCCCGCAGACTCCGACGCACTGAGGGTGGCAGCGCACCCCGGACGAGCGCGAAGGTCAGGGCTTCCCGTCTCCCTTCCCCTCCCCGTGCTCGGGGAAGAGATGGGCGTGCTGGGCGGCGAGGGCTCGGGCGATCGCCTCGTAGGTGGGGTCGGTGACCTCCCAGCTGTGGCCGGAGCGGTGGTCCGCGAACAGTTCGCAGGCCTCCTGCCGGGCATCGCGCACCGGACACCACGGGTGCGACACCAGGCGGGCGCGGTCCCCGGACCATCGAGCCCAGACGGCGCTTCCCGGGCGCCCGCCCTCGTCCCACAGCATCGCCGCGTGGTCGCCGTCGTGGCCCCCGCCCAGCTCGCACAGGACGTGCGCGGCCTCGGGGGGCTCCCCGGGGGGCGACAGGAGCACCAGGAAGTCCGGCGGGGGAAGCAGCACCACGGACGTGCACCCGAGCATCTTCGCGGGCCCCCTCACGCGTCGTCGGAGCCGTCGCCGGACACGACCCGTTCGGCGAGCAGGTCGCCGAGCGGATCGGTCACCCCCCAGGAGTGGGCGGCGGCGTGGTGGTCGAAGTACGTGCACAGGCGGACGACACCCGTGGCGACGTTGCGGAGCACGGCCGGGCACCACGGGACGGCGTCGACCCGGTGGACCCGGTTCGTGCCCGCGCCGGTCCAGAAGAACCACAGGGCAGGCGCGCTGGGCGGGTCGTTGGCCCAGAGGTGGGCGGCGTGCTCGGTGCGGGCGTCGTGCTCGCCGAGCTCGCAGAGCAGGAAGTGGTCGGCGGCGTCGGTGGCGGGGGCACGGTTCGCTCCGCCCCACAGGGCCACGACGGCGTTACGGAGGTCGCCGAGCGGAAGCCGGGTCACAGCGGTGCATTGCAGCACGTCGGTCTCTTCTCTCGTCTCGCGCCGAGCGCCGAGCGCCGGGTGTCGGGCGCCCGAGCGCCGGGTGTCGGGCGTCGGCGTCAGAGGTCGGCCAGGGAACCGCGCCACCCCGCGAGCGTCAGGCTGAGCCCGACCGCGGGGTCGACGACGGTGAACAGCAGGGGGAATCCCGCCTCCAGCACCCGTATCGCCTCGTCCTGGTGCCCGCCGTCCGTGGCCCAGGCCCGCAGCCCCGCCGGGGCGTCGGGGCCGTGGAAGCGGACCGGCCGCACATCACCGGTCGCGGCCGGTGGCGGGACGGAAGCCGGGGGCCGAACGGGAGCCGACGGTGGTGGTGGCGGGTACGCCCACGTCGGGGGGTGCGGCTCAGCCGGGACCGGCGGGAAACCGTGGCCCTCGGCCAGTCGGAGCGCCTGCCGTCGCAGCCAGAGCAGGACGAGCCGCCGGTTCCGCACGGTCACCGCCCCGAGCGAGGCCAGACGCAGGCCGTCCAGCACCGTGACCTCGGCGGCGTACCCCGCGCCCCTCATGCGGCACGCTCGTCGGCCACGGGGTCGCGGAGGAGGGTGCGGAGCCGGTCGGCGGCGGCCTCGACCTCCTTGGCCACCTGGGCCTCCTCGGTGCGCACCGCGTACCGCTCGGCGATGGCGGCGTCCAACTCGGCGCAGAACAGGGTCCGATAGGCCGGATCGGACTCGATGCGTACGAGTTCGGCGAACGGTACGACGCCCCTGCGCGGCCGACGGGTGAGTGCCGCCGTCAGCCCGGGAAACCGGACCCGCAGATGGATTTCGGCCGCCCCGAGGGCGAGGTGGAGCCGTACGCGTAACCGGGCGGCGGCCTTCACAGGACCTCGCCCCGGCTCCGGGCGTTGAGCCGCGCGGTTCGGGCCCGAAGCTGCTCGCTGACCAGCGCGGGCCGGACGAGACGGGGATCGGCCTCCCACTCGATGCCGCCGCCGACGGGGCGGAGGGACCAGTAGGGGCCCGCGACGCCTCGGAACTCCCCGACGCGGTCGGCGCGGCTGGTGTCGACCAGGAGGGCCCCAGGGGTGGGGAGTTCGGGAGGTTCCTGCGTATTCGGATGCGCGTTCTCGCCGTACACCGATCGCTCCTCTCTGTAGCTGTATGGCTACCGGGGCGACTCAGAGTGGCCTAGCGTGAAGTTCCCTTCAACTGCCTGGAGTCGAAGGAAGAGACAAGGGGGAAGGCATGGTCAATCGCAAGGAACTGAATCCCGAGAGCAGCCCGCAGGCGGCTTACGGAGCCCGTATCCGGCGGTTTCGGGAGGCGCGTGGGTGGAGCCAGGACGGCTTCGCACCGCGCATCGGCTACTCCGGCCAACACGTGTCAGCCGTCGAAACTGCCCGCAAATCTCCAACTCTCCGCTTTTCGCGGAGGTCTGACCAGGCATTTGGTACGACCGGCACGGACGACTCGTTCGAGCGCGAGTGGAACGAGATGCGGAACGGCTCGCTGCTGGAGGGCTTCCCGGAGTACGTGGGATACGAGGGGCGGGCGGCGGAGATCCGGCTCTTTGAAGTCGGTCTGATTCCTGGGCTGTTACAGACCCCGGAGTACGCGCGGGCGGTGGCCTATGGGCACGTGGAGCGCGGGTCCATCACCTACGAACAGGCCGATGAGCGGGTCGCGTACTTGGAGCAGCGGCAGGCGGCGCTCCTCCGGACACCACCCCCCATGATGTTCGTCGTCATGGACGAGAGCTGTCTCCATCAGGCTGTTGGCGGTCCTGCGGTCATGGACGCTCAGCTTCGACGGCTGGAGGAGATGTCCGCGCGGCCCAACTGGATCATCCAGGTCGCTCCGTTCAGCCTCGGAGAGCGGCGCGCTTTCTATCTGCCGGTCTACCTGCTGACCATGGCCGACCGCTCCATCATCGCGTACGCCGAATCCCAGGCGCAGGGGTACGTCGAGCGTGAAACATCGGTGGTGGCCCCCATGTTCACGGCCTACCATCAGATGCAGGGCGAGGCGCTGTCGAAGGCAGCGACCCTGGCCAAGATCAGCCAGTTGCGAAAGGGCACTCCGTGAAGACCGAATCCCCCCGTTGGTTCAAGTCCTCGTACAGCGACAACGGCGGTGCCTGCGTTGAGGTGGCGGCCAACCTCGTCACCTCGCGGGGCATCGTCCCGGTGCGCGACTCCAAGGACACGAGCGGCCCCGTGCTGAGCTTCCCCGCCGACGCGTTCTCCGCCTTCGTGGCGGGCGTGCAGGGCGGAAAGCTCGCCACGGCCTGACAGAGCACGCGCCAGAACCGCCCCATCGCGCCCCGCGCGGTGGGGCTTCCTGCTACGGAAGGACACTCCATGACGGCCGAGTCCCCTCGCTGGTTCACGTCCTCGTACAGCGCGAACGGCGGTAACTGCGTCGAGGTGGCCGCCAACCTCGTCGCCTCGCGGGGCATCGTCCCGGTGCGCGACTCCAAGGACACGAGCGGCCCCGTGCTGAGCTTCCCCGCCGACGCGTTCTCCGCCTTCGTGGCGGGAGTGCAGGGCATCTAGGACGTGCAGGGCGCCCAAGGCGGAAAGCTCGCCACAGCCTGACAGAGCACGCGCCAGTACCACCCCACCGCGCCCCGCGCGGTGGGCTTTCCTGCTACGGAAGGACATGCCATGAAGACCGAGTCCCCTCGCTGGTTCACGTCCTCGTACAGCTCGAACGGCGGCGCCTGCGTCGAGGTAGCCACCAACCTCGCCCCCGCGCAGGGCATCGTCCCCGTACGCGACTCCAAGACCACGGGCGGGCCCGAACTGGACCTCTCCACCGCCGCGTTCACCACCTTCGTCACGGCGGTCCGGGCCGGACGGTTCCCCGCGCCCCGCTGATCACCCCGTGCGGCACGGCGGCCGCCCGATCGTGGAAGTCCCCGGTCGTCCAGGTGCGATCGGGGATTCGCGGGGTAGGCGAAGGGCAGCCCTCAAGGAGGAACACCATGCCCGGACTGATCGCCCGCATCACCCAGTTCACCCGTAGCCCCCAGGGTCGCCGCACCATCGACTCGGCCCGCCGCGCCGCAGCCGACCCGCGCAAGCGAGCCCAGGCCCGCAGCCTCCTCACCCGCCTCCGCGGCCGCCGCTGAAGCGGGCAGCCGCCTGCCCGGTCGGCTGCCCGAACCCGACGCGGCTGGCCGGGTCAGGCGCGGGCGGCTGCCCGAAGGGGAGGCGTTCCAGGCCGCGAAAGCGTTTCAGGCGGGAGGAGTCGAGGGCAGCCCCTGGACAGGAGACGCCCGCTCATCCACCTTGCCTGTTTCGGCGTCGACGTACACCGGGTACACATCGTCCCCGGCGGAGACGGGCACGACCCACTGTGCTCGCCACTCGCCCTCGCGTCGAACGGCCAGCAGGTTACCCGGACCCGTCCTGGCGCCACCTGAGTACTCGGACGCGACAGCAATCGCCTGCTTCTCACCAACTCGCCGAGGAGGCAGAGTCACCGCGTCCTCTACGTTCCGAGTCAGAAGTTGAGAGACCCGGCCTGCCCGGTTGATCTGTACATCCAGGCGCATCGGCATGAGCACGCCGTCGACGCGGCTACGCCAGCTGACCATCCAGCCGAACTCCGCCTCGTCGCCAACGGGAAAGGACTTCACGTGGGAATCTTCCAGGCCCCACGGGAATCGTTCTTGCGCGTATCGCTTCGCTATCCTTAGCGCGTCGTCGGCATTTCTCGGAGCCGACGAAGAATCTACGACGGCGAAACTACCCGGCCCCGGCTCACTCGTATTCTCCAGGCTGACCGTGAGTTGTTCCTTGTCCGGCCAACTCAGTTCGGCGAAACCTGTCTCCAGGGTGATCAGCAGGGTGTCAGACCCACCATTCTGGCCGGATTGAAGCTGCACGTTCGCGATGTCGAAATGGTCGTCGAAGGCCGCGGCGAGTACGTGCCGTGCCTGTGCCTTCTCATCGCTGCCCGCGATCTGCAGGCTGGTGGAGTCCAGGACAAGGGGAGTGATCCACACTTTCCACACCACGGCACATGCGAGGAATCCGGCTCCAAAGATGATGGCCGTCGGCTTCCGTGCGGAACGCTCGGACAGGAGCTCTCCTTTGGTACCGCGAACCGCGGCCCAAGCAGCGAGTGTTCCGACACCCGCACCAAGGACGTTCATCTGGACGTCGCTGCTGTCGCAGCTCCGACCGACCCAGGGGGCCAGAGCCTGACACAGCTCGGTGAACACCGACAGCAGCGCTCCCCCCAGAAGGACGGGAAGCACGCGCCGAACGGCGAGGACTCCGAAGAATCCCAGGGGAACGAACATGGCCAGATTGAGCAGACCCTGCTCCGTCGCGAACGGCTCACCGTAATGACGGTTGAGGACGCACTGCCCGGATACGTGTCCCGGCGACGGGAAGAACAGGGTGACACTCAGCTCCGCTGCCAGGGCAGCCGCGAGCCCGGCATAGGACCATGGGCGATGGAGATACCTCTTGGCGCCCAGGTAGCCGAGGAGGCCCGAAACGATCACGACGGCAACGGCGATCAGGACGAAGATGCCTCGACCGTTGAAAACAGCTTGCAGCATTGGTGCGCAACGCTTTCGAGGAGAGTGCCCCGCCCCTGCATGGCCACAGGGGCGGGGCACTACAGGAATGGGTCGGTGTCAGCAGGTGCCGGAAGGGGTCTGGAACGTTCCCTGCCCACTCACCGACATCAGCCCGTTCGTGGAATAGCAGTCCGAGGCCCAGTTACGGTTCCACGAGCTGCTCTTGGTCGTTCCTGCGGACTGGCTGAACTGAGAGCCCCAGGTCGTTGTCCCGGCATAGTTGAATCCGAGCTTCGCGGAAATGGTGCCGCCGCTCGACTTCTCGTACCAGGTTCTGACGTTCACAGGGCCGCCGCCTTGGGTCTTGTCGTGGAAGAGCCGACCACTGGAAAGGGTGGTGCAAACGCGGCCGTAGCCGATCTGGCCGCTGCTCGGGCAAGCCTCCTGGATGGAGACGTCACCGTTGGGGGCCGACGTCGTCGCGCTTGCCGACCCGGTTGCGCCCATCGCTCCGACCATCAGGCCGGCCACCACCGCACTGCGGGCTATCTTGTGAGTGAATGCGTTCATCTCCGCCACCTCTTCGTCTTGCCATTGAACCTGCCGGTACTCGGGCAGCGGAGAGAGGCATGAGTGATCGACCGAGACACGAAGAGCCTCGTAAGCACTGCGTTCCCCCCGCAACCAGCGCACCTCAACTAATGATCAGCAAGCTACGTCGCGCCATATTGAACAAGCAAGCGTCTAGTTGCTCTTTGACTCAAAATGATCCTTGAGGTCGAATACGAGCGCACCATCGTCGTCATCCAGAAGAATCGTCATTCCACGGCGGCCGACCAAGACTTGTGGCATTCTGCCACCGACGGCCGTTGGCTCACCGTGATGCCGTGACCACCCCGGCGGAGGAATCGTCAACGAGAAGAGCGGCGTCCCCGCCTCATCGACGACCTCCTTCATGAAGCGAGAGCTCGACCAGTGCATTTTCACATTCGGTTGCCGGACCACAGCCTGTCCTTGGGTCAAGGCCAAGGTGCGCGGCAACAGCACGACAGGTTTTCGTGGTGGTGTGTCAGGGTGTCGGGTGACCGCGGCAGCTGCACCGGCAGCTCGAAATGGCTTCAAGGGGTGCGAAGTCGGCGCCTGTGGGCGGCCGAGGACGAGACGCACGGGCAGGTCGTCGCGGCCCATCGGCGCACCTGGGACCACTCGGACCCGACGCGGCGCAGCGGGCGCCCTCCGGTGGCCGCTGCGCACGTGCGCGAACGTCTGCCGCCGTCAGTGGCTGCCCGCGAGTTCGCCGCTGAGCTTGTCGTGGAGGTCCGCGCTGGGGTCGTTCAGGCCGGTGATCTCGACGGTCTTGCCGCGCTGGCGGTACTTGGTCTCGATGGCGTCCAGCGCGGCGACCGACGAGGCGTCCCAGACGTGGGCGGCCGACAGGTCGATGACGACCCTGTCCGGATCACCGGCGTAGTCGAACTGGCCGACGAGGTCGTTGGACGAGGCGAAGAAGAGTTCGCCGGTGACCCGGTAGACGACGGTGGAGCCGTCCGGGCCGGGGACCGGCCTGACCTCCGCGAAGTGGGCGACCCGCTTGGCGAAGACCACCATGGCGGTGACCGACCCGACGACCACGCCGATGGCGAGGTTGTGGGTGGCGACCACGGTCACCACGGTGATGACCATGACGCCGATCTCGCCCGCCGGCATCCGCTTCAGCGTCCTCGGAGCGACCGAGTGCCAGTCGAAGGTCGCGAACGAGACCATCACCATGACGGCGACGAGCGCGGCCATGGGGATGTCGGAGACGACCGGTCCGAAGACGATGCACAGCACCATCAGGAACGCCCCGGCCAGGAAGGTGGACAGGCGGGTGCGGGCGCCGGAGACCTTCACGTTGATCATCGTCTGACCGATCATGGCGCAGCCGCCCATGCCGCCGAAGAACCCGGTGACGATGTTGGCGATGCCCTGGCCGATGGACTCGCGGGTCTTGTCGGAGTGGGTGTCGGTGATCTCGTCGACGAGCTTGGCCGTCATCAGCGACTCCATCAGGCCGACGAGCGCCATGGCGAAGGCGTACGGCGCGATCGTCGTGAGGGTGTCGAGCGTGAGGGGCACGTCCGGCAGGCCGGGCACCGGCAGGGAGGACGGCAGGGCCCCCTTGTCCCCGACGGTCGGCACGGCGATCCCGGCGGCCACGGTGATGACGGTCAGGATGACGATGGAGACCAGCGGCGCCGGGACCACGGTGGTGATCCTCGGGAAGAACACCATCAGCGCCAGGCCGCCGACGAGCAGCGGATACACCGCCCAGGGCACGTCGCGCAGTTCGGGGATCTGGGCCATGAAGATCAGGATGGCCAGGGAGTTGACGAACCCGACCATCACCGAGCGGGGGATGAACCGCATCAGCTTCGCCACCCCGAGCGCCCCCAGGACGACCTGGAAGACCCCGGCCAGGATCACCGCGGCGACCAGGTACCCCAGGCCGTGCTCGCGGTTGAGCGGGGCGATGACGAGGGCGACGGCGCCGGTGGCGGCGGAGATCATCGCCCGTCGGCCGCCGACGACCGAGATGACCACGGCCATGGTGAAGGAGGCGAACAGGCCGATCGCGGGGTCGACCCCGGCGATGATCGAGAAGGAGATCGCCTCGGGGATCAGGGCCAGCGCGACGACCAGACCCGCGAGGACCTCGGTGCGCCAGACCTTGGGATCGTGCAGCCAGTCGGGCTTGAGGGCGCGCAGTCGCGCGGCGGGAGTCACAGCAGCGGAGGACAAGAGGACGCGTACCTGTCGTGCTCGGGCACACCCCCGCGGCACGGCGGGGGCATGCGGGGAAGGGTCGGACATGCGTGGGGTCGGCACGCGGCGGCCGCAGACGCCTCACCCAGGAGGGCGCGGACGCCTACACCCGGGAGGGGCGGGGACGCCTCACGCCCAGGGGAGCGGAGGGGCACGTACGGCGGAGGGTGAGGGATCACCAACGGCGGAGGATCGCCCAGTACGGAGGAGCGCGACGAGTCACGGCGGGCAGGCGGCGGCGATCGGCGTCGTGGGCTCGCGCACGCTCTGTCCTGCCTCTCCTGCGAGAATCGGATCCGCACCGGGGCTCCATCGGCCCCGGAGACGGCGGCAGCGGGGTGGCCCGGCCGCCTTCGTCGGCAACTCTACCCTAACGTTAGGGTAGGGATATACGTCGTGACGGGCGCCGCCCGTCACGAGCAGAGAGGCCAGGGGCACGGGCGTGGACGGCAAGCACATGCAGATCGGCGAGGTCGCCGCGCGCACGGAGCTGTCTCTGCGCACCATCCGGCACTACGAGGAGACCGGACTGGTCATCCCCTCCGCCCGGTCCCAGGGCGGCTTCCGCCTCTACACCGAGACCGACGTCACCCGTCTCATGGTCATCCGCCGGATGAAGCCCCTCGGTTTCACCCTGGACCAGATGCGCGACCTCCTGGACGCCACCGACCGCCTCGACGGTGACGCCCCGCTCGGCCCGGAGGACCGCGAGGCCCTGCTTGAGCGCGTACGCGCCTATCGCCAGGCGGCCGCCGAGCAGGTGGAGAAGCTGCGCGTCCAGCTGTCCCGGGCGGAGGACTTCGCCGCCACCCTGAGCGACCGGCTGGAGCAGCCCTCCTCCGCCGACGCCGGCACCGCGGCGGACTGACCCGCCCACGCCCGGGAACGCAGCCGCTCCATCGGGCTCAGCGGCTCCGTCAGCTCAGGAGCTCAGCCGCGCGCTGTCAGCTCAGCAGCACGGCGACGAGGACGAGTGCCGGAACCGACAGGAGCGTGGACAGCAGGACCGAGTCGCGGGTGAAGCGTTCGGCGACGCGGTAGTGCGAGGCGTAGGTGAAGAGATTCTGCGCGGCCGGGAGCGCGGCGATCACCACGACGTCCAGAAGCGCGGCGCCCTTGAGGCCGAAGAGGCCCACGCCGACAGCCCAGGCGACGAGCGGCTGGAGCACCACCTTCAGCAGGACGGACAGGTACAGCGCCCCCCGGTCCTCGCCCCGGCCCGGCCGTTCGGCGCCGCGCAGCGAGATGCCGAAGGCGAGGAGGACGGCGGGCACCGACATGTTCCCGATCAGGACGAGCGGTTCGAGCACCGGAGCGGGCGGCTCCCATCCCGTGGCGGCCACCACCACACCCGCCAGCGACGCGATCGCCATCGGGTTGCGCAGGGGCGTGGTCAGCCGCCGGGCGAGCGGGACGGACTCCCCGGCGCGGCTCAGGTCGAGGAGGGTCAGCGCCAGCGGGGTCATCACGATCACCTGGAGCAGGAGGACCGGAGCCACGAGAGAGGCGTCGCCGAGGACGTAGACGGCGATGGGGATCCCCAGATTCCCCGCGTTGACGTAACTGGAGCACAGCGCTCCCATCGTGGTGCGCCCGGCGTCCCACCGCAGGAACACCCGGGCCACCACCACGAACACGGCCGCGGCCACCGCCGTGGCGATGGCCGTGACCAGGAGGCGCACCGACAGGACGACGGAGAGATCGGCTGCGGCGAGCAGCGTGAAGAGCAGGGCCGGAGTCGCGACGTTGAAGGCGAGCCGGGTCAGCACGGCCCGCCCGTCCGCGCCCAGATAGCCGCAGCGCCCTATGACGTAACCGACGGCGATGACGGTGCCGATGACCGAGAACCCGGTGATGACTCCCTGCATGTCCTTCTCGTCGCTGCTCGGCGTGCGGTCGGTCCGAACGCGGCGGCGGGCGATCGCGCCACCGCCGCCCCTCCGGCACCTCGGGCCTCCATATCACCACCGCCCCCACCGCCGTACGGGGGCGGGGGCCGGATCTTGATGCGTCGGGCCGCCCGTGGCAGGGTCGGGCGGCATGATCGACGCGTTCGCGAAGGACCATCTGCACGGCAGGCTGCGGCGCGACCGGGAGGCGCTGCTCTGGAAGCTCGACGGGCTGTCCGCGTACGACGCCCGGCGCCCGCTGACCGCGACGGGGACCAATCTCCTGGGACTGGTCAAGCACCTGACCGCCGTCGAGGCCCGGTACTTCGGCGAGGTCTTCGGCCGCCCCTCCCCCGAACCGCTTTCCCGGTGGCAGGACCACGACGGCAGCGACCTGTGGGCGGCCGAGGACGAGACGCATGAGCAGATCGTCGCGGCCTACCGGCGCACCTGGGACCACTCGGACGCGACGATCGCCGGGCTTCCCCTCGACGCCCCGGGCCATGTGCCGTGGTGGTCGGGGGAGCGGCCCAACACGAACCTGTTCGCCGTCCTGGTCCACGTCCTCAGCGAGTCCGTCCGGCACGCCGGACACGCCGACATCCTGCGGGAAGGGCTCGACGGCCGGACCGGACTGCGCGCCGAGCACGAGCAACGGATCGACGCCGAAGCCCGCGCGGCCCACTGGGCGGCGATCGAACGGACCGCCAGATCGGCCGCCGCATCCGCCGCCGCCACCTCGCCCGCCACCTCCGCCGCCGCGTCGGCCGCCACCGCGTCGGGCGCCGACGCCCGGGGCACGGTGTAGCCGAGGGCTCCTGCCACCGCTCCGCGCGCCCGGGAGCGCCACGCATGCTCCTCCCGGAGCGCCACGGGTGCACCTCCCGGGAGCTTCACGGGCCCCGCTCCCGGGGCTCAAGCCGCGAGATCCGAGCGCTCTTAACAGGGATGGGGAGGAAGGGTCAGCCTTCCCACCCACCCTCCCCAGCTGCGAACTTGACCGTTTGTGACCGACTTGCCACCCACGGTCCTCAGCCTCTAGCGTGCGGAAGGACCAGTAACAAAGACGACCCCCGCCGGTGCAGCGAACACCGAACAGGGGTCTGACCACCGAAGATCCAAAAAGAAAGAAACCATCTCCGTGGCTGACAGCTACCTTAGTGCTGCCTCCAGCACCCCGCACGCCGCCCCGCACCCCCTGGCCAAGCCCGGCTACGGCAAACGCAGCGCCCCTGGCGAACGGCCGCGCACCGAAAGCGACTTCGCCCACCTCCTGCCCCGTGACGCCGCCGTCGCCGCCTACATCGACCGGCTGCCCGACGGCTCCGACATCTCCGTCAAGACGCTGGCCAGGCACCTGCCGTACGGACAGTGCGCCCTGCGCACCACCCTCAACCGCCTCCAGGACGCGGGGCACCTGCGGCGCGGCAGCGAGTGCGTGATCACCGACGAGGTGATGCTGTGGGTGACCCGGACCTTCTTCTCCCGCACCGCCCGTGAGGACGCCTGGTGGGTCGCGTGGACCCGGGGCGACGTCCCACCGGATACTCCCCGACGGCCCACCCGTTCCCGGGCGTTCATCCTGCTCGCCGCCCTCGGACGCACGGCCCCCGCGCTGACGCTGTCCGCCGCCGACTGCGCCCACCTGGAACCGCGGGTCTGCGCCTGGTTCGCCCGGGGCGCGACGGAGAGCGACCTGCTGCACGCCCTCACCAGCGGCCTGCCGAACCCCGTCCACCACCCCGCCCGCCTCGTCGAACGCCGTCTGCGCGACAAGCTGCCGCCCGAACCCGTCCTTCCCAGCCCCCGGACCGTCCTGCGCGCCCTGGAATGCGGCGAGTGCCAGGTCCCGGGGCCGCCCGAAGCGCTCCTCGGCGGGCTCTGCCGCGCCTGCCGGGGACGCGCCCCGGACACGCACGCCGGGCCGCCCGGGGCCGTGCAGCCGCCGGGGGTACGGGAGCGGATGGGCGCGGTCCGCGCCGGACTGGCCCCCCGGTCCGAGAGAGCCCGCCGCTGACCCGCGTCGCCCGGAGCGCCCGGGAGCCGGGGGCGCGGGGGGCCGGGGGCTCCCGGGGGGGGCGGCTCAGTGGGTTTCCGCCGCCAGTTGCGTCGTCGCCAGCTCCCGGTACAGGTCGTCCGTCGCCAGCAGCTCCTCGTGGGTGCCCGCCGTGCGGACCCGGCCCTCCTCCAGGACCACGATGCGGTCCGCGTGGCGGACGGTCGACAGCCGGTGGGCGATGACCAACACCGTAGCCTGGCCCGCCAGTTCGAGGATCACGTCCCGCAGCGCCTGTTCGTTGACCGCGTCCAGCTGCGAGGTCACCTCGTCCAGCAGCAGCAGGCGCGGGCGGCGCAGCAGGGCACGGGCGATCGCGATCCGCTGGCGTTCACCGCCGGAGAGCATCACGCCCCGGTGGCCGACCGCCGTGTCCAGGCCGTCCGGCAGCCGGTCGACCAGCGCGTCCAACCGGGTCCGGGCCACCGCCTCGGCCAGCGACTCCCGCGAGGCGTCCGGAGCGGCGAAGAGGAGGTTCTCCCGGAGCGTCCCGGCCAGGACCGGCGCGTCCTGCTCGACGTACGCGAGCGAGGCCCGCAGCGGGGCCAGCGGCCAGTCGCGGATGTCCCGGCCCTCCACCTCGATGGTCCCCGCGTCGTGGTCGTAGAACCGTTCCAGCAGGCCGAACACCGTGGACTTGCCCGCCCCGGACGGACCCACCAGCGCCACCATCGCGCCCGCCGGGACGTCGAACGTGACGCCCTGGTGGGCCGGGGCGCGCTCGTCCCCGTAGCCGAAGGTCACGTCCCGGAAGGTCACCCCGAGCGGGCCGCCGCCCTCGCCCGCACCAACAGAGGCCCCCGGACCGCCGGACACCTCCGGACCGCCGGAGAGCTCAGCGGGCTCGCCCGGCAGCGACTCCACCTCGTCGATCCTGCGCACCGCGGCCAAGCCGCTCTGGAGGCCCGTCCAGCCCTCGACCAGACCGCCGATCGGCCCCATCAGATAGAAGAGGTAGAGCAGGAACGCGATCAGCGACGATATCTCCATCGAGCCCGCCGCGACCCGCGCTCCCCCGACGCCCAGCACCGCCAGGAACGCCAGTTGGACCGACATCGTCATCGTGACGTCGGAGACCGAGGACCACTTCGCGACCGACACGCCCCGGTCGTGCGCGTGCCGCGCCGCCTCCGCGACGGCCGCCGTCTCCCGCGCCTCCGCACCACTGGCCTTGACCGTGCGGAAGGCCTGGAGCACCCGGTCCAGGGACGCGCCCATCACGCCCACGGCCTCCTGCGCCTTGAGCTGCGCCCGCTGGATGCGCGGCATCAGCAGGGCCGTCACGGCCCCGATGGCGACGACCACGACGAGGGTGACGCCGAGGAGCGTCAGGTCCATGTACGCCATCAGCGCGACCGTTCCCAGCAGCATCAGGGCGCTGTTGAACGACTCGACGAGCCCGCTGGACAGCACCGTGCGCAGCAGCGTCGTATCGCTCGTGACGCGTGACTGGAGATCCCCGGGCGTCAGCCGGTCCACCGCCGGCACCTTCAACCGCAGGATGCGGGCGACCAGTTGGTGCCGGGCACGGAGCACGACCCCCTCCCCCGTCCGGGCCATCAGGAAGCTCCCGTACGCGGAGACGCACGCCCCGGCGAACACGAGCAGGGTCAGCACGACCAGCGGTCCGACGGGCGAGCGGCCCTCGCCGAAGGTGTCCACCGCGTGCTTCGCCATCAGCGGCATCGCCAGCCCCGCCCCGGACCCGGTCAGCGACAGCAGCCCCGCCCACAGCAGCACACCCCGGTGCGGGCGGCCCCGGGCGAGGAGGAGCCGAAGGGGGGACGGGGCGGAGCCCCCGGGAGTCCCCGCTGCCCCCTTCCCGTGAACTGTCCCGGCGGCCTCGGTCGGCCCACCCGTCCCGGTGGCCTCAGGCGGCCCGCCCGGCCCGGCGTGCCCCGCCGTCCGCGCTGCTGCCTCCGCCTGCGCTGCCTCGTCCGTCCGCTCCGCCGAGCCCGTCTGCCCAGCCGGGCCCGTCTGCCCCGGCTTCTCCGCCGGACCCGTCGTCGTCCCCGTCACCGCGCTCACCCGCCATCCCCTCGCGTACCGTCGTCACCACCAAGAGGGGACGCAGATCCGCCCGTTCCGCCTGCTCCCCGACCGTGCGGCCCCCCGCCTCCACCCAAGCATGCGGGGCGAACGGGGGCGCCGTCCGGACGCCCGCGCACCAGTCGGGCCAGACACCGGACATCCGGCACGCCAGCGCGACGGCGATCGAGCGCGGCAGACACCCGTAACGGCCCGCGCAGCGGCGGCTGGTGGCGACGACCGCCTCGTACACCTCCAGCGCCTCCCCGTACGAGGCAGGGCGCGCTCCCCCGCGGCACCACGTGAGCACCCGGCGCAGGCGGCCGGGCTTGCAGCGGGCCAGGACGAACGCGGCGGCGATCGCCGTGCGCAGCCGGAGGCCGCCCGGCCCCGCGCCCCGGCGGGGCATCGTCATCTCGGTGGTCATGGCCGCAGGATCCTCGCCTCGACCAGCTGCCCGACCAGCTCAGCCACGTCCGACTCCGCCTCGGCGCGCCCGACGTCGAACTCGGCGACGATCCGTTCGACGGCCGCCGCGGGCTCCTGCCCCGCGCCGACGGTCTCCACGACGATCATGCTGGTGTCGTTCAACTGCCAGTAGCTGCCGTCCTTCTCGTCGAGCAGGACCCCTCCGTACTCGGTCGTCGTGACGGCGATGCCTTTTCTCAGCTTCACGGGGATGCCTCGCTGGTCCTGGTAGCGGTCCGGTGGGGTGTCGGGGTCGTGGTCGGGCCGGGTGTCGGGGGCGGACCGGAGCTCGGGGCCGGGGTCGGACCGGAGCTCAGGGTCCGGGCCGGCCAGGCGTTCTCCGCCGTGCGCAGCCACGTCTCCGCGGCCACCGTCGCGCTGATGGAGTGCTCCACCAGCACCGGTGAGTAGGGCTCGGCCGCGAGTCGGAGCAGCCGCCGGGCGTCGACCAGGCCGTGTGCGGCGAGCCGGGAGCCCGTCCACAGATCCGCCAGTTCCGGGGCGTGTTCGCGCAGGCCCTGGTGTTCGTCGGAGGACATGTGGTCCTTGGTCGTACGGGCCAGCAGCGCGTCCGGCACCACCCCGCGCATCGCCTCGGCCAGCAGCGGCTTGTAGCGCTGGGGCGTCAGCCGCTCCGCGGGGCGTACGGCGAGGGTCGCCTCCAGCACCCGGTCGTCGTAGAACGGGGCGGCGACCGGGAGCCCGATCGTCAGGCCGACGTCCTCCATCGCCTGGAAGTGCCGCGCCCCCATCCGTACGGCGTCGATGTCCACGTGCCGCCCGCGCCACGGGTCGATCGGCTCGGCGTACGCGGCGGCGGCCCGGAACTCCTCGGTGATCACGGCGCGGGCGTGGTCCGTCAGCCACGGGTGCAGCGACTGGCGCACGCCCCACGACAGGAGCGGGGTCCGGGCGACCGGCTGCGGGTCGGGGGTGACGGCTCCGGCGATCCAGCGGGGGAACGTCCGGCGGTCCGCCAGGGCCCTGACCGTGGGCAACAGCGGCCAGCCGAGCTGGTGGCGCAGGCCGCTGAGCCGGTTCCAGGCGGTGAGCGGGTTGCCGTGGAAGAGGTCCTGGTAGGCGTGGGGCAGGCCGAGGAAGATCTCGTCGCCGCCGTAGCCGGTGAGGTGGTAGCGGGAGCCGGTGGCGCGGGCGCGGCTGAGGAGCAGGTGCGCACGGGCCCGGCCGGGGGCCACGGGGAGCGGTTCGTCGTTCAACTCGTCGGCGGTGGCGGCGAGGTCGGCGTAGAAGTAGGGGACGTCGGCGGCGGGGACGAGGTGATGGTCCAGAGCGGTGGCGACTCCCGCGCCCCGGGCAGCTCTGGGAGCGTCGGCTTCGCCGGGGGCGTCGGCGGCTCCGGGGGCGTCGGCTTCGCCGGTCCCGGCGTTGCCGATGCCGCTGCCGCTGCCGTCACGGTCGCCGCTACCGGTGCGCGGTAGCTCGCCGTCGCGGGCGTGCTCCACCGCCCGCCGCGCCCACATCTCGTCCTCGCCGTAGCGGTCCCGGGCCGTCACCGTCAGCAGGGACACCACCCGCGGGCCCGCCGCCGGGGCGGTGGAGCCCGGGGCGGTGGAGCCCGGGGCGGTGGAGCCCGGGGCGGTGGAGCCCGGGGCGGTGGAGCCCGGAGCCGTGGAGCCCGGGGCGGTGGAGGCCCGAGCGGTGGGGTTCAAAGCGGTGGAGCCCCGAGCGGTGGGGTTCAAAGCGGTGAAGGTCAG
Source organism: Streptomyces sp. NPDC101181 (assembly GCF_044767975.1). Taxonomy (NCBI): domain Bacteria; kingdom Bacillati; phylum Actinomycetota; class Actinomycetes; order Kitasatosporales; family Streptomycetaceae; genus Streptomyces; species Streptomyces sp. NPDC101181. The sequence continues at coordinate 178,424 of NZ_JBIWOX010000002.1, read as the reverse complement.
GGCCGTGGAGTCCATCCCGCCGGACAGTTCGCAGCTGATCCGGTCCAGCCCGCCGACGTGGGCCCGTACGGAGGCGGCGACCGCGTCGCGGAGCCTGAGAGCGCCCTCCGCCAGGGAGAGTTCGCCGGGGGGCGGCTCCCACCAGCGGTGCTCCGTGGGGCCGGGGGCAGCGGCCGTGCCCGGTGCCGCGGCGGGCAGGGCCAGGCCGTGTCCGGCACCGGTCTCGTGGACGCCCCGCCACATCGCGCGACGGCTCAGCGGGTGCGGCAGGAAGTCCAGCAGCCGGAGCGCCAGCGCGCCCTCGTCCAGCGGGGCGCCGATCAGGTGGGCCAGCACGGCGGGGCGGTCGGAGGCGATGGTTCCGGCGTCCGGGTGCCGGGCGTGGTAGATCCGGCGCAGTCCGGTGGCCGTGCCCCGTATCCAGGTCTCCCCGGAGAGCCGGGCGATGACGTGGTAGAGGCCGGGCAGCCGGGCGAGGCGGTGTTCCAGCGCGGTCCGGCCGCGGGCGCCCTCCAGGAGACCGGCGAGCACGGCGTCGGGGACCCGGTCCGGGCCGATGAGGACGAGCGCGTCCGCGCCCCGCGCGACGTGGCTGACCTCGCGGACCAGGAGGCGGGCGACGACCCAGGGCCGGCCCGAGGCGTGGGCGACGGTGCGGGTGTCGCCCACGGTCGGGCCCGGCGGGGGAAGCTGCCCGGCAGCCGCCGCTCCCGCCACGCTGTCCGGCAGGACGACGAAGTAGTCACGCGACTGGCCGGGCATGTTCACCTTTCGGAAGTTCTCCCACTGGGCACGGACGACCGGTCGGCGGATCAGACGATCCGCCGGCTCCAGATCTCCTTGTACGAGCCGACGAAGTAGCCCGCGGTCTTCTTCGAGAAGCCGCCCTGCTTGAACATCGACGGCTTCACATACGCCTTCTTCTGCTGCTTCATGTGACGTTCCCTTCTGGGTAGTTGGTGACCGTTATGCCCAACGTGCTTTCGCATAACGGGAGTTGTGAGTGCGACTGGTGTTCACCGGGTGAACACCAGAGCCATCATGTCCCCCTGCGGAACCGGTAAGCCTGATTCCGCCTCACCGTGTGAAGTTGGCCGGATACCGTGAGCAGCGAGGGCCGTAGGCGGGCTGCCGCGGTGGGGTGCCATGACGGGGACCGGGACACCGACCGGTCGGCATGGGCCGGCATGTGCAGTCGCACATCGACCACTCCGCAGCACCGGGTGGACTGGACCAATGACCGGGGCGGAGGACGGCGTCCGGGCACTGAACTGCCCGGAGGGCGGGCGGCGGGCGAAGCGGCGGAGGAACCAGCCGCGCGCCGCTTCACCGACGGAACCCGACAGAGCCCGACGGAACGCGTCGGCGCCTACCGCATGGACGGCTCACTCGCCACGGTTTTCGGCGAAACCGCCCGTACGTGTGTTGGCCTACGGTACGAGGTGCTGCAAGTAGCCATTCGGCCATGCCGAACAAGCGCACCGGCCCTCATCTGCCGTACGCCTGCTCCCCGCGAGCCCGTGAGCCCCCCGCGGAGCCCGGTCCGGACACGCCGACACGCCACAGGGGCGGCGCCTCCCGTGTGGGAGGCACCGCCCCTGTGGGACGTGCTCGGAACATCGATCAGCGGAGCGGGAGACCGGGGCCTCCGCGGCCGATCAGAAGTCCATGTCACCGCCCGGCATGCCACCCGGGGCGGCCGCGCCGGCCTTCTCGGGCTTGTCGGCGATGACGGCCTCGGTGGTGAGGAAGAGCGCGGCGATGGACGCGGCGTTCTGGAGGGCGGAGCGCGTGACCTTCGCCGGGTCGAGAATGCCCTCGGCGATCATGTCGACGTACTCACCGGTCGCGGCGTTGAGACCGTGACCGACCGCGAGGTTGCGGACCTTCTCCACGACGACGCCGCCCTCAAGGCCACCGTTGACGGCGATCTGCTTGAGCGGGGCCTCCAGCGCGAGCTTCACGGCGTTGGCGCCGGTCGCCTCGTCGCCCGTGAGGTCGAGCTTCTCGAAGACGGCCGTGGCCTGGAGCAGAGCCACGCCACCACCGGCGACGATGCCCTCCTCGACGGCGGCCTTGGCGTTGCGCACCGCGTCCTCGATGCGGTGCTTGCGCTCCTTCAGCTCCACCTCGGTGGCGGCACCGGCCTTGATGACGGCCACGCCGCCCGCGAGCTTCGCCAGGCGCTCCTGGAGCTTCTCGCGGTCGTAGTCCGAGTCGGAGTTCTCGATCTCGGCACGGATCTGGTTGACGCGGCCCTGGACCTGCTCGCTGTCACCGGCGCCGTCGACGATCGTCGTCTCGTCCTTGGTGATGACGACCTTGCGGGCGCGGCCGAGCAGGTCGAGACCGGCGTTCTCCAGCTTGAGGCCGACCTCCTCGGAGATCACGGTGCCGCCGGTGAGGATGGCGATGTCGGCGAGCATGGCCTTGCGGCGGTCACCGAAGCCCGGGGCCTTGACGGCGACGGACTTGAAGGTGCCCTTGATCTTGTTGACGACCAGGGTGGACAGGGCCTCGCCCTCGACGTCCTCGGCGATGATCAGCAGCGGCTTGCCCGACTGCATGACCTTCTCCAGCAGCGGGATCAGGTCCTTGACGCTGCCGACCTTCGAGTTGACGATCAGGATGTACGGGTCGTCGAGCGACGCCTCCATACGCTCCATGTCGGTGGCGAAGTACGCCGAGATGTAGCCCTTGTCGAAGCGCATACCCTCGGTGAGCTCCAGCTCCAGACCGAAGGTCTGGGACTCCTCGACGGTGATGACGCCTTCCTTGCCGACCTTGTCCATCGCCTCGGCGATCTTCGCGCCGATCTCGGTGTCGGCGGCGGAGATGGAGGCCGTCGAAGCGATCTGCTCCTTGGTCTCCACGTCCTTGGCCTGCTCCAGCAGGGCGGCGGAGACGGCCTCGACGGCCTTCTCGATGCCTCGCTTGAGGGCCATCGGGTTGGCGCCGGCGGCGACGTTGCGCAGGCCCTCGCGGACGAGCGCCTGGGCGAGAACGGTGGCGGTGGTCGTACCGTCGCCGGCTACGTCGTCCGTCTTCTTGGCGACCTCCTTGACGAGCTCCGCACCGATCTTCTCGTACGGGTCCTCGAGCTCGATCTCCTTGGCGATGGAAACACCATCGTTGGTGATCGTGGGCGCGCCCCACTTCTTCTCGAGGACGACGTTACGGCCCTTGGGGCCGAGGGTGACCTTGACGGCGTCGGCGAGCTGGTTCATCCCGCGCTCGAGACCGCGCCGTGCCTCCTCGTCGAACGCGATGATCTTGGCCATGTGAAGTGGTCCTCCCGGACAGGGGTGGATTGCTCCGGACCGAGGGGCGCCCGCGACGGACGGCCTGCCTGCGGGGTGGTTCCTTGCCCCACCGCGCCTGCGGGCCTCACCGGCCCGGTCCAAGTTCTGTCACTCTCACCTGGAGAGTGCTAACGCCAATGATTAGCACTCGACCCCCGAGAGTGCAAGCGCCTTCGGGGAGTACCCGCCACGCCCCGCGCCCCACGCGGCCCCGCCCGCGAAGCCGCGCGCCCCGGGACGCGCGCAGGGCCCGATCCCCTGATCCGGGGTCGGGCCCTGCGTGCGTGAGTGGTGTCGTCGGACGACCGCGCCGAACTCAGCCGACGGCGAGCTTGACCATGTCGGCCTGGGGCCCCTTCTGGCCCTGCGAGATCTCGAATTCAACTCGCTGACCCTCTTCGAGGGTGCGGTACCCGTCCATCTGGATCGCGCTGTAGTGGACGAAAACATCCGCACCACCGTCGACCGCGATGAAGCCGTACCCCTTCTCCGCGTTGAACCACTTGACGGTGCCCTGAGCCATGCCCAACTCCCCTATTACTGGCCCTTGCACGGGACCGCACTTCGCGGGCCCGGGTCGCGACCCACCCTCCGACAGGAGAGGGTGCGCGGCGCCGTAGCGCGTCGACCGCGGCTGAATGTATCCGCCCAACTGCCCTCTGCAACAGGTCAATCGGACGAGAATTCCGGGCACGGAAGAACGCCCGAATATGCGGGAGTGCCGAAATTTACGGGCAAGTCGGGCCAGGCAAAGGGCACTTAAGCCGCAAGAGGTCCACGTACTTTGGCTGCTTCTTATCGGGGCCGGGCGCGTTCTCATATGCGGGCGGCACGAGCAGCGGAGGGGCGTTCCCCAACTGTACCGCGCTCAACCATGCAGAATTGCCCCCTCCGCTTGTGGCGCGGAGGGGGCAACAGGGGCCGGGCGGCCGGGGGCCGCGGGCGGGGAGGCGGTCAGCAGCCGCCGGCCACGGCCGGGATGATCGAGACACCGGCGCCGTCGGGCGTGGCCGCGTCCAGGCCGCCCTCGAAGCGCACGTCGTCGTCGTTGACGTAGACGTTGACGAAGCGGCGCAGCTTGCCCTGGTCGTCCAGGACGCGGGCGGCGATGCCCGGGTGGTCCTTCTCCAGGGACTCGATGACCTCGGAGAGCTTCGCCCCCTCCGCCGTGACCTCGGCCTGGCCGCCCGTGTACGTACGCAGGATGGTGGGGATGCGGACCTTGACGCTCATGGTGGTGCCCTTCTTCCTTCGTTACGGGGTGGTCAGGCGGAGGCGAGACCGGCGGCGCGGAACGCGTCCAGGCTCGGCTTGATGGTCGCCGTGGCCTGCGACGTCGGGGCGACCGCGTCGAGCGTCTTGAGCCCGTCGCCGGTGTTCAGCACGACGGTGGTGAGCGAGGGGTCGATCACCCCCGCCTCGATCAGCTTCTTCGTCACGCCGAGCGTGACCCCGCCCGCCGTCTCACCGAAGATGCCCTCGGTGCGGGCCAGCAGCTTGATCGCCTCGACGACCTTCTCGTCGTCCACGTCGTCCACCGCGCCGCCGGTGCGGCGGGCGATGTCCAGGACGTAGGGGCCGTCCGCGGGGTTGCCGATGGCCAGGGACTTGGCGATGGTGTTCGGCTTCTGGGGACGTACGACGTCGTGCCCGGCCTTGAAGGCGGCGGCGACCGGGGAGCACCCCTCGGCCTGCGCGCCGAAGATCCGGTACGGCCTGTCCTCGACCAGGCCGAGCCTGATCAGCTCCTGGAACCCCTTGTCGATCTTGGTCAGCTGGGAGCCGGAGGCGATCGGGATGACGATCTGGTCGGGCAGCCGCCAGCCGAGCTGCTCGCAGATCTCGTACGCCAGGGTCTTGGAGCCCTCGCCGTAGTACGGGCGGAGGTTGACGTTCACGAAGCCCCAGCCCTCGCCGAGCGGGTCACCGATCAGCTCCGAGCAGAAGCGGTTCACGTCGTCGTAGTTGCCCTCGATGCCGACCAGCTCACCGCCGTACACCGCGGCCATGACGACCTTGCCCTGCTCCAGGTCGTGCGGGATGAACACGCACGAGCGCAGTCCGGCGCGGGCGGCCGCAGCGCCGACGGCACCGGCCAGGTTGCCCGTGGAGGAGCAGGAGAGCGTGGTGAAACCGAAGGCGCGGGCCGCCTCGACGGCGATCGCGACGACGCGGTCCTTGAAGGAGTGCGTCGGGTTGCCGGAGTCGTCCTTCACGTACAGGCCGCCGGTGACGCCCAGCTCGCGGGCGAGGTTGTCGGCCCTGACCAGCTTGGTGAAGCCGGGGTTCAGGTTGGGCTTCTCCGCGACGTCGGCCGGGACCGGCAGCAGCGGGGCGTAGCGCCAGATGTTGTCCGGACCGGCCTCGATGCGCCTGCGCAGCTCCTCCGGGTCACCGGCGGGCAGGTCGTAGGCCACTTCCAGCGGCCCGAAACAGGAGGCGCAGGCGAAGAGCGGGCCGAGCGCGAAACGCTCGCCGCACTCGCGGCAGGAGAGTGCCGCGGCGGGACCGAGGTCGACTGTCGGGGCGGCGGAAGCGGAGGTTCCTGCGACGGTCTGAACAGCCATGATGGCGGAGGCCCTTTCTCCTCATCTTCCTCGCGACGCGTTTCGCCACGAGACGGAATTGGCACCTTCCCCACCGTGACCTCGCGGTCGGCAGGAGGGTTGCCGGGACTTCAACGGGCCGTTCCCTCAGTCCCTCTGGATGAGCTCTGTGGCACCGGATCTTCGATCCGGGCGTTTATGTGCGCTCCGACCCCGACATGCGGCGGTCATCCGCGTTGTTCAAGACTGTAACCGAAGCACCCCACCGTCGAGACAGCCGTCCGAACCGCGAGATGGATCACACCCAGGGAGAGCCGACCGTGCTGGAAGAGGTGGAACGCTGGCTGACCAGGCGTTCCTGGTCGTCCGCCGACCGCCCGCTGACCCGCCTCACCGAGGTCCGGGCCGCCGACCCGCACCGCTCGTCGGTGAGCGTGGTGCTGCCCGCGCTGAACGAGGAGGCGACGGTCGGGGCGATCGTGGAGACCATCCGGCGCGAGCTTATGGAGCGGGTCCGGCTGGTCGACGAGCTGGTCGTGATCGACTCCGGCTCCACCGACGCCACCGCCGCCGTCGCCGCCGCGGCGGGCGCCCGGGTGGTCCACCGGGACGCGATCCTGCCGCGGATCCCGGCCCTGCCCGGCAAGGGCGAGGTGCTGTGGCGGTCACTCCTGGTGACCAGCGGCGAGATCGTCTGCTTCGTCGACGCCGACCTCAAGGACTTCTCCGCGGACTTCGTCTCGGGCACGGTCGGACCACTGCTCACCGACCCGTCCGTGCAGTTCGTGAAGGCGATGTACGACCGTCCGCTCGGGGACAGCGCGGGGCAGGGCGGCCGGGTGACCGAGCTGGTGGCGCGGCCGCTGCTCAATCTGCACTGGCCGCTGCTGGCCGGGTTCGTGCAGCCGCTGGGCGGGGAGTACGCGGTGCGGCGCTCGCTGCTGGAGCGGCTGCCGTTCCCGGTCGGTTACGGGGTGGAGCTGGGGCTGCTGGTGGACGCGCTGCACACCGTGGGCCTGGACGCGATGGGCCAGGTCGACGTCGGCGTACGCGTCCACCGCCACCAGGACGGGCAGGCGCTGGGCCGGATGGCGGCGGCGATCTACCGCACCGCCCAGCTCCGGCTGTCCCGGGGCCATCTGGTGCGGCCCGCGCTGACCCAGTTCGAACGTGGCGAGGGCGGCTTCGTGCCCCGTACCCACGCGGTGGACACCGAGGAGCGGCCGCCGATGCGGGAGATCGCGGAGTACGCGGCACGCCACGCCGCGTGAGGACGCTCACCGGTCCCCGGCACGCGCGTTTGGCGGCTTCCCTCACGGGCTAGGTTCCGCTCATGGTCACCGAGCACGCCGAAAACACCGGCCCGTCCACCGCCCAGGTCCTCGTCGCGTCCAACCGCGGCCCCATCACGTACACCCTGGGTGAGGACGGGACACTCGACGCCAAGCGCGGCGGCGGCGGTCTCGTCTCCGGGCTGAGCGCCGTCGACGACAAGCTGTGGGTCTGCGCCGCCCTCGGCGACGGCGACCGCGAGGCGGTGCGGCGCGGGGTCGGCGAGCCGGGCGTGCGGATGCTGGACATCGACGCCGGAACGCACGCCGACGCCTACAACGGCATCGCCAACTCCGTGCTCTGGTTCGTCCACCACCTGCTCTACCAGACGCCCGTGGAGCCGGTCTTCGACGCGGAGTTCCGCCGGCAGTGGGCCTCCTACGAGGCGTACAACCGGGCCTTCGCCGAGGCGCTGGCCGAGGAGGCGGGGCCGGAGGCGGCGGTCCTGGTGCAGGACTACCACCTGGCCCTGGTCCCCGGGATGCTCCGCGAGCTGCGCCCGGACCTGCGGATCGGCCATTTCTCGCACACCCCGTGGGCGCCCGTCGACTACTTCCGGCTGCTCCCCGACGACATCGCGGAGCAGTTGCTGCGCGGCATCCTCGGCGCGGACCGGGCCGCGTTCCTGACCCGGCGCTGGGCGGACGCGTTCATCGGCTGCTGCACGGAGATCCTCGGCGGCACCGGCCGGACCAGGATCGGGGTGCACGGGCTGGGGGCCGACGCGGACTTCCTGCGGCGGCGCTCGCAGGAGCCGGACGTGGAGCAGCGGATGGTGTCGCTGCGGGAGCAGATCGGCGAGGGCCGCAAAACCGTCGTCCGGGTGGACCGCACCGAGCTGTCCAAGAACATCGTGCGCGGCCTGCACGCGTACCGCACGCTGCTGGAGACCCGCCCCGAGTGGCGCGAGCGCGTCGTCCACGTCGCCTTCGCCTACCCCTCCCGCCAAGACCTCGCCGTCTACCGCGACTACACGGCGGCCGTGCAGACGCTGGCCACGGAGATCAACGGGGCGTACGGGACGGAGAGCTGGACGCCGGTCGTCCTCCACGTGAAGGACGACTTCGCCCGCTCGCTCGCCGCCTACCGGCTGGCGGACGTGGCCCTGGTCAACCCGATCCGCGACGGTATGAACCTGGTCGCCAAGGAGGTCCCGGTCGTCTCCGACCAGGGCTGCGCGCTGGTGCTGTCGCGGGAGGCGGGGGCCTACGAGGAGCTGGGCGAGGACGCGATCGTGGTGAACCCGTACGACGTGACGGGCACCGCCGAGGCGCTGCACGAGGCCCTGACGATGAGCGGCGACGAGCGGTCGGGCCGCACGAAGCGCCTGGCCGAGGCGGCGACCGCGCTCCCGCCGCAGCAGTGGTTCCTCGACCAGCTGGAGGCGCTGCGGCAGGGGTAGGCGGCCGGGGCCGGGCACCCGGTCACTCCGGGCGGTCCGCCGGGGCCGGGCATCCGGCGGCTACAGGCGGTCCGCCAGTGCCGCCAGGAAGTCCACCACCGCGGCCGGGCCCGGCACCAACAGGTCCGCCCGCTCGGCCAGTTCGGGCACCTCGCCGCTGCCACTGCACACCAGCAGGCCGGGGATACCGCCCTCTCCCCCGGTGCGCAGCTTCTCCACCGCGGCGAACGCGGCGAGGTCCCCGAGGTCGTCGCCCGCGTACACCACGGACCCGGCGTCCAGCTCGGCGACGTACTCCGCGAGCGCGACGCCCTTGTCCATGCCGGGCGGGCGCAACTCCAGCACCAGGCGGCCCGGTTCGACGATCAGCCCGTGCCGGGCGGCCAGTTCGCCGAGGGGGCCGCGCAGCGACTCGAAGGCCGCCTGCGGGTCCTCGGCACGCCGGGTGTGGACGGCGACGGCCTGCCCCTTCTCCTCGATCCAGGTGCCGTGCCAGGCACCGAACTCGTCCAGCACGCCCGGGAGTTCGGCACGCACGGCGTGGATACCCGGGTGCGGGGCGGGAGCGTGGACGGTGCCCGTCACCGCGTCCCAGCGCTCGGCACCGTAGTGCCCGAGGACGACGAGGCGCTCCAGGCCGGGGACGTCCGCGAAGCCGCCGTGGCGCACGGCGACACCCGCCGGGCGGCCGGTGATCACCGCGATGGCGGCGACCTTGGGCGCGAGCGCGGCGAGCGCGCTCACCGCGCCGGGGTGGGCGCGGGCCTGCTCGGGGTCCGGGACGATGTCGGCGAGCGTGCCGTCGAAGTCGAGCGCGACGACCGCGCGGTCGGGGCGGGCGAGGACGGCGCTGAGCCCCTCGCGGCCTGCCGGGGTGGTCGGGGTCGGAAGGTCTTCCGCGTGACTGCCCATGGGTCGAGCCTAGCGGGGCGCGCTCCCGACGGCCCAGGCCCCTCGGGCGACCGGGGAACGCCCCGGCGCGGGCTCCGCGCGCCGCGGTCGAGGGCGGCCGCTCAGCGTCTGCCCCGCCGGGTGTGCCGCAGCCCGCGCAGGCGGTTCACCGTGACCGGGTCCTCCCGCAGCGCCCGCTCGTCCTCGATGAGCGCGTTCAGCAGCTGGTAGTAGCGGACCGGCGAGATCCCCAGCTCCTCGCGGATCGCCCGCTCCTTCGCACCCGGCCCCGCCCAGGGCCGCCGCTCCAGGGCGAGCACCGCCCGGCTCCGTGCGGAGAGGCCCCCGGGACGCTCGACGCGTTCGTCACGCTCGCCGCGGGCGGCGTCCTCGACGCGGTCGGCACCGGGGGCGGGATCAGGGTCGGGCGCGGGGTCGGCGGCGGGGTCGGGAGCGGTCATGCCAGCCAACCTAACGCCCGCCTCCGACACCGGCACCGGCTACCGGCACCGGCCAGCGGCCACCGGCACCGGCTGCTGTCGGCACCGGCTGCCGGTCCTACTCGGCGGCCTCCGCCTGCCTCGCCTCCGTGGATATCCCGCCGAGCACGCTCTCGGGGTTGCTGCCCGGCTCGACCGCCTCGCCGATCCTCTTCTTGACCGTGTCGCTCACGGTGGCCCAGGAGGTCTTGCCGAACGGGGGCAGCGTGGAGTTCGGCAGGGCCGCCAGGAACTCGGTCAGCTTCTGGTGCTTCTTGTCCGACTCCATCGCCGCGGAGGCCGTGCCGGTGACCGGGAGCAGGTCGTACTCGTCGGCGAAGGTGAGGACGTTCTCGTCGGAGTACGCGTAGTCGAGGAACTTCCCGATCTCCTTGCGGTGACCGTTCGCCTTGAAGCCCATCATCCAGTCGGCGACGCCCATGGAGCCCTCGGCGGGCCCGTCGGCACCGGGCAGCGGCACCATGCCGACCTTGATGCCCTTGGCCTCGGCCTCGTCCATCAGCGTCGGGTGGCCGTTGAGCATGCCGACGTCACCCGCGGTGAACGCCTCGAAGGCCTTGGCCCGGTCGAGCTTGCCCGGGGCGACGGGGCCGGTGAGGCCCTTGCCGACCAGGTTGTCCCGCAGCCAGCGGAAGGTGTTGATGTTCGCGGTCGAGTCGATGTCGTACGCGCCGACCTCGTCGGTGTAGCCGCCGCCACCGCTGAGCAGCCACATCAGGGTCTCGGCCTGCGCCTCCTCCTGGCCGAGCGGCAGGGCGAAGGGGTATTCGACGCCCTTCGCCTTGAGCGCGGCGGCGTCGGCCGCGATGTCGTCCCAGGTCTCGGGGGCGTCCAGACCCGCCTGGCCGAAGAGCTTCTCGTTGTAGAAGAGCAGCCGGGTGCTGGCGACGAAGGGCAGCCCGTACAGCGTGCCGTCGACCCGGCCCGCGTCGGTCAGCGAGGGGAGGAAGTTGGCGGAGGTGCGGATGGCGAGCGTCTCGTCCGCGCTGTAGAGCTTGCCGTCCTTGGCGTAGTCCGCGTACGCGCCGATCTGGGCGATGTCGGGGGCGTCGCCCGCCTTCACCATCTCGGCGACCTCGCGGTCGACGTCCTTCCAGGACAGGACGGTGACCTCGACCTTGATGCCGGGGTTCTCCCGCTCGAAGCCGGACGCGACACCACTCCAGTACTTCTCGGAGCTGTTGGCGGCGCCGGTGCCGTAGTCGGCGGCCACCAGCTTCAGGGTGACGTCACCCGAGCCGCTGCCACCGCCGCCGCAGCCGGACACCGCTGCCGTCATTCCCAGCGCGGCCACCGCCGCGGTCAGACCCATCAAGCGCCGCTGCACAGCCTCGCCCATCCTCGTCGGTCGCCTTGCTCACGGCCGGTGCGCACGGCGTCGCCACGCGGCCGCCCGCGCGGCTGTGGTACAGCCGTTATTTCCGGTACACCGTCCGGATGAACTGCGATTTTCCCCTATGGCCGAGGCAGTGGTCTACCTGGGTGGCGTATCGCTTCGGCAACGTATCGAGGCCGCGATCAGGCCCTTCGGGCGTCAACTGGCGTGCGCGCCCTGGCAGTCCGGCGACCCCTGCCCGTATCTTGGTCCAGACCTTCGGCGCGGATCCCCGCCGATCCCGGTCACCATTTCGTCGCTTTACGGTGCATACTGCCGCGCCTTCACCCGTTCCTCATTTTGTATGGGTGCGCAACAAACAGCGCTAGTGGACTAGACCTTTTAGGGGTCGGCGGGCGAAACTGTCTCCCGTGAGACATGTCATCGCCCTCGATGTGGGCGGCACCGGAATGAAGGCCGCACTGGTCGGGACCGACGGCACGCTCCTCCACGAGGCGCGGCGGGCCACCGGCCGGGAGCGCGGCGCCGACGCGGTCGTCGAGACCATCCTCGGCTTCGCCGCGGAGCTGCGCGCCCACGGCGAGAAGCACTTCGGCGAGAGCGCCGCCGCCGCGGGCGTCGCCGTCCCCGGGATCGTCGACGCCGAACGGGGCGTCGCGGTGTACGCCGCGAACCTGGGCTGGCGCGACGTACCGCTGCGCGCCCTGCTCGGCGAGCGGCTCGGCTCCCTCCCCGTCGCCCTCGGCCACGACGTGCGCACCGGCGGGCTCGCCGAGGGGCGGATCGGGGCCGGGCGGGGCACGGACCGCTTCCTGTTCGTCCCGCTGGGCACCGGGATCGCCGGCGCCATCGGCATCGGGGGCGCCATCGAGGCGGGCGCCCACGGGTACGCGGGCGAGATCGGCCACATCGTGGTCCGCCCGGACGGGCCCGACTGCGGCTGCGGCCAGCGCGGCTGTCTGGAGACCCTGGCCTCCGCCGCCGCGGTGACCCGGGCCTGGGCCGCGGCCTCCGGGGACCCCGAGGCGGACGCCGCGGACTGCGCGAAGGCCGTCGAGTCCGGCGACCCGGCGGCGATCGCGGTCTGGGCCGACGCGGTCGACGCGCTCGCCGCGGGGCTGGTCACCGCGCTCACCCTGCTGGACCCGCGCCGCATCATCATCGGTGGCGGGCTCGCCGAGGCCGGGGAAACCTTGTTCACACCACTGCGTGCGGCCGTCGAGGAACGCGTCACGTTCCAGAAGCAGCCCCACATCGTCCCGGCGGCCCTCGGGGACACCGCCGGATGCCTGGGCGCGGGGCTGCTCGCCTGGGATCTACTCTCCACGGAGGTTTCCGCCTGATGGCCGGACGCGCAGCAGACAGCACCGTTCTCGCCGGCGCCCGGGTGGTGCTCCCCACCGGCACCGTCGAGGACGGCCGGGTGACCGTCGAGGGCTCGCGGATCTCCGCACACGCGCCCGAGGGCGCACGGACCCTGGACCTGACCGGCCACTGGGTGGTCCCCGGCTTCGTGGACATGCACAACCACGGCGGCGGCGGCGCCTCCTTCACCTCCGGCACCGTGGACGAGGTCCTCACCGGCATCCGTACGCACCGCGAGCACGGCACCACCACCCTGGTCGCCTCCACGGTCACCGGAGAGATGGACTTCCTGGCCCGGCGCGCGGGGATCCTGTCCGAGCTGGTCGAGCAGGGCGACCTGGCCGGCATCCACTTCGAGGGCCCGTTCATCTCGCCGTGCCGCAAGGGCGCCCACAGCGAGCAGCTGCTGCGCTACCCGGACCCGGCCGAGGTCCGCACACTGGTCGACGCCGGGCGGGGCGCCGCCCGCATGGTCACCCTCGCCACCGAACTGCCGGGCGGCATCGACTCCGTACGGCTCCTGGCCGAGCTCGGCGTCATCGCCGCCATCGGCCACACGGACGCCACCTACGAGCAGACCGTCGAGGCCATCGACGCGGGCGCGACCGTCGCCACGCACCTGTTCAACGCGATGCCCCCGCTCGCCCACCGCGAGCCCGGCCCGATCGCCGCCCTCCTGGAGGACGACCGGATCACCGTCGAACTGATCAACGACGGCACCCATCTGCACCCGGCGGTCCTGGAGCTGGCCTACCGCCACAAGGGCGCGGGCCGGGTCGCGCTGATCACCGACGCGATGGACGCGGCGGGCTTCGGCGACGGCGAATACCAGCTCGGCCCGCTCGCGGTCGAGGTCCGCGACGGGGTGGCCCGGCTGGTCGAGGGCGGCTCGATCGCGGGCTCCACACTCACGCTGGACACCGCGTTCAGGCGGGCCGTCACCCTCGACGAGATCCCCGTGGAGGACGTCGTCCGGTCCATCTCCGCCAACCCGGCGCGGCTGCTCGGCGTCTACGACCGGGTCGGCTCGCTGGACGCGGGCAAGGACGCGGACCTGGTCGTCCTGGACGAGGACTTCGTCCTCAAGGGCGTGATGCGCCAGGGCGAGTGGATCGTCGAGCCCAAGACGGCCTGAGGCCTGCGGGCGGGGCCCTCAGGACGCGCGGTACGGGCGGGGACCCGCAGGCCGTGAGGATGGGCCGGGGGCCCGCAGGACGTTCACCACGTAACGAAGCGATGGCGGTCGGCGCCCGGGGCTGGGCCGACCGCCATCGCTTTGACATGATCATCAACAGCGCGGGCCGCGAGCGACCACGCGCACCGCCGCGGCCGGTGGCCCGGCCCCCGCGCCAGACCCGCCACAGCCCCCGCGACAGACCCCGGGGCCCCGCACCGAGGAGGGAGCGGCCGAGGTGATCCTGACCGTCACGCTCAACACCGCGCTCGACGTGACATACACCGTCGACGCGCTCGTCCCGCACGGCAGCCACCGGGTCGACGAGGTCATCGAGCGCCCCGGCGGCAAGGGCCTCAACGTCGCCCGGGTCCTCGGCGCACTCGGCCACGACACCGTGGTCACCGGCTTCGTCGGCGGCGCGACCGGGGACGTCCTGCGCTCCCTGCTCGCCCCGCTCCCGCCGCGCGACGCCCTCGTCCCCGTCGCCGGGAACACCCGCCGCACGCTCGCGATCACCGACCGCTCCACCGGCGACACCACCCAGCTCAACGAGCCCGGACCGCACGTGGGCCCCGCCGAATGGGACGCCTTCCTCGGCCGCTACACCGGACTCCTCGCGGACGCGGAAGCGGTCGCGCTCTGCGGCTCCCTGCCGCCCGGCATCCACGTGGGGGCCTACGCCGAGCTGGTCCGGGCCGCCCGCGCCGCCGCCGTACCCGTGCTCCTGGACACCAGCGGCGAGCCCCTGCGCCGGGGCGTCGCCGCCCGCCCGGACCTGGTCAAGCCGAACGCGGAGGAGCTGGCCCGGCTGACCGGGGCCCGTGAACCGCTGCGCGCCGCCGGGGACGCCCGCCGCCGCGGGGCGCACGCCGTCGTCGCCTCGCTCGGCCCCGAAGGCGTGCTCGCCGTCACCCCCGAGGGGACCTGGCGGGCCGCCCCGCCCGCACCGGTCCGCGGCAACCCGACCGGTGCGGGCGACTCCGCGGTGGCCGGGCTGCTGTCCGCCCTGGCCGAGGGGCTGGACTGGCCGGAGCGGCTCGCCCGCGCGGTGGCCCTGTCGGCGGCGACGGTCCTGGCCCCGGCGGCCGGGGAGTTCGACGCGGCGGCCTACGCGGAGCTGCTGGGGCGCGTCACGGTGGAGCCGCACGCGCCGACGCCCTGAGACGCCGCCGGACACGCCGACGCCCCGGGCGCCCTGGGGCGGACATGCCGACGCCCCGGCCACCGGGCGGTGGTCGGGGCGTGGGCCGGGCCCGCCGGGCGGGGTCAGTTCTTGATGTGTCCCGCCTTCAGCTCCAGCTGGTCGAGGTTGGCGTCGCACTCGTCGCCCGTCTCGCAGGACAGCCTGAGGGTGTTGGAACCCTCGTCGAGCTGGACGTAGGCGTAGGTGTTCGTCCAGCCCTTCTCCAGGTCGCCCTCTTCGGCCTGCGCGAAGTTCTTCATGTTGATGGAGCGCGGCTGCTGCGCGTTGACGGTCAGGGTCGTCTTGGCGTCCTTGCCGGGCACGCCGTACGTCACGTACAGGGTGTACGCCCCGGCCTCGGGGACCTCGACGGTCCAGGTGGCCGAGCGGCCGACCTCGTTGAGGTTGATGTAGTTGCCGTTCGCGCCCTTGGCGCCCTCGACGCTGCTGTCGAGCGACGCCGAGCCGCCCAGCGTCAGCGTCGCCGCGTCCTGCTTGGGAAGCTCGACCGGCTTGGGCGTCTCCTCGGGCTTCTGCGACTCCGGCTTCTTCGACTCCTCGACCTGGCCGGAGGAGCCCTGCGAGGAGGACGCCTCGCTGCCCTTGCCGTCCTTGCCGCCGTCGTCGCCGGTGAGCAGGGCCGCGCCGATGCCGACGAGGACGACCGCGACCACGGCGACCGCCGCGATCAGGAGCACCCTGGTGTTCGGGCCGCCCCGGCCACCGGACCCACCCCGGCCGCCGGTCCCGCCCCGGGCGCCGGACCCGCCGCCGCCCGGCACCGAGCCGTGCTGCGCGGTGGTCGGACCGCCGTAGGTCTCGGGGGCCGCGTACTGCGGGTTCGGTTGGTTGTACTGCTGCGCGGGCTGGCCGTAGCTCTGCTGGGGCGGGTAGCCGTAGCCGCCCTGCTGCTGCCCGTACTGACGCTCGCCGACCGCCCGCACCTGGTTGTAGGACGTCCGCGGCACGCCCGGCTGCGCGGCCGGACCCGGGTAGCCGTACCCGCCCTGGCGGGGCGGCTGGGCGCCTGCCGCCTGTCCGTCCGCGTACAGGTAGCCGAACGGATCGTCTTCCTCGGGCTTGCTCGCGCCGTTGTTCCCGGCCGTCATCCCTGGGTCACTCCTCACCATCTCGCCAGCCGTCGCCGACCGGCCGAGCCTACCCCGAACGGAGCACAGCCCGAATGGCGATCTTGGTCCGGCAGGGCCCCGGGGAACGCGTACGGGGTAGGGGAGGAACAGCTCCGTGAACGTCAGCCGGCCCGGCGGTGAACCTTGGACCGGGACCGCTTCTCCACGTACATCCGCTGGTCGGCGGAGCGCAGGACCTCTTCCGCGGTCATCCCGCAGGCGGCCCAGCCGATGCCGAAGCTCGCGCCGACCCGGACCGCGCGACCATCGACCCTTATGGGCGGAATGATGGCATTTCTCAGGCGAACGGCCAGGTCAGCGGCGTCCGCCGCCCCGAGGCCGTCGGCGAGGACGACGAATTCGTCACCCCCGAGCCGGGCGACGGTGTCACCGTCCCGCACACAGGTGGTCAGCCGCCGGGCCACCTCGATCAGGACGGCGTCACCGGTGTGGTGCCCGAAGCGGTCGTTGATGGACTTGAAGCCGTCCAGGTCGCAGAAGAGGACCGCGAGCCCCTTCGTCCCGTCGTCGCGCTCCGGGTCCGGGGCCACGGCGTGCACATGGTGGTCGTAGGGACCGCCGCCGGGCAGCGCCTCCCCTTCGTACCCGTCGGCGCGGTAGCCGTGGGTGAGGGAGGACTCGACGTCCCCGTACGCCGCGTCGAGCGCCTCGATCGCGGTCGCGGCCGGGGCGTGGGGGCGCTCGCAGATGCGGGCGCTGAGCCGGGCCCGCAGCTCGGCGCTGTTGGGCAGCCCGGTCAGCGCGTCGTGCGAGGCGCGGTGCGCGAGGTTCAGCTCGTGCCGCTTGCGCTCCTCGATGTCCTCGACGTGGGTGAGCAGGAAGCGCGGCCCGTCCGCGGCGTCGGCGACCACCGAGTTGCGCAGGGAGACCCAGAGGTACGTACCGTCCCGGCGGCTCAGCCGCAGCTCGGCCCGGCCGCCCTCGGCGGAGGTCCGCAGCAGGGTGCCGATGTCCTCGGGATGGACCAGGTCGGCGAAGGAGTGGCGGCGCAGCACGGAGGCGGGGCGGCCCAGCAGCCGGCACAGCGCGTCGTTGGTGCGCAGCAGCCTGCCGCGCTGGTCGCCGCCGATCTCGGCGATGGCCATACCGCTGGGCGCGTACTCGAAGGCCTGCCGGAAGGACTCCTCACTGGCCCGCAGCGCCTGCTGCTCCCGCTCCAGGCGGACCAGCGCGCGCTGCATGTTGGACCGGAGGCGGGCGTTGCTGATCGCGATGGCGGCCTGGGAGGCGTACATCTGGAGCGCCTCGCGGCCCCAGGCCCCGGGGCGGCGCCCGTTGCGCGGCCGGTCGACGGATATGACGCCGAGGAGGTCCCGGCCGCCGCCGGAGGCGTACATCGGGGCGTAGAGGCGGTCCAGCGGGTGCCACTCGTCCTCGAACCGCGGCTCCGGGCCCTCGGTGTGCCACTGCGGTACGTCGTCGTCGAGGAGGACCCAGCCCTCGGTGTGCGGGATGAACCGCAGCTCGCCCCAGCCCTGGCCCATGGCGAGACGGCGGTCCCAGGAGTCGCGGGAGCCGACCCGGCCGGTGATGAGGGCCTCGGCGGCGGAGTTGCCCGCGAACGCGGCGACGACGAGGTCGCCCTCGGGCCGGACCAGGTTGACGCAGGCCAGCTCGTATCCGAGGCCCGCGACGATGCCGTCGACCACGGACTGCAAGGTGTCCGCCAGGCTCCGCGCCGTGTTGAGATCAGCGACGGCCTGATGCAGCTGCCGCATGGTCGCAAGACGGACGTACGGCTCCGACTCGGCCTCCATCGTTCGCTCTCCCCGAGACCTCGACAGCAACTCCAGGTTTCATATCGACGTACTTGTTGCAGTGTCACGGCCACTGAATCACAGTGAGCTGTGCACCCGGTACACAGGGTCAACGGAAATTGGACTCTGTGACTCAAGTCACAATAGATGATCATGTGTTGGCCGCGCAGGGAAATGACGAGGCTGGTTCCGGTTGGACTCCGACGGGTCCCGGATCCTGGCATCCCCGGTCGCCGGGGACCCCGGTGCCGGGGCGGGACCTCGGTTCCATGGCGCCGGGGCGGGACCTCGGGTTCCATGTGGCCGGGGCGGGACCTTGGGTTCCCCGGTGCCGGGGTGGGACCTCGGGTTCCGGAAGTCCTAGGACCTGCCTGGTCCCCTGGCCCGATGCGGCCGCCTCGGCGCCGGAGCTAGCGTTTCCGGTGTGCTCCAGACGACGACCCCCACCCCGCCCCCCGATCCCATCCCCCATGCTGAGGGCGTGAGCAACGACGAGTTCCGCGCCGCCCTCGCGCGGCTGGCCGCCGGGGTGGTGCTGGTCACCGCCCAGGAGCCGCCCCTGGACGAGGACGGCCGGGGCGAGGACGTCGGTATGACGGCGACCGCCTTCATGTCCGTGTCCCTGGACCCGCCCCTGGTGATGGTGAGCCTGCGCAACGGCTCCCGGATGGACGACCTCCTGGACGAGCAGCCCCTGTGGGCGGTCTCCGTCCTCGCCGCGAGCCAGCGGCACATCGCGGGCCGGTTCGCGATGAAGGGCCGGATCAGCGACCGGCTGCTGTTCGAGGACGTCGCGTACGCGCGCGGCGCGGTGTCGCACGCGCCGCTGATCGGCGGTGCGCTGGCCACGCTGGAATGCCGGACCGAGCAACGGGTGGTGGCCGGGGACCACACCCTGGTGATCGGACGGGTGCTGACGGCGGAGCTGCCGAGCCCGGACGGGGACCCGCTGACGTACTTCAAGGGCCGCTACCGGCACTTGGGGTGATCTGCTGGGTGACCCCGAACCCCCGAACGCGTCGCGCGGGCGGGGAGCCGCGGGCGGGGAGCGAGGAGGTCGGGAGCGGGGAGAGCGGGAGCGGGGAGAGCGGGGAGAGCGGGAGCGGGCTACCAGTCGCGGCCCGAGCGGCCGCGCTTCGTGTCGCCGCGCTGCTTCTTCTCGCGCAGTCTGCGCTCGTTGATCCCGCGTGGGATCTTCCGCTTGACGCGCGGCTTCGGTGGCGGCGCCGTGGCCTCCGCCAGGAGGGCGGCGAGCCGCACGGCGGCCGTCTCCCGGTTGCGCCACTGCGAGCGGTGCTCGGAGGCCCGTACGGACACCACGCCGCCCACCAGCCGGCCCGCGAGCCGCTCCAGCGCCCGCGCCTTCCACACCTCGGGGAGCGCGTCGGTGGCGGCCAGGTCGAAGCGCAGCTCCACCTGGGAGTCGCTGGTGTTGACGTGCTGGCCGCCGGGGCCGGAGGACCGCGAGAAACGCCACATCAGCTCGGCCTCCGGAAGGGAGACCGAACCGCGGATGACATAGGGCCCGGACATGACACCCATGGTCCCCGCCCCGCGCCCTGTTCGTCACCTTCTTTTGCGAGCCCCGCCCACCCCTTCCGGAGGAAGTTCGGCAAAGAAAGTAAAGCGGGCAGGAACCTCATGGTCTGCTGCTTGCGTTATGACGGGTGACGGTAGCTTCGTGATGGCACGGAGCCCGCACACGACGAGGAAAGGGACTTCCCATGGCAGTAAGCCTGTCCAAGGGCGGCAACGTCTCGCTCACCAAGGAGGCACCGGGCCTGACCGCCGTCACGGTCGGCCTCGGCTGGGACGTCCGCACCACCACCGGCACCGACTTCGACCTCGACGCCTCGGCCATCGCGGTCAACCCCGCGGGCAAGGTCGTCTCCGACGGTCACTTCGTCTTCTTCAACAACAAGGCGACGCCGGACCAGACCATCGTGCACACCGGTGACAACGTCACGGGTGAGGGCGAGGGCGACGACGAGCAGATCAACGTCAACCTGGCAGGTCTGCCGGCCGACGTGGACAAGATCGTCTTCCCGGTCTCCATCTACGACGCCGAGGCCCGCAGCCAGAACTTCGGCCAGGTCCGCAACGCGTTCATCCGCATCATCAACCAGGCCGGCGGCACCGAGATCGCCCGCTACGACCTGAGCGAGGACGCCGCCACCGAGACCGCCATGGTCTTCGGCGAGCTCTACCGCAACGGTGCCGAGTGGAAGTTCCGCGCGGTCGGCCAGGGTTACGCCTCGGGCCTGCGCGGCATCGCCCAGGACTTCGGCGTCAACCTCTGACGCGTCCGTCCTCCGACGCGTTTGTGGTCCGGCGTCACCCCGGGAACACGCGTCACCCGCTTCACCGCTTCACCCGAGCCCCCGGCCGCACCACGCGGCCGGGGGCTCCGGCGTGTGACGCGCCGTCAACCACACCGTGCACCGCATACCGGCGCACCGCTGCGTCGACACACCGGCGCACTGGTGCGCTGACGCACCCGTCACGCTGACGCGCTGAAGCGCCGACGCGCCGCGATGCCGACGCGCCGCGAAAATCCGTCACTTCGCCGAATACCGGACAGCCCAGCACCCCATTCGTACAAGAGCTGGTCAAAAAGTTGTGAGGCATTTGTCGGCACACCGTCAATTTCGCTCATTCGATGGCACGCTCTCCGCTCGTAGTCCCCCCACAGGACGACCGACGGAGAACTTCATGAACCTCCACACCACCCCCCACGCCTCCCGCACCCCTCGCGGCACCCGGCGGCTCGCGGCACTCGCGGCGGTCGCCGCGATGGTCGTCGCCGGTGTCCAGGCCGGTTCGGCGGCCGCCACCCCCGGCGACGACGGCCCCGGTGCGGCCCCCTCCACGGCCGCCGCGCTCGGCGTGAACCCCTCGGCGCAGCGCGCCACCGCCATCAAGTCCGCTCAGGCGGAGGCGGTTTCGGCGGCGAAGGCGCTGAAGCTGGGCGGCCAGGAGAAGCTGGTCGTGCGCGATGTCGTCAAGGACGCCAAGGGCACGGTCCACACCCGCTACGAGCGCACCTACGACGGGCTGCCCGTCCTCGGCGGCGACCTCGTCACCCACACCGCCGCGGACGGCAGGCTGAAGAGCGTCGACCGGGCGACGGACGCGAAGATAGCCGTGGCGTCGACCACGCCGAAGATCAAGAGCGTGGCGGCCGACGCCCGCAAGGTCATCTGGGCGGGCCACGGCGGCAAGCCCGTTCTCGCCTTCGAAACCGTGAAGAACGGTGTCCAGAAGGACGGCACGCCCAGCCGCGTCCACACCCTCACCGACGCCACCAACGGCAAGAAGCTGTACAGCTGGGAGGGGATCGAGACCGGCACCGGCAACAGCCAGTACAGCGGCGAGGTCGAGATCACCACCACGAAGACCGACGCCGGCTTCGAGCTGACCGACGCCGACCGCGGCGGGCACAAGACGTACGACCTGAAGCAGGGCTCCTCCGGCACCGGCGATCTCGTCACGGACGATGACGACGTCTGGGGCGACGGCACCGGCGGGGACCGGCAGACCGCCGCCGTCGACGCCCACTACGGAGCCGCCAAGACCTGGGACTTCTACAAGTCGGCCCTCGGCCGGGACGGCATCGCGGGCGACGGCAAGGCCGCGTACTCCCGGGTCCACTACGGCGAGAACTACGTCAACGCCTTCTGGGACGACAGCTGCTTCTGCATGACGTACGGCGACGGGGAGGGCAACAAGAACGCCCTCACCGCGATCGACGTCGCGGCCCACGAGATGACCCACGGTCTCACCGCGGCCACCGCCGACCTGAACTACGCCGGTGAGTCCGGCGGCCTCAACGAGGCCACCAGCGACATCCTCGGCGCCTCGGTGGAGCTCTCCGCCGACAACGCCGCGGACGCCGGGGACTACCTCATCGGCGAGAAGATCGACATCAACGGCGACGGCACCCCGCTGCGCTACATGGACCAGCCCTCCAAGGACGGCGCCTCCGCCGACTTCTGGGACGAGAACCTCGGCGACCTGGACGTCCACTACTCCTCCGGCGTCGCCAACCACTTCTTCTACCTGCTGTCCGAGGGCAGCGGGAAGAAGACCGTCAACGGCGTCGCGTACGACTCCCCGACCTCCGACGGCTCGACGCTGACCGGCATCGGCCGGGAGAAGGCGTACCAGATCTGGTACAAGGCGCTCTCCGTCTACATGACCTCCACCACCGACTACGCGGGCGCGCGCGTCGCGACCGAGAAGGCGGCGACCGACCTGTTCGGCGCGGACAGCGAGGAGCTGAAGGCGGTCTCGGCCACCTGGTCCGGGGTCAACGTCAAGTAGCCCCAGCGGCCTGAGGTACGCGGAAGCCGGTCAGCCCTCCCGGGGCGGCCGGCTTCCGCCGTACAGCCAGGCGTCCCACAGCCCGGTGAGATCCCGGCCGGTCTCCTCCTCCACGTACGCGGTGAAGTCGTCGGTGGACGCGTTGCCGTGCCGGTACTTCTCCGTCCACCCGCGGACCAGGGCGAAGAACGCCTCGTCGTCGTCCAGCGCGAGCCGGAGACGGTGCACGACCATGGCCCCGCGCCCGTAGACCGGCGGGTCGGACAGATCGACGGCGGAGGGCGGATCGCCGGGCGCGAAGGCCCAGTTGGCGTCGTCCTCGTACGCCTCGTCGAAGCTCTCCTCGACGGGGACGTCGTCGTGGTCGGCGGCCCAGAGCCACTCCGCGTAGGTCGCGAAGCCCTCGTTCAGCCACATGTCCCGCCAGGTCCTGGGGGTGACGGAGTTCCCGAACCACTGGTGGGCCAGTTCGTGGACGAGCAGTGCGGTGTCGGGCGAGCCGGGGAAAACGGGCCGGTTCTGCGTCTCCAGGGCGTACTCCACGTCATCGCTCCGCTCCACGATCGCCCCGGCCGAGGAGAAGGGGTACGGTCCGAACCTGCCCGCCGACCAGGCCAGTACGGCCGGGATCTCCTTCAGCACGTCCTCGCTCGCCGCCGCCGACGCGGGATCCACGGCGGTGAACAGCCGCACGCCGCCGGGCGTGACGGACTGCCGGGTGGTGAACCGGCCCACGGCCAGCGTCGCCACATAGCTCGCCATCGGTTCGGCGGTCCGCCAGTGGAAGGCGGTGCGGCCGTTCGTCGTGCGCCGCGTCACCAACTCCCCGTTGGACACGGCCGTCAGCGCCTGGGGGACGGTGACCTCGACGTCGTACGCGGCCTTGTCGCTCGGGTGGTGGTTGCCCGGGAACCAGGCCATGGAGCCGGTCGGCTCCCCCAAGGCGACCGCGCCGTCCGCCGTCCGCAGCCAGCCCTCCTCCGCGCCGTCCGCGTCCACGACGGTCTCCGGGGAGCCGGAGTAGCGCACGACGGTGGTGAACGTCCGCCCCGCGCGCAACCGTTCCTCCACCGCGCCCGCCGGACGCACCGTCATCTCCGTGCCCGCCCGGTTCACGGCGGCGGGACGGCCCTCCACGGTGGCGCTCTCCACGTCGAGCCCCGCCAGGTCCAGGTGGAAGGCGCTCAGATCCTGGGTGGCGCGGGCGGTGATCGTCGCCGTGCCGCGCAGCCGGTCCTCGGCGGGGTCGACGTCGAGCTTGAGGGCGTAGTGGGTGACGTCGTAACCACCGTTGCCGAGCCCCGGGAAGTACGGATCACGCAGCCCGGCCGCACCCGGGGTGCCCCCGACCCCGCCGGCGCACCCCGCGCCGAGGAGGGCCAGGAGGAGCAGTGCGGTACGGGCCGGGGGGTGGCGCTTCACCAGTCGATCCTAGGGTCTGTCGCCGAACCGCCGACGTCGCCCGGAGCGCGGGGCAGGGCGCTGAGCGCGGGGAGCGGGGCGGGGTGCGGGGAGCGGGGCGGGGTGAAGCCGCCCGCCTCGGGGGACGGGCGGACGGCTTCGACTCAGAGGACGGCGATACCGAGCGGCAGGTTGCCTGCCTCCAGACGAACGGGCTCGCTCTCCTCGTCGGCGGCCAGGTCCCTGCCTGCCGTCCCCGGGGCGTACGACGGCGTAGGGCGGCCTCAGCCGGGAGCCGAGCCCGCCCTCCGTGCCGTAGGGGGCGAGCCACCGGCGCGGAGGGAGGGAGCTTCCGGCGCGGAGGAAGGGGGAGCTACCGGCCGAGGGCCGCGACGCCCGCCTTGGCGAACTTCTCGTCGAGGTCGCCGCTGGGCGCCCCGGCCACACCGACGCCCGCCACCGGGGCGCCCTTGACCTGGACCGGGGCGCCGCCCGCGAGGAACAGCGTGCCGGGGATGTCCTTCAGGTTGGGGGCCTGCTCCAGGCGCTTGACCAGTTCGGAGGTGGGGGCGTTCCAGGAGACGGCGGTGTACGCCTTCTTCACGGCGGACTCGGGGGACTGCGGGCCCGCGCCGTCGCCGCGCAGCGAGACGATGGTGGTGCCGTTGCGGTCGACGACCGCGACGGAGACCCGCTGGTTCTCCTTCTTCGCGGCGTCCAGGGCGGCCTGCGCGGCCTTGGTAGCGGCGGCGACGGTCAGGTGCGTGGTCTGCTGGAGGTTGCGGTGGTCCGGGTCCGCCTTCACGGCGGCGGGGGCGGCGGTGGCCGGGGAGGACGCGTTCGCGGACATCACGCCGACGGTCCCGGCCCCGAGCGCGGCGATGACGACGGCACCGGACACGACACGGGTACGCAGCGACAGCTTCTTCATGGTGGACTCCTGAGGGGTTCTGGGCGTCCCCGGCGTCCGGCGGTCCCGGCGGCCTGGGGTGTGCCCGTCGTTCCGGGCGTTTCGCTCCGCTGTCGATCCTCCCGGCGGGACCGGGCCCCCGCGGTCGGCGCAGCGGCTGGAAGCGGCGCGCGGGTCGGCCGACGCCCCCATCAGCCGATCGGTTGATGCGCGGGTGGTCGGACCGGGCCACCATGGAAGGGTTCACGCAGGTCAGCAGGGATGTACGCGGTCAGCGGGGGTGTCCGCAGATCAGCAGGGGATGTCCACAGGTCAGCGGCGATGTCCGCAGGTCAGCGAGGGAGCGTGAGGGACGAGGTGCAGCACCGCAGCGGTTCCCCGGACGCGGAACGGCGCGCGGGAGAGGAGCCCGGAGTGCCCGGGTCCGACCCCGACGCCCGGTGGCTCGCGCTCCTCATGCACGCCGCGTTCTTCCTGCTGCTCGGCGCCTCGCTGACCCGGTTCCTGATGCGGCACCCCGGCGAGGCCCGCACCCCGTGGATCATCGCCCTCTCCCTCACGCTGGCGGCGCTGTACCTGCTGGGCCCGGTCCTCGGCTCGCGGCCCACCCCGCGGCGCCTCGCCTGGCTCGGGCTCCTCGTCCTGGTCTGGATGGTGCTGGTGGTCCTCGCGCCGAGCTTCGCGTGGTGCGCGGTGCCGCTCTTCTACACCGGGCTGCGCATCCTGCCGCCGCGTGCGGCGCTCGCGCTCGTCGCCCTGCTCACCGCGTTCGTCGTCGCCGCGCAACTGCGCCTGGCGACCGGGTTCGACCCGAACCTGGTGCTCGCCCCGCCCGCCGTGGCCGCCGTGGCGACGGCCGTCTTCGTCCACATGCAGCGCCAGGCGGTCCGGCAACGGGAGTTGGCGGCCCGGCAGCGCGAGCTGATCGACGACCTGTTGCGCACCCGCCGCGAACTGGCCGCCACCGAACGCCGCGAGGGCACTCTCGCGGAGCGCCAGCGGCTCTCCATGGAGATCCACGACACCCTCGCGCAGGGCCTGTCCAGCCAGCAGATGCTGCTCCAGGCCGCCGACCGCACCTGGAGCGCCGACCCGGAAGCCGCCCGCCGCCATGTCCGTACGGCCACGGGCATCGCCGAACGCAACCTCGCCGAGGCCCGCCGCTTCGTCCACGACCTGGCCCCGGCCGACCTGGCGGAGGGCGGCGGGCTGGAGGCGGCGCTGCACGCGCTGGCCGCCCGCGAGACGGCGCAGGCCCAGGGCGCGCCGACCGTCCGGTGCCACGTCGAGGGCACCCCGCACGCCCCACTGCCGGACCGGGTGCAGTCCGCCCTGCTGCGCATCGCGCAGGGAGCCCTGGCCAATGTGCGGGAGCACGCGGGGGCGACCGCGGCCGGGCTGACCCTGACCCACCTCGGCGACCGGGTCGTCCTCGACATCGGCGACGACGGCCGCGGGTTCACCACGGAGCCGGAGGACGAGGAACGGAATGCGCGGGGCGCACGGCATGTGCAAGCCACCCGGGATGCGCGGGGCGAAGATGCGCGGGATGCGCCGGGCGAACGGAATGCGCGGGGCGCTCGGCATGTGCAGGCCACCCGGGATGCGCGGGGCGAAGATGCGCGGGATGCGCCGGGCGAACGGAATGCGCGGGGTGAACGGGATGCGCGGGGCGTACGCGACGCTCGTGCCGTACGCGGCCACGGCCTCCCGGCGATGCGGGCGCGGGTGCGGCAGCTCGGCGGCACGCTGACGATCGAGTCGGCTCCGGGCGAGGGCACGGTGCTCTCGGCCGAGATCCCGCTCACCACCACGGAGGACCCCACATGACCGGCGAGGCACCCCGGAGCCCGGCCCCCACCCCCGTCCGCATCCTGCTCTGCGACGACCACGTCGTCGTACGCGCCGGCCTGCTCGCCCTCCTCGGCAGCGAACCGGACATCGAGGTCGTCGGCGAGGCGGGCAGCGGCGAGGAGGCCGTGGTGCTCGCCGCACGGCTCACCCCGGACGTCGTCCTCATGGACCTCCAGCTCGGCGAGGGCATCGACGGGGTCGAGGCGACCCGGCGCATCGCCGCCGACGGCACGGTCCACGTCCTGGTGCTGACCACGTACGACACGGACGCCGACATCACCCGCGCCATCGAGGCGGGGGCCACCGGCTATCTGCTCAAGGCGGAACGCCCCGAGGAGCTGTTCGCCGCGATCCGGTCCGCCGCCCAGGGCCGCACCACGCTGTCGGCGCCCGTCGCCAGCCGGGTCATGGCCCGGATGCGCAGCCCCCGGCCCGGCCTCACCGACCGCGAACGCGACATCCTCGCCCAGCTCTCCCAGGGCCTCGGCAACCGCGACATCGCCCGCGCCCTGTTCATCAGCGAGGCCACGGTCAAGACCCACCTGGGCCGGATCTACGACAAGCTCGGCGTCGACACCCGCGCGGGGGCGGTCGCGGTGGCGAAGGAGCAACGGCTGCTGCCGTGACACGGAGGACGGCCCCACCCGCCACCGCCCGGCAGGCGGCAGGCGGCAGGCGGCAGGCGGCAGGCGGCAGGCGGCAGGCGGCAGGCGGCAGGCGGCAGGCGGCAGGCGGCAGGCGGTGGCACCGGACATGACACCATCGGACCCGTGCTCGACATCGGCTACTCCCTCTCCCGTCGCTTCCCCGACCCTCCGCAGACCGACTACCGCCGCGCGGACGTCCGCGCGCTGCGCCACGATCTGTTCTCCGGCGACGTCTATCTCGCGGACACCAAGGCGGACCGCGAGGTGTCCACAGCCTGGGGATGGGTGCCGGTGCTCGACTTCGCGTGGGCGCTGTGCGACATCGTCGAGCAGATCGACCAGGACCCGCGCGGCAACCGCTCGCACCGGCGGCAGTACGCGGAGCTGGACTTCACCGAGTCCTCGGACGTCATGATCTTCGAGCGGCGCTTCGGGTGGGTCGATGTCGAGGCGGACTGGATGCCCGGCGACGAGCCGCCGCTGACCTTCAGCCACTCCCTCCTGCGCCGCGAGGCCCGCGACTTCCTGCACGACCTGATCGCGGACCTCGGCGACATGCACGAGGGCCTCGCCGACAACCCCGCGATCTGGGACCTCCAGGCCCGCTTCCCCCGTATCTGAACCCCCTCACCCCACCTCAGCGCCCGGCCCGAACACCTCCGGCCAAACACCTCCCAGTCCGGGCGGGGGCATCCCCACCCGCCGCCTCACGCCTCCACCCGCACCCCGATCTGCGCGGCGAACGCCGGGGCCAGCTCCATCAGCTGTGCCGGGCTGATCACCGCGCCCGCCAACCGCTCCACCCCGCGCGCGATGTCCAGTTCGGCCACCGCCCGCAGGTCCACCGACTCCATCCGCACCGCGCTGAAGTCCGCCCGCTTCAGCACGCAGTCCCGGAACTCCACCCGCACCAGCCGCGCGGCGCCGAAGTCCGGCTCGGCCAGGACGCAGCCCTCGAAGACCACGTCCGTCAGCCGGGCACCGCGCAGATTCAGGTAGTCGATCTTGCCGCCGCGGACCACCACCCGCTCCAGCACCGCCCCGGACAGCTGGACCCCGCCCAGGCGCGCGTCGACCACCTCCACGTCCCGCAACGACGCCTCCGCGAGGTCCGTGCCGACGCCCCGCACGCCGGTCAGGACGGAGTCCGTGAAGCGGGCCCGTACCAGCTCCGTACGGTCGAGGCCACAGCCGTCCAGCGCACAGTCCAGGAACCGTGCCCCCGGCCCCGAGGCGTCCGCCAGGTCCACCCCGTCGAACCGCACCCCGTCGTAGTCCCCGTCCGGCTCCAGGCCCCGGCCGTCGTACGGGACGAGCGGCGGCAGACGCACCTCCGGCCGCCGCGCGGCCGTCACACCCCCGGAGCCCTTACCGCTCCCCCTGCTCCCCCTGCTCCTCCCGCTCGCCCTGCTGTCCCGGCTCTTCCCGCCGCCCGTCGTCCCGCCCGCCCTGCCCGTGCTCGCTCCCATGTCCCCCATAGTGACGTACACCACTGACATCCCCCTGCGCCCCGTGTCACGCGGGGCCGCTCCGGTCCTGCGAGGCCGGGCACCCCCGAAGCCGGGCCGCCGAAGGGCGTTCCCTTAGCCTGCGTACCCCAGCAACCGCCGGGCGATCTCCGCGTGGTGGGGCGCGAGCCGGGGCTCGCCGTCCGCCGCGCCCCACAGCCCGTTCTGGAGGACCCGCCCCAGCGTCCAGGCCCGCGCCCGCTCCCGGTCCAGACCCAGCGCCTCCGTCAACGCGTCGAACCGCCACACCACCTCCCCGGCGTCGAAGAGGTTGTCCAGCGCCGGGAACAGCTCGAAGCCCGGGTCCCCCGCGAGCGGCTTCGGGTCGAGCGCCACCCACTCCCCCGCCCGCCCCGCGTCCGCGCGCCCCGCCAGGACGTTGTCGTAGTGCAGGTCCCAGTGCAGCAGCCGGTCCCCCGGCTCCCCCGCGACCTCCCGCACCGCCGCCGCGCAGTCCGCGAGCAGCCGCCGGTCCGCCGCGTCGGCCGGCAGCCCCACCGCCTCCGGCACCGCGGCGAGCATGTTCTGGGCCACCGCGCCCAGGGTGCGCAGCCCGTCCGGCGCGGGCACCGCAACCAGCCGGGCCAGCACCTCGCCCAGGACCGTCACCGCGCCCCGGACGTCTGCCTCGCGCGACAACGGCCGCCGCTCGTCGAGCCGCTCCAGCAGCAGCGCACCGCTCACCGGGTCGTGGTCGAGCAGCTCCACCGCCCCGGCCCCCGCGGCGGTCCACGCGCGCAGCGCCACCGGTTCGCCCGCCGTCTCCTCGTCCACCAGCTGGAGCTTCAGCGCGGCGGGCAGCCCGTCCGCCTCCCGCACCACCGGCAGGACCAGCGCGCACATCCCGTACAGCGAGGGGCCGTCCAGCCGCAGCCCCCACCGCTCCAGGCAGCTGTCGGCGAGGTCCGGCAGGCCGGTGACGAACGCCCGTCCGGCGGCCCCGTTGGCGGTGGACTGAGTAGCGATCAGCTCGCCCGGAATGTCGATCACCCCACCGATCGTAGAGGCGTGGGTGAATCGGTACATGCCCCGAAAAGAGCCGGGAAGCCGACCGCAGGGCCGCGCGCGCCGCGACGCGCAGGCTCGTGCGCCGGAGCGCCCGCCGGGTCGCCGGGGCACCGGCGCCCGCGCCGTCGCCGCCGTCCGCCGCTGGGTCGTCACCGCCCCCGGGACCTACCTCTGGCTGGGCGTCCTGTTCGCCACCACCGTCGTCGCCCGCCAGATGTCACCCGACTTCGAGGAGGAGTTCCTGCGGGACCGCTCCACCAACCTCCACGAGCTCTCCCGGAACCCGGTCCGCGTCCTGATCTCCAGCGCCCTGTGGATCGACGGCGGCCGCTGGCTCCCGTACGCCGTGCTGTTCACCCTCTTCCACGCCACCGCCGAACACTGGCTCGGCACCCGGCGCTGGCTGGCGGTCACCGCCCTGGCGCACGTCCTCGCCACCCTGGTCAGCGAGGGGGCCCTGGCCTGGGCGATCCGATACGGGCACGCCCCACCGTCGGCCGCCGACACCCTGGACGTCGGCGTCAGTTACGGACTGGCCGGGGTGATCGCCGTCCTCACCTACCGGGTGCCGCGGCTGTGGCGGTACGCCTACGCGTTCGCGGTGCTGGTCGTCTACGGCGTACCGCTGCTCGGCGACGGCCGCACGTTCACGGACCTGGGCCACTTCACCGCCGTGCTGATCGGCCTCGCCTGCTACCCCCTGACCCGCCGCCGCACGGCCCGGGAGACGAAACGGCCCGCCGCGCAGTAACGTCCCGCCACACATACGCTCGGCACCACACCGGCACCCGGCAGCACACCGGCCGGGCACACCGCGACACCGCGCCGCCGGGGCACCGGGGCACCGGGGCACCGGGGCGCTCCGAGCGACCAGGACAGCAGGGGACCAGGGAACCAGGGGCATCATGAGCAGCGGCAGCACCGTCAACGGCGGCATATCGTTCTGGTACGCGCAGGAGGGCACCCCCGCCCCGCGCGAACCCCTCCCCGGCGACGCGAGCGCCGATGTCTGCATCGTCGGCGGCGGCTACACCGGCCTGTGGACCGCGTACTACCTGAAGAAGGCCGTCCCCTTCCTCAACATCACCGTCCTGGAGGCCAGGTTCTGCGGTTACGGGGCCTCCGGCCGTAACGGGGGCTGGCTCTACAACGGCATCGCGGGCCGCGACCGGTACGCGAAACTGCACGGCCACGACGCCGCCGTACGCCTCCAGAAGGCGATGAACGAGACCGTCGGCGAGGTCGTCCGGGCCGCCGCCGAGGAGAAGATCGACGCCGACATCCACCAGGGCGGTGTCCTGGAGGTCGCCCACACCCCCGCCCAGCTCGCCCGGCTCAGGGACTTCCACAGCGTCGAGATCGCCTTCGGCGAGAGCGACCGGGTGCTGCGCGGCGCCCGCGAGACCGCCGAGCGCGTCCACGTCACCGGCGCCGTCGGCTCCACCTGGACCCCGCACGGCGCCCGGCTGCACCCGGTCAAGCTGGTCAAGGGCCTCGCGGACGCGGTCGAGGCGCTCGGCGTGACCATCCACGAGTCGACGTCCGTCACCGAGATCAGGCCGAAGCACGCGCTCACCCCGTACGGCACGGTCCGCGCCCCGTACGTCCTGCGCTGCACCGAGGGCTTCACCGCGAACCTCAAGGGCCACAAGCGCACCTGGCTCCCGATGAACTCCTCCATGATCGCCACCGAACCGCTGCCCGCCCACGTCTGGGACACCATCGGCTGGGAGGGCCGCGAGACCCTCGGCGACCTGGCCCACGCCTATCTCTACGCCCAGCGCACCGCAGACGACCGCATCGCCATCGGCGGCCGCGGCCACCCCTACCGCTACGGCTCCGCCACCGACAACGACGGCCGCACCCGGCCCGCCACCGTCGCCGCCCTGCGCGACCTGCTGGTCCGCCTCTTCCCCACCACGGCGGGCGTCCGCGTCGACCACGCCTGGTCCGGCGTCCTCGGTGTGCCCCGCGACTGGTGCGCCACGGTCACCCTGGACCGCTCCACGGGGCTCGGCTGGGCGGGCGGTTACGTCGGCTCCGGCGTCGCCACCGCCAACCTCGCCGCCCGCACCCTGCGCGACCTGATCCAGCAGGACTCCGGGCAGGCGGGCCCCACCGACCTCACCGCGCTTCCCTGGGTCGGCCACAAGGTCCGCCGCTGGGAACCGGAGCCCTTCCGCTGGCTCGGCGTGCACGGCCTGTACGCCGCCTACCGCGCCGCCGACCGCCGCGAGAGGGTCTCGCCCCGGCCCGGCACCGACCCGATCGCGAAGGCGGCGGACCGTATCGCGGGCCGCCACTGAGCCGGTGCGCACGCCGGTGGGAGCCGGTGCGCAGGCCGACGCGAGCCGGTACGCACGCTGACGGGAGCCGGTGCGCCGTCCCGCGCGCACCGGCTCCGGCTCCGGGCCCGTGTCAGTCGCGCGGCCAGGGGCGCCCGTCGAGGCGTTCGATGGAGAGGTTCAGCCGGCTGAGGGAGGCGGCGAGCTGCTCGGCCTCCTCGGGGGACCAGTCGGCGAGGACCTTCGCCAGGCCCGCCACGTTCCGCGACCGGTCGCTGTCGAGGCGGCGTTCGCCCTCCTCGGTGATGGCGAACTTGCGGGCGATCCCGCCGTCGGGGTCCGGGATGCGCTCGACGACCCCGACCCGCAGCATCGCGGCGGTCTGCCGGTTGAGCGTGGAGGCGTCCAGCCCGAAGGCGTCACCGAGCTGCCCGATGGACATGGGGCCCTCCGCCCGGATGCGGCTCAGCAGGATGTAGGCGGAGCGGTCGAGCCGCCACTGCGCGCGCGGGGTGAGCAGGTTCATGTACCGGCCGAGGAGCATGGTCTCGCGTTCGATCCGTTCGATGGGCTTGTCCACGCGCTCGTCCACTCCGCCGCCGCTCCTTCGCTGACCAGGCCTCTCACGATAGATGTGCAGAATACACCCAATGTGCATGATGCATATTCCATGTATCGTGCATAGTCGAACCCCCTGGGCACACCAGGCGAACGAACAGACGAACCGAACCAACCAGACGAACCAGGCGCACCAAGCGCACCAGAATCGGACGACCGGCCCGCACGGGCCCGAGGGAGCAGTACCCGTGGAGAGTTCACCCCCCGCACCCCGCCCGGGAGGCGTGGTCGGCATCCTCGCCTTCGCCGGCATCGTGGCCGCGCTCACGCAGACCCTCGTGGTGCCGCTGATCGCGGAGCTGCCGAGGCTGTTCGACACCTCCGCCTCGAACGCCTCCTGGGTCATCACCGCCACCCTGCTCGCCGCCGCCGTGGCCACGCCCGTCGCCGGACGGCTCGGCGACATGTACGGCAAGAAGCGGATGCTGCTGCTGTCGCTCGTCCCGCTGGTCCTCGGCTCGGTGGTCTGCGCCCTGTCCTCCGGCGTGGTCCCGATGATCGCCGGACGCGGCCTCCAGGGCCTCGGCATGGGTGTGGTCCCCCTCGGCATCAGCCTGCTGCGGGACGTGGTCCCGGCCGAGAAGCTCGGCTCGTCCATCGCGATCATGAGCGCCTCGATGGGCGTGGGCGGGGCGCTGGGCCTGCCCTTCGCCGCCGCGATCGCGGAGAACACGAGCTGGCGGGTGCTCTTCTGGGTGGTCGCCGCCCTGGCCCTCGTGGTCGGCGCGCTCATCCTGACCCTGGTCCCCGGCGACCGCCCGGCCACCCGTTCCTCCCGCTTCGACCTGCCCGGGGCGGTCGGCCTCGGCGCCGCCCTGATCTGCCTGCTGCTCGCCGTCTCCAAGGGCGCCGACTGGGGCTGGGGCAGCGCCACCACGCTCGGCCTCTTCGCCGCCGTCCTGGTGCTGCTGCCCGCCTGGGGCTGGTGGGAGCTGCGCATCAGCGACCCGCTGGTCGACCTGCGGGTCACCGCCCGCCCGCAGGTCCTGATGACCAACACCGCCTCGATCCTGGTCGGCTTCGCGATGTACGCGCAGTCCCTCGTGGTGCCGCAGCTGCTCCAGCTGCCCGAGGCCACCGGGTACGGGCTGGGGCAGTCGATGCTCGCGATGGGCCTGTGGATGGCCCCGGCGGGCCTGATGATGATGGTGATGTCCCCCATCGGCGCGAAGCTGTCCGCCGCCAAGGGCCCCAAGGTCACCCTGGCCGTCGGCAGCCTGCTCATCGCCGTCGGCTACGGCCTGTCCGTACCGCTGATCGGCTCCGGTTCCCCGTGGAGCCTGCTCGTCGTCACCCTGGTCTGCAACTCGGGCGTCGGCTTCGCGTACGGGGCGATGCCCGCGCTCATCATGGGCGCGGTGCCGCAGTCCGAGACGGCGTCGGCCAACAGCTTCAACGCCCTGATGCGCTCGATCGGCACGTCGTTCGCCGCCGCCGTGATCGGGGTGGTCCTGGCCCGGATGACCACCGACTTCGGCGGCTTCCCGCTGCCCTCGGAGAACGGCTTCCGGGCCGCGATGCTGATCGGCTGCGGAGTCGGCCTCGCGGCGGCGGTCGTCGCCGCGCTCATCCCCGTACGCCCGGCGACCGCGCTGCTGCGGCCGACCGCCACCTCCGACCCGGCCACGTCCGGCCCGGCCGCATCCGACGCAACCGCGTCCGACGTGGCGGGCGACGAGGTCAAGACGTCGCGGTCCACGGCCTGACCGCCCGGCCTACCGGCCTCCCGGGGCGACCCACTCCGGCCCGGGGCCCGGCGGCACCAACCGCCGCGCCCCGGGCCGGACTTCGTGCGCGCCGCTACGGACACACGACCGCCGTGCCGCCCCGGCCGCCACGCCTCCGAGCCCCGGGCCGGACCGACGCCCTCGCCCGCTACCGCCGCCACACCCGTGGAAGCCGCGCGGTCAACGCGTCAGTCGTGACAGCCGTCCCGGCCTCGCCGTGGCGATCAGCTCGGCCACGGTGGCCAGCTTCACCCGGGGCCGCCCGGCGGCCCGGCCCCGGTCCCGTTCGGCCCGGTCGATCGCGGCCAGGCCGCGGGCGTCCACGACCCGGGGGTTGCGCCGCCGGACGAGCCGGCCGAACGCCCTGGCGTCACCGGAGGGCGCGGGCAGGGTCCCGGCGACCGCGTCGGCCAGGAGCGTGCCGACCGTCTCGGCCGCACACGTGCGGTTGGCGCCGATCCCGCCGGACGGGCCGCGCTTGATCCAGCCGACCACGTAGCTCCCGGGACGCCCGGTGATCCGGCCGCCCTCGTGCGGGACCGTGCCCGTCGCCTCGTCGAACGGCAGCCCGGGGACGGGCAGTCCGCGGTAGCCGATGGCCCGCAGGAGGAGTCCGGCGCCCAGGTCGGCCGTGGCCGGGCCGCCGTCGCCGTCCCGGCCGCCGTCGGTGACCCGCACGGAGCGCCCGCCCGCCTCCTCCAGGATCTCCACCGGCTCGGAGTGGAAGCGCAGCACGATGCGCCGGGCGTCACCGGCGCGGCCCGCGGGGGACGCGGCTTCGGTGCGCAGCCGGGGCAGCCCCCGCAGCACCCCCGCCCGGTCGGCCGGGCCCGCCGCGTCGATCGCCGCCGCCGTACGCGGGTCGTGGTCGTCCACGACCAGCTCCACGCCCTCCAGGTGCTTCAGGGCCAGCAGTTCGGAGCGGGTGTACGCGGCGGCCTCGGGGCCCCGCCGCCCCAGCACCACCACCTCACGGACCCGGCCGGCCCGCAGGGCCTCCAGCGCGTGGGCGGCGATGTCGGTGGCCGCGAGGGCCTGCGGATCCGCGACCAGGATGCGGGCCACATCGAGCGCGACGTTGCCGTTGCCGACCACCACGACCCGCTCGGCGGACAGGTCGACGCCCCGCGCGACGGCCTCGGGGTGGGCGTTGTACCAGGCGACGAACGAGGTGGCGGAGAGGCAGCCGGGCGAGTCCTCGCCGGGGATGCCGAGCCGCTTGTCGTCGGACGCGCCGACCGCGTAGATCACCGCGTCGTGGTGGGCGGCCAATTCGTCCGCGGTGACGTCCCGGCCCGCCTCGATGCCCAGGTGCATCCGGACCCGGGGGTGGGAGTGGAAGCGGGAGAAGGTGTCGCCGACCTTCTTCGTCGCGGGGTGGTCGGGCGCCACGCCGTAGCGGACGAGGCCGCCCGCCACCGGCAGCCGGTCGATCAGGGTGACCTCGGCGGCGGTGTGCAGCAGCAGGTCCTGGGCGGCGTACATCCCGGCGGGTCCGGTGCCGACGACAGCGACCCGCAGCGGACCGAAGTCCGAGGGCAGGCTGCGCTCGAAGACCGGCGCCCCCCAGACGTGGAAGTTCGGCCCGTCCACCGCGGCCCCGGCGGGCGGCCGCGCGTCGTCCTCGAAGGAGGCGTAGTAGGCGGCGTTGATCTCCGCGTACTCCCGCTGCCCGGCGGACAGCGCGTCCACCGGGAAGATCGCGTCGACCGGGCAGGCGTCCGCGCAGGCCCCGCAGTCGATGCAGGCCCGGGGGTCGATGTGCAGCATCTCGGTGCTGCCGAAGGCGCGTTCCTCCGGCGTCGGGTGGATGCAGTTGACCGGGCACACCGCCACACAGGTGGCGTCGTTGCAGCAGGTCTGGGTGATCGCGTAGGTCATGGTCCCCGGCTCAGATCAGGTTCGCGCGCTGGTAGAAGGCGAGGGCGGGCCGGGTGAGCAGCCGGGCGGAGGCCAGGAAGTCCATCAGCCCCGAACAGCTGGACCGCATCATCGACTTGTGGTGCTCGTTGCTCTTCGCGGCGGCCAGCGCACGCCGTTCGTCCAGGCCCGCCTTCCGGTAGACCTTCGGGTTCACCATGCTGGTGACGATGTAGTACGAGGCGACGGCGACGACGAACGCGTTGATCTGCCGCCGTATCCATCCGGCGCCCTCCAGCCGCTTGAGGGTCTCGTCCCGGGCGAACTTCATGTGCCGGGACTCCTCGACGACGTGGATGTTGTTGATGGTGCGGACGAACGGCACCACCCGCTCGTCGCGCATCCAGTCCCGCTGCATCACGTCGAGCACTTCCTCGGCGACCAGGATCGCCGCGTACGCCGCCTCGCCGAACGCCAGCGTCTTGAACGCCCGGCCCAGCTCCATCACCGCGCGCCGGGGCCGGTAGTGCGGGGCGCCCAGCTTCTGCGCGCCGCGCGCGAACATGATCGAGTGGCGGCACTCCTCGGCTATCTCGGTGAGCGCCCACTGGAACTCCGCGTCCGCCGGGTTCTTCAGGTAGATGTCCCGCAGCACCATCTGCTGGAGGATCATCTCGAACCAGATGCCCGTGCTGGCGACCGAGGCCGCCTCCTGCCGGGTCAGCTCCTTGCGCTGCGCCTCGGTCAGCTCGTGCCAGTACGGCGTTCCGTAGAGCGTGCTCCACTCGGGGCTCGCCCCGTGGAAGTCCTTGTCCAGCGGGGTGTCCCAGTCGACCTCGGTGGCCGGGTCGTACGCCAGCTGCGCGGCCGAGCCGAGCAGCCGCCGCGCGACGTCGTCGCCCTCGGGGCTGTCCTGGACCTTCGACGGAACGGTGCTGCCGGCCATGCTGCGGCTCCTTGGGTCGAGTGCGGTGATCCTTGGTCGTGGTGAGGAGCGGGCAGACGTGACTACGGTGCCGGCCGTGCGATCACGCCGGGCACGGGGACACCGGGTGCGGGACGGCAGCCCGCACCAGCGCCCAAGCACCCACCCGCTTGTTAGACGCAAGGTATAACAAGGACCGCGGGCCGCCTACCCCCCGGCGAGGAATCGGCAGGGACCCGCACCGCGTCTCCCCATCTCCCCCCACTCCCGGGGAAGTTCACCGCCCGCCTCCCCGCGTCCCCCCGCCCCGCCCGACCGGGGCCCCGCCGCCTCCGGAACCCCCGGCGCCCCTGTTGCCCCGGCCGCGTGGCGGGGGCAACAGGGGCCTCGGAGGCTCCGGCCGGCTACCGGGGGTCCTGGCCGAACTTCGTGGTGGCCCAGAAGTAGCCGAGGACGGTGAGCCCCAG
Source organism: Streptomyces sp. NPDC101181 (assembly GCF_044767975.1). NCBI lineage: Bacteria > Bacillati > Actinomycetota > Actinomycetes > Kitasatosporales > Streptomycetaceae > Streptomyces > Streptomyces sp. NPDC101181. The sequence continues at coordinate 140,949 of NZ_JBIWOX010000002.1, read as the reverse complement.
GCACCACAGGAGCGCGAGCGGACCGTTGTGACCGATCCCGGTGCCGAGCAGCAGGCCGCGCAGGGTCTCGATGGCCGGGGTGAACGGCTGGTACTCGGCGATCGGCCGGAACCAGCCCGGCATCGTGCCGACCGGGATGAAGGCGCTGGACAGCAGCGGCAGCAGGATCATCGGCAGGGCGTTGTTGCTGGCGGCCTCGGCGTTCGGGCTGATCAGCCCCATCCCGACCGCGATCCAGGTGAGAGCCGTGGCGAAGAGCACCAGCAGACCGAAGGCCGCGAACCACTCCAGGACGGTGGCGTCCGTGGACCGGAAGCCGATGGCCACGGCGACACCCCCCACCAGCACCACGCTCAGCACGCTCTGGAGCACGCTGCCGACGACATGGCCGACGAGCACGGAGCCGCGGTGGATCGCCATGGTCCGGAAGCGGGCGATGATGCCCTCGGACATGTCGTTGGAGACGGACACGGCGGTCCCGATCACGGTGGAGCCGATGGTCATCAGCAGCAGACCGGGAACGATGTAGGCGATGTAGTCGGAGCGGTCGGCGCCCCCGCCGCCGATGCCCGCGCTCATCACGTCACCGAAGATGTAGACGAAGAGCAGCAGGAGCATCACCGGCGTGAGCAGCAGGTTCAGCGTGAGGGACGGGTAGCGCCGGGCGTGCAGCAGGTTGCGGCGCAGCATCGTGTTCGCGTCGCGGAAGGCGAGGGCGGGCGAGCTCATCGGGAGGTCTCCTCAAGGGTGTCGGGCGAGCCGGACGGGGCGGGGACGGTGCTGCCGGTGAGGGCGAAGAACACGTCGTCGAGGTCGGGAGTGTGCACGGTGAGGCGGTCCGCCTCGACGGAGACGGTGTCCAACCGGTCGATCAGGGACCGCAGTTCACGCTGACCACCGTCGCCCGGGACCCGCAGGACCAGCGCCTCGTCGTCCCGCTGGACCTCGCCCAGGGCGGAGGCCGCCGACCGGTAGGCGGCCGGGTCGGTGAAGCGCAGCTCCACATGCCCGCCCGGGACGATCCGCTTCAGCTCGTCGGCGGTGCCCTCGGCCGCGATCCGGCCGTCGTGGAGCACGGCGATACGGTCGGCGAGCTGATCGGCCTCCTCCAGGTACTGGGTGGTGAGGAAGACGGTGACGCCCCCGGCGACCAGCTCGCGGATGATCCCCCACATGGTGTGACGGCTGCGCGGGTCCAGCCCGGTGGTCGGCTCGTCGAGGAAGATGATCCGCGGACCGCCGACCAGGGTCATCGCGATGTCGAGGCGGCGCTTCATCCCGCCGGAGTAGGTGGCGGCGGGCTTCTTCGCGGCCGCCGCCAGGTCGAACCGCTCCAGCAGTCCGGCGGCGACCCGCCGCCCCTCACGCCGGGACAGATGGTGCAGGTCCGCCATGAGGAGCATGTTCTCCTCACCGGTGATCAGCCCGTCGACGGCGGAGAACTGCCCCGTCACGCCGATCGCGGCACGCACCGCCTGCGGGTCGGCGGCCAGGTCGTACCCGCCGACCCGCGCCTCACCGGCATCGGCGGTGACGAGAGTGGAGAGGATCTTCACGGCGGTGGTCTTGCCCGCACCGTTGGGACCGAGCAGGGAGAAGACGCTGCCCCGCGACACCGACAGGTCGATGCCGTCGAGCACGAGCTTGTCGCCGTAGGACTTGCGCAGCCCGGTGGCCAGGATCGCCGGGTCCGCCGTACGGGCGGCGGCGGGCGGGGAGGACTGAAGGACGTTCATGCCGTATTCCCTTTCAGCTGGGAGGAGTTGAGGAGCCCGTCGCGAGAACCGGAGGCCGCGGGACGGGCGGCCGGGCTCAGGCGCGGCGGACGATGATGTCCCCGGCCCCGGTGCGGGCGTACACCTCGACGGTCTCGTCGGACGCCTCCGGACCACCGGCGGGACCGAGCCCGTTGCGTACGGTGCCGAACTTCGGCTCCAGGTCGAGCCAGGCCGCGCTGCCCTTGCGGATGCCGACCTCCAGGTCGCCCACGGAGGTGCGCAGGTCGATCCGCCCGCGGGCCACGTCACCGACGCGGATGCGGCCGTTGGACGACACCGCCGCCACTCCGGCGTGGGCGACGCCGATCTCGATCCGGCCGTTGGCGGCCTTGGCGTCGATGCCGGCGCGGGCGACGGCGACGGAGATGTCGCCGTTGGCCGCGCTGACCTTCAACTCGCCGCCCACCTCGCCGATCCCGGTCGCGCCGTTGCCGTTCTTGACGGTCGCCGCCCCGCCGACCGCGTCGACCTCGACCCGGCCCGACCCGACGACCTCGGCGGCCCCGGTGCAGCGGAGCAGGCGGATGTCGCCGTGATCGGTCCGGAGGTCGGCCTCGGCCGCCTCGTGCACCTGGAGGTCACCGAGCGCGGTCTTCAGGACGACCTCCCCCAGGCGCCCCTCGCAGAAGAAGCCGCCCAGACCCGAACTGCCCCGGACGTCCGACCCGGAGGGCAGCTCGATGCTCACCTCGACGGTCCCCGGCTTGCCGAACAGGGTCCGCTTCTTGGGGGTCTTGACGGTGAGACGGCCGCCGGAGCAGGTGACCCGGGTCTGCTGGACGGCCCGCACGTCGTTGTCGTCCGAAGCATCGCCCGGCAGCAGCTCGACCACGGTGTCGGTGCGCCGGCCGGCGGTGATCCGGGCGGTGCCGCAGTCCAGCTCGATGACGGCAGAGATGGGCTCGGGGGTCTCGAAAGAAGGCATGGCTGTTCCGTCCTCTTGGCTCGATGGGTGAAATCCGCCGACAGGCGGTGAAGCGGAAAGGTCGAAGGATCTACGGAGAGGGCCTACGGAGAAGGGGAAGGGAGCGGGACTACGGAAACGGACTCGGCAGGGGCGGCGCAGCGAGGAACCGAAGCGCGGCAAGGCCTGGGCGAGGCCGCGGAGCGGACCGGCACCGAACGGCGGGCGACGCGGCGGCCGGCGTCCGCCGCTACCGGACCCACCCGGTGAACCCCCGCCCGCCCGGCGCCCTGCCGCGCCCCGGCGGATCGGCGCGCTCACCGCCGTCGAGGGCGACGGCCACGGCCCGCACCAGCCAGGCGTTGACCGACAGCCCCTCCGCCGCCGCGACACTCTCGGCGCGCGCCTTGAGGTGTCCGGGGATACGGAGGTTGATCCGCGCCACGGACCCGTCGTCGGCGTCCACGACCGGCGCGGCGGCCCCGGCGACCGGCGCGACCGGCTCCCGCACCGCCACGCCCGGCTCGACCACCGGCGGCGCCGTCACCACGAACTCGGGGTCACCCGCCCGCAGCCGGACGTCGACCGACCCGGGCGCCAGCTCCCGGGTGACCTCCCCCATGGCGGCGGACAGCACGTTGAGCAGGGTGAGCCGGGCGGCGGACTCCAGGGGCGCGGTCAGCCGCTCGGCCAGCGCACGGGCGTCGTCACCACCGGCGTCAGCGGCGACGGCCAGATCGTGCCGGAGGTTGTCGACGTAGGGCGTGAGATCCATGACGCCATCATGGCACACATCTGGCACCACGTCGAGCCACCCTGGCACTCCCCCGCCACCGGGCCCACGACCTGCACTTATGCCCACACAGGACCCAACCCCACCCCGCGTGGCACCATCAGACCCCCACCATGGCACCACCACGACACCACGCAACGCACCACGGAACGCCGAGAGGCCCGGACCGGGATGAATCCCGGTCCGGGCCTCTCACAGAGGAGCCCCCTGTCGGATTCGAACCGACGACCTACGCATTACACGTTGTCCGATCCACAGGCATCCGTCGGCGTCGTCCAGCACGAAGAATTCCCTGGCCAAGCCGTTTCGCGGCCCCATGCGGACACGGACAGACAACTACCGACGCACCGACCATAGAGACCAGGACTGGGACCGCGTCCTGACCTGTCGTCGAACTGTCCAAAGTTGTCAATGTTGAGTGTCTTTCTAAAACCAGAGCAGGCCGGAAGGGTGCTCACCTCTGCTGAGAACCAGAGCTACGAGAGACCTGGTACGCCCCACCGCAGAAAGAAAGCGAAGTACGGATCTGAGATGTAGAGCTTGCCAAGCTCCACATCGTAATCGACCACTGGTTCACCTGGGATTTCATTTGCAGCAATCTTAGTCATTTCCTCAAGGATTCGAGTTACCTCGTGCCGCTGAGGGGCATCACTGGACAAGACCTCCTTGAGCGCGGCCCTAATCTCCTCATACGTCAGCTCGGTTCCCGGGCCGGTATGTGCAATCGCAGCCAATACGGCACCGTAAATATCGGTCACAGATCCGGACCTCAGCTGCCGCTCTTTGCGGTCGGTTCGCTGCCTAGGACCACGCGCAAGCAAATCGAAAGCCGACTTCGATGCCATCGATGCACGGTCCGCAAAGAAGGAATTCCAGTCCGGAGCAACGAGTTGACGAAACTCGTCTTGCGCATAACGATACCCATTCGCCTTGCACAGCTGTAGACAGAAATCCTGCATGAGATGAGGACTTGCAAAACTTTCCTCGGCAAGGCGAGCGATTAGGGCTTCATCTTTGTCGACCACCTTCAGAGCAGCAAACCCCTTGCGCGCGATCCCTGCCAGTTCGTCTTGACTCCAGAAACCGACACTCACTTGCTGTACTCGACCGGTCATCTCGCGTTCCACCCGGACCACGTCATAAGCCCGATTCGGCACAGCGATCACGATTACACGCAGGCCGTCAAAAACCAGATCCTTGAGGGATCGCACAATCTCCATCTGCAATGCCTGGGGCACGTAATGGAAGTCGTCAATAATTAGAGGGGTCATTCCCCCTCGGAGAGCTTCCCTCACCTGAGTGACTACATTCCGGGTCCGGGAGATCTTCTCGCCAGAGATCGTCCCCACGATCTCTTTTTTATCGATCCCTCCCTTAAGGACCCCAACGTTCGCTTGACCCATGGTCGTCCGCCAGGTTTCATCCTTACTGTCAGACGAGCGCTCGATAGACGTGAAGAGGCCGAGGTGTTCGGCGATAGTTTCCCAGAACTGCTCGGAAGAGTTGATCGCTCCACCTGAGAGCCAAATTCCCTCGCCTTGCGGAATGACGCGACGAACGAGGACGGTCTTACCTGTCTTTGTTGAGCCGGAGACAGAAAGAATCCGATACCCCTCATCCAGGTAGTCTTGAATCCGCTCCTCTAGATTCAGTTCACTACGCGGGTTATACGTGATGGTGGGCGGTCCCCCAGCAACAAAGACTTGGCCTACCTTGAGCCTCTGGTCATCCATGAGCCAATAGTAGTGGCCTGCGTGCCGGGCGTACCCCGCTCTCACAGGTTGACCCAGTTGCACTGGGGCGAATGATCATGGCCCCGCAAGCCGCCCGGTCATGAAAGATCTTCCTTTCCATGGTCGCGGCCGTCGGGCGCGGTCAGCCGGGCGCGGGGACAGGGGGCTGGCGACGTCCCAGAGGTGACCCGATCCCTCCGTCCGCCCCTGGGGACAATCAGTCGGCGGTGTCGGCCGGGACAATGCCCACCGCCAGCAGGTGGGAGCTGGCGGCGAGAAGTTCCGGGTACGGCTCCGCCATGCGGGCTGCGTCCAAGGCTGAGGCAATCAGCTCATCCGTGGGGCCTTCGCCGGGCTGCTGTTCCGCCGCATTCACTAGCGACCAGGCGGGGCCCTCGATACCGAAGACCTGCACATCCTCCAGCCCGGATGTCAGCAGCTACGTCACCAGCTCTTCGGCCCGGTGGAAGTACGACAGGGTGAACCCCCGAGCTCCGTCGTAGACCGCCGTCTCCAGAATCTTGGAGACGGAGTTGCGAATCCGTTCGGTGTGCAGGTGGGCGTACGTGACATGCTCGAAGAGCGACGCATAGCGATTGATCGCGGCAGCAGCGACCATCCCGCCGGGCTTGGCCACACGAGAGGCTGCCGCGAGTGCGCGTTGCCGGTCGACCTGGTCGGGCAGGTGGTAGAGCGGCCCGAGCAGCTGCACGACGTCAAAGGTGACATCCGGCTCGGACAGGTCGCGCGCGTCACCGACCACCGCCGAGCACACCGCCGACGCGGCCTCAACGTGACGGGGCACCGGATCTACCAGAGTGACGTCGTAGCCGTCCTTCAAGGTGCACCGCATCCTCTCCCGCGCCCTGAAGATCGCCCACCGTCGCTGGATGATCGTGGAGAACGTCGCCGCCCTCGTCGACCTGCCCACCGTCGATGAGACCGAAGCGAACCCGTTCACCATGGAAGAGGCCAAAGCCTTCCTCCTCGCCGCAGCGAAGCGGCCCACCTTCATGCGCTGGCTCGTCGGCATTGGCGTGGGCTTCCGCCAGGGCGAAAGCCTGGGACTCCGGTGGAAGTACGTTGACCTGGAATCCGAGTTGTTCCACCCGCAGTGGCAGCTCCAGCGCCTCACCTGGCGACACGGCTGCACAGACCCGCACCTCTGCGGCGAGCGCCTCCACCGCTTCGATCCCTGCCCGCCCCACTGCACACGACATAAGGGCTACAAGGGGGGCTGCCCGAAGCCGTGCCCGCCCGGTTGCGCCCGCCACGCCAGCACCTGCCCAGATCGCAAGGGCGGCGGACTCGCCTTCACCCGGCCCAAGACCAAGAAGAGCCGCAACGCCGTCCCCATCCCCGCTCCCTTCATCCCTCACCTCCGCGACCACAAGGAGCGGCAGGACGCTTTACGAGTGGAGGCCGGGGAGGAGTGGCAAGAGTTCGACGCGGTGTTCACGCGCCCGGACGGCCGTCCGATCGACCCCCGGGACGACTGGGAGGAATTCAAGGAACTCCTCGAAGAGGCCGGGATCAGCGACCGGCGTCTCTGCGACGGCAGTCGCCACACTGCCGGCACCATCCTCAACGAACTGGGGGTGGACATGCCGACCATCATGGAGATCCTCCGCCACACCCAGATCAGCCAGACCCGCCGCTACGTGAAGGGCCGCTCCGCCCTGTCCAAGGACGCCATGCTCCGCATGGGCAACGCCTTCACACCAGGCCAGCCCACAGGCCCTCTGAGACCAGAACTGAGACCCCTGGGCACCCGTACGGAGCGCTCACGGCGGCGCCGCCGCATCCGCTGACGAAAGAAGCCCAGGTCAGAACTCATCTGACCTGGGCTTCACGCTGAGCCCCCTGTCGGATTCGAACCGACGACCTACGCATTACAAGTGCGTTGCTCGTTCCAGCTGAGCTAAGGAGGCAAGGACATGCGCCGCAGACGCGGGGCAGCACGCCACAACTCTACACAGCCCCGTCTCCCCACGGGCATGCATATCGGACGGTCGTAACCTCCCACTCACCTGTTCGTTGAACGCACTGCAGTGCCATCCGAATATCGGACAGGGGAGAGGTCGTGGCCGAGGCCGCAGGGGGAAACCAGCCGAGCCGCATCACCGGCGCGGAGGCCAAGCGCATCAAACGCGAGGCGCTGGGCGTGCCCGACCCGGGCAAGCATCGGCAGCGGGTGGCCGTGCCGATGCAGCGGAGGGCACCCGAGACCGACACCCGCCAGCGTGTCTACCGGTACCGCTGCTACCCCACCCCCACGCAGACCGAACAACTGATCAAGACCTTCGGCGCCTGTCGCTGGGCCTACAACGAGGGCCTCGCGCTGCGGGACAAGGCATGGCGCGAGCACCGGGTGACCCTCGGGTTCGCCGAGTCCTGCCGGGCTCTCACAGGCTGGCGAAATGCCGAGGAGACGCGATGGCTGCAGGAGATTTCTTCGACTGTTCTCCAGCAGGCGCTCCGCCATCTCGACGCCGCTTTCGGAAGGTTCTTCAGCGGATCGAAGCAGCATCCGAAGCGTAAGAAGAAGGGGCGCTGCCGTGACTCCGCGACCTACGTCGGTACGGGCTTCCGCTGGGTGGAGGACCCCGAGCAGCCGGGTACGGGGCTGATCGCGCTGGCCAAGCAGTCCGGGCCACTGCGTATCCGCTGGTCCCGGCTGCTCCCGGCGGGCGTACGGCCGTTGAAGGTGACCGTGACCCGGGACCGGGCGGGCCGCTTCTTCGTCTCTGTGCTCGTCGAAGAACGGATCGAGCCGCTGCCGCCCGTGTTCTCACGGGACGGAGGTGCTCCGAAGGCGGTCGGTCTGGACCTCGGGCTGACGACGCTGGTCACACTGGACGACGGGGAGAAGGCGGACCATCCTCGGCTGCTCAAGAAGTACGGGGCGAAGCTCGCGGATCTCCAGCGAAGCCTGCACCGTAAGAAGAGAGGATCGAAGAACAGGGAGAAGGCGCGGCAGGAGATCGCCCGGCTGCACTCCCGGATCGGCGACGTCCGCAGGGACGCGTTGGACCAGCTCACCACCCGCCTCGTGCGCGAGAACCAAGTGCTCGTGGTGGAGGACCTGTCCATCGCCTCTCTCGTACGGTCGCCGAAGGGTAAGGGCCGTCGGCGAAAAGCGGGGCTGAACCGGGCGATCCTGAATGCATCCTGGGGCACGCTGCTGCGAATGTTGCAGTACAAGTGCGCGTGGTACGGGCGGACGCTGGTCCTCGTGGACCGGTTCTTCCCGTCGACGCGGCGGTGTTCGGCCTGCGGGGTGGTCGGACCGAAGCTCGACCTGTCCGTGCGTGGCTGGTCGTGCGGTGGGTGTGGCACGGAGCACGACCGGGATGTGAACGCGGCGCAGAACCTGCGGGACGAAGGAATGCGGCTGTATGAGCTGGTGGCGTCGGCGCTGCCGGCTGGTCGAGCCGTGCCCTCGATCATCAGGGCGTCCGAGATGCCGGATGTAGTCCTGACCGCGTAGCAAGCCTGGAGACGCTTGACATGCGTACCGGACCGACGGGCCGTCGGCCGTGATGCCTGTGGAGTCCGTGTGGGACCGACGGGGTATCGCCCTCAGGGCGATTTTGTCCGGTCGGCAGTGGACGCCGAAGCAGGAAGTCCCACAAGCGGTGGGGCGGGTCAAAAGTGCATTGCTCTGGCATCCCCCGTTCACCGAGCGAGCTTTTCGTGACCCGAGAGGTACTGACAGAACACATGAACGCCAGGTAGCGTCACGGCAGGTTCACCCGAGTGGACCAGACCACTCCCTACTCGGATCGTCCGGCACGTTCCTGCCGGTGGAGGAGAAGATCCATCATGGCCAGTGTCACGTTCGACAAGGCGTCCCGCGTCTACCCCGGCTCCACGAAGCCGGCCGTGGACCAGCTGGAGATCGACATCGAGGACGGTGAGTTCCTCGTCCTCGTCGGTCCCTCCGGTTGCGGCAAGTCGACCTCCCTGCGGATGCTCGCGGGGCTCGAGGACGTCAACGGCGGCGCGATCCGCATCGGTGACCGCGATGTCACGCACCTGCCGCCGAAGGACCGGGACATCGCCATGGTGTTCCAGAACTACGCGCTCTACCCGCACATGTCCGTCGCGGACAACATGGGCTTCGCGCTGAAGATCGCCGGTGTGAACAAGACCGAGATCCGGGCGAAGGTCGAAGAGGCCGCCAAGATGCTGGACCTCACCGAGTACCTGGACCGCAAGCCGAAGGCGCTCTCCGGTGGTCAGCGCCAGCGTGTGGCGATGGGGCGGGCCATCGTGCGGGAGCCGCAGGTCTTCCTCATGGACGAGCCGCTGTCGAACCTCGACGCCAAGCTCCGTGTCTCCACCCGTACGCAGATCGCCTCGCTCCAGCGCCGCCTGGGCATCACCACCGTGTACGTCACCCACGACCAGGTCGAGGCCCTCACCATGGGCGACCGGGTCGCGGTGCTGAAGGCCGGGCTGCTCCAGCAGGTCGACTCGCCGCGCAACATGTACGACCGCCCGGCGAACCTGTTCGTCGCCGGATTCATCGGCTCCCCCGCGATGAACCTGGTCGAGGTTCCGATCACCGACGGCGGCGTGAAGTTCGGCAACAGCGTCGTCCCGGTGTCGCGGGAGGCGCTGAGCGCCGCCGCGGACCGTGGTGACACCACCGTCACGGTCGGCATCCGCCCCGAGCACTTCGACATCGTCGAGCACGGTGGCGCCGCCGCGAAGGCCCTCACCAAGGACTCCTCGGACGAGCCGGCCGGTCTCGCCGTCTCCGTCAACGTCGTCGAGGAGCTCGGCGCCGACGGGTTCGTCTACGGCTCCACCCAGGTCGGCGGGGAGCACAAGGACCTCGTCGTCCGCGTCGGCGGCCGTGCCGTGCCGGAGAAGGGCACCGAGCTGCACGTCGTCCCGCGCCCGGACGAGCTGCACGTCTTCGCGACGTCCACCGGCGAGCGGCTCACCAACTGACCCGCTTCCCGCCGTACGCCCGGCCCCGCTCCCCGCAAGGGGGTGCGGGGCCGTTTGCGTGGTACGAGCGTGTTTGGGTTTCGACGCCGGACGCGCTCAAATACCCCGGCACACTGGGCATTTCACCGTGACCCGTCAACCTCGTATTCGAAAGGGCGCGTCGAACCATCCCCCGCGAGAGTGACGAAATGTCGCCAAGTCATCACCGGCCGCTACGCTCGCTGCGTGACCCACACCGCGCGCCGCATCGGCCGATCCCTCGCTCTCGTCCTGCCCGTCGTCATGGTTCTGTCCGGGACCCTCGCGGTCACCACCGTTCCGTGGGCGGCGCCGGACAACGACTCCACCCTGCTGGCCGCCTCCTCGGAGACGGTGTCCAAGCCCGCGAAGTCCCGCGCTCCGCAGGACGTCCTGCGCGAGAAGCTTCTCGTGGAACTTCAGGAGAAGGACCCGGGCACCGCTCTCACCGGCCTCCAGCGTGCCGTGGAGCAGCGTCCGTCGCTCGCCCGCCACTGCATGTCGATCGCGAAGGCGCTCGGCAAGGCGGCCGTCGAGCAGTACGGCCCGACCCGCGCCCAGCGCTTCTCGCGGCCCGTCTGCGACACCTCGTTCGCCTCCGGCGTCGCGCAGTTCAGCTGAGCCGCAGTCCCGTCCCGTCGTTCAGCCGGGCCGGAGTCCGTCCGACGCCCGGGCGGTCGCGCGGAGCGCGCCGTCCGCCCGTGGGCAGCGCCTATCGTGCCTGCCATGCATACGTATCCGACGCAGGCCGTGATCCTTGCCGGTGGCCAGGGGTCGCGGCTGCGCCCGTACACCGACGACCGTCCCAAGCCGATGGTCGAGATTCCCGGGACGGGCACGCCGATCATCGGCCATCAGCTGTCCTGGCTCGCCGCCGAGGGCGTCACCGACGCCGTGGTCTCCTGCGGGCACCTCGCGGAGGTGCTCCAGGAGTGGCTGGAGGAAGCCGTCCTGCCGCTGCGGGTCACCACCGTCGTGGAGACCGAGCCGCTGGGGCGCGGCGGCGGGCTGCGGTACGCGGCCGAGCGGCTGCCCGACGCGGACCAGCCCTGGTACGCCACCAACGGTGACATCTGGACGCGTTTCTCCCTGCGGGAGATGGCCGCCTTCCACGCGGAGCGCGATGCCACCGCCACCCTCGCCCTCGCCCGGCCGCGCATCCCGTGGGGTGCCGTGGAGACGGACGCGTTCGGGCACATCACCGACTTCATCGAGTCGCCGCCGTCCCCGTATCTGATCAACGCCGGGGTGTACGTGTTCTCGCCCGCCTTCACGCGGCTGCTGCCGGACCGGGGCGACCATGAGCGGACCACGTTCCCCCGGCTGGCCCGGGAGCGCCGGCTGGCCGGGTATCCGCTGCCGAACGGGGCGTACTGGCGGGCCATCGACACCGCGAAGGACCTGACCGAGGCGGCCCGGGAGCTCGGCTCCCAGGGCGGCGCCTGACCCGACGAGCGCGGCCCCCACCCTCGAAGAGACCAAGGGCCCCCGCCCACGGAAGAGACCAGGGCGGTCCCCACTCACGGAAGAGACGAGGGCGGCCCCCATCCGGATCCTGTGTTCCGGGTGGGGGCCGCCCTCGTCGTCCGTACGGGGCCGGGGAGGTGTCAGCCGAGGAGGCCGCCGATGGGGTTCCGGCCGCCGCCGCCTCCGCCGGAGGTGGAGCCCTCGCCGCTGCCGGAGGAGGTGGATCCGCCCGCCGGGTCGGGTTCTCCGCCGCCCCCGGAAGAGCCGTCGCCGCCGGTGGAGCCGGAGGAGGTGGGGCCCGCGCTGGTGGCGGCCGGGGGCTCCTGCGGGGTGGACTGCTGCGGGGGCGCCTGGCCGGTGCCCTGGGTCTGGCTGGGCTGGGTGCTGTCCGAGCCGGTGCTCTGGCCGCCCGTCTCGCGGGTGGCTCCGGGGCTGGCCTGGCCGGTGGCGGGGGTGTCGGCCGCGCCGGAGCGGGTGGGCTCGGGGCGGCGCTCCTGCTCCGGGGAGCGGGAGGCCTTGCGCTCCCCGGTGGACTCCTGGGGCAGGGGCATGCCGGGGAGGCGGTTGGTGGGGTAGTCGTTGCGGCCGGGGACGGTGACGACCTCGGCCGAGCGGACCGCGCCGCCGAGGACGGAGCCGACGAGCAGGGTGAGGCCGATGACGACGCTGGCGACGACGGTGCCGCGGCGCAGGACGCGGCGGCGCAGGTCCCAGAGCTCGGAGCGCGGGCCGAGCTTGCGCCAGGCCTCTCCGGCGAGCCGTCCGTCCACGGAGTAGACGGGGGCGCCCGCGATGATCAGGGGGCTCCAGGCGGCCAGCATGATGATGTCGGGCATCTCGTAGACCGGGACGGAGCGCCAGCTCACGGTGACCAGGAGGGTCGCGGAGAGCAGGGCGCCGACGGATGCGGCGACGCGCTGCCAGAGGCCGAGGATGGTCAGGACGCCGACGACGACCTGGAGGAAGGCGACGGTGAGGCCCGCGCCGACCGGGTGGGAGAGGGCGAAGTCGCGCAGCGGTTCGGCGGCGGCCCAGGGGTTGAGCGAGCTGAGCCACGCGACCATGGAGCCGCGTTCGCCGCCGTCGAAGTAGACGGGGTCGCACAGCTTGCCCATGCCGGCGTAGAGGGAGATCAAGCCGATCAGGACCCGCATCGGGAGCAGGACGACGCCCAGGTTCATCCGGTGGCCCGGGTAGTAGGCGTGCTTGACCGGGTCGTTGCCGTTGCGGCGGTCGCGGGCTTCGGCGCTGTCGTCGTAGTCGTCGTCGGGGCCGTGCGAGGGGCCGTCGGGGCCGTCGGCCGGGTCGTCGTACGCGCCGACGGCCTGGCGCATGGGCGGCAGGAGCGGGCCGGTGCGGGCGGGCGGGGGCGAGGCGGTCAGTACGGGGTTGGGCTGCGTCTCCTCCAGGAGCGGGATGACCTGCGTCGCGCCCGTCGCCGCTCCGTCGCCGGGGACTCCGGCGGCGGGGGCGTCGAGGGTTCCCGCGGTGGAGTTGCGCACGGCCTGGAGGAGGCCCGTGGCGCCGGGGGCGGACTTCCCGCTCCAGACGACGGGCGCCCGCCTGCGGCCGCCGCCGGCACCGGCACCCGCGCCCGCGCCGCTCATGGCGGGGATGCGGGCCGTGGCGGCGGGGGCACCGCGCAGCCGTGCGCGCTGGCCCGGGGGGAGCTGCACCCGGAAGCTGGCGTGGTTGACGATGACCTGCGCGGGGTCGCTGTCCACCTTGGTCATGCTCAGGGCGGGTTGCTCGTCGAACCGAGGCGTTCTGGTGTCCACACTCATCTAACCGAGTGATGTGTGTTTAGGACACTGCCTTGACCGCACGGGATGTGTCCGAGACCCGTCAAGATCAGGCCAAACTCGGGCATCCTGGATGGATGTTCGGCGTTCGCGCGTCAACTCGCCCGGCGGACGAGCCCGTTGACGCGCGCGACGCCGAACGACGAGCCCTAAGGGCTGTCCCGCTAATCCCCGGCGGGCGCACGACGACAGCTACGGCACCTCGCCGCGTTGTCGGAACGCCCGAATACATCCAGTATGCGGACGTCCCTCCGCCTTGCGACGCACCGCATCCGACGCCGCGCGCTGATCCACCGGGGATGACGGGACAGCCCTCAGCCGCGGCGGCGCGCCACCTCGTACAGCACGATGCCCGCGGCGACACCGGCGTTGAGCGACTCGGCGCCGCCCGGCATGGAGATCCGCACCCGGTAGTCGCAGGTCTCGCCGACGAGACGGCCGAGGCCCTTGCCCTCGCTGCCGATGACGATGACGACCGGACCGTCCAGCGCCTCCAGGTCCTCCACCGTGTGCTCGCCGTCGGCGGCCAGGCCGACCACGGTGAGGCCCGCCTTCTGGTAGCCCTCCAGCGCGCGGGTCAGGTTGGTGACCCGGGAGACGGGGGTGCGGGCCGCCGTGCCGGCCGAGGACTTCCACGCCCCGGCGGTCATCCCGGCCGCCCGGCGCTCGGGGACGACGACGCCGTGGCCGCCGAAGGCGGAGACCGAGCGGACGATCGCGCCGAGGTTGCGCGGGTCGGTCACCCCGTCGAGGGCGACGATCAGCGGGTCCTCGTGGTTGTCGTGCGCGGCGACGACCAGGTCGTCGGGGTGCGCGTACTCGTACGGCGGGACCTGGAGGACCAGGCCCTGGTGGTTGAGGCCGTTGGTCATGCGGTCCAGCTCGGGGCGCGGGGCCTCCATCAGGTTGATGGTGCCGCGGTCGCCCGCGAGCTTGAGCACGTCACGTACGCGCTCGTCGTTGTCGATGAACTGCTGGACGTACAGCGTCACCGCGGGGACCCCGTCGCGCAGCGCCTCGTAGACCGGGTTGCGGCCGACGACCATCTCCGAGGTGCCCTTGACGCCGCCGCGCCGGGGAGCCGGGCGGCGGGCGGCGGCCTGCTTGGCCTGGGCGTTGGCGACGCGGTTCTTCTTGTGTCCCTTGCGGGCGGAGGCGGGCGGGGTGGGGCCCTTGCCCTCCAGGCCACGGCGCCGGTTGCCACCGCTGCCGACCTGCGCGCCCTTCTTGTTGGACGTGCGGCGGTTCTTGCGCTGGCTGTTCCCGGCCATGATCTACCTGTTTCGTTGCTTTCAGACGTACGTACGTATGAGGAAAGTGTGCCGCCCGGCGCGCCGGGCGGCACATTCGCGCTGTTCCGACGGGGTGCTCAGCGCGGTCCCAGCGTCCAGCGGGGGCCGGTGGGGCTGTCCTCGATGACGAGGCCGGACTGGTTGAGCTGGTCGCGGATGGCGTCGGCGGCGGCCCAGTCCTTACGGGCGCGGGCCGACTGGCGCTGGTCGAGGACCAGGCGCACGAGGGTGTCGACGACGCCGTGCAGATCCTCGCCCCGGTCGCCCTCGCCCGCCCACTGCGCGTCGAGCGGGTCCAGACCGAGGACGCCGAGCATGGCCCGGACCTCGGCGAGGCGGGCCACGGCCGCCTCCTTGTCGTCGGCGGCGAGGGCGCTGTTGCCCTGGCGGACGGCGGTGTGGATGATCGCCAGCGCCTGCGGGACGCCCAGGTCCTCGTCCATCGCCTCGGCGAAGGCGGGCGGCACCTCGGCGGCGGGGGGCACGTTCTCCCCGGCCTTCTCGGTGACGCGCTGGACGAAGCCCTCGATCCGGGCGAACGCGGACTCGGCCTCGCGCAGGGCCTCCTCGCTGTACTCGATCATCGACCGGTAGTGCGGGGTGCCGAGGTAGTAGCGCAGGACGATGGGGCGCCAGTGCTTGACCATCTCGCTGACGAGGACGGAGTTGCCGAGCGACTTCGACATCTTCTCGCCGGACATGGTGACCCAGCCGTTGTGCACCCAGTAGTTGGCGAACGCGTCGCCGTACGCCCTGGCCTGGGCGATCTCGTTCTCATGGTGCGGGAAGACCAGGTCGATGCCGCCGCCGTGGATGTCGAAGGCGGAGCCCAGGTACTTGTGGGCCATCGCGGAGCACTCCAGGTGCCAGCCGGGACGGCCGCGGCCCCACGGGGTCTCCCAGCTGGGCTCACCCGGCTTGACGGCCTTCCACATGGCGAAGTCGCGCGGGTCGCGCTTGCCGGTCTCGCCCTCGCCGGAGGGCTGGCGCAGGTCGTCCAGCTCCTGGTGGGAGAGCGAGAGGTAGCCGGGGAGGGAGCGCACGTCGAAGTAGACGTTGCCGTCGGACTCGTAGGCGTGGCCGCGCTCGATCAGGCCGCGCATCATCTCGATCATCTCGGGGACGTGCCCGGTGGCGCGCGGCTCGTAGGTGGGCGGCAGGCAGCCGAGGACGTCGTAGCCGTCGTTGAACGCGCGCTCGTTCTCGTAGCCGATCGACCACCAGGGGCGGCCCTGTTCGGCGGACTTCGCGATGATCTTGTCGTCGATGTCGGTGACGTTCCGGATGAACGTGACGTCGTAGCCGCGGTAGGCGAACCAGCGGCGCATGATGTCGAAGTTCAGGCCCGAGCGGATGTGGCCGATGTGCGGTGCCGCCTGCACGGTGGCGCCGCAGAGGTAGATCGAGACACAGCCCGCGGTGAGCGGGACGAAGTCACGGATCTGCCGGGCGCTGGTGTCGTGCAGGCGAATAGTCACGCCTCAAGGGTAGTAGGCCGACACCAGTGCCCCGCGACCCTTCGGGATCGCGGGGACAACTTTCTGGTACCGGCACGGCCCGGGGCGCCCCGGAAAGCGTTTTCACGCCGCACGGGACGCCTCGGAGGGTGCCGTTCCGGTCCTGCGGGGCCCCCGGAGCGTGCTGTCCGGGTCCTGCGGGACGCCTCGGAGGATGCCCGTTCCGGTCCTCCGGGGCGCCCTGTGCCGGTCGCGGCGGTCGTACGGGGACGTCCGGTACGGGGCTCAGATGCTGCCGACGACCTTGCGCGGGGAGATCCGGACGACCACGCGCGGGTCGTCCTCGGCCGCGTTGGAGTTGAACTCCGCGTAGGGCTTACCGGTGTACTTCACCGACAGCTCGTCGATCAGCTCCTGCCCGCCCTCCGTCGTCAGCGTCGCCTCGCCGCGGATCTCGGCGTAGCTGTAGGGGGCGTCGAACGGCTGGACGACCACGGTGACGCGGGGGTCGCGGCGGAGGTTCTTCTCCTTGCGGCGGCCGACCGTGGTCGAGATCAGCACGTCGTCGCCGTCGCGCTTGACCCAGACCGGGGAGACCTGGGGGCTTCCGTCGGGCTGGATGGTGGCGATGTTGACGAAGACGGGGGTGTCGAGCAGGTTCTTCAGCTCGGGGGAGAGTGCGGCGGTCATGCGTACGTCCTCCTGTTCCCTGCGGGGCCCGGCCGGCGGCCGGTGTGGTTCCGGTCCGGTGGCCCCGGTCGGTCCGTGATTGCGTTCAGTTGCGGGCAGTTCCGGTAGTTCTGGTGGTTCCGGTCGGGCACGTGATTGCGGCCGGTGCCGGTGGCCCCGGCCGGTCCGGTGCTTCTACCCCGTAACTCTGCGCTTCCGCGGTTGCTTCCCGCCCCTTCACCCGTTCCCCGCGCGCCCCGCCGGAAGCGCGCACGCCAGGGCCGCGCCGGTCAGCGGGACCGCCGCGAGCACCGCCCACAGGACCGGCGCGGGCGCCCCGAGCAGGGCGCCGGTGGCCGCGCTGCCCCCGAGGACGGCGAGCCCGGACACGGAGGAGAGCGCGCCGGTGGCCAGCCCGAGGCACCGGTCCTCGACCAGGTCCGGGACCAGGCCCCGGGCGGCGGGCACCAGCAGCATCTGGCCCACGGTCAGCAGGACGACCAGCGCCGCGCCGGGCAGCAGTCCCCCCGGCCCGTCCGGGGTGAGCGGTACGGCCGCGAAGGCGGCGGCGACGGTCACAAGGCCGGTGATCAGCGCGGTGCGCGGGGCGACGCGGCGCGCGGACCAGCGAGTCAGCGGCAGTTGGGCGACGACGACGAGCAGCGAGGACAGCGCGAAGAGCCAGCCGAGGGCGGTCTGCGATCCGGTGGCCCGCTCCACCTCGGCGGGCAGGGAGAGGTAGAGCTGGTTGTAGGCGACCAGATAGGTGGCGTACGCGAGGCAGAGCAGCAGGAACGGACGGTTGACGAAGACGGCACGCCAGGACGAGCGCCCCGGCTGGGCCGGACGGGTGGCGGCGTGCGGGTCCGGTTCCGCCCGCCCCGGGACGGGAACGGTGCCGGGGGCGAGGGCCGGACCGGCGCTCGGGGGCTCGTCCCGGGGGCGTTCGCGCTCCCGTACGGCGTCGGCGCGCGGCATCAGGCGGGCGTGCCCGGCGAGCACGGCGACGAAGACGAGGGCCCCGGCCAGGCAGGCCGCACGGAAGCCCCCGCCCAGCAGCAGGAGCAGGGAGCCGAGCAGGGGTCCGAGGAACGCCCCGGCCTGTCCGGCGGCGGAGAACAGGGCGAGGACGTGGGCGCGCGGTTCGCCGGTGTCCCGTTCGTGCCGGACGGCCTCGCGGGCGGCCTCGGACTCCACGGCCGGGGAGAACAGGGCGGCCGCGAAGCCGATGAGGAGCACGGCGGCGATGACGGTGGCCGGGGAACCGGCGTACGCGAGCCAGCCGAACCCGGCGATCCGCAGCCCGCACCCCGCGAGTACGACGGGGCGCGGGCCGTACCGGTCGGTGAGCGCGCCCCCGACGACGAACAGGCCCTGCTGGCTGAAGGTGCGCAGCCCGAGGACGAGTCCGACGAGCCAGCCCGCCATGCCGAGGCCGCTGCCGAGGTGGGTGGCGAGGTAGGGCAGGACGGCGTAGAAGCCGATGTTGAAGGCGAGTTGGGTGCCGGTGAGCAGCCGCAGGTACGGGGTGGGGGCGCTCGCGAGCCGGGGCCGGGAGCGGAGTCGGCCCTTCCGGGCCGGGACCGGGGCGGTGGGGATGTCCGCGCGGCCTCCCCGTACGGCCGGGGGTGCGGGCCGGATCACTGGACGCTCCTCGGGCCCGCCGGGGTGCGCCCGCGCACGGCGGCCGAGGTCAGGACCGTCAGCGCGCCCAGGACCGCGAGGGCGGCGGCCGGGGCCAGGACGGCCCAGGGGGCCCGTTCCGCGTACGGCATGTTCTCCGACAGCATCCGGCCCCACTCCGGCGCGGGCGCCTGGGTGCCGAGGCCGAGGAAGCCGAGGGAGGCCAGGGCCAGCGCGACGGCCGGGACACGCAGGACGGCGTGCCGGACTACCGGCGGCAGGACCCCGGGCAGCACGTGACGGCGCAGCAGGTGGGCCCGGTCCGCGCCGAGGGCGACGGCGGCGGCGAGGTGCGGGGCCGCCTTCTCCTGGGCGTGCAGCGCGCCCGTGTGCGCGGCGAGCGGGGCCCAGGCGACAGCCGCGACGGCGGCGGCCGCTCCCCAGGGGCCCGGTCCGGCGATACCCGCGGCGACGAGTCCGGCGAGGACGGCGGGGAGCGCGTTCGCGGTCTCGGTGAGCGCCCCGGCGCGCAACGCTCCGAGGAGCAGCCCGAGGACCAGGGTGACCGCGCCGACCGCGACGGCGGCGAGCGCGGTACGGGCCGCCCCGTGACCGAGGCGGGCGAGGACGTCGCGGCCGAGGTTGTCGGTGCCGAAGGGGTGCGCGGCGGAGGGGCCCGCGAGGCGGGCGGCGGTGTCGACGTGGAGCGGGTCGCGCAGGAGTCCCGCGACGGTGACCGCGACGAGCAGCGCGCCGAGGACGAGGGCGGCGACGGCGAGCGCGCGGCGGCCGGGCAGCCGGGGCGCGACGAGGGCGGGCAGGGCGCGCTCGGTGAGCGCGGGGCCGAGCAGGACGCGGACGGCGAGGCGGGACAGGAGCCCGGCGGCGAGGCCGAGGAGCAGCAGCATCAGGACGGCCGCCTGGAGGACGGGCAGGTCCTGGGCGAGGGCGGCGGCCAGGGCCGTGCCGCCGAGGCCGGGGATCGCGTACAGCGTCTCGACGGCGACGGCCCCGCCGGTGAGGCCGACCGCGGCCAGGCCGAGCTGGGGCAGCAGGCCCGGCAGCGTACGGCGCAGGGCGTGCCGGACGACGGTCCGGCCCGGCATCCCGCTCGCGGCGGCGGCCTTCGCCCAGGGTTCGGCGAACGCCCCGGGCAGCGCGTCGTCGAGCAGCCGCCCCAGCAGCGCCCCGGCGGGGACGCCCATGGCGAGTGCGGGCAGCACGAGCTGGCCGGGGGCGCCCCAGCCGAGCGCCGGGAACCACCCCAGGTGCACGGCGAACACGGTCGCCAGCACGGCGGCGAGCAGGAACTCCGGCAGCGCGGCCAGCACCGCCGCGCCCACGCCGGCGCGCACCCGCACGATCCGGCGCGCGGCCCCGCGCCGCAGGGTCGCCGCGCTCAGGGCGAGGGCGAGCAGCAGGGCGACGGCGAGCGAGACGGCCATCAGGGTGAGGGAGTTGCCGAGGGCGGCGAGGACGTCGGGCCCCACGGGCTGCCCGGAGACCCAGGACTCCCCCAGGTCGCCCCGGAACAGTCCGCCGAGCCAGCCGCCCAGCACGTGCGACGGCCCGCCGTCGAGCCCGGTCTCGGCGCGGATCGCGGCGAGGGTCTCGGGGGTCGGGGCGCGGTCGGCGTACCGGGCGTGCAGGATCGTGCGGGCCGGGTCGGTCCGGGTCAGCCAGGGCAGCAGCCCGATCACCGCGACGACGGTCAGAAGGGTCCCGAGCCGTCCGGCGAGGTGCTTCACCAGGTCACCCGACGCGTGTGTCGGCGGTGATGAGGGTGCGCTCCATCGGGTCGAGGGCGACGCCCCGGACGCGGGCCTCGTCGTAGCCCTGGACGAAGCGTTCGTGGACGAGCGGGACGAGGGCGTCGGAGCCGAGGATCGCGGCCTCGGCCGTCATCTCGGCACGGTGGCGGGCGTCGGTGCCGGCCAGGGAGGCGGCCTGGGCGACGGCGGTGTCGACGGGCTTCGCGCAGAGCTGGGTGATGTTGAAGCTGCCGTCGCAGGTGAAGTCGGAGGTGAGGTAGGAGACCGGGTCGGCGGTGTCCAGCAGGGTGTTGCGGGCCTGGATGAACGCGTCGTACTTCCCGGCGAGCGCGTCCGCCTCCATCTGCGCGTAGTCGCGCACGACCTGCTTGACGGTGAACCCGCGCTTCTCCAGCTGCTGCTGGACGACGGTGGCGGCCTCGGGCAGCTCGGGCCGGTTGGTGTAGGTGCCCAGCACGATCTGCCCGGTCCTACGCACCTCGGCCGGGGTGGCGGCCTTCGCCCGGCCGGTGGGCGCGGTACGCAGGTCGGCGGCCCACGGGACACCGGGTCCCAGCAGCCCCCGCCCGGTGTCGGCGCGGCCCTCGTAGACGCCGTCGACCAGGGCCTTGGCGTCGATGGCCTCGCGGGCCGCGGCGCGCATCGCCGGGTCGGCGAAGACCCCGCGCTCGGTGTTGAGGGAGAGGCCGTTGGTGCGGGCGGACGGGAACTCGTGGACCATGCCGTCGCCGAGCAGGGACGCCTGCGAGATGGGGACGTACTCGGCGATGTCGACGGCCTTGGTGCGCAGCGCGTTGGCGCGGGCGGTGCCGTCGGCGACGAACTTCACGTCCACGCCCGGGGCCTTCGCCTTGTCGCCCCAGTAGGTGTCGTTGCGCTCCAGGGTGGCGCTGACCGCGCCGTTGACCTCGGTGAGGGTGAAGGGGCCGGTGGCGTGCCCGGCGGGGTTCACCTTGCCGCCGCCGCCCTTTCCGTACGCGGCGGCGGACAGGATGCTCAGCGCGGGGTTGGCGAGCCGCTGGGGCAGCAGCGGGTCGGCGTCCTTCGTGGTGATCCGTACGGTGCCGGGGGACGGGGCCGTCGCGGTGAGCGTGGCGTCGGAGAGCACGCGGGGCTTCGGCGAGGCCCCCTGGGCGGCGGTCAGCGAGCGGACCACGGCGGCGGCGTCGAGCGTGCCGCCGTCCTGGAAGGCGATGTTCCGGCGGACGGTGAACTCCCAGGCGGTCGCGCCGTCACGCTTCCAGGCGGTCGCCAGGGCGGGCTTCGCCTCGCCGTTCTCGTCGAGCCGGGTGAGCCCTTCCACGACGGCGAGGCGGCTGAGGATGACGGCGTCGTCCCCGTACGGCGACATGGCCTGGGCGGGCGGGAAGGCCAGGGCCGCCCTCAGCCGCTGGTCGCCGCCGGAGCCGCCCGTCCCTCCGGAGGAGGTGCAGGCGGTGGCGGCGGTGACCAGGAGCGCGGTCGCGGCGAGCGGCAGCGCGGCGCGGTGGAGGCGGCGGGGCGTGTGCATGAGGGCGACCTTATGTGAAAACGATTGCCATCTAATCGGCGGGGGTACCGGCGGGGACCGGCTGCGGCGACGGCGCGGGGCTCTCCACCGGCGTCGGCATCGGCAGCTCGAAGTGGACGATCCCCTGTCCGCCGCCCGGCAGCTCCCGCTCGTCGCAGACCTCGTGGGCCAGCGAACGCCAGAAGGGCTCGGCCCCCGGCACGGCGGGGTCGGTGTGCAGGTACAGCGCCTCGTAGCCACCGGCCCGTACGGCGAACTCCGTCAGCTCCCGCACGAGCCGCCGGGCCACCCCGTGCCGACGGTGCTCGGGGCGGACGTAGATCCGGCAGAGCTGGGCGGTGGTCCCGGACGGGAAGCGGTCGGCGACCCATCGCGGATTGGGCGGCGCCTGCGGCCCCCGGTCACGTACGGCCCCGGTGGCGACGATCTCGCCGCGGTGCTCGACAACGAGCAGGGTGCAGCGCTCCGGGCGCAGGTAGGCGGCCTCGGGATCGATGATGTCGCTGTGCCAGCGGGGTACGTAACCGGACCTCAGGTCGCGGTAGACGGTGTCGAGCATCACGGCCCGCGCCCCGCCGAGGTCGGCGGCGGTGGCGGTACGCAGCACGTATCCGGCGGCCTCGCGGCCCGGGTCGGCGTCGGTCCGGCCGGGGAGCGGCCCCGACGGTCGCGACGGCCTCGACGGTTGCGACGGCCCTGCCGTCACCGTGGTCGCG
Source organism: Streptomyces sp. NPDC101181 (assembly GCF_044767975.1). Classification (NCBI taxonomy): domain Bacteria; kingdom Bacillati; phylum Actinomycetota; class Actinomycetes; order Kitasatosporales; family Streptomycetaceae; genus Streptomyces; species Streptomyces sp. NPDC101181. The sequence goes on along the minus strand of NZ_JBIWOX010000002.1, from coordinate 118,453 downwards.
CTGGTCACCGGAAACCACTCCCGCCTCATGCCGCACATCGCTTGCAGCTACAGCGTACGTGCAACCGATGTGCAGGAGGCCCGGCCCCGGCGGTGCGGTCCGCAGGGGCCAGGCCGACGGCGCGGTCCGCGGGCCCGGTCTCGGTGGTCGGCCAAACCGGGCCGACGATACGAGTCCGCCGGGGCCGGGCCCGGTGGTCAGCCGGTGCGGTAGACCAGCGCGGTCGCGATCCCGGCGATGCCCTCGCCCCGGCCGGTGAAGCCGAGCCCGTCGGAGGTGGCGGCGGAGAGCGAGACCGGGGCGCCCACCGCGGCGGACAGCACCTGCTGCGCCTCCTCGCGCCGCTTGCCGATCTTCGGGCGGACGCCGACGACCTGGACCGCGACGTTCCCGATCTCGAAGCCCTCGGCGCGGACGATCCGGGCGGCCTCGGTGAGCAGCGTGAGGCCCGCGGCACCGGACCACTCGGGGCGGCCGGTGCCGAAGTGCTGCCCGAGGTCGCCGAGACCGGCGGCGGAGAAGAGCGCGTTGCAGGCGGCGTGCGCGACGACATCGGCGTCGGAGTGCCCGGCGAGACCGGGGCCCTCCCCCTCCCACTTCAGGCCCGCGCACCACAGGTCGCGGCCCTCCTCGAAGGCGTGGATGTCGGTGCCGATCCCGACGAGCGGGACGACGGGGGCGGCGGGGCGCGGGGCCCCGGGATGCTCAGAAGCCATCGTGGGCCCTCCTGCGGGCGAGTACCGCCTCGGCCAGCACCAGGTCGAGCGGCCGGGTCACCTTGAACGCCTCCTCGTGGCCGGGGACGACGACCACCGGGGCGCCGAGGCGCTCCACCATGCCCGCGTCGTCCGTGGCGCCCTCCCCGTCGAGCGCGACCTCGGCGTGGGCCCGCGCCAGCGTGTCCCGGTCGAAGCCCTGAGGCGTCTGCACGGCGCGCAGCCTGGCCCGTACGGGGGTGGCGAGCACCGGTTCCGGCTCCCCGGGGACCCCGGCGGGCTCGACCTCCTTGACGGTGTCCGCGAGCGGGAGTGCGGGGACGACGGCGGGCGCCCCGCCCCGTACGGCCCCGACCACCGCGTCGACCGTGTCGACCGGCACCAGGGGGCGGGCGGCGTCGTGGACGAGGACGACGGCGACGTCCTCCGGCAGCGCGTCCAGGCCGAGCCCCACGGACTCCTGCCGGGTGTCGCCGCCCGGCACCACCAGGTAGTCGGTGTGCTCGGGCAGCGCGTGCTCGTCGAGGAGGTGCTTCACCTCGGGCGCGCCGTCCGGCGGGGCGACGACCACGACGAGCGAGACCGCCCGGGAGGCGGCCATGGCACGGACCGCGTGGATCAGCATGGGCGTGCCGCCGAGGGCACGGAGGGCCTTGGGCGCCCCCGGCCCGAGCCGCACCCCGCGACCGGCCGCGGGGATCACCGCGGCCGTGCGGGGCGGACGTGGCCGGTCGGCCGGGGGTGGCGTCGATGACATCGGTTGCGCTCCGAGGGGACGAAGAAGGTACGGAGGAAAGTCCGAAGGCCGGGCAGGTTCGTCTTCCCGGGTTTGCCTTCCCGGGACACGTGGGTAGGGGCCCAGCGAGCCGGGCGGGACGCCCCTCACTCGAACCGGGCCCCTTCCGTGACACCCGGGTCGGGGAGGACACGTCGCCACCCGGCTCGTACGGACGCACACACGGTTTCGCGCGCGCTCGACGGTGCGGAGCGGTGAGGACCATCGGACGATCCGGCGGGAAAGATCAGGCGTACGTGAAGCGAGTCTCGCCTCACGGTCCCTCCGGGGCGGGCAGTTCGAGGTCCGAACATGCCGCAGCGCCCGACGACACAGTATGAAACGACTGGTCAGCGGGCACCGCAGCACATTCATCCGGCCGAACTCACCGGTAGGTCTCCGACCGGCGCGAGCCGGTCTCGGCCGGTGCGACCCGGGTTCAGCTCAACCGGTGTGACCCGGCCTCAGGACGCGAGGACCTCGTCGAGCAGGGCCTCGGCCTTGTCCTCGTTCGTGTTCTCCGCGAGAGCGAGTTCGCTCACCAGGATCTGGCGGGCCTTGGCGAGCATGCGCTTCTCTCCGGCGGAGAGACCGCGCTCACGCTCCCGACGCCACAGGTCGCGCACGACTTCGGCGACCTTGATGACATCGCCGGAGGCGAGTTTCTCGAGATTTGCCTTGTAACGCCGGGACCAGTTCGTCGGCTCTTCGGCATACGGTGCGCGCAGCACCTCGAAGACCCGGTCCAGCCCGTCCTGCCCGACCACGTCGCGCACGCCCACGAACTCCGCATTGTCCGCCGGCACACGAACCGTCAAGTCGCCCTGGGCGACCTTGAGCACCAAGTAGGTCTTGTCCACGCCTTTGATCTGGCGAGTTTCGATAGCCTCGATCAGCGCGGCCCCGTGATGGGGATAGACCACGGTGTCGCCAACCTTGAACGTCATGTGACAGGTACCCCTTCCGTGGCTATCCAGAGTAACACGAGAATCGACTCTCCTGAATGGCGTTTTCGCAGGTCAGGGCATATCTCGGGGCTTGACAACAGCAACACGAACGTGCTGCGGGAGCCTTCCGGAAGGCGGTATTCGCAGGTCGGAGCCACTGTGCGCCCGGCCCGAAACGCCCTCGTCACACCACCCTCAAGCCCTCCGGAAGAGGACGAAAGTCCCGTTTTGTCGGTTTGCGGATGACGATCATTCCGTGCCGCGTTCGGCGCTCGCCCACCCGTACGGGTGCATGCGTCCGGGCGCAATGCATTTGATCAAGCCAAGCCTCGGCGAGCGATCTTCCCGCGGCGCTTTTCAGGAAAGTGACGGCGGCCGGAAGAAAGGATCACCCGGATTATGTGAACGGCACATGACTTCGCCGCTGACTTACCGGCCGGTAGATCCGGTCGGCGTGCCAGGTGGCGGACCGGCCGGTGGGCCGGATGGCAGACCGCGTGACGGTCTCGGCGCCGCGCGCTCCCGTACGGTCGGCGCCTCCCCCGGCCCCGCCCTCCGGTCCGTCCCCCGGCCCGTCGAGGACGTCCCTCCGGCGGCGGAGGACGCCCCTCCGGACGCGTCACGGCGGCGCCGGGGGAACAGGCGGAACGCGTAGGGGCGGGTCGGGTGCGGGCCGGGTGCGGCGGCTCGGTAGCCTAAGGCCGCTGACACACCCTTAGGGCGGCTTTACGTCACTGCTCAACGCCGCCGCTCCCGGGAGGGTCGGCTCGACGTACGAAGCCCGCAGTCCGACTCGTTCAAGGAGTTGCCGCCGCCGTGAGCCGCAGCCTTCGACACGGCGCTCTCGCCGCCACCGCCACCGCGTTCTCGATCGTGACGCTGTCCGCCTGCGCCGCGGGCAACAGCGCGGAGACGCTCAAGGTCAGGCCGGACAACGCGGCCACCTCGGTCGGCTCCATCAAGGTCCAGAACGCCAACGTCCTCACCGAGCCCGAGGGCGGGTCCGGGGGCTCGGCGGTCGTCGCCGCGACGCTGTTCAACGACGGCACCGAGCGCGAGGTGCTGGAGGCCGTCACGCTGCCCGGCAGCGATGTCCAGGTGAAGCTCCAGCCCGCCAAGGGCAACGGCCCCCTCGTGATCCCGGCCGGCGGGCAGCTCGTCCTCGGCGGCAAGGGCAACGCCTCCGCCGTGATCGAGCAGGGCGGCGAGGCCGCGAGCAACGGCGGCGTGCAGCAGGTCGTCTTCAAGCTGAGCCGGACCGGTGACGTCGGCCTCGGCGCCAGCGTCTTCCCGGCGGAGGGCTTCTTCAAGGACTTCGGCCCCAGCCCGAAGGCCGAGGCGCCCTCGCCGAAGCCGAGCGCGACCCCCTCGGGAACGCCGTCCGGCGAGTCCGGGACCCCGGGCGCGTCCGAGAGCGGGACGCCGGGCGCCGAGGGCACCGAGAGCGGCACCGGCGCCCAGGACGGCGCGGGAACACAGGGCGCGCAGGACACCGGCGACGCCGCCTCGCCGCCCGCCGCCGGCTGACCCGCAGGCGTACGACGGCCTGTAGGGGCGCGTCCTCGGCGGGAGGCGCCCCTACAGGTGGTCGCGTCGGACGTTTCCGCGCGCGCCGGGCCGCGTACGGCGGCCTTCGGGCCTTCAGGGCTGGCTCCGGCAGCCGGGGCGTTCGGTCCGGAACCGGGGCGTTCCCGGCGACCGCTGAAGCACGGCCATCGGGCAGCAGCCATCGGCCCGCCAGTCGCCCACAGGCCATCGGGCATCGGCCATCTGCGGCCGGTTTACGGCTCGAACTTGTACCCCAGTCCCCGGACCGTGACGAGGTACCGGGGGGCGCCCGGGTCGGGCTCGATCTTGGCGCGCAGGCGCTTGACGTGGACGTCGAGGGTCTTGGTGTCGCCGACGTAGTCCGCGCCCCAGACCCGGTCGATGAGCTGCATCCGGGTCAGCACACGGCCCGCGTTGCGCAGCAGCATCTCCAGCAGGTCGAACTCCTTGAGCGGGAGGTCGACCTTGCCGCCGGAGACGGTGACCACGTGCCGGTCCACGTCCATCCGGACCGGGCCCGCCTCCAGGGCGGCCGGAGTGACCTCCTCCGGCTCACCGCGGCGGCGCAGCACCGCGCGGATCCGGGCGACCAGCTCACGGGAGGAGAAGGGCTTGGTGACGTAGTCGTCGGCCCCTATCTCCAGCCCGACGACCTTGTCGATCTCGCTGTCCTTGGCGGTGACCATGATCACCGGGACGTTGGAACGGCTGCGCAGCTGGCGGCAGACCTCGGTGCCGGGCAGGCCCGGCAGCATCAGGTCGAGCAGGACCAGGTCGGCGCCGTTGCGCTCGAACTCGTCCAGGCCGTCGGGCCCGGTCGCCGCGATGGCGACTTCGAAGCCCTCCTTGCGGAGCATGTAGGACAGGGCGTCGCTGAAGGATTCCTCATCCTCGACGACAAGCACTCGGGTCACGGAAGAGCCTCCGGGGCGGGGAAGGGTTCAAAAGTTGCGGTCTCGAACGGCCTCTCGTCGTCGCCGTTGACGATAAGCGGTCCGCCGTTGGTGCGCTCCCTCACGACGCCCGATTCGAGCAGCCGGAGGGTGAAGGTGGAGCCCTGTCCCTCGGAGCTCCAGACGGTGACCTCCCCGCCGTGCGAGGCGGCCACGTGCTTGACGATGGCGAGGCCGAGACCGGTGCCACCGGTGGCCCGTGAGCGGGCCGGGTCGACGCGGTAGAAGCGTTCGAAGACCCGTTCGCGGTCCTTCTCGGAGATGCCGATCCCCTGGTCGGTGACGGCGATCTCGATGAGGTCCCCGCCGGGCGAGGACAGCCGCCGGGCGGCGATGCCGACGCGGGTGCGGGCGGGGCTGTAGTTGACGGCGTTCTCGACGAGGTTGCCGAGCGCGCCGACGAGCTGGCCGCGGTTGCCCCAGACCGTGAGGCCGTCGGCGCCCGCGGAGGCCATGGTGATCTGCTTGGAGCCTGCCTGCTGGCGGCAGCGGTCGATGGCCTCGTCGATCAGGGTCTCCACGCTGACCGGCTCGGCGTACTCCAGCGGGTCGTCGTTCTGCACCCGGGAGAGGTCGATGAGCTCCTGGACCAGGTTGGTCAGCCGGGTGGCCTCGATCTGCATCCGCCCGGCGAACCGCTCCACCGCCTCCGGGTCGTCGGAGGCGTCCATGACCGCTTCGGAGAGCAGCGAGAGCGCTCCCGTCGGCGTCTTGAGCTCATGGCTGACGTTGGCGACGAAGTCGCGCCGCACCGCCTCTATCCGGCGGGCCTCGGTGAGGTCCTCGACCAGCAGCAGCACGAGGCGCGAGCCCAGCGGGGCGACCCGGGCGGAGACGGCGAGGGTGTCCCCCCGGCCGGTGCCCCGCCGGGGGAGGTCCAGCTCGCCCTGGCGTATCTCGCCGTCGCGCCGGGTGTCCCGGGCCATGGTGAGCATCGGCTCGACGGCCAGCCGGCCGCCCCTGACCAGGCCCAGGGCGTACGCCGCGGAACTGGCCTTGACCACGTTGTCGCTCTCGTCGAGGACGACGGCGGAGGAGCTGAGTACGGAGAGGACGGTGTCCACTCCGGGGGGAAGGGCGGCGTTGCTGTCCGGCCGCAGCGAGGTACGCGTGGGCTGTTTCAGGTCGCGCTCGCTCCAGCGGAACGCCAGCATGGCGATGACACCGGTCAGAAGACCGGCTATCGCCGCAGCTGCGGCGACTGCCGCGTTCACGTCCATGCTTCAAGGTTATGCGGGTGCGCGGACACTCTCCCAGCCGTCCGAGTGCCATCTCGAACACTCGTCGCCCAGAGTTCACCGAGGGGTGGGTACCGGTTCACTTAGGGGGTTGGATCCGGACGCGTAACGCCCCCACCGTGTAACCGTGGGGGTCGGTCCGAGACCCCGGCCTCAGTTGGAACTGGAGAGGGACTTCCATGCGCGACGCTTACCACGAGGAACTCGATTCGATCGGAGAAGGCCTGGTCGAGATGGCCCGGCTGGTCGGCTCGGCGATCGGGCGGGCGACCACGTCCATGCTCGACGCCGACCTCACACTGGCGGAGAGCGTGATCGCCGGAGACCAGAAGGTCGACGATCTCCAGCACGACCTGGAGGCCCGCGCCATCGCACTCCTCGCGCGCCAGCAGCCGGTCGCGACGGACCTGCGCATCGTGGTGACCTCGCTGCGGATGAGCGCCGACCTGGAGCGCTCGGGGGACCTCGCCCAGCACGTGGCGAAGCTGGCCCGGCTGCGATTCCCGCAGTCGGCGGTCCCGCAGGACCTGCACGCCACGATCCTGGAGATGGGCCAGCTCGCGCAGCGCCTGATGGCCAAGGCGGCCGAGGTCATCATCACCAAGGACGTCGACCTGGCGCTCCAGCTGGAGCAGGACGACGACGAGATGGACCTGCTGCACCGCACGCTGTTCCAGCACCTGATGGACGACCGCTGGAAGCACGGCATCGAGACGGCCGTCGACGTGACCCTGCTGGGCCGCTACTACGAGCGCTTCGCCGACCACGCGGTGTCGGTCGCCAAGCGCGTCGTCTACCTGGTGACGGGCGAGCACGCGAGCGAGCTCCAGTCGGTGCCCCCGGTGGAGGGGGCGTAGGTCCGCACCCTCCGGAGCGGGTTCGGAGGAGGCTTAGGTCCCGGCGCACTCTCCGGGCCGGTTCGCCGACGGCGTACGCGCGTCGCACATACGTTCCTGCGCGCGTGCGCCGTTGATGCGCCCGCCGGGCTGGGCATGCAATGGGGCGGGGGCGGCGCACCATGCCGACGGCCGCCCCGCCGTATGCCCTGAGGAGGGACCATGGCCGAATCCCCCACGAGCGACCCCCAGCGCGAGACCCCGACCGACGTGGTGCGCCCGACCGTGCTCGGCGCCTGCGGCTGCGGCTCGGGCTGCGGGTGCGGCTGCCAGTCCGGTGCGCCGTGCCAGTGCGGCGGCTGCTCCGGCTGACCCGCACGTACGGACCCGGGGCACCCGGCGTCCGCCCGGTGGAAGCAGCACCGGGCGGACGCCGTACGCGTACCGGACAGCCCGGCCCCACGTCAGACGGCGCGCTCCACCGCCGCCCGCCCCCGCGCGGCCCCGCCCTCCGCGGCCGACGCCCCCAGCGCGTCACCGGGCACCGGCTCCGCCTGGTCCGGGCGGGCCTCGGGGGGCACGGGCGCCGGCTCGGGCACGACGGTCCCGCCGCCGCTCCGCTCGCGTGGCAGGTCGCGCATCAGCAGCCAGTAGCCAAGCCCGGCGACCGTACCGATCGCCGCGCAGGTCCCCCAGAGCCAGGCCGCGCCGTAGCGGTCGATCACGAAACCGGACATCAGGGGGGCGACGAGCGCCGCCACCGACCAGGACATCGTGTACATGCCCTGGTAGCGGCCCCGGCCGTGGGCGGGCGACAACTGGACGACCAGCCCCGTCTGGGTGGGCGCGTTGACGATCTCGGCGAGGGTCCAGACGCACACGGTCAGCGTGTAGAGGGCGACCGATCCGGCGAACGCGGTCAGCCCGAATCCGTACCCGGCGAGCACCGAGGAGATGATCAGCAGCCGCCGCGGGTCCCGGTCCTGGATGAAGCGGGTGACGGGGATCTGGAGCACCACGATCAGCAGACCGTTGACGGCGATGGCGGTGCCGAAGTCGGAGCTGGTGAGCCCGTCCTCCACCATGGCCACCGGCAGCCCCACGTACCCCTGCTGGAAGATCAGCGCCACCAGGAACGACAGCCCCACCACACCCATGAACCGCCCGTCGCGCAGCACGGTGGTCAGCCGCACCTCGTCCTTGGCCCGCTTGCCGTCGGCGGACCGGGCGGCCGTCTGCGGCGGCCGGGACTCCGGCACCTTCACGAAGACGACGACGGCGCACATCAGGGTCATCAGGGCTTCGCCGAGGAAACCGGCGAGGTAGCTGTACTCGGCGATGAACCCGGCCGCGGTGGACGAGATCGCGAAACCGAGGTTGATGGCCCAGAAGTTCAGCGAGAACGCCCGGACCCGGTCCTTCGGATCGACGATGTCGGCCATCATCGCCTGGACGGCGGGGCGCGAGGCATTGCTCGCCATGCCGACGAGGAACGCCACCGCCGCGATCGCCAGCGGGTCCCGCACGAACCCGAGCAGCGCCACCGACACCGCCGTCGAGGACTGCGCGACGAGCATGGTGGGCCGCCGCCCGAGCCGGTCGGTCATCACCCCCGCGCCCAGCGAGGAGATGACCCCGCCGAGCCCGTAGACCGCGACGACGAGACCGGCGTACGAGGCGGAGTACCCCCGGTCCAGGGTCAGATACAGCGCCATGAACGTGGCGACGAAGGCCCCGAGACGGTTGACGAGGGTGCTGAGCCACAGCCACCAGAACGCCCGGGGCAGCCCGGAGACGGTCTCGCGGACGGCTGTGGTGATCCCGGCCACGGACATACGGATACCCCCACAGGACGGACGGAAAGAGCGCCGCGGGTAACACTCCCGGCGACTCTCCGAACGTTACGAACTCCGGCTCCCCGGCCGCCACCGGATTGACGCCCGCCGTCAATCGGCCACCCGCCGGACACCGCCGCCCCGGGGCCCTGTCCGCCCCGCGGGCGGGCGCGCGGAGGCCACGGGGGTTCGATTACGCTCGGACCCATGGCCGACGCACCGTACAAGCTGATCCTCCTCCGCCACGGCGAGAGCGAATGGAACGCGAAGAACCTGTTCACCGGTTGGGTGGACGTCAACCTCACCGAGAAGGGCGAGAAGGAGGCGGTCCGCGGCGGTGAGCTGCTCAAGGACGCCGGTCTGCTCCCCGACGTCCTGCACACCTCCCTCCAGCGCCGCGCGATCCGCACCGCGCAGCTGGCCCTGGAGTCCGCCGACCGCCTGTGGATCCCGGTCCGCCGCTCCTGGCGCCTCAACGAGCGCCACTACGGTGCGCTCCAGGGCAAGGACAAGGCCCAGACGCTCGCCGAGTTCGGCGAGGAGCAGTTCATGCTGTGGCGCCGCTCGTACGACACCCCGCCGCCGCCGCTGGACCGCGACGACGAGTACAGCCAGTTCGACGACCCGCGTTACGCGGCCCTCCCGCCGGAGGTGCGCCCGGACACGGAGTGCCTGAAGGACGTCGTCGTCCGGATGCTCCCGTACTGGTTCGACAACATCGTCCCCGACCTCCTCACCGGCCGCACGGTCCTGGTCGCCGCACACGGCAACAGCCTCCGCGCCCTGGTGAAGCACCTGGACGGCATCTCGGACGCGGACATCGCGGGCCTGAACATCCCGACCGGCATCCCGCTCTCCTACGAACTGGACGCCGACTTCACGCCGCTGAAGCCGGGCGGCACGTACCTCGACCCGGACGCGGCGAAGGCCGCCATCGAGGCCGTGAAGAACCAGGGCAAGAAGAAGTAGCCCGCCGCACCTCGCTCCGGCTCCCGAGCCCCCTGCCCGTGGTTGTCCCGCGGGTAGGGGGCTCGGCGCGTGGGGCCGGGTCCGCCTTGACCGGCCGGGCTCGGTGCGTGGGGCCGGGCTTGTCCTGCGGGCGGCGGGTCCGTCCCGTGGGGTCCGGGCCGACCGGATCAGAGCGGCTTGCGCCAGACGGAGATGTGCTTGTCCGCGTCCTGGCCGAACGGCGCCCCGTCCCAGTCCGCGACCCGGCTCTCCAGCTCCAGCCCGGCGATCCGGGCCATCAGGTCCAGCTCGGCCGGCCAGGCGTACCGGTGGCGGGAGTTGGCGCGGCGGTAGGAGCCATGGTCGCCGTCGCGGGTGAAGTGGTGCGAGGTCAGGACCTGTTCGACCAAGTCGAAGGTGTCGAAGCCGAGGTGCCGCTCGGACACGTCGAACGGCACCGCGACCTGTCCGGGCGGGAGGAACCGCAGGGGCGGCACGCCCAATTCGACGACGAACCGGCCACCGGGGGCCAGATGGCGGGCCGCGTTCTCGAAGCACGTGACCTGTTCGTCCTGGGTGAGCAGGTTCGAGATGGTGTTGTAGACGAGGTAGACGAGGGTGAAGTCCCCGGGGACGACCGTCGTGGCCATGTCCCCGATGACCACCGGGAGCGTCTCCTCGTCGGCCTTGCGGCGGAGCACCGCCGCCATCGGCTCGGACAGTTCGATGCCCGTCACGGGCACGCCGCGCTCCCGCAGCGGCACGCCCACGCGCCCGGTTCCGATGGCGAACTCCAGGGCCCGGCCGCCACCGGCGAGTCCGGCGAGGAAGTCGAGGGCCAGCCCGAGGACGGCGGGCGAGGAGTTCGCGGCCTCCTCGGCGTCGTAGCGGTCGGCGGTCTCTCGGCTCCACAGTTCACTGCTCGCCATGGACGACCACCTTTACGGGTACCGGGGAGTCTGTCGACACGTTTTCCCGGTGGCCGCGATTGGCTTTATTCACCAGTAGTGCCGTCAGTGATGTTCACGAGCTTCGACAGCACTGGGGTACTTGCCAGGGCAGCATCGGGGTGCTCCTAGTGAAAGGTCCTGGTCATGCCGCAAGGACCCGATCGGTCGTCAAGGGCTGACGGTCTTGGACCAGACTCGCTGAATCGTGCGGTAGTCGACCACGGTTATGTCCTCCTGCTGGAGAACCTCACGTGCCTGCGGCGAGATCAGGAACTCGTAGTCCGTCCGGCGCACGAGCCAGCCACCGTCGACGGTCTGCGATTCCTTGTCACCCAGGCTGGGATGAACTGCCCATTCGTTGAGCCCGGCAGGCAGGTCCCGCAGTAGCTGGGCGTACCGGGCCGCCTTGCCTTCGAGGTCCAGGGAATAGCTGCCCAGGAAGTCGTTGTCGGTGACCGGGAGCCGGCGGCTCCGCATGGCCTGGCGCCCGGGTTCGAGCCAGATCCGGACCGCGAGACCGGACTCCGCTGCCAGATCTACGGTCAGGTCGAGGATGTCGTCGCGGCCGCCATCGGCCAGGCAGTGGAAGTCCAGATGGGTCGGCGTGAGCTCAGCGTCGGCCACGGCATCGATCTGGGCGCGGAACTCAAGTTCGATCTCATCCAGGTGAGCCTGGCTGAGCAGGGTCGCCCTGCCGGCCGGTGTCGGCGAGAACAGCTCGCCCGCAGGGTCCAGCAGTGAGAGAACCCGTTCTCCGTCGCTCAACGGCCCCCACGGGATACCGGGCATTTCGCATACCAGAGTGAGGTGGATCCCGAACGGGATCTGCGGTCTCTGGCTGAGCAGTTTCATCGCCTGCGGCGCCCCTGGGCACGGCACCATCAGGCTGCACGAGGTGGCGATACCTTCCTCGATCGACTCGATCACCGCGGCGTTGATCGCTGGATACATCCCGAAGTCATCGCAGTTGACGATCAGCAAGCGCACCTCAGGCGGATATCCCAGTAGCTCGCTCGACTGCGCCGAAGACGCGACGGCCGTGGGAACGCTGACCTCATCCATGCCCGCAGTGTGAGACCTGGACCAGAACCCCGCACCGCATTTTGCCACCGCAGAGCTACAGCGCCGTCGTTTTTCGGGTTCTGGCTGAACTTCTGTGACGCGGTGACGCTGAACGACCGCCGGGCCCTTTCGTGTCGTACGCGAAGTCGCCCGAAATTGGTCCGTGGACGAGGTGGCTGGGCCGAGAGTTCGGAGCCGTGGAAGAGGCCGTGCTCCGGCTGAAGGAGCTGCTGTTCCCGTCGGTGGCGGACGTCGAGGTGCTGTCGGTGGACGTGAGTATCGCGATAGTCCGTGTCGATGTCCGCTGCACTGCGGACGGTGCCGAGTGTCCGGGGTGCGGAGTCTGGTCGAACCGGGTTCACGGGTCCTACCTGCGGTTTCCTGTGGATGTTCCGAGTGCGGGCCGAAGAGTCATACTTCGTTTGCGGGTCCGTCGGTTCGCTTGCCGAAGCCCGGTGTGCCCGCGCCGGACCTTCGTCGAGCAGATAGCGGGACTGACACGTCGGCACGTCCAGCGCACCGAGAGGCTGCGCCCGGATCTGGCCGTTGTGGGTCTCGCCCTGGCGGGTCGGGCAGGGTCCAGGCTGGCCTCCGTGCTCGGCATGCCGGTCAGCCGGAGCACGGTACTTCGGCTGGTGGACGCGCTTCCCGAGCCCGAACTGGCCGCACCGCTGGAACGAGGGCCGCACCAACGCCTGGAAGCTGTGGGAGGAGATCGTGCCGCTCGGCTACAAGGGCAGCTACCAGCGCGTCCGCGCCTTCCTGCACAAGAAGCGCACCTCACCGCGACCGGTGGTCGCCCGGCCGCCCTCGCCCCGGACGGTCGCCGGATGGATTCTCCGGCGACCGGAGGCTCTTCCCGAGGCCGAACAACTGCTGCTCAAGACTGTACGCACCCACTGCCCGGAGATCGACGCGCTCACCCGCCATGTTCGGTCGTTCGCCGTCATGCTGACCGAGCGCCGGGGCGAGCGGCTCCCGGACTGGCTCGCAGCTGTCCGGCAGGACGACCTGCCCAGTCTCCATACCCTTGCTGCCGGCATCGACCGCGACCGCGACGCCGTCATCACCGGACTTACCCTGCCCTGGAGTTCGGGCGCAGTCGAAGGCCATGTCAACCGGATCAAGATGCTCAAGCGCCAGATGTTCGGGCGGGCAGGACACCAACTTCTCCGTAAGCGCGCGCTATTAGCGTGAGATTTCGTTGCAACGGCCCGTAACGCCGCTCACCCGCAACCGCAACCCCCTCCAGGAACACCTCTTGAGGGATGAGCCGGGGTCACACTCAAGCGCACCGGGATTCCTGACGGGGTCCTGTTGTCAGGTTCCGGGGAACTGATCAGACGATCTGGTGTTTCCTTGTGGTCATGAAGAGGGCTTCGTCGCTGCGCAGGGGGGACCGTGGCCTGCGGCTGTGGCCTGTCGGCTCTGCCCTCGTCCTGACCTTCACCGCGGCAATCCTGGTGGCGGCGGGGGTCTTCTACAGCGGGTGGGAACTGCTCGCGGTGCAAGGGCTCGAACCTCAGCGCCGTATCGACGCGAAGACCCTCTTCGACCTGGTGACGCTGTCCTTCGGCGTGGTCGCCGGCGCGGGCGCTCTGGTCGCCCTGGTGGTGGCCTACCGCCGCCAGCGCGTGGATGAAGAAGGTGCCCGCCGGGAAGCGACCCGCCTGCACACCGAGCGTTTCACCACGGCCGTGGGCCAGCTCGGCGACGAATCCCCCGCAGTGCGGCTCGGCGCGGTCCACGCCCTGGCCGGTCTCGCCGACGACGCCCCCGACAGCAGCCTGCGCGAGACCTGCATCGACGTCCTGTGCGCCTACCTCCAGCTCCCGTTCACCCCCGACCCCGGAGGCGACGACGCCAACAGGGAGGAACACCACCTCTACCTGTCCCTGCGCAAGGTCCGCCACACGATCCTGCGTCTTATCGGCGACCATTACCGGCGTCCGCGGGGAACACACCGGTCCTGGCAGGGCTGCGACCTCGACCTGACCGGCGTCACCATCGACGGCGACATGAACTTCCACGATGCGGCGTTCTCCGACGGCACGGTGAACCTCAGCGGCGCGGCGTTTGCCGGCTGCACGGTGGACTTCAGCGGCGCGGCGTTCTGCGGCGCCAGCGTGTTCTTCAATGGCGCGACGTTCTCCGACGCCACGGTGATTTTCGACGGCGCGACGTTCCCCGACGGCATCGTGAGCTTCAGCCACGCTACGTTCGCCGGCGATACTGTGCTTTTCAATGGCGCGATGTTCACCGGCGGCATGGTGAGCTTCAACGATGCGGTGTTCTCCAGCGATCTCGTGTCTTTCCGCGGGGCGGGCTTCTCCGGCGGCTATGTGCCCTTCGTCGGCGCGGCGTTTACCAGCGACACGGTGACCTTTGAACGCGCGAAGTTCTCCGGCAATCCCGTATCCCTCGGCGACCTTCCGGTATCCGGCACCCACCGCAACGTCGGCGAGCTCCGGCTTCCCGGCGAATCCCGCGACGTCGCCGATCTGCGGCTTCCCGGGATCTCCCATCGCCTCGGCGACCTGCGGCTCTCTGATACCCCGGTGTCCTTCGCCGGCGCGACGCTGACCGGTGGAGCGCTGAATTTCGAGGGTGCCGGGGGAACGGCTCCGGACGGACTGGTGGACGTCGTCGGCGGTCCTGTGCCAGTGGCGGTGACCCTGCCATCGACGTGGGGGTGAGACCTGCACCCAGCCCGCACCGGTATCGGAGCCGAGTACACCCGCCCAGGGCCCGGCGGGCCACCGGATTCCCTGAGCGGAACGCGCAGTTGGCACCCCGTCTGCTACGGGGTCCGGCGGCCACTTCACTCAGCGTCGCGCTTCCCAGCCCCATCGAGGATGGTCCGTGGCACAGGGCAGGAGCAGACAGACAGGATCGCGTCGATGTCCCGGTCCAGTTCGCCTCCGCCGCTTGGCGGCGGCCAACGGCCAGCCGGGCAGTGACGATGACCGGCGACGACGTCGACGAGACGAGGTCCGGTGAACGCCTGAGGGCACCGCAAAGGAGGTTTTACGGTGTTACGCATCCACTTCACGTCGGAGGACCTGAGACGAACGCGGGTCGCCGCGACACTCGGGGTGGCGGCGGAGACGTATCACAGCCTGGAGATGCTGCGGGACTCCCATAGCTCTCCCCTGCTCAACGCGTGGCGGGCGGCCGCTGCCCTGCGACTGGGGCCACACACGCGTCCACTCGCCTGGCTGCTCCCGGCGCGCGGCCCCGGGCTCGATGTGCTGGCCCTGATGGGTGACCCGCCCGATGTGGACCATGCCGTGGACAACTTGCTGTCCACTCCCCGTCCCCGGCTGCACAGGGAGTTCGACGGCATCGAATTCCGACCCGCGCACGCGCCGTGGGCACGACGTCTGCGTGACGGGGATCGTGAAGCCCTGCTCGAGTTCGCCGCGGCTGTGCGCGGCTGGCACCAACTGGCCGTCGAGCCGTTCTGGAATCAGGCACGGTCCGCTCTGATCGCGTTGTCGTCCCGTTACTCGGAGCTGGTGCTTCAAGGTGGTGTCGATCTGTTGTTGAGGTCGCTCGGTGTCCCGGGGACGCGGTGGTGTCCGCCCGTGCTGGAAGCACCCTATCCGCGCCGGACCGACGTTCATCTGTGCGGCAGGGGCCTGGACATCACGCCGGCGGTTTTCTCTCCTGACGGCGTGAGCTTCCTGTGGGATCCGCTCGACACCGGGCGGCCGCCCAGACTGATAGTCCCCGCCCTTCGTGAGCCGCTGGCACCCGGTGGGTGGGCCACCCCGGGCGGCGTCCCCGATCCTGCCCTGGTTTCCCTGCTGGGGCGCACCCGAGCCGCCGCGCTCCTGGCGGCCACGGGGAGTTGCACGACGACGGAGCTGGCCCGTGGGCTCGGTGTCTCGGCGGCGGCCGCCAGCCAGCACACCCGGGTCCTGCGGGACGCGGGTCTCATCACCAGCACGCGCCGGGGCGGGTCCGTTCTCCACCTCATCACCCCCTTGGGAACTGCCCTGCTCACAGAGCAGCGGTTCAACCCAGGGAGGGTTTAAGGCACCGCTTAAAACGTTGTCGACGCGGAAGGGGCCAGCTCATCATTCCCAGAGCCGGGCGCCACCGGCCCGGCCGGACCATCATTCCGATCTGGGAGGAAAGATCAGTGAGCAAGATATCCAAGACGAAAGGTCGTCTTCTGTCCGCCGGTGCGGTCTTCGGGGTCGCGGCAGGCGTCACCTTGAGTGGGGTGAGCACCGCGTCCGCAGCCCCGGCTGGGTACGCGGGTCCGTTCGATGGCCCCTGCAAGGGCAGCCTGGTGAGGACCATCGGGGTCCCGGACAACGTGGCTCAGATCCAGGTTTGGTACGACAGCGCCGGTAGCGGTACGTACTGCGCGAAGACCTACGACAATCGGTCTGGAAAGCACCGGATGGAGGTTCGTCTACGCCATGCAGGGTGGACGACGTCCTGGAATGACACCGGCCTGTACGACACCTACGCCGGCGGGATCTACGTCTCCGGGGCCAACACCGCGTGTGCTTACGTGAGTGGATGGGTCGAGGTCAACGGAACCAGGCACACACGCCCGGAGACACTGGTCTGCGAAGAAACAACCTGAGATTTACCCTTTACCGGGTCCGGCCGCGCGGCCATGGCAAGTGCAGTTTCCGGGGTTGTGCGGCTGGGCCGGGTGTGACCGGTGGGGTGCGAGGGTTGATCTCCGTTTCGGGTGACAATCGGTGATGGCTGTCAGGTGGTTCGGAGGGCTTGGGGCGGCGTAACGGGGAGGCGGTCGAGGATGGGTTCAATGTAGTTGAGCTGGGCGACGATGTGGCGGACCCGTTTGTCGTTCGGGTGGGCGGCGGCGTGCGGGGCGACGATGCCGGTAATGAACCGCACGTCATCCCGGCGCAGCGATCTCAAGTGATCAGTATCAGGCGTCACTCACAGTGCACGGATCACAAGACCTGAGCCAGAACCATTTTTCGTGAACACTCACCGCGACGCTGAGCACCAACCGCTGCTGAAACAGATCGACAAACGCGGTCGCTGGAAGTGAACAAAGCCAGCCGCCGGTACTCCGGAGGCGATGGCGAGGATGACGCTCACCACCTTCCAGGCCGCCCGCGAAGGCCGCTTCGCGGGAGTCGATCCGTTGCTCGCCGAGCTGCTGGGCCGCGAGCCTCGCAGCGTCACCGACCAGCTCGCGGACGCGAACGCCGCCTGAAAGAGGAGGCAGTGGCGTGCTCAGCAGGGGGGATCTCACCGATGCGAGTGGGCAGTGCTGGAGCCTCTGCTGCCCAAGAGCAACAACCGCTGCGGCCGCTGGCGGAACCACCGACAGGTAATCAACGGAATCATTCACCGGTTGAGTACCGGCTGTCAGTGGTGTCAGCTGCCCGCTCGCTTCGGCCCGTGGCAGACCATTCACAAACGCCACAGCCGCTGGTCTGCCGACGGCACCTGGGAACGGCTGCTTCAGCACGCCCAGGCGATCGCCGACGCAGGCGGTGACATCGACTGGAACATCAACGTCGAGTCCACTTCCGTCCGGGCCACCAGCACGCCGCCGGCGCTGCGACCAATCCGCCACCAGTACCTCCGGCTGCCTCAAAAGGGCCCCTGCCAAGATCAGTGCACCTGCGCGCACAGGCGCCTGATCCTGGCGGAGGCGGCGCGGCAGGCGAAGCACTCGGCCGTTCCCGCGGCGGCCTGACCACGAAGATTCACCTCAGCGCGGACGGCAGATGCCGCCCGCTCTCCCTGGTCCTCACGCCCGGACTGCACACAGTTCGAGCCCGTCATGGGCAAGATCCGCGTCCACTGGCTCGGCGCGGTACGGCCGCGGCGGCTGCCGGACAATGTCGGCGCCGCCCCGTGGGTGGAAGCAGCCGAAGTTCCTGTGTGAGTCCTGGGCTCCGGTCCTGGCCGGAGCCCAGGCAACATGCGTGAGTGCCGCCAGGGGTGTTGGTGCCAGTCATGAGGGGGATGCATCGCCTCTGCCAGCCGCGGTGGCGCTTTGGACGCAGTCGTGGAGCAGAGCGCGGCGCTGGTCATGTGCGTCATCGGGTTCTTGGCTGCTGGCCGCATATACGTTGCTGACCGGTGACCAGGCCATGGACATGGCGATGACCATGGCCATGATGTCGAACGGATCACCTGCGCGGACCCGCCCGGCGGCCTGGGCCTCGGCGATGGCCGTGAGCTTGCGGTCGTCGTAGTGCTGGTGCGTCTCGACGAGGTGCCCGGCAGGCCGGCGCTCCAGTCGTGTCCAGGTCGCCAGCCGGATGAGGTCGGGGCGGCGCAGGTATTCGTCATAGAGACGAACAGCCCACCCCGCGAGATCCTCGGCGTCGATGGGCACGACGTTGGTGATGCGCTCCAGCGAGCTGAGGAAGATCGCGTCGAAGAGTTGCTCCTTGTCGCCGAAGTAGGCGTAGAGCTGTGCCTTGTTGGTGCGCGCTGCCGTCACGATGCGTTCGATGCGCGCCCCGGCGATGCCGTACTGGGCGAACTCTTCGGTGGCGGCGTCCAGGATGCGCTGGTAGGTCGCGGCGCCTCGCGAGGTCTGGGGCTGTGCAGGCATGTCCGCACTCTACCAAACAGAACAGTTGGTTTGCCTTCGGGTGCGGTTGCATTTACGCTGCAACAGACAGAACGGTCTGTTTAAGGAGTCACCTATGCGAACGACCACCGGATGGCAGGCGGCCGGCCCGGCGACGCTGCGGCGCGCGTCACTGGAGCGCCGTGACCTGCGCTCGGATGACATCGCAGTGCAGGTCGACTACTGCGGCGTATGCCACACCGACCTACACGCCCTGCACGCCTACGACCAGCACACGAAAGCGCCCCTGGTGCCCGGTCACGAATTCACCGGCGTGGTGACCGGGACCGGCCCCGAGGTGACCACCTTCTCGGTCGGCGACCACGTCGCGGTGGGCAACATCGTCGACTCCTGCGGCGTGTGCGCCATGTGTGAAGCCGGACAGGAGAATTTCTGCCACTCCTTCCCGACTCTGACCTACGGCGGCACCGACCGGCAGGACGGGTCGACCACCCTGGGCGGCTACTCCCGCGAGTACGTCGTGCGCGACGCCTTCGCCTACCCGCTCCCCTCCGGCCTTGACCCGGCCGCAGCCGCCCCGCTGATGTGCGCCGGCGTCACCGTCTGGGAACCCCTGCGCTCCCTCGGTGTGGGCCCCGGCAGTCGCGTCGCCGTGGCCGGCCTCGGCGGCCTGGGCCACCTCGCGGTCAAGATGGCCGTGGCGCTCGGCGCCACCACGACCGTCATCAGCCGTACCCAGGAAAAGCGCGACGACGCCCGCAAGCTCGGCGCTCACGATCTCATCGCGTCCACCGACACCCGGCAGATGGCCACGGCGCGCGACACCTTCGACGTCGTCATTGACGCCATCTCCGCCCCTCACGACCTCGGCCCGTATCTGAAGCTGGTGGCGATGGACGGCACCCTCAGCCTCCTTGGGCACCTGGGCACCGTCACCATCGAGGCCATGGACCTGCTCATCGGCCGCAAGAAGCTCAGTTCCGGGGGCAGCGGAGGCCGCCTGGCGACAGCCGAGATGCTCCAATTCTGCGCCGACAACAGCATCGCCGCCGACATCGAAGTACTCCCGTCGTCACAGGTGGACACGGCGCTCGACCGCCTCCGGCGAAATGACGTCCGCTACCGCTTCGTGCTCGACATGTCCGACCTGGACTGAAGAGACGGTGGGCCGGGCCATGCCGTGCGGGCCGGACAACGGCGCGCGTACGGCCCGGCACCCTGCCTCACAAACGGCCCTACATGCAGCGTGACGACGGCTGGGACGAGAACGCCTCCGCCGGACTCGCCTGACCGTCTGGACAGCTCGGCCCCGGTCAGACCCAACAGGCCCGACCGGGGCTGACGTGTTCCCAGAGAGCGGCACAGACAAGTAGTCGGCGCGTGACGTCGGAGAGAAACCGGCCGAACATCCAGGTCACGGCCGTGCCCAAGGTAGGCGCAGGGGCGATGCGATCCGGGGCGCGATGCGGGAGAGACCCAAGGCGCGATGCAGGGGACGACCCGGAGTGCGACCCGGGTACGGAACGCGCGCGGGCCCGGAGTGTCGCCATGACAGACCCCGGGCCCGGCTGCGCACTTCTACGTGGACACTCGCTCCAACTAGGCGGGCCGCACACCGGTTACGCCGCGCTCCGCGCCTGCTCGTGGAGCAGGCCCATCTGCTGCCAGGCCCACTCGGTGCTGGGCGTCTGCATGAGGCGGGGGAGCGCGGCGACCTCGACCCGCAGCCTGATGCCGCAGACCCGCCGCTCCAGCGACGCGGCCCGCCGGTCCAGCGCGTCGAGGTCCCCGGAGCCAGCGAGGACCGGGCATTGAACCTGTTGGGTCTCATGGGCTCAATGGGCCGTTGGGCGGCCCGGGAGCTCGCCGCGCGCGAAGGGATCTCGTACACGGAGCGCAATCGCAGAGCCCTCTGTTCCAAGTCAGCAGCCAGCGGGCTCGCCCGACAGGCAATCAGCCTGCTTCTGAACAAGGTCCTGGGTGATCCGGGCTGAGTCATCGAGGAGCTCTGCCAGGGCGCGAGGGGAATCCGCCGGAGAGCCCCACATCAACGCCATGACAATCATCGCAATCAAGGTTCCGACGACCGCTCCAGCGATCAAGCGCAGATCGGAGGGCTGCAATTTTTCGGACTCGGTTCTCCGCGAACGAGAGCCCGGCGAAGCCGCGATCGCTTCACCTGCCGTTGAACCGTTAACCACGAGAACAGCCCAATGATGCCCAGCTCCCCCTCGTGGAACCAGTCCGCAGGGGGCGGCGTCCCTCCATGAGTCGGCAAGATCAACTGCACTGGAGGCCGCACCCATGTCCATTACGGCCGCCCGTTACCTCTATCTCACCCGCCACGGCGAGGCGTCCGCGGACGAGAGCGAACTGACGGATACGGGCCGCCGCCAGGCCGCCCTGTTGGGGGAGCGGCTCCGTGGCGTCCCGCTGGCGGCGATACACCACGGACCGCTGGCCCGCGCCGACCAGACCGCCCGCCTGGTCGGCGAACAGCTCGACGGCGTCCCCGTACACCGCTCCGCCGCAGCCGGCGACTACATCCCGTACCTGCCGGCCCGCGAGGAGCTGCCGCCCGAGACAGCTGACGCCATGCTCGGGTTCCTGGACCAGTTCCCGGCCCAGGAGCGCGCGGACGGACCCCGGCTCGCGGCGGAGGCGTTCGCGGAGTTCACGGGGCCCGTGCCCGGCGACGAGCCGCGTCACGAACTCGTCGTCACCCACAACTTCCTCGTCGGCTGGCTTGTCCGCGCCGCCCTCGACGCGCCGAAGTGGCGCTGGATGGGTATCAACCATGCCAACGCGGCACTGACCGTCCTCCGCTACGCACCCGGCCGCCCCCCGGCGGTTCTCCTCTTCAACGACACCGGCCACCTCCCCGCCGAGCTCCGCTGGACCGGCTTCCCCCAGGAGCTCCACGTCTGAGGCCCGTAGGTGCGGTCGGTGTTGGTCCATAGGAGGAAGCATCTGAGTCTGTCGGCAAACGATCGTTTGACGACAGGCGAACGGGATGTCCGATGAACCCGCGCAATCAGGAGGTTCGAGGCGGACCGAGTCCAATCAGATCCGATGGTGATTGCTGACAGGGTTTGACGACAGATAAGGTCCGATCCTCCGTACGGAAGAGGCCCTTCGGTGGCGAACCTGGCCTGGCGAGCATCGACGCGGTGATCTCGCCCGATGGCACCGTCCGATTCAACTAGGTCAATGCCTGGCTGGGCGGCAGCACCCACCTCGACGCCATCGCCACAGCGCTTCTCGGCTAGAACTGGGCCGACGACCATGTGCTTCTGAACCGGTTCAGCGTCCCCGCACCACCCTTCACCACGCTCGTCGACGGCCTGGCACGCAACGGTCCTGCCTGGGACAGGGAGGCGCGAGAGGGAGTGGTGATCGCCTCCGACGACACCGAGGCCAGCGGTACGGTCGAGTACGTCGTCCTGGCGCCGACCTGGTGGCAGTGCCGGGCGTTGGAGGCAGAACTCCGTGCTTACCTGTCCCGGAGCGTGCAGCTTGCCGACCGCTGAACAGACACGGGAAGAACCACAAGATGTCCTACCGCGCCCTTGCCGGCAAGCAGACGGTTCTGTGGTCGTTCACCGTCGCAGCTGGCCGGCTGCCGGTGGCGATGGCCCCGCTCGCGTTCGTCTTCCTCGCGAAGGAGACATCCGGCGACTACGCCCGTGGCGCGGTGCTGGCCGCCGCGTACACAGTGGCCGAAGCCATCGGCGCCCCGTTCCTAGGCGCACGCCTGCGAAATCGCCCCTACCGGCGCGAGATCGCTGTGGGGCTCCTCATGAGCGCCGTGTTCTTCAACGGGCTCGCCATCCTTCCCGATGCCCCGCTCACAGTCACCGTCATCATGGCGGCCGCTGCAGGAGCATCAGGGGCCGCTGTGCCCGGCGCGCTGCGAGCCATGGTGGCCGACCTAGTCCCGGCCAAGGACCTGAATTCAGCGCTCAGCTGGGAATCCTCACTGAACATGGCCGTGTGGGCGGCGTCACCCGCCCTCGTCGCCGGCGCAGCTGCCTGGTGGTCAGCCACAGTCCCGTTCTACACGGCGGCGTCGTCTGCCACGGTGGCAGCAAGCTGCCTCTTCGCGCTGCCGGAGAAGACGGGAAGACCGGCGGCCGGCGTGCGGCTGAAAGCTGTAGCGAGACAGCTCACCGCAGCCTGGCCGATCTACCTCACCAGCGCGGCTGCGATGTACTTGCTGGCCACTGTGGAACTGTCCCTCCCCGCGCTGCTTGAGCGGCGAGAACTCCCGGCCGCCGCCAGCGGGCCCCTGCTGACCGGGTTCGCCCTCGCCAGCATCGCCGGCGGGCTCGTGTACGGTCTGCGGAGCTGGCCCGGCAGTCCGGAACGGCACAGCACGATCTTCCTGCTGGCGACCGTTGCCGCAGCCGCTTCTACCGCGACGGTGCCCGCCCTGGGGGGCCTTGCGGTCGTGCTGCTGGCCGCAGGCATGTTCCAGGCCGTAGTCCTCATCGCGAGGAATCTCTCGCTGCAACGAGCCCTACCGGCGGACCTGCACGCCGTCGGGTATTCGCTCCAGTACGCAGGAAGCGGTGTGGGCTACGGCCTCAGCGCGGGTGCGACCGGCGTTCTGCTCAACTGGACCAACCCCACCGCCACCATCCTCTTCGCCGTCGGCATCACGCTCCTTCTCACAGCCGGATCCATCCTCGGCAAGCACCGTCCCATGGCCCAGGAAACCGAACGCGTGAGCAACGGGCCGCCGCAGAGGCTGTAGCCCAGCGAGTCCGTGCACCAACGTGGATGAGCAGCGGGTACCCCGGGCAAGGACCTTCACAGGTCCTCGAGAACTACCCACAGTGATGGACCACGAGTATCGGGTCCCATTCGCCCTGAGAAACGGTTCCTGGGCGGTTGGAGGATATGTGCGTGAGGCGCTGGTCCCCGGCCGCACGGTGTCGCCGTCGACCTCGGGCACAGCCTGGTCGTCGTCGGTGCCCCAGAGCGCGCGGGCGTGGTCCTCGCTCCATACGGTGCGGTGCCCGTCCGCGGGGGCAAACGGGTAGCCGCGCTTCCTGGTTACCGGGCCAGTTGCTACAGCTTGGTGACCCATCCGTTCACGGGTGGGCGCTCGCCGGCGTCGCGTACGTAGGAGATGACGTCGTCGAAGCGGTCGAACTCGGTGTGCTCCGCGTCGCTGTGGAGGCGGTCCGCGACGCCTGCGATCGACTCATGGTGGCGTGCATATGGCTCATTGCCGGTCCACCTGGCCGGGCACGGCACGCCCGGTCGCCGCCCATCGGGCGGCCAGCGGGCGGCCAGCGTCGCGAAGACCGGCTCGTCCGCCGGAGCAGGGGCCGGTGTCGTACGGCCGACGGGCGATGGCGGGCTCGCTTGCTTCCCTGTGCGTCGTCGGCTGTCGCGGTCCTGGTCGGCATGCGGGGGCTAGTGCTCGTCTTCGGCCAGGGGAAGAGCCGGCGGCCAGCTCTGCAGGACGGCGTCGACGATGCGTTCGAGGTCGGCGCGCTCGGCGCCGCCCGCAGCCTGGATCGCGACGCCGTTGCCGATCGTCATCAGATACCTGGCCAGGAGCTCCGGGGAGGTTCCTGTGGCGAGGTCGCCCTCGTCGACCGCACGTCGGAAGCGCTCGGTCAGCAGGGTGCCGGTCTCGTCGCGCCAAGCCGCCAGCAGGTTGCGGATCGTCTGCCCGCTTTCGCCCCCGATCAGCGAGGCCCGCAGGCTGAGGCACCCCGTCGGGTAGCCGGGCAGGGTGCTGCTGCGGACCGCGCCCCTGAGGAAGACGGTGGCCACCCGGTGGGCGGTTTCTTCAGCCATGGCCTGGGCGCCGTACGAGGCCGGGCCCTCGGCGTAGCGCGCCAGGGCCTTGCGGAACAGTTCCTCCTTGTTGCCGAAGGCCGCGTACATGCTGGTGCGGCTGATCCCCATGGCTTCGAGGAGGTCGGGCAGGCTGGCGCCTTCGTAGCCGTTCTGCCAGAAGACCCGCATCGCGTTCTCGAGAGCCTCGTCGGCGTCGAAGCTCCTGGGCCGTCCGACCTGCGCGCTGCGTTGGGTGTCCATGCCATCGAGCATACCAATTCCGCACTGATCGGTCCGCAACTGATACGCTACTTCTGCACCGATCGGTTGGTACGGAATTTTCCGCTGGTCGAGGCAGTTCTCAGGACACCATCCCGAAGAAAGAGAGCGCGACATGAGTGAGCTCACCGGTAAGACCGCCCTCATCACCGGCTCCACCACCGGCATCGGCCGCGCAACGGCGCAGTCCCTGGCCGCACGGGGCGCGAGCGTCGTGGTGACCGGCCGCGATGCCACCCGCGGCGCCGATGTGGTCGCCCGGATCCAGGCCGACGGCGGCACGGCCCGCTTCATCGCCGCTGACCTGACCGACCAGGAGGACGTGGCCCGCCTGGCCCGCGAAGCCGGTGACGTGGACATCCTGGTGAACAACGCCGCAGGGGCCAGCTTCGGCCTCAGCGCCGACATCACCACCGAACAGTACGACGCCATGCTCGACGGCAACGTACGGGCGGTCTACGCCCTGACCGCCGCCCTGGCTCCGAAGATGGCCGAGCGTGGCAGCGGCAGCGTGATCAACATCAGCAGCGGGGCCGCCGTGATGGGCGACGTCTACAACGCGGTTTACGCCGCCACCAAGGGAGCAGTGAACGCCTTGACCCGCTCCTGGGCCGCCGAGTACGGCCCGTCCGGGGTGCGCGTCAACTCCGTCGCACCCGGCCCGGTCTACACCAGCGCTCCGGTCGAGTACCTCGACATGTACATCCCCCTGATCCCGCTGCGCCGCGTCGCCCAGCCGGAGGATGTCAGCGAGGTCATCGCCTTCCTCGCAGGCCCCGGCGGCTCGTACATCAACGGGACCGTCATCCCCGTGGACGGTGGCCTCACCGCGGTCGAGCCGCCGAAGTCTCCTGCGGCAGCCGCCTGACCCGAGAACGGCCGCATGACATCGCCCCCGGCTCGGGCAGACACTCCATGCGTCAGTGTCTGCCCGAGCCGGGGGCGTGCCTATCAGAACCGCTTCACACCCAAGTCCCGTGTGATGCTCCGCCCCGTGGCGCCAGGGTAGAGGAGACGCCGAGCAGGCTCATCTGGCACAGAGGCGCCGGGTGCACGTCGGCCAAGGGAACTCGGGAGTCGAACCCCCGCAACCGCTATGTGGAACCAACAGACGAAAGGGCTCATGATGCTTATCGGAGTGACCCGGGAGACCAAGCCTGGAGAGACCCGGGTGGCGGCCACGCCCGCCACCGTCCGGCAGTTGACCGGGCTGGGCTTCGAAGTGGTGATCGAAGCCGGGGCAGGCGAGAGATCGAGCTTCAGCGACGAGGCGTACGCCCAGGCCGGTGCTGCCATAGGTACGGCGGCGGCAGCGTGGGAAGCGGATCTGGTCTTTCGGGTCAACGCGCCCGAGCTTTCCGAGGTGAAACGGTTCAAGGAGGGTGCGACGCTGGTCGCCCCACTCGCCCCGGCCGTCAGCGGCGACCTCCTCGTGGCGCTGGCCGCACGCAAGGTCGACGCCTTCGCGATGGACGCAGTGCCGCGCCTCTCCAGGGCACAGTCACTGGACATCCTCTCCAGCCAGGCCAACATCGCGGGTTACCGGGCGGTGATCGAGGCGGCGCACCACTTCGGGCGCTTCTTCACCGGGCAGGTCACTGCTGCGGGAAAGGTGCCGCCGGCCAAGGTGCTTGTCGCCGGTGCCGGTGTGGCGGGTCTCGCCGCTATCGGTTCGGCGGCGTCTTTGGGGGCGATCGTCCGTGCCACCGATCCGCGTCCCGAGGTCGCCGACCAGGTGAAGTCGCTCGGTGGTGCGTATCTGCCCGTGGACGTCGAGGTGGAGGAGTCCACTGACGGTTACGCGAAGGCGACCTCCGAGGCGTACGACAGACGAGCCGCGGAGATCTACTCCGAACAGGCCGCGGAGGCGGACGTCATCGTCACCACGGCCCTGATCCCCGGGCGGCCGGCGCCGAAGTTGATCACCGCCGCGGACGTCGCCTCCATGAAGCCGGGCAGCGTCATCGTCGACATGGCCACCGCACAGGGCGGGAATGTCGAGGGCTCGGTCAAGGACCAGGTCGTCACGACCGATAACGGCGTGACCATCATCGGCTACAGCGATCTGCCCGCGCGCCTCCCGGCACAGTCCTCACAGCTGTACGGCGCCAACCTCGTCAACCTCATGAAGCTGCTCACCCCGGGCAAGGACGGACAGGTCACGCTTGACCTGGAGGACGTCGTGCAGCGCGGGCTGACCGTGGTTCACCGAGGCGACGTCCTCTGGCCGCCGCCGGTGGTACAGGTCTCGGCGGCCCCCGCCGCGGCCGCCCCTGCGGCCCCGCCGGAGCAGAAGACCGACAAGAAGCTCTCCTCGGGTGCCAAGGGGACGCTGGTCGGCGCCGGGGCGCTCGGCTTGTTCCTGCTCAACGCCTTCGCGCCCTCGCAGATCACCCAGCACTTCACCGTTCTGACGCTGGCCGTCGTGGTGGGCTTCTACGTGATCGGACAGGTGCACCACGCCTTGCACACCCCGCTGATGTCGGTGACCAACGCGATCTCGGGCATCGTCGTGGTGGGCGCACTACTTCAGCTGACCGCCACAAACAACGCGGTGCTGGTACTCGCGGGCGTTGCCACGCTGCTCGCCTCAATCAACATCTTCGGGGGCTTCGCCGTCACGCGCCGCATGCTCACCATGTTCCGGAAGGCCTGATCTGACGTGGATATCCTCTCGATCTCAGGTGCGGCGTACCTCGTCGCCGCCCTCCTCTTCATTCTGGCGCTCGCCGGACTCTCCAAGCACGAGACCGCTTCCCAGGGCTGGGCCTACGGAGTCGCGGGTATGGTGCTCGCCCTCGCTGCCACGGTCATACAGGTTGCCGACCTCGGTTCCGCCACATCCATCATCATTCTCTTGTCCACCGTCGCGATCGGGGCGGTCATCGGGCTGTGGCGGGCCAAGGTCGTGGAGATGACCGGCATGCCCGAACTGATCGCGCTGCTGCACTCCTTCGTAGGTCTCGCCGCGGTGCTGATCGGCTGGAACGGTCACCTCGACGCCGGATCGGACGCCGACGGTATCCATCGGGCCGAGGTTCTTATCGGCGTTTTCATCGGCGCGGTCACCTTCACCGGCTCCATCGTGGCCTTCCTCAAGCTCTCAGCCCGGATGAAGTCCGCTCCGCTGGTTCTGCCGGGTAAGCACGTCTTCAACATCGGGGCGCTCCTCGCCTTCGTGGTGCTCACGGTGACCTACGTCCTCGATCCCGGCCTCGGGCTGCTGATCGCGGTCACTGTGCTGGCGTTGGCCCTGGGCTGGCATCTGGTCGCCTCCATCGGCGGCGGAGACATGCCCGTGGTCGTCTCCATGCTCAACAGCTACTCCGGCTGGGCGGCCGCCGCGTCGGGATTCCTGCTGGAAAATGACCTGCTGATCGTTACCGGGGCTCTGGTCGGCTCCTCCGGTGCGTACTTGTCCTACATCATGTGCAAGGCAATGAACCGATCCTTCCTCTCGGTGATCGTCGGCGGCTTCGGGGCCGAGGCCCGCCCGTCGGGCGACCAGGACTACGGCGAGCACCGTGAGATCGCCGCGAGCGACACCGCTGACCTCCTGCTGTCGGCTTCGTCGGTCATCATCACCCCCGGCTACGGCATGGCAGTGGCGCAGGCGCAGTACCCGGTCGCGGAGTTGACCCGCGTGCTGCGGGAGAAGGGCGTCGACGTACGCTTCGGCATCCACCCGGTCGCGGGCCGCCTGCCGGGTCACATGAACGTGCTGCTGGCCGAAGCCAAGGTGCCCTACGACATCGTCCTGGAGATGGACGAGATCAACGACGATCTCGCCGACACGGACGTCGTCCTCGTCATCGGCGCCAACGA
Organism: Streptomyces sp. NPDC101181; assembly: GCF_044767975.1. Taxonomy (NCBI): domain Bacteria; kingdom Bacillati; phylum Actinomycetota; class Actinomycetes; order Kitasatosporales; family Streptomycetaceae; genus Streptomyces; species Streptomyces sp. NPDC101181. Next base: position 90,195 of record NZ_JBIWOX010000002.1, on the reverse strand, counting down.
CACAGTCAACCCGGCGGCGGCCGAGGACCCGAGTTCGCCGATCGCGGGGATGCCTGTGCTGCGGGTGTGGGAGGCCAAGAACGTGGTGGTCTTCAAACGTTCCATGGCTGCGGGCTATGCCGGTGTGCAGAATCCGCTGTTCTTCCGGGAGAACTCCCAGATGCTCTTCGGCGATGCCAAGACCCGCGTCGCCGCGATTGTGGATGCGCTCGCGAAGGTACCGGCCTGAGCCTTCTCCCGGCTCAGGGCACGGTGGCCTGGTCAGCTGAGCCCGGCGCCGACGTCGTGGTCGAGCAAGCGCGAGGAGTTACGGCTTCGGGCGGCTGAGCGCCTCGCCCTGGGCGAGGGAAGGCCGGCGGTCGCCAGGGGTCTGGGAGTCAGCGACCGAGCGAGAAGCGGTTCGCTCAGTCAGAGGCAGGGCCGGCCGCCCACCCCGCCCGGCTGGGGGCACCGGCGCTGGACTCTGGGCCGTGTGAAGAGGGTGATCGGACGGCGTTCCCCAACGGCTTCCAAGATGCGCCCAGGAACGCGTTAGGGGCCCGATCCGCCAAGCGGATCAGGCCCCTAACCTGGTGTTTCAGCTGTCGGGGTGGCGGGATTCCACAGCAGGGGGACGGAGCCTGCCCGAAGAAGCCAGCGACCCCGAAGACCAACTAACCGGCCTCCCGGCCCAGCACGACAGCGAAGGATCACTACGCGTGGCATCCGCGGCCTGTTCGCCAAGCACGTCTCGATCCGGGCCGCGGTCGTCACGGCCAGCCGCCTGCCGGTGGCGATGGCGATGGCGCCACTCGCCTTCCTCCTCTACGGGCGTGGTACGGACGCCGGATACAGCGGCGCCGCCATGGGCGCCGCGTACGCCATCGCTGAGGCGATAGGGGCCCGCTCCTCAGCATGCGTCTGCGCACGCGCCCCCTTTCGCTGGGAAATCACCGCTGGACTCGGACTGTCCGCCGTCGCCTTCGCCCTGCTCGCTTTCCTTCGCACCCCCGGCACCGTGCTCGCCGCGATCGCCGGCGCAGCCGCAGCCGCCGCACCCGGCGCACTGCGCACCCTGGCCGAGGACCTCGCACCCAGGAAGTGCCGCGACCGCCAGCGGCAGGGACCCGATCGAGGCCGGCGCACGAGTGCAGCTCGGACGGGCTCGCGGGCACCTGGTGGCGGTGATGCCGGAAGACTCTCAGGATGTGAGACCTGCGTCGCGGGCCAAGAGCGCGGCCTGGACGCGGTTGGTGACGCCCAGGGTGGTCAGGATGCGGCTGACGTGCGATTTGACGGTGCTCTCCTGCATCCCGAGTGCCTGTGCGATGTCCGCGTTGGTGTCTCCCTGAGCGAGCAGGGCCAGGACATCCTTCTCGCGTGGGGTGAGGGGGGCGATGCGGGTCTGGGCCTGGGTGGCCTGCGGGCGGCCCGTGTGGTGGTAGCGGTCGATGAGACGGCGGGCGGCGGTGGGGTGGAGCATGGCCGAGCCGGCGGCGACGAGGTGAACGGCGCGCAGGATCTCGGCGGGGTCGGTGTCCTTGAGGAGGAAGCCGTCGGATCCCGCGGCGAGGGCGTCGTAGACGTATTCGTCGAGATCGAACGTGGTCAGGGTGATGATTTTCGGGGGGTGGGGCAGGGTGCGCAGGTGTTTGGTGGCGGTGATGCCGTCCATGCGCGGCATGCGGACGTCGACCAGGGCAACGTCGATGCGGTGGGTGGTGGCCTGCTCGATGGCGTGGAAGCCGTCAGTGGCCTGGGCGACAACCTCGATGGCCGGGTCGCTGTCGAGAAGATCGGTCAGTCCGAGGCGGACGAGGGCATCGTCGTCGACGACCATGGCGCGGATCACGTGCGGGGACCGTTCTGTTCGGTGACGGGGTGGGGGATACGAGCGGCCAGTCGCCAGGTGCCGGCGCCGCCGGGCCCGGCGTTCAGATGCCCGCCCAGTGCTTCAACCCGCTCACGAAGACCGATGAGGCCGAATCCCGAGGGGACGGCCTGGGCGCCGTGCACGTCGATGCCGGGAGGGTTGGTGATCTCGATCAGGGTGGCGGGAGGCCCGTAGTCGATGCGGACGCGGACGGGTGCCTCGGGGGCGTGTTTGCGGGCGTTGGTCAGAGCTTCCTGGACCAGCCGGTACACGGCCATCCGGTGCGCCGCGGGCGCCCGCTCCGGGCTGCCCTCCACGGTCGTGTCGATGGCTTGTCCGGCGGCCCGTGTCTGCCCGATCATCTCTTCGACATCGCGCAGAACGGGAGCGGGCCGGTCGGTGACGGCAGCGTCATCAGTGGTGCGCAGGGCTCCCAGCACGTCGCGCAGGTCGGTCAGGGCGTCGGTGGAGGCGGCCCGCAGCATACTGAGGCGTCCGATGACAGGCTCCGGCAGCGTGTCTTTCCTGGTGGCCAGGACGCCGGTGTGAAGGGCGATCAGACTGAGCCGGTGGGCGAGCACGTCGTGCATCTCCGCCGCGATCGCAGACCGCTCGGCCAGCCGTGCAGCCTGCTCGCGCAGTTCTCGCTCGGTCCGCAAGTGCTCCACCTGGGCGTTCAGCGCTTCGACCAGGCGGCGCCGATTGCCCATCCACAGCCCCGCGGTCACCGCCAGCACCACAAAAAGCGCCGAGCCGTAGGGCTGTGGTGTCCACAAAGACACCTGCGAGTGCAGGACTGCGTTGCCGATGAGTGCCACAGCCGAGCAGAGCACGGCTGCCCGGGCGCGCCGGCGGGCGGCAAGGTCGAACAGGGCCAGCAGGAGCAGCGGGAGCATGGGCCACCCCCACACGCCCGCGGACGCCGTGGTCAAGGCCGGAGCGAGCCACCACGGCCGGCGCAGCAGCAGGGCCAGCCCGCAGGCGAGCGCCACCGCACTGCGAACCGCGACGTAGTGACCGCCCGCACTCGACGCCCCGTTCTGGACCGCAGCCAGCGTCAGCAACGCCACCAAGCCGTAGCGCCCGTACACCGCCCACCGGTGACTCTGTTCCCGTTTCACCCCCGCAGCCTAGGAAGGAGGCCACCATTGCACGTCCGACGTTCCGCCATCCCGACCCCCTACTTTCGTAGGGTCGAGCCGTCGCAGAAGGGAGGATCCGCAGGAATGACGGCGTCTCTAGCGTCGAAGGCATGGATGACTGGACCACCTCACACGACCGTGTCCTCGCGCAGCGCAACGCCGAGGGCTGGATGTTTCTCTTCGAAGCCGCCCGCGACCTGCGCACCACCGGAGCCATCGCTCCCAGCAGCAAGGCCCTGGCGCGCCTGCTCACCGACCCGGTCCAGGAACACGGAACGCAGCCGCTGAACGTGCTGGAAGCAGGCGCGGGCACCGGATCGGTCACCCGCACTCTGGTCTCCCGGCTCTCCCCGGGCAGCCGTCTGGACGTTGTCGAGGCCAACGCGCGCTTCGCCTCCCGGCTGCGCCACCTCGTCCGGGACCATCCGCGTCTGGCCGGCGCGAGCGAGCGGGTCCGCATCCACCACTCCCTCGTCGAACAGCTCGACACCGGCCACTCCTACGACGTGATCGTCTCCGGCCTGCCGTTCACCAACTTCGCTCCCGCCCAGGTCGAGACGATCATGGACCGGTACATGGAGCTCCTCCAGCCCGGCGGCACCCTCACCTACTTCGCCTACCGCGGCACCCGCTATGCCCGCGCCCTGACCGCCTCCCGCGCCGAAGTCCGCCGCCACCGCGCCGTCGAAGACGTCCTCGTCGGCTACCAGCGCCAGTACGCCACCGCCTGCTGGACCGTGTGGAGCAACCTGCCCCCGGCGAACGTCTGGCATCTGCGCCGCCCCGCCAGCGTGCCCGCCCCGGCGCATGAGATCACGGTCGGAGCGGCCCGGTGAACACGCTGACCGGAGTGATCGGCCACGTTCCTGCCCCGGCCGCCTACGCGATCATTGCCGCCGCGGTGCTGGCCGAGTCCGTGCTGCTGGTCGGCGCGTTCGTACCGACCCTGACGCTGCTCCTGGCCTCCGGAGCCCTGGCCCGCGCCGGCGACCTGAACCTCGTCCTGGTCATCGCCACCGCCGCGAGCGCGGCCGTGGCCGGTGATGCCCTCGGCCACCGCACCGGGCACCTGCTCGGCAGCCGCCTGCGCACCGGACGGCTCGGCCGCCGCATCCCCGCCGCAGCCTGGCAACGCGCACAAGCCCTCATGGCCCGACGAGGCGGACAGGCCGTCTTCCTGTCCCGCTTCATCCCCGTCGTACGGACCCTGACCCCGCACCTGGCCGGAGCCACCCACCTGCCCTACCGCCGCATCGCCCCCTACAGCCTGCTCGCCGCACCCCTGTGGGCCGGTGCCGAAGCCACAGCCGGATACGCCGCGGCCACCTCCCTCCAGCGCATCATCACCTACGGTGGTCCCGCCCTCGCCGTCACCGCAGCAGTGATCGCCGTGACCGCGCTGGCCGGGAACAGGATCCGGCGCCGCAGCCGAACCCGTACGGCCAAGCGCGAGAGCCAGGCCACCCACCCATCGCCGAGCGGACTGCCGCGGAGCCGCCGCCGGAACTCTGGCTCCAGGCGCTCACCGGCACGGGAGGTCTCACAGTGGCACAGCAGCGCGGAGGGTCAGTGTGCGGGGCGGGGTGTCTTCTCGCCGTGCACGGCCGCGTATTCGGATGCGAGCCAGGGGCCCAGGTCGTCGATGAAGGTGCTGAGCACTTCTGGATCGGGCGAGGGGACGCGGGCGATGGTCGCGGCGGTACGCATCTGGTCTGCGTGCTGGGGGTAGTAGCGGCCGAAGAGTTCGGCGGACGCGTTGAGGTCGCTGGTCCAGCCGCCCCAGCGGGGCATGATCAAGGTGAATCCGGTGCGCACGATGCGACGGGCGACGACGCGGCTGAGGGTGCGGCGGTCGGCGTCCGCGGTGGCCTGGGCGGCTCGGGTGCGCCAGCGGTCCAGGGCCAGGGCGAGGTCACCGTTTGTTTCGCGGGCGAGCTCGGTTGTGGGCCGGTAGCGGGGGAGTCGTTGCGCGAGGTCGGGACCGAGCAGCGGGGTGCACAGACAGGCGATGAAGAATCCGGCGTCGTGACGTTCGAGTTCGCTGAGCAGGACGTGGGTGCTGGTCAGCAGGATGCCGGCACCGTCGATCTGCGGGAATGCGCGGTTGAGGGCGGCCTCGATCGCTGTGGCGTCGGCGCGGTCGGCTTCCGTGGGCTCGTGGTGGAGGGCGAGCTGGAGGTCGAGGTCGGAGACCTGGGGGATGGCGGTGCCGCGAGGGATGCTGCCGTAGAGGTACGCGCTGTGCATCCGTGCACTGGTGAACGTCCCGGCGATCCGAGTGCGGGCGGCGTCGACCACAGGGGTGAACGCTGCCGCCACTCGCTCCAGCCCGCCTTCGCGCTCAATCGTTCCGTCGTGGGCCAGCCCTCGCTCGATCATGACGCCACTGTGCCCTGTACTGCCGTGTGCAGCCGAGCCGACCCCTGACGGCAGCCAGCTGGACTGAGCAGCGTTGCGCGAGGTGAGGCAGTCCGCAGCGGCTGCCGACCGGATCGTCGATCGTTCGGCCCGCAGCTCGCTCCCCAGTCGCGCAAGCGGTTCGCGAAGGAGACTGTGCCGATCGCAGACTCTGCTGGGTCAGTGCTCTCGGCCCGGGACAGATTCGTCGACAGCAGAGCGCGGTAGGGCGGTGAGCGCCAGGCTGCCGGGGAGCGCGGCGACGCTTTCGCGGAACAGCGTGCTGAGGCCGGTACGGGTCGGCTTCGCCGCCCAGTCGGCGAGCGCGAGGCGGAACGCGGCGACCAGCATGTCGACGGCGAGGCGGGGGCGGGGGTCGCCACGCTCCGGAAGGTCGAACCTGCGGTGCAGGATCTCCAGCGCGCGCTCCGTGGTGCGGGCGCAGAACTCCAGGCCATGCGCGTCCATGGAGGGAGTCCGCTCAACTAGCTGCCTGCTGAGCAGGATACGCCGCTCGGCCCTGTCATCGGCCATGACCTGTGCGAGGGCGGCGAGGAGCGCGTCGCGCATGAACTCCAGCAGTGCGGGGGGTGCGACCGGTGCGTCGGTGCCGTAGGGGCTCTCCATCTCGGTGAGGAAGGTCAGCCAGATGTCCTGGATGGGGGCGGACGCGACGTCCTCTTTGCTGGTGAAGGTGCGGAAGAAGGTGCGCTTGGAGACGTCAACGGTGTCGCACAGCTCGTCGAGGGTGACGCCGCCGAACCCGCGCGCGTCGAACAGTTCCAGGGCGGAGTCGATGAGCGCCTGGCGGGTGTGCTGCTTCTTGCGCTCGCGCAGCGAGGGGCGCGGCCCGGTCTCGCGACTGGTCACCCACTGATCGTATCGCGGTGACGATCGCCACTTATAGGCTCATGCCACTGAGTGGCACTATGGTGCAGGCAACGATCCTGAACGGAAGGTGTCCACCATGCGCGCCCTGCTCGTCGATCGCACGACCCCCGCGGGTATCCGCTTCGGCGAGGTCCCCGACCCGTTGCCGGCCCCGCACGAGGCTCTGGTCCGGGTGGTCGCCACCTCGCTCAACCAGGGCGAGGTCAAGCACGGCGTCAGCGCGTCCCCGGACGGCGCGGTGCTCGGCTGGGACGCGACGGGCGTGGTCGAACGAGCGGCAGCCGACGGGTCGGGCCCCGCCGCCGGAACTCCCGTGGTGACGCTCGGCGCCGACGGCGCCTGGGCCGAACTGCGCGCTGTGAACACGGACTTGCTCGGCACGGTCCGTCCGTCCGCCGACCTGGGCGCGGTCAGTACGGTCCCGGTGGCAGCTACCAGCGCTCTGCTCGCCCTCCGCAGAACGGGCCCCCTCCTCGGCCGACGCGTCCTGATCACCGCGGCTACCGGAGGCGTCGGCCGATACGCGGTCCAACTGGCCCGTCAGGGCGGCGCCTACGTCGTCGCTTCCACCCGTGATCCGGGCACGTACGGAGGGGAACTGCGCGCGCGGGGAGCCCACGAGGTGATCGAGGGCCCGGCTCACCTGGCCGCCCCGGTGGACGCGGTGGTGGACATGGTGGGCGGCGACCACATGGTCCAGGCCTACGACAAGCTGGCGGAGAACGGCACACTGATCGCTCTCGGCCATGGGGCGGGCGAACCCGAACACTTCCCCTACGGCGCCTTCTTCGGCGACCAGGGCCGCCACAACCGTGCGATCGTCAGCTTCTTCCTCCTGTCCTGCCCTGGCCTGCCCCCGGCCTTGACCTGGCTGGCGGACCAGGTGGCGACCGGAACCCTGCACCCGGGAATCTCCTGGCGCGGCAGCTGGAATGAGGCTCCGGAAGCATTCACAGCCATGCGCGACGGCAGCCTCCACGGCAAGGCGGTACTCGACATCACCTGACGTCCCTCGACCGTGCGGCACTTTGTTCCGCACCGCACCCCGGCCCCCAGCAGGCGAAGCCCCAACGAACTGCGGCTGGAGCACTCCAAGGACTCCGCGAACGGTCTGAAACGGAGCTTGGAGGATGTGTCGTACACGCTGTGAGTCACCACCGGAGCCCGCACCGTCCAGGATGCCCTGCATGCTGCGGAAAAGGATCCCGCGTGGCCCCTCGGACCGCATGAGGACGGTCGCCGTCCCGCTGCGGCTGAAGCCTGCGCAACGGGTCGCCCCCCTCCTGCGTCGCGCTCCTGCCCTCGGCGTCCTGAGAGCCCGGGGCAGGACGTCGTGTGGGGAGACCGAGCGGACGGGGTCCTGGTGAGCCGGCCGAGGCCCGCCGGGAGGTGGTACGCCTCGCGCCACACACATTCACCCCAGAGAACCCGCTGTGCGCGGAAGCCCGCGATCTCCTCCCGGCCAGGAAAAACCACCACCGCCTGAGGCCTGATCTGGGTGCGGCCCTGCCCGGGTATCAGATGCGGGCGGCTTCGCGCTCCTGCGGAAGCGTGTTGTCATGTGCTGATCGCCGACGACGGGAGCAACCTGATCGCAGCAGCAGCGGCGGCGGTGGATGTGCGAGCCTTCCCCTTCCAGATGCCGACGGAGAAGACCTCGATGACCAGCGACGATGCCCTCAAGCAGTTCAGACACATCGCGCGAGAGAGGGCATTTGGTAGGCATGTAGGGCCGGATCGGCTCATTCAGGCGGGTCTGGACGCGCTGATGGCTGGGGTCGAGAGCCCGTCCCTGGCCTTGCTGGCTGGACTGCTCCGGAGCGAAGAGCCCGAAGCGCCGGAGCTCTTCGACCAGGTACTGGAGGAGCTGGGACTGCTTTTTCGCCCGCCCGCGGACCCTCGGGCCGCAAAGTGGGCGATGGCCTGTTGGATCGCCAGTCGGATCGCCGACGGATCCCTGGATCCCGCCGCCGGTGCTCACCTCGTCTGGGCAGACATCGCCTGCGACCTCGGCTGTCCCGAAGAGCTGGAACCCCTTGTGCACTGCGCGCACAACCTGGACGGCTGGGAGGAGAGCTGGGGAGTCTCCGTCGAGGAGCTCAACGGAGAAGCGGTTGAGGCAGCGAAGCAGTTCCTCAGCAAGAGGTCCGCAGCCGAGGCGGGAGACTGACCCGGGGTCCGCTCTCGACATGGGGAGCGGTCGACCGCGAGGTCATCCGCTCACTCAACGTGACCGCTTCACGGAACCTGAGCCAGAGCCATTTCTCGTGGACATCTACGGCCCTGCCGATCGCCAACTGCTGCCGCAACAAGTGAACAAACGCTGCTGCTGAACGTGAACGAAGCCACCGCGATGTTGCGGCGGGAGCGCGTGGCAGCGAACGGCTGTGGTGGGCGTGGGGACGGATGGTTCCGGGGGCGTGGGAGCGGGGCCGGTCGTGGGTGCGTTGTCAGTGCCCCCTGCCACGATGGATGTCATGACGATCCATCTCCTCACCGACATCGAACGGGCTCTGCGCGACAGTTGGAGCGCCGAGACCTGCACCCCGGAGTACCGCGACCGCTGGACCCCGGACCATCCCGCGCGCGATCAGTGCGGCGTCACCGCCATGGTGCTCCACGACCTGCTCGGCGGGGAGTTGATCCGGGGTGAGGTGCGGGTGGACGGGGTGCGCACCGATTTCCACTGGTGGAACCGGCTGGGCATGGGCGTCGAAATCGACCTCACCCGGGAGCAGTTCGAACCTGAGGAGATCGTCGTGGGCGGTGACGTCGTCGTCCGGCCGCCCGGCGAGCTGCCACGGCTCCAGGAGGAGTACGCGCTCCTGCGCGACCGGGTCATGGCGCAGCTCGGCCGAAGCGGCGGAGCTGCGAGCGAAGTGCAGGGCGCCGACTGACCCTTGGCCGGTCCGTGCCCGGCCGATCCGTGCCCGCCCGGCCCGCGCCCGACCGGTCCACGCACGCCCGACCCGTGCCCGGTCGGTCCGTGCCCGACCGGGCGGTCGACATCTCCGCCGTACGCACTACGGTGAGCCCAGGCCGTCCTGACGTCCGTGACGGTGCCTCAGGGCGAGGAGATCGGGGAGAGAGCGACCATGGGTGAGTCTCTGAAGACCTTCGTCGGCGGTAGCGAAGTCGATGTGCCCAACAGCATTCCGGACATCCGGGCCGCGCTTCCCGAGGAGAGACGCGAGGAGTTCGACCTCGCGATCAACGAGGCCGGAGTCCTCGAGATCCAGGCCGTCATGCGGCACTGGATGCTGGAGGCCGTCCCCGATCCCGAGGCCGAGCGGATCCTGGACCGGCTGGCGCGGGACGAGGCCGAGAGGCGGAGCGTCGCTTGAGCTTCCGCATCTCCTACGCCCCGCCCGCCGACGACACCCTGGCCAAGATGCGGGACGGTGAGTCCTTCCGGGACGAGATGGGCCGCACTCTGGGCCGCGAGCCGTACGGGCACGCCTCGTCGGCCGTCAAGAGCGAACGGGACCGGCGCGAGGCGACCGTATGCGGCGCCATCGTCCTCTATTACGTCTCCCGGTCCGTGCTGACCGTCACCGTCGTCCGGCTCGTGCCCCTGCCCTGAGCGGCGGCCCCGGGCCGGAGGACCACCCTGCCTCGCACCGTGCGCCCCACACGGTCCGGCACCCTGCTCCGGCGGTGCCGGGCCCCCGCCGTCAGCCGCCGGCCTCGCGTTCCAGCAGGTGGCTGAACGCGTCCAGGTTGCGGGTGGACTCGCCGCGCGACACCCGCCACGCGTACTCCTTGCGGATCGAGGTGGCGAAGCCCAGCTCCAGCAGGGTGTTGAACGCGCCGTCGGCCGCCTCCAGCACCACGCCGAACAGCCGGTCCAGCTCCTCGGGGGTGACCACCGAGAGGGGCAGCCTGCCGGTGAGGTAGATGTCGCCGAGCGGGTCGATCGCGTAACTCACCCCGAACAGGCGGAGGTTGCGCTCCAGCAGCCAGCGGTGCACCGCGGCGTCGTTCTCGTCGGGGTGGCGGACGACGAAGGCGTTGAGGGAGAGGGAGTGCTTGCCGACGATCAGCGAACAGGTGGTCGACAGCTTGCGGGTGCCGGGCAGCGTCACGACGTAGGTGCCGCGCTCCGGGCTCTCCCATGCGAGCCCGGCATCGTCCAGCGTCGCCTCGATGACCTGGGCCGCTGCTGTCTCGTCGGGTACGTCAGCCATGCAGCGAGCGTACGGCAGCCCGGGGCGGACGGCAGGAGAGGGCTCAGCCGAGGTGCTGGGCGCGGGCCCGGCGGCGGTGGTCGCACAGCGCGGCCGTGTACACGTCGGCCGTCGCCGAGGCCGCCGTGTCCCAGCCGAAGGACTGGGCGTGCGCCGCGGCGGCCGTCCCCATCCGCTCGACCAGCTCCGGCGCCTGAGCGAACCGGTCGAGCGCGCGGGCGTACTCCCCCGGCTCGTGGCCGGGTATCAGAAAGCCGCTGACCCCGTCGCGTACCGCCACCGGGAGCCCGCCCACCGCGGCCGCGACCACCGGCGTACCGGCCGCCTGGGCCTCGATCGCGACCAGGCCGAACGACTCGCTGTAGGACGGCATGACCAGCACCGAAGCGGCCCGGAACCAGTCGGCCAGCCGGTCCTGCCCCACCGGCGGGCAGAACCGTACGACGTCGGCGATGCCGAGGCGGGCGGCCAGCTTCTGGAGCCCCTCGGGCTTCGCGAGCCCGCTGCCGCTCGGGCCGCCGACCACCGGCACCACGATGCGGGAGCGCAGGGACGGGTCCCGGTCCAGGAGCACCGCCACCGCGCGCAGCAGCACGTCGGGGGCCTTCAGCGGCTGGATGCGGCCCGCGAAGAGCGGGACCAACGCGTCCTGCGGGAGGCCGAGGCGGGCCCGTGCGGCAGCGCGGCCGTCGGCGGGGCGGAAGCGTTCCAGGTTGACGCCGGGATGCACGACGGCGACCGCGGAGGGGTCGGCGTCGTAGAAGCGGACCAGTTCGTCGGCCTCTTCGGCAGTGTTGGCGATCAGCCGGTCGGAGGCGTTCACGATCTGGGTCTCGCCGATGACGCGGGCGGGCGGCTCGGGGGTGTCCCCCTCGGCGAGCGCGGCGTTCTTGACCTTGGCCATGGTGTGCATGGCATGGACGAGCGGGACGCCCCAGCGCTGGGCGACGAGCCAGCCGACCTGACCGGAGAGCCAGTAGTGGGAGTGCACGAGGTCGTAGTAGCCGGGGCGTTGACCGGCCCAGGCCTGCATCACGCCGTGCGTGAAGGCGCAGAGCTGGGCGGGCAGGTCCTCCTTGGCCAGCCCCTCGTACGGCCCGGCGTCGACGTGCCGGACCAGGACGCCGGGGGCCAGTTCGACGGCGGGGGGCAGGGAGCCCGTGGTGGCCCGGGTGAAGATCTCGACCTCGATGTCGATCGCGGCGAGCCGCTTGGCCAGTTCGACGATGTACACGTTCATGCCGCCCGCGTCGCCCGTGCCGGGCTGGTGCAGCGGGGAGGTGTGGACGGAGAGCATGGCCACGCGACGCGGTGTGCGGGGGGCCCCGGAGAAACCGCCGGGGAACCGGATGCGCGGGGCCGACCGGGTGGAGCCGAGCCGGGAGACGTACTGGCTCACGTCGGCGGTCCTCCTCACTCAGGGCCTCACTCGGACACACCTCGCAGAGGGCATGCCACCGGGAGGGACGTGGGGGCCCTCCGAGGATGAGAACAGGGAAATCGCGTCGTTCATTTCCCCTCGCGCCCCCGTTTTGCCAAATGATTACGCTGCCGTGCCGTGCCGATCCCCGATCCCCGGTGCCGTGCCGTGCCGATCCCCGGTGCCGTGCCGTGCCGATCCCCGGTGCCGTCTGCCGCGCCGAGCCCCGGTGCCGTCTCGCAGGTGGACCGCGGCGAGGGGCCTCCGCCGCGGCGGGCGCTCCTCGGCCCCGCGGCGAGAGCGGCCTCCGCTGCGGCGAGTACCCCTCCCACCCCGTCGCCTACGCTCGACACATGCGCCAGCGCCCCATCGGCACCGCCACCCGCGGGACCACCAACCCGAACCGGCTGCGCCGCATGGACCGCTGGATCGCCGCCGCCCACGGCCCGGCCCTGCGTCGCTCCGGGACCCCTCTGGCCGTCGACCTCGGCTACGGGGCGGCCCCCTGGACCGCCGTGGAACTGCTGGACCGCCTGCGCACCGTCGAGCCGCGCACCGCGGTGGCGGGCGTCGAGATCGACCCGGAGCGGGTCGCCGCGGCGAAGCCGTACGAGCGTGAGGGCCTCACCTTCGTCCACGGCGGCTTCGAGATCCCGCTGGCGGTGCGGCCCGTGCTCATCCGGGCGGCGAACGTGCTGCGCCAGTACGACGAGGACCGGGTGGCCGAGGTGTGGGCGCGGCTGAGCGCCCGCCTCGCCCCGGACGGGCTGCTGGTGGAGGGCACCTGCGACGAGATCGGACGCCGCCACGTGTGGGTGGCGCTGGGCCCGGAGGGCCCGCGCACGGTCACCTTCGCCACCCGGCTCGCCTCGCTGGACCGGCCGTCCGACCTCGCGGAGCGGCTGCCGAAGGCGCTGATCCACCGGAACGTCCCCGGCGAGCCGGTCCACGCGTTCCTGTGCGACTTCGACCGGGCCTGGGCGGCGGCCTCACCGTACGCCTCGCTGGGCGCACGGCAGCGCTGGATCGCGGCGGTGCGGGCGGTGGCCGCGGACTGGCCGGTGGCGGACGGGGTACGGCGGTGGCGGCAGGGGGAGATCACGGTGGCCTGGGACGCCCTGCGCCCCGGCGGCCCCCACGCCCACTGAACGCCCTGCGCGAACGGGGGGAACCCGGGGGCGAACCAGGGCCGCAGAGGTGGCAGCGGGCACTCCAGGGGCAGCGGGCACTCCCGAGGCGGCAGGGGATGCCCCAGGGACGGCAGAGGCGGCAGGGGCACAGGGGCCCGGACGACGGAACTCGCCCGTTCCGGGAACGCCGGGGGACCATCGTTCGTCCCTTGTGGTGGGGAAGGGGGACGGGATCGGGACAGACGGCGGCGGCCCAGGGGGCTGGCTTGGGGGCCGGCGGGGCGAAGTGCCCCGGCACGGGCGGTATGTGACGTGCCAGGTGCCGTCCGCCTCTGTTGCTTTACCGGACGCCATGGCACGATCGCGACATCGCTAGAAGTTACTGACGGTAAGTCAGCTGTGCGTCATCCGCACGCTGTTGTTTCTCTCGTATTCACCGCTTGTGCCGCCTTCGTCCGGAGGCGGGCCCGGAGACAACGACCCGGGGAGATCGACCCGTAGGGGGAGTCCGTGAACCGACGCCACTGTGCCACTGCCGCGATCACGCTGGTCTGTGCGCTGGCCCTGCTGACCGCCCCGGTCCAGGCCATGGCCGCCCCGGTTCCGGACCCCGCCCCCTCCGCTCCTTCCCCGTACTCCACCGCCGATCTGGAGAAGGTCCGCGAGCAGATCGAGACGCTGTACCGGAAGGCGGGCGCGGCGACGGACGCGTACAACCTCGCCGAGGTGCAGACGAAGAAGCAGTCCGGCGAGATCGTGAAGCTGGCCAAGGCGATCGTGGACGGCCAGGCGCGCATCGAGGCGCTGAAGGACCGCGCGGGCGCCCAGGCCCGCGAGCAGTACCGCAACGGGGGGCTGCCGCCCGGTGCCCAACTGGCGCTCAGCAACGACCCGAAGCTCTTCCTCGACGGGATCAACCAGCTCCGGCAGAGCCAGCAGGCCTCCAAGTCACTCCTGACCGAGCTGAACCAGACGCAGGAGGACCTGAGGACCTACACCCAGGACGCCAGCGCCAACTGGGAGAAGCTGGAAGACACCCGGGTCGGGCAGGCCAAGGCCAAGAAGAAGATCAACGCCCAGATCAAGGCGGCGGAGAAGCTCGAATCGCAGCTGGAGAAGAAGGAGCGCGACCGGCTGCTCCAGCTGGAGCAGGACGCGGCCGACCGGGCGCAGACCGCCTGGCTCTCCTCCGGCGCGATCACGGGCGTCGACAGTGCGGCCAGCGGTGCGGGGGCCGTGGCGGTGGCCTTCGCCACCGCGCAGATAGGCAAGCCGTACGTCTGGGGAGCGGAGGGCCCCGGTTCCTACGACTGCTCCGGACTGACGTCCCAGGCGTGGCTGGCGGCGAAGCGGACGATCCCGCGCACCTCGCAGGAGCAGTGGCGGCTGCTGCCGCGCATCGACATCAAGGACATGCGCCCAGGCGACCTGATCATCTACCACGCCGACGCCAGCCATGTCGGGATGTACGTCGGCGACGGCGCGATCGTCCACTCCCCGCGCCCCGGCCGCAACGTCACCCTGGCGGGCGCGGGCTCGATGAAGATCCTCGGCGTGGTGCGCCCCGACAAGTAACCACCGGGGAAGGGCATCAGACCGCCCCCGGGGGCGCGGCCTCCTGAGCGACGAAGGCGCGTGCTTGTGAGCTGCGGAGGCGCGTGCTTGTGAGCGGCGGTGGCATGGTCCCTGTGAGCCGGGCCACGCGGCTGTCCGCAGGCGGGTGATGTTTGTCATGGCCGCTTCGCCGCCCGTACGGGGCCCGAGTGTGCCGGATCCGTGTCAGGAAGCGGCTTATGGCGGCGCGCAGGACGGCTGCCGTTGTCCGGGCGGCATTCCGTTCCGCCGCCGCCGACCGCTATCGTCCCCGACTGGCGGTGCGTCGATCGGCGTTCCGCCGCGCCCTCGGGGGGAGGGAAGGAAACCCGAAGCGATGCCCGTACCCGTACCGCAGCAACGTGCCGTTCCCGCTGCGGAGGCCACTCATGTCGCCGACCTCACCCTGCTGGTGATCGAGGACGACCCGGCGGGCACCACCATCACCGTTCCCGAGCTGTCGGCCGCCGCCGGAACCCGGGTCCGCGTCCGGACCGCCCGCAACCTCACCGAGGCCGGGCGGCTGCTCACCGACGACGTCGACTGCATCCTGCTGGACCTCGCCCTGCCGGTGCCGGGCCAGGTCGCGGGGCAGGCGCCACCGCTGTCCGGTGGCGGCGGGCCGCCCGAGGCGACCGGTCCGGCCTCCGCGCGTGCCCACGAACTGGCCGCGCTCACCCACGTACTGCGCATCGCGCCGCTGCACGCGGTCCTCGCGCTCACCGCGCGGGACGACACGGAGCTGGCCGCCGAGGCGGTACGGGTCGGGGCGCAGGACTACCTGTTCCGGGGCGAGCTGGACGCCCGGGTCCTGAGCCGGGCCATCCGGTACGCCGTGGAGCGCAAGCGCGCCGACCTCGCCCATCACCAGCTGACCGAGTCCCGGCTGCGCGCCCAGGAGAACGCCCGTCTGGAGCGCGGCCTGCTGCCCACCCCCCTGCTGGACGGCTCCGAGCTGAGCTTCGCCGCCCGCTACCGCCCCGGCCGCAGCCGCGCCCTGCTCGGCGGGGACTTCTACGACGCGGTCCGCACCCCCGACGGCACGGTCCACGCGATGATCGGCGACGTCTGCGGGCACGGCCCGGACGAGGCGGCACTCGGGGTCGAACTGCGGATCGCCTGGCGGGCGCTGACCCTGGCCGGTCTGTGCGGGGACGAGCTGCTGTCCACGCTCCAGCAGGTGCTGGAGCACGAGCGGCAGAGCGAGGAGATCTTCGCGACGCTGTGCACCGTCGACATCGCCCCCGACGGCCGCCGCGCCGGGCTCTGCCTGGCCGGTCATCCCGCGCCACTGCTCGCCCGCCGGGGGCTGCCCGCGCGGCTGCTCCCGTACGAGGACGGCGGACCGGCGCTGGGGCTGCTGCCCCGGGCCCGGTGGCCGCGGCTCCAGGCCGAGCTGGGCGGGGAGTGGAGCCTGATGATGTACACGGACGGCCTGATCGAGGGGCGCGTGGGCACCGGCGGCAGCGAGCGCCTGGGCCAGGACGGCATGGTCGCCATGGTCAACGAGCGGCTGGATCAGGGTCTGGCGGGCGAGGAGCTGCTGGAGGCGGCGGTCGCCGAGGTCCGGAGGCTGAACGGCGGCGAGCTCACGGACGACGTGGCGGTCCTGCTTTTGGGCCGCGACCCGGAGCGCATACGACGAGGGGGCGGGAGCACACCGCGCTCCCGCCCCGTGACCTCGGCGTCTTCCGTGTCAGCCGCCGCCGGACGCCCCCTGGGCGTTCAGCGACCGCCGTTGTAGGGGCCGTACGGACCGTCGCTGCTGGAGCCGCCCCGACGGCCGCCGCCGCCCGAGACCTCCTTGATGGCGGGCCGCACGTCGACCATGAAGACGATCGACGCGACGACGCCCGCGAGCTGGAGGAAGAGGAACGGGATGAGCAGGTTCACCGCGACGGCGACGCCGAGGATGATCAGCCAGAACGACTTGCTCTTCTTGTCGGCGGCGCGGTAGGCGTCCTCACGGGCGGTCGCCGCGAAGACGAACGCGACCACGGCCAGCACCAGCATCGCCAGATACAGCAGCTGGAGAAGTGAGCCGAACGCTGAGAGCAACATGGTGTGTACCGCCTAGTGAGTGGTTGAGCGCCTGCGGCCGGTGGGGCCACGGTACCGGGACAACGAACCGGCCACCGGTAAAGGTGCCCGGTCCGCGCCCCGGTCACGCGCGACGCGGACCGGAAGGACCCGTGGGGGTCACTTGCCCGTGGCGGGCGGCGTCTTCTTGGCGGCGGGCTTGCGCGCAGCGGGCGCCTTCCCGGCGGGCGCGGCCTTGGCCTCGGCGGCCCCGGTCGTCGTCCCGGCCGCCTTGACCCCGGTGGACTTGGCCGGAGCGGGCTTGGCGGCCGCGGGCTTGGCGGGAGAGGACTTCACCGTCGCGGACTTCACCGTCGCGGGCTTGGCGGCCGCGGGCTTCGCCGGGGCGGGCGCGGGGGCGCTCTTGGCCTCGGCCTTCGGCTCGGCCTCGATGACGGCGGCGATCTCGACGATCTCGTCGGCCGTCTCGCCGCGCCAGGTCCGCACGGTCTGCTCACCGTGCTCGGCGACCTTCTCGTACGTCTCCCGGGCCTTGATCGCGTACTCGGCGGCCACGCCGACACCGCGGAGCGCCAGGTCCTGGGCGGTCTCGCCGAGCTTCCTCAGGTCGGCGGAGTCGAGGGAGCCGAACACCTCGGTGACCTTCGCCTGCACGGTGGCCTGAGCCTCCTTGGCCTGCGTGGTCACCCTCTCCTGCACGACCTTGGGGTCGGTGCCGCGGACGGCCTCGATCCGCTCGGGCGCCTCGGCCCGCAGCTGCTCGATCAGCGCCGGGACCTTGCGCGCCTGCTGCACGGCCAGGTCGGCCGTACCGGCGGCGAAGTAGAGGGGGGTGGGGTCGGTGAGGGTCTTGCGCAGGTCATCGGTGATGGCCATGACTGTGGTCCTCCCGGATCATCAGAACCAGCTGCTAGCTGTGAGGGTCGTGGTCTTTCCTGGCGTCCGCACCGGCGCCGTCGCCGATACCGTCTCGGGCATCGCGCCCCGCCCCGCCGCTCGTCCCCGCGCCGTCGGCGGGGACCGCCGCGGCACCGGGCTCGGGAGCGGAGCCGTTCTCGCGGCGGAAGGAGTCGTAGATCTGGAGCAGGACGCTCTTCTGCCGCTCGTCGATCGAGGGATCGGCCAGGATGACGGCCCGCGTCTCCAGCTCCTCCCGCTCCCGCTCGTCGAGAATGCCCGCGCGTACGTAGAGGGTCTCGGCCGAGATCCGCAGCGCCTTGGCGACCTGCTGGAGCACGTCCGCACTGGGCTTGCGCAGCCCGCGCTCGATCTGGCTGAGATACGGGTTCGACACCCCGGCGGCATCGGCGAGCTGCCGCAGCGAGAGCTGCGCCGCCCGGCGCTGCTCCCGCAGGTACTCCCCGAGATTGCCGACGTTGAGTGATGCCATGGACCGATGGTGCACCACCCTTGCTAACTTTTGCAAGCAGGCGCTTGCAAAAGTGTCGCGCGCCACGGCACCGCAGCCGGCACCGGACCCGGCTTCCGCGCTGGCTCCGGCGAGCCGCCGAGGGCTCCGGCGGGGCGACGTTGGCTCCGGCGGGCTGACGAGGGCTCCGGCGGGTGCGAAATCCGGATGCGTGAGGGGTGGTCCGCGTTCATATACTCGTGCGACGCATGGAGGGGGAGGTGGAGTCGGTGAAGCTTGCCGAGGCACTGGCGGAGCGCGCGGAGGCGACGCGCCGGGTGGAGCAGCTGCGGGCGCGCGTCGTCGGCAGCGCGCGGTACCAGGAGGGGGAGACGCCCCCCGAGGACGCGGCCAGGCTGCTGGTCGAGGCCGGTGAGGCGCTGGACGCTCTGGAGACGTTGATCCGGCGGATCAACCGGACCAACGCCACCGTGGAGGTGAGCCCGGACGGCACGCTCACCGACGCGCTCGCGCGCCGCGACGTCCTGCGGCTGCGCCACTCCCTGGTCACCGCTGCGGCGGACGCGGCGGCGGGCACGAGCGAGCGGGGCTACGGGCGGCAGCTCCGGTCCGAGCTGATGATGCTCTCCGCGCTTCCCGTCGCCGAACTGCGCGGTCAGGCGGACGCCATCGCCCGCCAGATCCGCGAGGTCGACGTGCGGATCCAGCGCACGAACTGGGAGGCCGACCTGCTGGACTGAGCGGTCCGGCGGGTCCGGAGGATGTGGAGCGGGTAGCCGTTTCGGAGGCGTGCACACACCGAGGGTCGGCGGTTTCCGGCCCACGCCTGGCGCGTGGAGAGCAACGCGGGGTTCGACTCCCCATCAACAGCGCAGCTCAGCACCGCGTACAGGTAAAGGTGCACATCGCACAGCACATCACCACGTGCAGATCCGAGCGGTGAGGGCGGGTTCGGGGCTCTCCACATCTCCTGCGGCTCCGGGGGCCTCTCGGCGGCGGCAGGCTGTCGGCGCGCCGACAGGACACCGGCCCGATTCGTCTCACACCCCCGCTCGCCGCCGCCCCGCCCTGCACCCACCCCCCTTGCACCCTGACCCTTGTGCCTGGCCCGGACACCGTCTCCAGGGCCCTGCCCATCGAAGACCGTTCCCGGGAGCCTGAGCCATGCCTGATCGTCCGACCTTCGTCCTTGTGCACGGAGCCTTCGCGAGCTCCTTCTCCTTCGCACCGCTCCAGGCCGAACTCGCCCTGCACGGCCACCGTTCGGTCGCGGTCGACCTTCCGGGGCACGGGTTCGCGGCCACCTACCCCGCGTCCTACCAGGCGCCTCAGGACCTCGCCCGGCTCGCATCGGAGCCGGGCGGCATCCAGGGGGTCACGCTCGCCGACAACGCCGCCCGGGTGATCGAGGTCCTGGAGCGCGCCCGGCGCAACGGGCCCACCGTGCTGGTGGGCCACAGCCGGGGCGGGGCCACGATCACCGCGGTCGGCAACCAGCGGCCGGACCTGATCGACCGCATCGTGTACGTCTCCGCCTGGTGCCCGGTCGAGCTGGCCGTCGGCGACTACTACGCCGAGCCGGAGATGGCGGACGTCGACCTGGCCGCCTTCGCCCCGGCCGTCGCCGGGAACCCGGCCGAACTCGGCCTGCTCCGGACCAACTTCCGCACCGCCGACCCGGACGTGCTCGCCGCGTTCCGGCACGCCTTCGCCGCCGACCTCACCGACGACGAGTTCCGGGTCTTCCTGAACCTCTTCCAGCCGGACGAGAACCTCGACGCCGGTACGTCGGCGGACCGGGTACAGGCGGCGACCTGGGGCCGGATTCCCCGGACCTACGTCCGGCTCGCCGCCGACGCCAGCCTTCCACCCGCCGTGCAGGACCGCATGATCCGCGAGGCGGACGCGCTCACCCCGGACAACCCCTTCGACGTACGCACCCTTGAGGGAAGCCATCTGCGCTGGCTCGTCCACCCGGGGCCCGCCGCCGCCGTGCTCGCGAGCCTCGCGGAGGCCTGACCGGACGCCGACCCCGCCCCGGCCGACGGCACCAAGACCGTCACCAATACCGGCCCCGACCCCGGCGCCAACCGAGCTCCAGCCCCGGCCCGGCCCCGGCGCGCGGTACGGGTTCCGGAACCGCCGCGCCGGAAAGCCCGTCACCGCCGCCCCGGACCCTCCAGCCCCGTCCGCAGCTGGACGAACGCCTCCTCGGCCGACCGGACCGCGCCCGGGTAGACCCGGTCCCCGCTCTCGCCCGTGTCGATCCGGCGCCAGTTCTCCAGGGCCAGGACGCGCAGGACGGCGATGATCTGTCCGGCGGCGAGCCGGTCGGGGACGGTGCCGCCCAGGGCGCGGGCGAGGGCGGTCTCCGAGCGGGTCCGGTAGGCGTGCAGGCGGGCGACCAGGGACGGGGTGCCGTACAGCAGGCGGAGGAAGGCCAGGACCTGGGGGGCGTCGCAGAGGCCGGTCAGCGGGTCGCGGCGGTCCAGGGCGTCCAGGAAGTGGCGGCGCAGGGCGTCCAGGGGCGTCTCCCCGGGGGCGCGGCCCGCGACCACCTTCGCCGACTCGTCCTCGCGGTCGGCGAACCGGTGCAGGACCAGGTCCTCCTTAGTGGGGAAGTAGCGGAACAGCGTCGGCTTGGAGATGTCCGCCGCGGCCGCCACCTCCGCCACCGACACCTTGTCGAAGCCCCGTTCCAGGAACATCGCGACAGCCGCGCCCGACACCGCCTCGCAGGTCAGCCGCTTCTTACGCTCCCGCAGCCCGCCGACCACCACAGGCGCGCCGCTACGGCCGTCACCGCCGCGGCCACTACCGCCGGGACCACGACCCTCGCCGCCGACCGCCAGGACCGCCCCGCCACCGCCTCCGGCCGACGGGGGCACCCCACCGTCCCCGGGCTTCTCCGCGTTCATGGCCATGAGCGTACGCCCTTGAACCGGGGCGGACTTGACGTCCGACCTCGGGCGGAGTCGACGTCCGACCTCGGGCAGAGCTGACGTCCGACCTCCTGCGGACTCGACGTCCGACCTCCTGCCGACTCGACGTCTGACCTCGGGCGGACCGACGTCAGGCCGACCCCGCGTCCAGTCTCCGGCAGCCGTCCGGTCTCAGGCCGACCCGGCGTCCGATCTCCGGCGGCCGTCCGGTCTCAGGCGGACCCGGCATCCGGTCTCATGCGGGCCCAGCGTCGCCGCCCGCCGTCCGGATCAGGGCGTCGACCCCGTCCAGCAGGCGTTCCATCCCGAAGCGGAACTCGTGGTCCGGGTCGTCCGGACCGCCCATCACGCCGGACTCCAGCAGCCGGGCGATCCCGGGGTGCCGGTCGGGGTCGACCAGTCGCCTCAGGGTGCGCTCGTTCGCGGCGACCACGTCCTCGGGCGGCACTCCGCGCGCGGTGACGGCCGCGGACAGGTCGCTCATCAGCAGGGCCTCGCTGCGGACGAAGCTGGAGATCAGCAGGATCACCGAGATCTTGTCGCCCTCACTCAGCCCGCTGTCCGCCAGCGCCTGGAGCCCCTGCTCCCACCAGGCGAGGGAGTTCGGGGTGGCGGGCGGGCCGCCGATGGGGATGCGCAGCACCCACAGGTTGGCGTGGAAGCGGGTCCGCTGGGCGGAGGCCCACTCCAGGAGCGCCGCCCGCCAGCCCGCGCCCGCCGCCAGGGCGGCCAGCGGGTCGGGGGGGCCGACCGCCGCCTCCTGCATCAGGACGTACAGCTCGTCCTTGGCGGAGACGTACCGGTACAGGGACATCGTGGACGCGCCCAGCTCCTGGGCGACCCGGCCCATCGACACCGCCGCGAGGCCGTCGGCGGCCGCGACGTCGACCGCCGCCGACACGATGCGCTCCAGGCTGAGTCCGGGCCTCGGGCCCTTGGCGGGACGCTCCCGCAGCCCCCAGGCCGCCTCCAGGCTGGCCGGCAGATCACTGTCGCCCGCGCTGCTCTTCCCGGTCACCCGTATCCCCTCGCCCGGTCTCGCGCCCGCGCCCCGCTCCCCGCTCCCCCGGGCGCCTTGACCCCATCCTAGAGATGCGTAATGCTTACGCAGTAACGCGTATGTCATACGCAGAAGGGGGGCCGGTCATGACCGTCCCGCACCACAGCGGCGAGGACGCCACCGCCGCCATCGAGGCGTACGGCCTCACCAAGTCCTACGGAAAACCCGCCGTCCGGGTGCTGGACGGGATCGATCTGCGCATCGCCCGCGGCGGCGTCTTCTCCCTGCTCGGGCCCAACGGGGCCGGGAAGACCACCACCGTGCGCATCCTCGCCACGCTGACCGAGGCCGACTCCGGCACCGCCCGCGTCGCCGGGTACGACGTCGTCGCCGACCGGAGCGCGGTGCGCCGCTCGATCAGCCTCACCGGGCAGTTCGCCGCCGTCGACGAGGTCCAGACCGGCGAGGAGAACCTGCGGATGATGGCCCGGCTCACCGGCGCCTCCCGCTCCGCGGCCCGCCGCCGGGCCGACGAACTGCTGGAGCGCTTCGACCTCACGGCGGCGGCCCGCCGACCGGCCGCCACGTACTCCGGGGGCATGCGCCGCCGCCTCGATCTGGCCGCCGGGCTCGTCGGATCACCGGAGCCGGGGGTGTTCTTCCTGGACGAGCCGACGACCGGGCTCGACCCGCGCAGCCGCCAGCAGCTCTGGGAGGTCGTCCGCGACCTGGCCGGGCGCGGCGCGACCGTCCTGCTCACCACCCAGTACCTGGAGGAGGCCGACCGCCTCGCCGACCGGATCGCCCTGCTGAACAAGGGCCGGATCGCGGCCGAGGGCACCGCCGCCGAGCTGAAGGCGCGGGTCGGCGGGCACCGCCTCGACCTGGTCCTCACCAGCCGCGCGGCCTACCTCCGGCTGGCCGGGCGGGCCCTCCACCACTCCCCCGGGACGCTGACGCTCGGCATCCCCACCGACGGTTCGGCCGCCCAGGTGCGCGCGCTGCTCGACGAGATAGACCCCACGGGCGAGGCGGTCGAGCGCTTCACCGTGCACGGCGCCACCCTCGACGACGTGTTCCTCGCGCTGACCTCGGAGGCCTCCGCCCATGTCTGACACCGCCCCGCACCCCGGCCCGGCCCTCCGCCCGCCCGGCCGTGCGCCCGGACCCCTCGCCCATACCGCCGTCATGGCCGCCCGCAGCCTGCGCGTCAGCAGCCGCAACACCGACGCGCTCATCATGTCGCTGGCCCTGCCGATCATGCTGATGCTGATCTTCGTCTACTTCTTCGGCGGCGCGATCGACACCGGGACGCCCCATGACGCGTACGTCCTGTACGTCGTCCCGGGCGTCCTCCTGCTGTGTGCCGGATTCGGCGCGGCGACCACCGCCACCGCCGTCAGCGAGGACATGAAGGGCGGCATCATCGACCGCTTCCGCTCCCTGGACGTGCGCGGTACGCCGGTCCTCGCCGGGCATGTGGCCGCCAGCACCGTCCGCAACCTCTGCGCCACCACCGTGGTCCTCGGGGTGGCCCTGCTGATCGGCTTCCGCTCCGCCGCGGCGCCCGCCGACTGGCTGCTCGCCGCCGCCGTGCTGCTCGCCTACATCGTGGCGCTGTCCTGGATCTCGGCGGCGATCGGCCTGCTGGCCAGGAGCCCCGAGGCGGCCGGCGGCTTCACGTTCTTCATGTCGTTCCTGCCCTATCCCAGCAGCGCGTTCGTGCCGGTCGACTCGATGCCCGGCTGGCTGCACGGTTTCGCCGAGCACCAGCCGGTCACCCCGGCCATCGAGGCGCTGCGCGGGCTGCTGCTCGGCCAGGACGTGGGGAACACACCCTGGATCGCGCTCGCCTGGGCGGCCGGGCTGCTCCTCGTGGCGATCAGCGCGTCGGAGGCCCTGTTCCGGGCCCGGACCCGCTGAGTCCGGCCGGTCGGCCGGGGTTCAGAACACGTCGGGGCACCACGGCCGCCGCCCCGTGCGGAACACCGCGTCCGCCGTCGTCGCCGCACCCGCCCGCAGCTCATCGGCCCGGCCCAGGTCCACCAGCCGCCGGACCGACTCGTCGCCCAGGTAGAGGGTGGCCAGCTCCCCGACCCCCAGGGCCAGATCGGCGCTCCGGGTGGTCGGGGTACACCGCGCGCCCGACTCCGAGACGTCCAGCAGGAAGCGGCCCCCGGCCAGTCCGGCGTCGTCCCGGACGTCGAGGACGAGCGAGGCCCCGACCGCGTACGTACGGGCCTCCAGGGCGCGCGGCACGTCCAGCATCCGCAGCCACAGCCAGTCCGCGTTCGTGATCATCCGGGCAGCCCGGGGGTCCGGGAGCAGCAGCGGGAGCAGGTCGTCGGGGGCGCGGTAGCCGGAGCGGACGGTGGTGATCCAGTCGATCGAGCAGAGGTAGTGCCACAGGGCCCGCTCGGCCGCCGGGTTGAGCGCGAGCAGATCCCGTACGGAAGCGGTGTTCAGCGGCTGCTTGGCGAGACCCCACTTGTCGTCCACGCCGTAGACCAGCAGGCCGTCGATCTCACCGCCGGCGGCGCGGTGCACCACGTAGAACGGCTCCGTCCACTTCTCGTGCTCGGGGCGGGGCCCGGACCCGGTGTTCTGCTGCCACCAGCGTTCGCCGCGGCTGACGACGCCGGGGCGCAGGGCCGCCAGCCGCTCGTGCACCTCGGGGCCGAGCTTGCGGACGTCGGCGCCCTCGGCCGTCTCGATCCGGCCGCCGCCCTCCGGCTGTCCCGAGCGGCGCGGGTCGAGCCCGGCCCGGTGCACGGAGACCTCCCACTCGGCGGCCCAGGTGGCGGGGCCGAAGCCGTACCGCCCGTAGATCGGGTACTCGGCGGCGATCAGCGAGGCGAGTGGCTCGCCGCGCTCCTTGGCCGCCGCCAGGTCCGTGGCCATCATCCGGCTCAGCAGCCCGCGGCGGCGGTGCGTGGCCGCCACCGTCACCCCGCTGACCGCGTCGGTCGTCACGGTGGCGCCGCCCACCACGGTCAGCCGCTGGTCGAACGAACGGAACGTCGCCACGCAGCGCCCCTCGTCGAACACGCCCTGCACCCGCGCCAGGTCCGTGCCGACGAGCCGGTCGGCGACCAGCTCGTCGCTCGGGCTGTTCGGGGTGAGGAAGCCCGTTCCCACCGCCCTCATCCAGTCGGCGAACTCGGACGCGGTGACGGTACGGATATCAAGGCTCATACCTCCCACGCTAAGGGCTGTCCCGCTCAGAATGTCGCGCGAATTTCCCCGACCTCGTCCGCCCCCGCGAGCAGCGGCGAACGCCCGATCCGGGCCACCACGGGGGCGTCCACGCCGAGGAGTTCCAGGGCGCGGGCCAGCACCGGGCCGAGCGCCCGGCCCGACCCGTCGTCGATCTTGAAGGCGAGGGCCCGGCCGTCGGCCAGCGCCACCGCCTGGACCGCCTCGGCGCCCATCTTGGACAGCGCCCCCGGCACCTCGCTCATCAGCCAGGTGTCCGGCCGCCGGGTGCCCGCGACGTACCGGGGGTGGGCCCGCATGGCGTCCGCGACCCGGCGTTCGGCGCTCCCGGGCTGCGCGAGCACGAAGGTACGGAAGGCGCGGGCCAGACCGGTCAGCCCGATCGCCATCAGCGGGGCCCCGCAGCCGTCCCGGCCGACCGCGGCGACCGGCTCGCCCGCCGCGTCCGCGACGACCTCGGCGACCAGCCGCTGGAGCGGGTGGCCGGGGTCGAGGTAGGTGGCGGTGTCCCAGCCGTTGCGGACGCAGACGGCGAGCATCGCGGCGTGCTTGCCGGAGCAGTTCATCGTGATCCGCTCCCGGACCTTCCCGGCCGCGAGGTAGGCCTCCGCCTCCACCGGGTCCAGCGGCAGGTCCGGCGGGGTCTGGAGGTCGGCCTCGCTCAGCCCGTGCTCGGTGAGCATCCGGCGTACCAGATCGAGGTGGAAGGGCTCCCCCGAATGGCTGGCCGCGGCCAGCGCCAGCCGCTCGCCCGACAGGTCGAGCCCGGCCCGCAGGATCGCGGCGGCCTGCATCGGCTTGTTGGAGGACCGGGGGAAGACCGGCGCCGCCGGGTCCCCGAGCACCCGTTCCACCTGGCCGTCCGCCGCCAGCAGCACCAGGGAGCCCCGGTGGTGCCCTTCCACGAAGCCGGACCGTACGACCTCCGCCAGCACGGGCGGGGCGGGTACCTGGGCGGGGGATATGGCGGGCGGGGCGTCGGTGGACGTCATGGTGGCCTTCCGGGGACGGGAGTGCGGGACCCGCGCCCGGAAGGATCGCTTCAGGCGAGCAGGTCGTCTACTTGGGCTTCCCCGTCACGGTACCTGCGGGCGATCTCCGCGCCGCAATCGTCGGCCGTGCGCTGGAGCTCGTGACGGCGGCGCGAGACCTGCTGCTCGTAGCGGACGAGACGGCCCATCGCGGTGTGCAGCTCCTCGTCCGTCCGGGCGCCCAGATCGGACAGCTCGACCTCGGAGAGCGTCTCGGCGGCCAGCTGCCGGAACTCGTCGCCGCGCGGCGTCGTCAGCGTGACGTGCCGGGCGGAGGACCGGTGCCGGGACGGGGCGTCGGCGAGGATCTCCGAGAGCCGGCTCACCACCGCCGCCTCCTCCACGGGCGCCTCCGGGTCCCGGCGGCGGGTCAGTTCGGCGCGCAGGATGTCGACCCGGCCCTGCACGAGCCGGCGCACGTAGCTGAGGTCGGCCTCGTCGCGCTGGGCCTCCCGCCGCAGCGTCCGCAGCTCCGGCAGCCGCAGCCCGCCGAACCCCGCGGCGCCGCCCGTCTGCTCCGGCACGGCGGCCGGTGCGTGCGACGCGGGTGGCGGCACCGGCCCCGTTCCGGGCAGACTGCGCTGTACGGGTGAGCGCAGGATGCCGGTGCTGGTACGGGCGCCCGGTACGGCACCGGGAGATTGTCCGGCTCCATAAGTACTCATGCTGTTCCGTCCCCTCGGCCGGTGTGTCGGCACACCGCCATCGTGCATGGTGCCACCCCTCCCCGTGCCCCTGCTGACGTCTTGTACCCGTTCAGCCCAAGATAGGTTGGTCTGTATGCGTGCGGTGGTGCAGAGAGTGGACGGTGCGAGCGTCTCCGTCGCCGGTGCGGCGGACGACCCCTCGGCGCCCGGGACCGTCGGGGAGATCGTCGGCGAGGGCCTGTGTGTGCTGGTCGGGGTCACCCACGACGACACCCCGGAGAAGGCGGCCCAACTGGCCCGCAAGCTCTGGTCGGTGCGCGTCCTGGAGGGCGAGAAGTCCTGCTCGGACGTGGGGGCGCCGCTCCTGGTGATCTCCCAGTTCACTCTCTACGGGGACGCCCGCAAGGGCCGCCGCCCCACCTGGAACGCCGCCGCCCCGGGCCCGGTCGCCGAGCCGCTGGTGGACGAGGTGGTCGCGCGGCTGCGGGCGCTGGGCGCGGAGGTGGCGACGGGCCGGTTCGGGGCGGACATGCGGGTCTCGCTCACGAACAGCGGCCCGTTCACGGTCATCATCGAGGTGTGACACCCCACGCGGCCTCCGGGGCGACGGGGTGCCGGAAGCCTCGGGTGCGGGTCTACGGTTCGACGACCGTCTCCTGGGCCGCCGCCGTGTCCCCCGCCATCAGCTCCGCGTCCACCGCCACGTTCCGCTTGACCAGCGCCAGCGCGATCGGGCCGAGCTCGTGGTGGCGGGCCGAGGTGGTGACGAAGCCGAGCTGCCGGCCCTCCTCGCCGTCCGCGGCCAGCCGTACCGGCGTCCCGTGGCCGGGCAGGTGGACCTCGCTGCCGTCCAGGTGCAGGAAGACCAGGCGGCGCGGCGGCTTCCCCAGGTTGTGGACGCGGGCGACGGTCTCCTGCCCCCGGTAGCACCCCTTCTGGAGGTGGACGGCGGTGCCGATCCAGCCCAGCTCGTGCGGGATGGTGCGGTGGTCGGTCTCGAAGCCGACGCGCGGCCGGTGCGCCTCCACGCGCAGCGCCTCGTACGCCAGAATCCCGGCGGCGGGCCCGTGGGCCGCGGCGAAGGCCTCCAGGTCGGCGCGGGGCAGGAACAGGTCCCGGCCCTGCGGGGTCTCCCGTACGGTCGCACCGGCCGGGGCCTCGGCGATGGACCCGGCCGGGAGGTGCACGAGCGCGGTCTCACCGGTGCGGTCGGCGACCTCCACCCGGTAGAAGAACTTCATCGACTCCAGGTAGGCGATCAGCTCGCCCTGGGTCCCCGGCTCGACGTGCATCCACACCGTCGCCCCGTCGTCCACCAGGTACATCGCGTGTTCGATGTGCCCGTTGGCGGAGAGGACCAGCGCTTCGGTTGCCTGGTGGGGGGCGAGGTCGCTGACGTGCTGGGTGAGCAGCAGGTGCAGCCAGCTCAGCCGGTCGTCGCCGGTCACGGTGACGACGCCGCGGTGGGAGAGGTCGACGAAGCCGTCGCCGTCGGCGAGGGCGCGTTGCTCGCGGAACAGATCGCCGTAGTGCGCGGCGACACCTTCGTCGCGGCCTTCGGCGCTGACGGCGCCCGGCAGGGACAACAGGGGGCTCTTCATGGAGCCAGCCTACGACTCGGCCGTCGCGTCCCTCGCGGCCGTACAGCTCGCACAGCGCCCGAAGATCGCGAAGTGCTTCATGTCGGTGTCGAAGCCGAAGTCGGCGCGCAGCTTCTCGGTGAACGCGGCGACGACGTCGAGGTCCGCCTCGATGACGTCCTTGCAGTCCCGGCAGACCAGGTGGATGTGGTGGTGCCGGTCGGCCAGGTGGTACGTCGGGGCACCGTGCCCGAGATGGGCGTGGCTGACCAGGCCCAGCTCCTCCAGGAGCTCCAGGGTGCGGTAGACCGTGGAGATGTTCACGCCGGACGCCGTCCTGCGCACCTCGCCCAGGATGTCGTCCGGAGTCGCGTGCTCCAGGGTGTCGACGGCCTCCAGGACGAGCTGGCGCTGCGGCGTCAGCCGGTAGCCCCGCTGCCGGAGGTCGGTCTTCCAGTCGGTGGTCACCACGCGCCCAGTCTAAGGGCTGTCAAACCACCGGACGCGTCGCCGTCCGGGGCCCCGCACCGAGCGTCCTGTGCGGCGGTGTGGGCGGCACCGCGCAGCGCTGCGCGGAGGGGCAGCTGTGCGGCGCTGCGGGCTGTGCTTCCGGAGGTCTACTTGAAGAACGCGATGCCGTCGTCCGGCATGTCCGGAAGGGTCCTCGCCATCTCGGCGACCTCCTCCGGGGTGACGACCTTCTTGAGGTGCGCCGACATGTAGGGGCGCAGCTCGACCTCGGGTGTCGCCTTCTCGCCGACCCACATGAGATCGCTCTTCACATACCCGTAGAGCCGCTTGCCCCCGCTGTACGGGCCGGAGGCGGCCGTCCGGGCCACCGCGTCGGTGGCCAGGTCGATCTGCGGCTTCTGGTCGGCCAGCTCGCCGTACCAGATCTCCACGACGCCCTGGTCGCGGACCATGACGACCTCGACCTTGCGGTTCTTGTCGATCCGCCAGTAGCCGGACTCCGACTCCAGGGGACGGACCTGCTTGCCCTCGGCGTCCAGGACCCAGGTGTGGGAGACGTACTCCAGGAAGTCACGGCCGTCGTGGCTGAAGGTGACCTCCTGGCCGAAGTTGCACTTCTCGGCGCCGGGGAAGTCGGACACGCCCGCGCCCGCCCAGTTGCCGAGGAGGAAGGCCAGCGGGACGAGGTCCGGGTGGAGGTCGGACGGAATCTCGATCATGAGCGGCTCAGACGATCTGTGAGGGGTGCGGGCGGGCTGTGAGGGTGCACCGGCGGGGCGGTCGGGGTGCGGCGAAGGTCAGCGCTGGCCCTGGTACAGCTTCTTCACGGCGACCGCGGTGAAGGCGAGGACGCCCACGCAGACCAGGACGAGCAGGGCGGTGAAGAATGCCTCAAGCACAGGGAGCTCCTCGTGACGAGCGGGTGGCGGCGGTACAGGGCCGGGCCCCAGCCTAATGGGTGGGAGCCCGGCCTTCTCGTCCAGGTGGCGGCCCCCCGGGGGGGGGGTCTGCTCCGGCGCCGGCCGGCCGGCCGGACGGCTACAGTGCGGCCCATGCGCAAGAAGCTCGTCATCAAGGTGACCGCCGGGCCCGAGGCCGCCGAGCGCTGCTCGCAGGCCTTCACCGTGGCGGCGGTGGCCGTCGCCAGCGGTGTCGAGGTCTCGCTCTGGCTGACCGGTGAGTCCTCGTGGTTCGCCCTGCCGGGCCGGGCCGCCGACTTCGAGCTGCCGCACGCCGCCCCGCTGCCCGACCTGCTGGACTCGATCCTGGCGGGCGGCCGCATCACCCTGTGCACGCAGTGCGCGGCCCGGCGCGACATCACGGAGAAGGACGTGCTGGAAGGCGTCCGCGTCGCGGGCGCGCAGGTCTTCGTGCAGGAAGCCATGGCGGACGACGCCCAGGCGCTCGTCTACTGACGCCTCCCCCGCCCGCCCCGGGGTCGTGTGACGCCTTCCCCGCCCGCCCGGGGGTCGTGACGGGTCCGCGTGCCGCCGCCCCCGCCCGGTGCCGCTCGCCGCTGTCCTCAGCGCCGTTTGCGGCCGTCCAGCTCGTCCCACCACTCGTCGGACTTCGGATCACCGGAGGGGTCGT
This sequence comes from Streptomyces sp. NPDC101181, assembly GCF_044767975.1. Taxonomy (NCBI): domain Bacteria; kingdom Bacillati; phylum Actinomycetota; class Actinomycetes; order Kitasatosporales; family Streptomycetaceae; genus Streptomyces; species Streptomyces sp. NPDC101181. The sequence continues at coordinate 59,697 of NZ_JBIWOX010000002.1, read as the reverse complement.
CCCACCAACGGTCGTCCGGGCCGCGCCGGTTGGCGACGATCGCGGCGAGGGGCGGGATCACCATGGCGACCACGCACATGCCGACGGCGACGGGCACGGACCACAGACGCACCACGGCCCAGGCGGACACGAAGAGCGCGATGCATCCGCCCATCATGAGGAGGTAGGTCCGCCTCCGTCGGGCGTACATGCTTCCAGCGTAGAACTCCTGGCGCCGGACGGCACGAAGGGCCGCACCCCGTGTCAGGTGGCGTCCAACCCCCTGGGGTGCGGCCCCTCGGCCGGTCCGTGTGCCGTACGGACACGGCGTACCGCGGATCAGACGGCGATGGCGACCTCGGCGAGTCCACCGGTCTGCGCGACGACCGTGCGGTCGGCGCTGCCGCCCGGGACCAGGGCGCGGAGCGTCCAGGTGCCCTCGGCCGCGTAGAAGCGGAACTGTCCGGTCGCCGAGGTCGGGACCTCGGCGGTGAACTCGCCGGTCGCGTCCAGGAGGCGCACGTAGCCGGTGACGGGCTCGCCGTCGCGGGTCACGCTGCCCTGGATGGTGGTCTCACCGGGCTTGATCGTCGAGGCGTCGGGACCGCCGGCCTGTGCTCCACACATGGTGTTCTGTCCTTCTGGTCGAAGTGGTGCTGGTCGGGCGGGTTACTTGGCGGGGCCGAGCTCGATCGGCACGCCGACCAGGGAGCCGTACTCGGTCCAGGAACCGTCGTAGTTCTTGACGTTCGGCTGGCCGAGCAGCTCGTGGAGCACGAACCAGGTGAGCGCGGAACGCTCACCGATGCGGCAGTAGGCGATGGTGTCCTTCGCCAGGTCGACCTGCTCGTCCTCGTAGAGGGCCTTCAGCTCGTCGTCCGACTTGAAGGTGCCGTCGTCGTTGGCGTTCTTCGACCACGGGATGTTGCGGGCGCTCGGCACGTGGCCGGGGCGCTGCGACTGCTCCTGCGGGAGGTGGGCCGGGGCGAGCAGCTTGCCGCTGAACTCGTCGGGCGAGCGCACGTCGACCAGGTTCTGGCTGCCGATGGCCTTGACCACGTCGTCGCGGTAGGCGCGGATCGACTCGTCCTGCGGCTTGGCCCGGTACTGCGTGGCCGGGCGGGTGGGGACGGCGTCGGTCAGGTCGCGGGAGTCCAGCTCCCACTTCTTGCGGCCGCCGTCGAGCAGCTTGACGGGGCCGTGGCCGTAGAGCTTGAAGTACCAGTAGGCGTAGGAGGCGAACCAGTTGTTGTTGCCGCCGTAGAGGACGACCAGCGTGTCGTTGCCGATGCCCTTCTCGCTGAGCAGCTTCTCGAAACCGGCCTGGTCGATGAAGTCGCGGCGGACCGGGTCCTGGAGGTCCTTGGTCCAGTCGATCCGGATCGCGTTCTTGATGTGGTTCTTCTCGTACGCCGAGGTGTCCTCGTCCACCTCGACGATCGCGACCTGCGGGTCGTCGATGTGGGCCTCGACCCAGTCGGCGTCTACCAGGACGTCGCTGCGGCTCATGCTGTTCTCCTCCGGGGCAGTCTGCGGCGGGTGCCGCACGGTGCGAAGTGCGGCGTTGCGGTGCGGGTGGCGGCGGTACGCGCGGAGGCGTGCGGAACGCGGCGCGTACGGGGCGTCCGGGCGGCCCCGACGACGGTCGAAGGGCCGCGGGAGGCGCGGGGGCGGGCGGGAAGGGCCCCCGTCAGACGGGGCGACAGAGCATGGCGGCGACGCGGCACAGGTCTACTGCCCGCCGCTTCGTGAGATCCGCCTGTCGCTTCATGGTTCCGATCGTAGGGAGGTGCGGACGGGGATGTCACCGTCGTGTCAGATGATGAGACAGGATCATCCACGATACGAGAAAGAAGGGGCATCTTCCCCGCGCGGAGCCGGGACCGGGGCGCCCCCGACCGCTCCGGCATCTACGGAACGGACGGCGGCGTCTCACCATCCGGATCGGCGGGATCCTGCCCGGCTCGGGCGAGGCTCATTCCGCTGCGGAGACTCCGGCCAACGGGGTGCGGTTCCTGGTCCGGCCCGGGTCCGCTGCGGGTCCGCCCCGGGTTCAGCTCGTCAGGGCGACGTCCGAGCCGGTGACCTCGATCTCCAGACCCCTCTCGGTGACCTGGACGTTCCGCAGCTCCAGGCCCTTCGGCAGCCCGTCGATGTCGCCCTCGAAGTCGGTCCTCCGGCGGATCAGGTCCTCGACGCCGGGAATCCCCTCACCGGGGACCTTGTCCGCGCGCACCTTGATGGTGTCGCCGTCGACGCGGGTGACGGTGGAGAGCACGCTGCGCGAGACCGGGCGGCCGAGGATCTCGACCGTGCCGGTCACCTTCGCCTTGCCGTCACCGCCGTACTCGACGGCGACGCCGTCGCTGGCCACCGCCGTCAGGTCCTCGTAGGTGACGAGGGCGGTCCCGGTGGCGCGCGCGGCCGTGGCGCTGCGGTACCCGGAGCCGAGCTTCACGTCGTGCAGCCGGGCCTCGACCTCGCTGACGCGCACGGTCCGGCCCGCCGCGCTGGTCCTGATGTTGGTCAGCGCCACGTCGACCCGGTCGAGCCGGGAGCCGGCGAGCTGGGTGAGGAAGGGGAAGCCCTTGATCGAGATGTCCGTCCCGCCCGCCTCGCCACCGCTGATGGTGACCCGCTCCTCGGCCTGGGACTCCGCGTAGCGGACGGCCAGGCGGTCGGCGGCGACGAAGACGGCGCCGAGCACCACCACCAGGACCAGCAGTATTCGCAGTGCGCGCATCTGTGTCGTTCCCCCACCCTGAGCGATCGGTCCCCCGGCTTCCGTGAGCCTACTGCGGCAGGGGCGGCCCCCCTGCGTGATCGACGAGCGGCGGCCCCCGATCGGTTCCCGGAGGACCGTCAGCGGCCGCCACGGACGACGGGCGCGGCCGGCCGTGGACGGCCCGCGGATGGCCGAGGACCGCGGATGCGCACGCCCCTCGCTCGCGCCCGTCGCCGTCAGGCCAGGGCGCGGCCGAGCAGATAGACCGCCGGGGCCGCCACGGCCAGCGGCAGCGCCACCCCGGCCGTCATGTGCACGAAGCGGGACGGGTAGTCGTAGCTCGCCACCCGCAGCCCGATCACGGCGCAGCCACCCGCCGCGAGGCCCAGCAGGGCCGCCCCTGCTCCGAAGTCCGTGAGGCCGCCCACCGCGACCCCCGCGCCCGCCCCCGCGAGCAGGGCCACCGCCACGGAGACGACCCCGGGCAGCGGCAGCGCGCGGGCGAGCGTGGCGGCGGCGACCGCCACCCCGCCGACGACCACCGCGTCCGGGAGCGCCGCGAGGTGGCCGCCCGCGAGGACCGCGAGGGCGGCCGAGACGACGGTGGCCATCAGGCCGTACATCCGCTCGTCGGCCCCCGCGTGGCTGCGGAGCTGGAGGACCACGGTGAGCAGCACCCAGACGCCCAGGGTGCCCAGCAGGGCGGCGGGACCGTGCTCCCGGCCAGCCGCCAACAGGGCGACGTCGGCGGCCAGCCCCCCGGCGAAGGCGAGCGCGATGCCCTGGCGGGCGGGCCACATGCCGTTGAGCCGGAACCAGCCGGCGGCCGTCACCGCCTGGAGCAGCACGACCGGGACGAGCAGGGCGTACGCCCCGATCGCCGCGCCGCCCGCGAGGAGCAGCCCGAGCACCGCGGTGAGCGCCGCGGGCTGTATCCCCGGCGCGATGACCGGCGAGCGCCCCTCGGCGCGGGCCCGCTGGGCGTCGGTGATCCGGGCGTTGCCGAGGGTCGTGGGCGCGCCGTAGCCGGAGCCGTCCGCTCCGGACCGGGCGGGAGCGGGGTCGGCCGACGGCGGGGCGGCGTGGGCCGGGGCCGGGACGGGGGCGGGCGTGGCCGGGACCTCGGGCGGCAGCGGGAGCGAGCCCGAGGACGCCTGGGGCGGCAGATAGGCGGTGTCGGCCGCCGCGCCCGGGTGGACCGGGGCGGCCGCCGGGGCTCCGGCGGACGGGTACGGCTGCTGCGGCTGTCCCTGGGCGGGACCCGGGTGCGGGGGCCACGGCCCGCCCGCGTCCCCGGACGGCTGATACGCGGGCCCCGGCTGCGGCGTCCCGTAGGACGGCTGCTGCCCGTGGCCGTAGCCGTCGTTCTGGCCGTAGTCGTAGCCGTGGCCGTGACTCTGGCCGTAGTCGTAGCCGTGGCCGTGACTCTGGCCGTGGCCGTGGTCGTACGGGCCGGGCTGCCGAGTCCCGTACGCCTCCGCCTCCGGGCGGTGCTGGTGCGGGTCGTCCGGGTGGATCGTCGGCTGGTACCGCGTGTCCCAGGTCGGCGCCTGCCAGGTCTGGGTCCCGTCCTGGGCGTGGGCCCCCGGCTCCTGCGGGGCGTCGGGCCGCCCGGCCGTCCCGTCCGGCCAGTACGGCGACGGCCGGCGCTGCTGCTCCGGGGACGGCTGCTCCGGCGGCTGTGGCTCGTACGGATACGGGTACTGCTGATCGCTGCTGCTCATGGCCTGCGGTTCACCCTCCTGCGAACGGCGGGAGCACCTCGACCGTGCCGCCCTCGGCAAGGCGTACGGTCTCATGCCCACGGGTCCCGACGGGGTTTCCGTCGATCAGGAACGAGCACCGCGGGAGCACCCGGCTCAGCTCCCCCGGGTGCCTCTCGCGCACCGCGTCGAGCGCCTCGGCGAGGGTCGCCGCCGCGTACGGTTCCTCCGCTGTGCCCGCGGCGGCCTTGGCCGCAGCCCAGAAGCGGATCGTCCCCGCTGCCATGGCGCCACTCCTTCGGTTCGGTCGTCGGACGGGTCCGGACGGTGACGCGTCGGGTGCGTCAGCTGTCCATGATGGGGCACGCCGCGACCGCCCAGTCGGCGACGCGGGCCAGCAGGGCCTCGTCCGCCGCGTTCTCCGCGTGCCCCATCCCCCGCTCCAGCCACAGCTCCGCGCCGCCCGGCCCGGCCGCCTCCGCCAGCATCCTCGGGTGGTCCAGCGGGAAGTACGGGTCCCGGTCGCCGTGCACGAGGAGCAGCGGGGCGGGCGCGATGAGCGGGACCGCCGCGACCGGGGACAGGGGGACGGGGTCCCACTCCCCGGTGGCGATGCGGGTACGGAATCCGTAGCGGCCGACGAACCGTCCCGAGGGGCGGGTGACCACCCAGTGCAGGCGGCGCATCGGAGCCGTCCCCCGGTAGTACCAGCGGGCCGGGGCGCTGATGGAGATCACCGCGTCGGCGTGCGTCCCCGCGCGCCCCGTGCGCCTCTCGCGCGCCGCCACGCGAACGGACGTATCCGGTGCCACGGATTCCGGCGCCTCCCCCACCCGAGCCACCTGCCCTGTCCCGGCCGCCTCCGCCCTCTGGGACACGGCCGACCCCGTGACCTCGGGTGTACCAGCCGCCCCCCTGGCCCCGGGTGCCCCAGCCGCCCCGACCGTCCCCTGCGCCCCGGCCGCATACAGGGCGCCGTGCCGCAGCACCACCGAGCCGCCCATGGAGAACCCGGCCGTCACCACCCGGGTGTGCCCGAGCCGCCGCGCCCAGGCCACCGCGGCGGCCAGGTCCAGCACCTCGCGGTCGCCGACCGTGGAGCGCCCGCCGGACCTGCCGTGGCCCCGGAACGAGAACGTGATCACGGCCGCACGCTGGGAGAACACCCGCACGGCCCGGCGTACGGCGGGGCGGTCGGCCGAGCCGGTGAAGCCGTGCGCCACGACGATCGCGAGGGTGCCGGAGGCGGCGTCCCCAGCAGCCCCGGAACCCGCCGTACACGGGTCGTACACCGCCTCGACCGGCACCCCGTCATCGGTCAGCAACGTGGCCCGTAGCGGCTGGGGCGTGAGCAAGGGAACAGGGAAAGTCGGGAATCGGCCCTCGGACGCGGAACTCATGTGGGCTATTCTGCTGCGAAGAGGACCTGGGCGACGCAGCCCCCGGGTCCTTTTGTGCTTCCCGGGCGTTGTTACGGAGACGTTTCGAGAAGCTCAGCGGTCCCCGGGGCGCGGGACCGCATGTCACACCCGCTTGACGTACGAAGCAGTGCCGCATACTCCCCCGGGTCCGGCCCGGGAGTGCCCCTCTCGCAGGGAACGAGGAGGACCGACGTAATGGGCGAGCTAACCGTGCAACACGATCGACCGAACCAGGCAGGTGGACGGCGATGAGTTCACTGCTGCTCCTGACGAACGCACTCCAGCCGTCGACGGAGGTGCTCCCCGCCCTCGGGCTGCTGCTCCACAGTGTGCGGGTCGCCCCGGCCGAGGGCCCGGCGCTGGTGGACACCCCCGGCGCCGACGTGATCCTGATCGACGGGCGCCGCGACCTGCCGCAGGTCCGCTCTCTCTGTCAGCTGCTGCGGTCCACCGGGCCCGGCTGCCCGCTGGTCCTCGTCGTCACCGAGGGCGGTCTCGCGGCCGTCACCGCCGACTGGGGCATCGACGACGTCCTGCTGGACACGGCGGGACCGGCCGAGGTCGAGGCCCGGCTGCGGCTGGCCATGGGCCGCCAGCAGATCACCTCCGACGACTCCCCGATGGAGATCCGCAACGGCGACCTCTCCGTCGACGAGGCGACCTACAGCGCGAAGCTCAAGGGCCGGGTCCTCGACCTGACGTTCAAGGAGTTCGAGCTGCTGAAGTACCTCGCCCAGCACCCGGGCCGGGTCTTCACCCGCGCCCAGCTCCTCCAGGAGGTCTGGGGCTACGACTACTTCGGCGGCACCCGGACGGTCGACGTCCACGTACGGCGGCTGCGCGCCAAGCTCGGCCCCGAGCACGAGTCGCTGATCGGCACCGTGCGCAACGTCGGCTACCGCTTCGTCGTGCCGGAGAAGGTCGAGCGGGCCGCCGAGGAGGCGAAGGACCGGGCGGGCCGGGGAGGTCCCGACGCCGCCCGTCCGGAGCGGACCGAGGCGTCCGGGGCCACCGGGACGGCCGAGGAGGCCCCGGTGGAGGCCGCCAGGAGGTAGCCGGCGTCCGGTGGCCCGGGGCCCCGGTCCCGGCGCTGATCCACCGGACACCCCCGGGGTCCATCCGCGTAGACTGCCGCGCGTGGCCAAGGTGACGCGGGACGATGTGGCGAGACTGGCGGGGACGTCGACCGCGGTCGTCAGCTACGTCATCAACAACGGACCCCGGCCGGTCGCCCCGGCCACGCGCGAGCGGGTGCTCGCCGCGATCAAGGAGCTGGGCTACCGGCCCGACCGGGTCGCCCAGGCCATGGCCTCGCGGCGGACGGACCTCATAGGCATGATCGTCCCGGACGCCCGGCAGCCGTTCTTCGCGGAGATGGCGCACGCGGTCGAACAGGCCGCCGCCGAGCGCGGGAAGATGGTCCTCGTCGGCAACTCCGACTACCGCGACGAGCGCGAGGTCCACTATCTGCGGGCGTTCCTCGGAATGCGCGTCTCCGGGCTGATCCTGGTGAGCCAGGGCCCCAGCGAGCGCGCCGCCGCCGAGATCGAGGCCTGGGACGCCCGGGTCGTCCTGCTGCACGAGCGCCCCGAGGCGATCGACGACGTGGCGGTGGTCACCGACGACGTGGGCGGCGCGCAGCTCGCCACCCGCCACCTGCTGGAGCACGGCCACCCGTACGTGGCCTGCCTCGGCGGCACCGAGGAGACCCCCTCGGTCGGCGACCCGGTGGCCGACCACGTCGAGGGCTGGCGGCGGGCGATGCGGGAGTCCGGCCGCTCCACCGAGGGCCGCCTCTTCCAGGCCCCGTACAACCGTTACGACGCCTACCAGGTGGCCCTGAAGCTGCTCGCGGGCCCCGACCGCCCCCCGGCGATCTTCTGCGCCACGGACGACCAGGCCTTCGGCGTGCTGCGGGCGGCCCGGGAGCTGCGGATCGACGTGCCCGGGGAGCTGGCGGTGGCGGGCTTCGACGACGTGAAGGAAGCCGGGCTCACCGACCCGCCGCTGACCACGGTCTACTCCGACCGCCCGGCGATGGCGCGGGCCGCGGTGGACCTGGTGCTGGACGACGCCCTGCGGGTCTCCGGCTCGCGCCGGGAGCGGCTGAAGCAGTTCCCCTCGGCGCTGGTGGTCCGGCGCTCCTGCGGCTGCGGGGAGCCGACCCCGGCGCGGTGACGGTACCGCCCGCCCCGCACCCCGCCCGCCTTCCGGCAGTGGCCGTACGGCCGTCCCGCGCCCGCCGCCCTCGTCCGGCGCCCCCGCCGTTCCCGTCCCCAGCCCTGTCGTCCTTATATCGGGCATACACGGTTCTGCCGGGCTTCTCAGGACGTACTCATCCGCCTCTCATGTTCACCGCCGAGTCTGATGGACATGACGGAGAACCTTCGCCCGAGCGGCGCGCACCCGAGTGACCAGGACCCCACCTCGTACCCCTACGGCACGGCGTACGGCACCGCGCACGACGGCGCGAGCGGAGGCTACCCGCCGCCGCCCCCGTACGCGCCCGCCGCCGGCAGGCGCAAGGCCAAGCGGCCGGTGGCGCTGCTGGCGGCCGTGGCGATCGCGGCGGGCGTGATCGGCGGTGGCACCGCCACCCTGGTCGGCCAGCTGAACGACGGCGGCGGCGCGGCGACCGGCTCCGGGGGCGCGGTCAACGGCACCACGGTCTCGCAGAGCAGCAAGGGCACCGTCGCGGGGGTCGCGGAGGCGGTCTCGCCCGCGATCGTGGAGATCGGGGCGGCCTCGTCGGCCGGCAGGTCCACCGGCTCGGGGGTGGTGATCACCGGGGACGGCGAGATCGTCACCAACAACCACGTGATCTCCGGCGCGCAGCAGATCCAGGTCACCCTCTCCACCGGGAAGACGTACACCGCCGACGTCGTGGGCACCGACCCCGGCAAGGACCTGGCCCTCATCAAGCTCCGGGGCGCGAGCGGCCTGAAGACGGCCACGCTCGGCGACTCCTCCCAGGTCAAGGTCGGCGACGAGGTGGTGGCGATCGGCTCCCCCGAGGGGCTGACCGGTACCGTGACCAGTGGGATCGTCTCCGCGCTCGACCGGGACGTCACGGTCGCCAAGGACGACTCCGGCAGCTCCGGCGGCTCCGGGCAGGGCGGGCAGGGGCAGGGCGGCGGTCAGGAGTGGCCGTTCGAGTTCGGCGGGCGGCAGTTCAACGGCGACACCGGCGAGCAGACGACCACGTACAAGGCGCTCCAGACCGACGCCTCCCTCAACCCCGGCAACTCCGGCGGCGCGCTGATCAACATGGACGGCGAGATCATCGGCATCAACTCCGCGATGTACTCGCCCAGTTCCTCGGCGGCGGGCAGCGGTTCGGCGGCGGGCAGCGTCGGCCTGGGCTTCGCGATCCCGGTGAACACGCTCAAGGCCGACCTGGACACCCTGCGCGCGGGCGGCGGCTCCTGATCCCGCGCGGCGCCCCGGCCGTGCGAGGCTGAGAGCGCCCCCGCGCAGCGGACGGACCAGGCCGGCACGAGAAGAGGACGACACCGCGATGAGCCCCGCCGATGACGATCCGCAGCGCATCCTGATCGTCGACGACGAACCCGCCGTGCGCGAGGCCCTGCGACGCAGCCTCGCCTTCGAGGGCTACGACACCCAGGTCGCGGTCGACGGGTACGACGCCCTGGCGGTGGCCGAGGCGTACGCCCCCCACCTCATCGTCCTGGACATCCAGATGCCCCGGATGGACGGGCTCACCGCCGCCCGCCGCATCCGGGCCACCGGCTCGACCACGCCGATCCTGATGCTCACCGCCCGCGACACCGTCGGGGACCGGGTCACCGGCCTGGACGCGGGCGCCGACGACTACCTGGTCAAACCGTTCGAGCTGGACGAGCTGTTCGCCCGCATCCGGGCCCTGCTGCGCCGCAGTTCGTACGCGGCCCCGGCAGTGGGCACGGACGCCCCCGACATCGACGTGCTGTCCTTCGCGGACCTGCGGATGGACCTGGCGACCCGCGAGGTCACCCGGGGCGCACGGCGGGTGGAGCTGACCCGTACCGAGTTCACGCTGCTGGAGATGTTCCTGTCCCACCCGCGCCAGGTGCTGACCCGCGAGCAGATCCTCAAGGCGGTCTGGGGCTTCGACTTCGAGCCCAGCTCCAACTCCCTGGACGTGTACGTGATGTACCTGCGCCGCAAGACCGAGGCGGGCGGTGAGCCGCGCCTCGTCCACACCGTGCGCGGGGTGGGCTACGCGCTGCGTACCGGCGGGAGCGGCGAGGCGTGAGCACGGTGGGACCCATGGGTGGGACCCGGCCCGCCGCGAACCGGTTCGTACGCCGCTTCCGGGCGCTGCCGCTGCGCTCCCGGCTGGCGCTGCTGGTGGCGACGGCGGTGGCGGTCGCGGTCGCGGCGGTCGCGGTGGCGTGCTGGTTCGTGACCCGGGCCCAGCTGGAGGACCAGCTCGACGACTCGCTGCGCAACGCGAAGATGGACAACGCGCCGATGCGCGATCTGCTGTCCTCGTGCCTGAGCGGCGGGCAGCTGCCCGCCCAGGAGTTCCCCGGCCAGTACACCGTCCAGATCGTCGCGGCCAACGGCGACTACTGCACGGCCCCCAACACGACGCCCGTCCCCGCCCAGCCCGCCGATGTCGCGGTGGCCGCGGGGCGGCGGACCGACACCCTGCACACCACGGAGAACAAGGCCGGACGGGAGATGCGGGTCTACACCCGCAAGCTGCCGCCGGTGGTCGGCTCCGGTCAGGCCAACGACCAGCTCGCGGTCTCCGTCGCCCGCCCGCTCAGCGAGATCGACGCCCCGCTGTCCACGCTCGCCTGGGTGCTGGCCCTGGTCGGCGGCATCGGCGCCGTCGGCGCGGGCGCGGCCGGGCTCTGGGTGGCGCGGGCCGGGCTGCGGCCGGTGGACGAACTCACCGAGGCGGTCGAGCACGTGGCCCGCACGGAGGACCTGACCGTCCGCATCCCGGTCGACGGCGAGGACGAGATCGCCCGCCTCTCCCACTCCTTCAACTCCATGGCCGCGCAGCTCGCCTCCTCCCGCGACCGCCAGTCCCAGCTGATCGCGGACGCGGGCCACGAGCTGCGCACCCCGCTCACCTCGCTGCGCACCAACGTGGAGCTGCTGGCCCGCAGCGACGAGACGGGCCGGGTGATCCCGCCGGAGGACCGCAAGGCGCTGATGGCCTCGGTGAAGGCCCAGATGACGGAGCTGGCGGCGCTGATCGGCGACCTCCAGGAGCTGGCCCGCCCGGACGCGGCGGAGCCCGGACCGCTCCAGGTGGTGGCCCTGCACGACATCACCCGCACCGCCCTGCGGCGCGCCCGGCTGCGCGGCCCCGAGCTGACCATCGCCGAGGACCTGGCCCCCTGGTACGTACGGGCCGAACCGGCCGCCCTGGAGCGGGCGGTCGTCAACGTCCTGGACAACGCGGTGAAGTTCAGCCCGCCGCGCGCCACGATCGACGTCCGGCTGCACCGCGGCGAGCTGACGGTGCGGGACCGGGGCCCCGGCATTCCTGCCGATGAACTCCCGCACGTCTTCGAGCGCTTCTGGCGCTCCCCTTCCGCCCGCCAGCTCCCCGGCTCCGGCCTGGGCCTGTCCATCGTCGCCCGTACGGTGCACCAGGCGGGCGGCGAGATCGCCCTGCGCCCGGCCCCGGACGAGGGCCCCGGCACGGTCGCCGCGATCACCCTGCCGGGGGCCCCGACGCCGCCGCCGACGCCCGGGGGATGAGCGCCGGGGCCACCGTCCCCTGCCGGTCTGCCCCCGCGGACCGCGGGCTCTGCCCCCGTGGCCCTCGCCGCCCGGGGGAACGCCCGTGTATGCAGGAAGACACGGCGACGATCAAGGAAAGGGCTCTTCGTGCGGGCACAGGGCAACGACAGGGCAGGCCGCTCGGGCAGCGGGCAGGACCGGGCCGCGGCCGCGCGGGAGGCGCGGGCCGGGGAGCGGGACGCCGCGGCCGCCGCGCCGCGCGGACTCCTCGCGCTCCAGGGCACCGTGGGCAACGCGGTGGCCGTCCAGATGGTGCGCCGGGCCGCGGCCCGGGACCAGGAGGAGCACCGGCACGGCGCGGGCTGCGCCCATGAGGAGGAGCGGCGGCCCCCCGTGCAGCGCTCCGCCGTCCACGACGTCCTGCGGACCTCCGGCCGCCCCCTGGACGACCCGGTCCGCACGGACATGGAGTCACGGCTCGGCGCGGACTTCTCCGACGTACGCGTCCACGACGACAGCGCCGCGAAGGCGTCCGCCGCCGAGGTCGGCGCCCGCGCCTACACCTCCGGCAACCACGTCGTCATCGGCGACGGCGGCGGGGACGCGCACACCCTCGCCCACGAGCTGACCCACGTCATCCAGCAGCGCCGGGGCCGGGTGGCGGGCACGGACAACGGCGACGGGCTGAAGGTCTCCGACCCCTCCGACCGCTTCGAGCGGGCCGCCGAGGCCAACGCCCGCCGGGTGATGTCCGCCCCGGCCCCCGCGGACGTGCAGCGGGCCCCGGCCCCCTCCGGCCGCCCCGCCGCCGCGGCGGTGGTGCAGCGGGTGGGCGGCGACCCGCAGGAGATGCTCGGGGCGGAGCACTGGAAGAACGAGATGACGGCGGCGGGTCACCCGCTGCTCGCGCCGAAGCAGAAGGGGAAGAAGAAGCCGAAGGCACCCGCGCGGAAGCTGGAGGACATCCTGGCCGATGTGGGCCCCAAGCTCCTGGAACAGCTCAAGGGCCTCAGCGACCGGGGCGAGACCGGCCGGCTGAAGCTCTACCGCACGATGATGGCGTCGGAGGCGATCGCCATCATGAACTGGAAGGGCCTGGCCGCGCCCACGGAGGAGTGGATCAGCTCCCAGACGGAGCGGGAGGGGATCGCCAAGCGCTTCCGCGGCGCGGTGGCGAGCGGCGAGGCGGGGGTCATGCCGGTCGAGAACCACCTGGGAGACGAGGGGCAGGCCGCCGCGTACTTCCGCGACGAGGACGCCCAGGTGATGGTGGAGTTCACGCTGAAGCCCGGCGCGCACGAACTCCTCTTCTCCCCGGAGTACATGGCGGTCTCCGGCGACCAGGGGACCCCGTACCACATCCGCAAGAGCCGGGAGGGCGCCGACGGCGGTGGCTTCCCGGAGGCGGCGGGCGGCGAGGGCTCGCTGCCGGGGTACATCGGGGTGAAGCCGGAGAAGAAGGAGCCGTTCAGCATCTCCCTCGGCAAGAGCGACATCACCCGGCTGCTGTTCCAGCTGTTCGTCGAGGACATGCGGGCGGCCAAGGGCGACAAGAACCTGACGGCCTCCTGACCGCCCGCCCGCGCCTCAGCCCGTGGGGTTGTGCCGGATCAGCGACTCGACCAGCCCGGACCGCTGGTTGGGGTAGTCCATCGGGACGATGCCGAGCCCCGTCCACCCGGCGGTCTCCGAGCGCTCCAGGAAGGAGTGGACCTGGGGGTTGAGCCGGTCGGCGTTCCAGCGGGGCGGCATCAGGGCGGCGGTGGAGACGTAGTTCATGTAGAACTTCCCGGGCTGCTGGGCCGCCTTGCGGAAGTGGGCCTCGATCTTGGGGTACTTGGCGAACGGCTCCGCCATGTAGTCGTCCTGGATGTCGAAGAGGGCGGCGTCGCCGTAACGCACCCCGGGCAGACCGCCGTTGTCCGCGAGCAGCACCACCTTGCCACGGGCCCCGCCCAGGTCGGGGAGGGTGGAGTCGAGGCGGAACAGCGACCGCCAGCCGCGCGCGTCCAGGTAGTCGTCGAAGACCGCCCGGAACGCGGCGTCGCTCGCGGAGGAGTACTCCTGCTTGACCCGCATCAGCACGGTCTCGCTCGGCCGGGCGGCCAGGAAGTCCCGGCAGGCGACGAGGACGTCGCCGAACATCATGTTCTGGAACGAGGCCCCGTGGTGGATCGCGAACGAGCCGTCGATGAGGCGGCAGCGTACGTCCAGGAAGCGGATGCCGCTCTCCAACTGCTGGGCGATCGTGGTGTTCTGGCACTCCGTCCAGGGTCCGCCGAACCGGGCCCCCGCGTCGTGCGCCCCGGGGATCGTCAGCCGCTGGAGCGCGATGGAGCCGGGCAGGGCGCCCATCCAGTCCTGCGTCCCGCGGACCGTCCGGGCCGCCCGGCGCGAGGCGGCGACCGCCGGTGCGGTGCCGACGACGGCGGTGGCGGAGACCGCGAGCGCTCCGGCCAGGAATCCTCGGCGGGTGCTCAGAGGGGTGGACACGCGGGGGGTGGACATGCGGAATGCCTCCAAGAGCCGTGGGGGGCGGGCCCTAGGATTCTGACGCGCGCACGTCACGGCGGGAAGAGGGCAGCGCCCCCGGCCCCCGGCCGACACCTCGACCCCGCGCACCGGAACGCCGGGGGCTCGCACCACACCCTCGACCCCGCGCACCGCCACACCCGCGCGGCCGGCCGAGCTACCCCGCGTGCTGGTAGGCCGGATACGTGACGTACCCCGCGTCACCGCCCTGGAAGTACGTCGCCGCGTCCTCCGCCGCGAGCGGCAGCCCGGCGCGCAGCCGCTCGACCAGGTCCGGGTTGGCGATGAAGGCACGGCCGAAGCTGATGAGGTCCGCGCCGAGCCCGATCCAGCGGTCGGCGTCCGGTCGTTCGGCCCGCCGCGCCCCCATCGGCAGCACCGGGTTCATGATCAGGGCGCCGGGCCACGCGCGCCGCAGGCCCACCAGCACCTCGTCGTCCACGGTCGCCTCCAGGTGCACGTACGCGAGGCCGAGAGGCGCCAACTCCCCCAGCAGCGCGGCGTACAGCTCCGCCACGTCGTCCTCCTGGACGCCCCAGAACGCCCCGCCCGGCGACAGCCGGATCCCGGTCCGCTCCGCGCCCACGGCCGCCACGGTCGCCTCCACCGCCTCGACGGCGAACCGGATGCGGTTGGCGACGGACCCCCCGTACAGGTCGGTCCGCAGGTTGGCGTTGGAGGAGAGGAACTGCGAGATCAAGTAGCCGTTCGCGCCGTGGAGTTCGACGCCGTCGAACCCGGCGTCGACGGCCCGGCGGGCGGCCGAGGCGTAGGACCGGGCGTGCTCGGGGACCTCGGCGGTCTCCAGGGCGCGGGGCATGGGGGCGGTCTGGGGGCCGGTCGGCGTGAAGACCTCGCCGACGGCCGGGACGGCGGAGGGTCCGACCGGCACCAGTCCGGTCGTGTCCGGATGCGAGACCCGGCCGCCGTGCATGATCTGCGCGAAGATCCGGCCGCCGTTCGCGTGCACCGCGGCGGTGACCGGCCGCCACGAGGCGACCTGTTCGTCGGTGTACAGCCCCGGTGTGCCCGGGTTCGACTGCCCGATCAGACTCGGCTGCACGCCCTCGGTCACGATGAGCCCGGCGGTGGCCCGCTGCGCGTAGTACGTCGCCATCGACGGCGTCGCCAGTCCGCCGTCGGCGGCGCGGACGCGGGTCATGGGAGCCATCACGACCCGGTTGGGCAGGGTGAGACCACCGAGGCGGTAGCCGGTGAAAAGGGTCTCGGAGCCGATCTGGGCCGGGGTGTCGGTCAGGGTCATGCCGTCCGTCCTCCTCGTGACGTGGTGCCCGCGAGCCGGACACTGCGGTTACGCTAAAACCTGACATCAATGTCAGAGGCAAGGACCGCAGGTCAGCGGCTCACCGAGCGGCGTGACCCGGCGAAAGGGCGGACGTATGCGTATCGGAGAACTCGCGGCGGCGGCCGGCGTCAGCGTCCGGTCCCTGCGGTACTACGAGGAGCAGGGCCTGCTCACCAGTACGCGCAGCCCCAGCGGACAGCGGCACTTCCGGGACGCCGATGTCGACCGGGTCGCCTTCGTCCAGCGGCTGTACGCGGCGGGCCTGTCCAGCCGCACCATCACGGAGCTGCTGCCCTGCGTGGACACCCCGAGCGAGGCGACGTCCGATGCCGCCATGGAACGGATGGAGCAGGAACGCGAACGTCTCTCCGCCCACATCGAGGAACTGCTGCACACCCGGGACGCGCTGGACAGGGTGATGGCGACGAACCGGGCCCACCGCAAGACGCTGCGCCGGGCCACGGCGGCCTGACCCGCACCCCCTCCGGAGGCCGGCCGAGCCTGGCGGTGGCGTAGACCTCGATGGCGTCCCGCCGGAGCGCGAGGTCGACCGGACGGGCAGGGGCGGCCGGACGGGCAGAGGCGGCCAGGCCCGGCGCGATGGCCTCGTACGCGCGGCGGTCAGCGCTCCCGCGGACGGGGCACGCACACGCCGCACGGCGTCTCCCGCGCGGGCCGCCCGCACGCCGGATCCCCAGAGGCCGCCGGACCTCCAGGGACCATCGGATCCCCAGAGGCCACCGGACCCCCAGGGACCGCCGGATCCCCAGGGACCGCGGGAACTCCAGAGGCCACCGGAACCGAGGGGTCCGCAGAGCCGAGCGATTGGGCGCGGCGCGGGCGAACGACCCACTCGCTCCACCCGCCCCCGTGCCGCAGCGACAACCCACAGGTAAGCCCGCCGTGCAGGGCGCCGAGGGCCTGTACGCGACCCGGCCCTTCGGCCCATCCGAGCACCGGGCTCTCCGCCTCCGGTAACCCGGCGAGCAGGGCCCGCGCCTCGTCCCGGATGCGCTGGATCGCCAACTCGGGCGTGGCGGCGGAGTACCGCGCGAAGCAGTCGGGCTCGCCGCGATCCTCCGAGGCGTAGGTGGACCGCTCGCACCAGTAGACGTACGGGGTGGAGTCGGCGGGGTCCGGGACGTGTTCGAGCATGGCGCGACCTCCGGGCAGGACGCCAGGTACGCCCCCTGCCCGCCGCCGGCGTGACGAGCCGCGGATCGGGGGGCGCCCTGGCTCACGGCTCCCCCAACGGGCGCAGGCGGAAGGGGAGTTGGCCGCCAGGTGACGATGACGGCACACCAGGAAGCTAGCGCGCCGGGCGCACCCGTATCAAGTGTTTGACGTCTAACGAGTGATTCTCGGCGAACGAACAAGTGATACGAACGGCAAGTGGCCCCCGTCTGCGCCGACGAGGGCCACTCACTACCGGATCACGAAGGCTCAGGCGAAGTCGTCGAACTCGCCTTCCTTCGCCCCTCCGAGGAACGCCCGGAGCTTGGCTCGCGTCGTGCGGACGACCACGTCGGGGTTGTCGCTCTCGCGCAGCAGGATCTCGCCACCGTGCTCGGCAAGCTCCAGGCAGTTGTTGCCCTCGGCCCCTGAGGACTTCGAGGACTTGCGCCACTGAATTTCCACGTACCTCACGCCTTCACACTTGTTGTGCGATCTCACGGATGAAGTCTCTCGACTTCGGAGGGTCGAGAGACAGTCCCTCGACCCGGTCCATCGTTGCCCGGTAGTTCGCCAGACGCGTCTCGGCGTCCAGGAACGCGGGCCCGGTCGCCGAGTCCGTCTGCACGGTATCCAGCTGCGGAACAGGACCGTAGAAATAATGCGTGGAACTTCCCGTCTCCGGGAAACCACCTGCGGCGAACGGGACGACCTTCACGATGACATTGTCACGCTCGGACTCGCGGAGCAGGTACGCCAACTGCCCCCGCGCGACGGCGGAGTCGCCGTAGACCATCCGCAGCGCCGCCTCATGGATGAGGAAGGTGCAGGTGGGCGGGGTCTCCCGGTCCAGGACGTCCCGGCGCTTCAGCCGGTGGGAGAGGAGCCGGCGCCTGCGGGCCAACGGCAGCTCGGGCACCGCTTCGGCGAAGACGGCCCGCGCGTAGTCCTCGCTCTGGATCAGCCCCGGCATGTGCATGAGCTGCACCGACCGGATGCCCGCCGCATGGTGTTCCAGCTCGGCCAGATCGAGCGGCCCGCTGGTCAGCTCGTTGCGGTAGTCCTCCCACCAGCCACGCCCGCGCTCCTCCGCCATCGCGGCGAGCGCTGCCACGTACGCCTCATCGGCGCACGCGTAACCCGCCGCCCAGGTACGGACCCGCTCACCGCTCACGCCGAAGCGGCCCGACTCCGTGTTGCTGATGGTGGTGCGGTCCGTACTGAGCAGGGCGGCGGCCTCGGCGAGGGCGAGTCCCGCGTTCTGCCGCATCTTGCGCAGCTCGATCCCCACCCGGCACTGCCGCGCCGTGGGCGCCTTCCTCGGTGGCATCGGCCCCTCCTTCTGTCGCCCCACAGTGTCACTGAGCCCCTCACGGTAATCCATCTGGTTACTCAATGGTCCATCTAGGTAAAACTAGTGAGACTTCGCGCTATGGTCCCCTCAGCGCCGCACTTCAAAGGACCGAAGTACGCCTGTGGAGAGGCATGTTCACATGCGCCCACGCAGCCATCAGCACGGGTCCGAGGCGGCAATCCAGCTCGCAGACCCGGACCTCAGGGGAGACCGACATGTTCGCTGCAACCCCAACTCCCGTACAGCCGAACCCCCTTGGGGGCGAGAGCTACCGCCTCACCCTCCCGAACACCGCCAACGCCCCCAGGCTCGCGCGGGACTTCCTCACCTCGCTTCTGCATCTGAGCCGCCATCCCGGGCTGGTCGACGACGCCCGCCTCTGCGTCACCGAGCTGGTCACCAACGCCCACCGCCACACCCGTACACACCTCATCCGGGTCCACGTGACCGTCAACCGGAAGCGGGTCACCGTCGCCGTAACGGATGACGGCGGCCCGGCGGGCACGACGTTCACCCCGGCCTCGCGGCCGGACCAGGAGCGGGAGAGCGGGCGCGGGCTCGTCCTCGTGGAGAGCCTGGCACTGGCATGGGGAACGGGCACCGGGGGCGAGCGGCACCCCGAGCGCACGGTGGTGTGGTTCACCCTGGGGCGGCCCGAGGTGACGACGTGAGTCTCGCGGCGTGGGGCTTCCCGGTGGTCGCCTTGGTCGTCGGCGCGCTCGGCGCCGGGATCGCACTCGGACCTGGACCTGGACCCGGACCTGGCCGGACGAGGCAGCGGGCGAGCGTCCCCGTTCCGAACGCACCCGTCCCGAACGCACCCGTCCCGGGCGCACCAGGAGCGGCGCCACCGGAACCCGACCGACGGCAATCGGTCGACGGACGGCGCGGCGAACCACGGTGACGGCGTCGGCCGGGCGGGACGGACCCCGCCCCTGACGGCAGACCGTCGTCAGCCGCCGCCCTGACGCCCCGCCGGATCGGTGAGTGAGGCGAGGCGGTTTTCCGGGGTGTCCAGCCAGACCCGCTGCCCATGGGCCGGAGCCAGAACTCGTCGACAAACGCTGTCGCGAGAAGCGATCGAAGCCAGGGCCAGATGTGCAGCCCGACCGGTGGCACCCCTCGCAGAGGACGGCCGAAACAGATTCACCGACGGCTGTCGTAACATTTACCGTTACGATAGGCTTGTCGAAGGCGAGGGAGGTGAGGTCCGGGGTGAGCGCCAACAGCAGGCTGACCATCGCAGCGCATGCCCTCACGTGGATAGGGCTGTATCAGCGTCGCGGGCACGAGGTCGCCACGTCTGAGCAGATCGCGACGAGCGTCAACACCAATCCGGTGGTGATCCGTCGCCTCCTGGGCGAGCTGCGCAGGGCCGGCCTTGTCGACTCGCGGCGAGGCGCGGGCGCGGGATGGACGCTGTCGCGGGACCTGGCGGCAATCACTTTGCTCGATATCCACGAAGCGATCGGCGCCGGGCCCATTTTCGCCCTGCACCGCTCGACGCCCGATCCCGAGTGTGTCGTGGGGCTCGGTATAGGACCGGCCCTGACCTCCGTCTACGACGGTCTCGAGGCCGTTCTGCGCAGGGAGCTGGCGAGAACTACGCTGGAGGATGTCCTGCAAGACGTTCTGAGAGCCCGTTGAATCCCGGCGTCAACGAAGACAAGCCTTTGCGCTGATGTAACAAAAGTTGTCACCTTCACGCGTGGGGGACCGCGTGGAGCTCCTGGACGGCGAAGCCGAAGCATCAATCGGCATGGGTCTTGCCACTGCGCACCGGAGTTCCGCCCGAAGGAATAGCGGCGCGACTCCGTTTCAGCGATGAAGCGCACCCGCGTATTCCACGCCGAACTTCAAGGACGAGAGGAAAGGAAAACGCAATGCCTACAGATAGCCAGACGTCACGGTCAGTTGCTGATCAGTTTGTTCAGCGCCTCGGCGGGCAGGACCAGGACGGCATACAGGAACTGTTCGCGGCGGACATCGACTGGTACGTCCCCGGCAGCGACAGCCTGCCGTGGACCGGCCGCCGCATCCGCCGGGAGGAAGTCGCGCCATACTTCACCACCATGTGGCCGCATTTCGTTGCCGGTAAAAGCAAGGTCGCACTGGACCGCATCGTCGTCGACGGCGGTGACGTGATACTGCTCGGGATCTTCACGCATACCGTCGCGGCCACCGGCAAGGAGTTCACCACTCCGTCAGCCATGCACCTCGTGGTCGAAGACGGTGAGATCGTCCGCATGCACCTCTACGAGGACACGCTGAGCGTCGCCGAGGCGTTCAAGGCCGATTCATAGCTACAGAATTCCTGGATGCCTTCCCACTCCCAAGCCTCACGCGCGACGAGTTTCCGTACACGAAAACGAGGAAGAAAAATGATTGAACAGGACAAGAACCAGCCCACCGAGGTGGTCTTCAGCACGTACTACCGGGTGCATCCGGAGGACCGCCAGAAGTTCATCGACGCGGTAACACCCCACCTGGCGGTCGAAGCCCGGATTCCCGGTGTCATCTACTACGTATTCGCGCAGGACATCACCGATCCGAACACATTCCACCTCTCGGAGGGCTTCCGCGACCAAACAGCGATCGATGAGCACAATCGGTCTTCCGCCTTCGCCGACGCACTGCGTGAGGTCATGGGATCGGTACGCATCCTCGAACACCAGGCGCAGCGCTATGAGGTCAGCTCCCAGGGGGCGGGCGACCCGCCCGGCGGAGTCAGGCTGGCCCGGTAAGCCGCCACGGACGGCTTCGTCATCGTGCAACCAGGCTGAGGACGGCCACGCAGGCCGAGTCAGCGCACAGAATGAGCGACAGGAGAGCGCCGTGAAGAATGTCGAGTTCAAGCGCAAGGGTGACACCGGGATCATCGTCCTCGGTAATCCGCCGGATCATCAGCTCAGTCGGGCATTCGCCGATGACCTCCTCGTCAGCGTGCACGAGGCAAGCGTCAGCGACATCCGGGCACTGGTCATCCGTGCGGAGGGACCCAACTTCGGTACGGGAGGCGATGTCCCTGAGTGGCCGGGCAAGGACGAGAACTGGTTCCGGACCTTCATCGCCGAGGTCAACCAGGCGTACACGGCCATCGAAGCTTTGCGCATCCCGGTCATCGCAGCGGTGCAGGGTCAGGTGGTCAGCGGACACTACGAGTTGGCGCTCCGGGCCGACCTCATTCTCGCTGCCGAGTCGGCTACGTTCACCTGGGTCGAGCCGACTTCGGCCATGACGCCACTGGCGGGCGGGGTCCAACGCCTGACCGAACGCATCGGCCGGAGCCGGGCAACCGCGCACATCATGCTCGCCCAGACGATCAGCGCCACCGACGCCGAGCGTTTCGGGCTCGTGCACCAAGTGGTACCGGACAACCAGCTCGAAGGGTCGGCTCTCGCCCTCGGAGAACGCCTCGCCGCCGGGGCGACGAAGTCCCACGCCGCCACCAAGGCACTCATCAAGGCATGGTCGGCCGGCGGTGTCCCCGGCGCGGACGCGCTGATGCTCGATCTGTCCATGGATCTGTTCACCACCACCGACGCCCAGCAGGCCTTCGCCGCGATCACCCGGTCGAAGTCAGCCGACGAGCCATACACTCCCCCGAAGTTCTCCGGCCAGTAGCCCTCCTCAGGCCGCCGTGCGTCCTGACGCCGCTCCGCGTGAGTCGCGCAGCGGCGTCGGGACGGTAGCGGCCCAGGGCACCTGCACATCGAGGGCCATCGCGCTGACGTATGGCGCCTCACTCCTGCCGGGGCTCTGAACGCTCTTTCAACAGCCTGCCACTACGAACAGCAAGGTAAAGAGAATGCGGAAATCTATGCCCGTCGTGCTGGTACACGGTTTCTGGCACGGCAGTTGGTGCTGGAGCCTCGTATCCGAGCAGCTGGCCGGTCACGGCGTACAGTCGGTCGCAGTCGACCTCGACGGCCACGGGTTGAAGGGATCCGCACCACGCAGCCATGGTGCACGTCCGTTCGACGCGACAGCGTTCGCGACCGAGCCGTCAGCGGTGGCACGGCTTACCGCGACAGCCGCGGCGACAGACCTGGTCGAGCGGCTACGCGTCATCGGCTCCGGGCAGCCGTGCCTCGTCGTTGCGCACAGCATGGGCGGTGTCATCGCCACCGCGGCCGCGGAACTCGCCCCGGAGCTCGTCGGCGGACTCCTCTACGTGTCAGCGTTCGCACCGGTAGCCGGGGTGCCGGCGGCTCACTACAACACCTACCCGGAGAACGCGGGCGAGAAGATAACCAAGCTGATCGCGGCCGATCCTGCCGAGGTCGGCGCGGTACGCATCGACACTCGCGACCCCGACAGGCACGACGAGATCAAAGACGCCTTCTACAACGACGTCGACGACCGTACCGCGCACGCCGCCATCGCCCTGCTCCAGCCGGACGCCCCGGTCGGGTTCCCCGCCGCCGAACTGACCGTCACCGAGCAGCGATACGGCAACATCCCCCACTCCTACGTGGTCTGCCTCCGCGACAACGTCATTCCCCCGGCGCTCCAGTACCGCGTCATCAAGGACATCGACGCCGTGTCGTCCTCACCGACCACCGTGACCGAGCTCGACACCTCACACTCCCCGTTCCTGTCTCAGCCCGCCGCACTCGCCACGACCATCACCGCAGCACTCGCCGCCACCTGAGCCCCGACCGCTCCAGCACACAAGAGGCCCCAGCCGCACAGCCCGTGGGCCGTGCTCGGCGCGGGGCAGAGCCCGCCCCGGTGGTGCGCGCCGCGCCGCCGGGGTGCGGCCGCCCGGCCCAGGCCGTCGCAGGCCAGGTGACCCTTACCCACATCGTGGCAGCACCGTGCGCGCGGTCCTGAACGAGCGAGTAGTTATGGATTTTCAAATACAGAACGTGTACGATGACGATCACGTCAGGCTGGAACGGATCTGACGAGGTCGCGGCACCCCTTGCCGGTGAGACGCAGTTCGGTGCGCACCTCGGCGGAACGTCTCGCCCTAAGGGCTGCGATTTCCGCCATCGACCTCGGGGGTCCGCATCCTCGTACGGCCGGGCGGGGAAGCCAGCAGGGCTTCAGGAGGTCGTGGATCTCAATATTGGCGTTCGCAAGGTTGCACTGGAGCAGATATCGCGATGGTGCCGTAGCACGCCCAAGTTTTGTACCTGAAAGTACAGTAAAATTTTCCACGCCTAGGGATTGCTGCTGTGAAGAAACATCTGTACCTGTTGATGTTGACGATGCTCATTGTCGTCTCGAGTGAACTGCAGATACCGGCCATGATGCCGGAGATGGCTCGCAGCCTCGAGGTGAGCACGGGAGCGATCGGCCTGCTCGTCTCTATTTTCGCGCTCGGCATGGCTCTCGGGGGGCCGTTGATCGCCTACGTACTGAGGCACCGTCCGCCCAAACAGGCATTGCTTGCCGTGGTTGCCGTGTACGCGGTTCCCGAAATGCTTCTGCCAGTCGTGCACGAATACTGGTGGGTTGCCGTCATGCGTCTCGCGACGGGATGTCTGGCGGGGGCTGCGGTCGGCCTCTCGCTCGCATATGCGATGAGAATCGCCCCGAGCATGGAGAAGATCGGTGAAGCCGTCGCAATTGTGCTCAGCGGCATCATGCTCGGCACCATCGTCGGGCTTCCCTTGTCACACTTCATCGCTGGCCGCTGGAACTGGCAAGCCACGTTCTACGTCCTCGGCGCCGCGGCATTGGCGGTTTTCTTCATCTGCCTCCTGGCTCTCCCCCCGAAGGAGGCGGCAAGCGCGGGCGATACTGCGAAAGATCTGCGCAACCTCCGGTCACCTCGCCTGTGGTCCCGGTATCTCGTCAGCTTCTTGACCATCGGTTCCACGTACGCGGCGTTCTCGTACTTCACTCCGTTCCTGGAGGAGTATGCGGAATTCAGTGCCAGGGAGACAACGCTGATCCTGTTGGCCTATGGCCTCTGTGCGCTTGTAGGCAACGCAATCGTCGGAAAACTCGCTGACAAGCACGCCATCGGCGTGCTGCGTGTCGGCCATGCCCTGCTCTTTGTTTCCATGAGCGTGCTGGCCCTTACGGGAAAAATACAGCCACTGATTCTTGCCATGGTCCTGGTAGTCGGTCTGGCAGGTGTTTCGATGAACCCGCCACTGGTCACCCGGGTCATCGAGGTTGGTGGAAACGGAAGCCTCGTCAGCACCTTCCACGCCTCTGTCATCACGCTGGGAATCACCGTCGGTACAGCCATAAGCGCGTTCGCGATCGACTCTTTCAGAGGCGACCTCACAGTCGCCATGTGGACGGGTGCCGTCTTCGCCGTCCTCGCGACAGTCGCACTGGCCTTCCAAAATAGGAGAAAGCGAGCTCCGGTGACACATCAGACCGTGCATGGAGACCAACGCGTGGAGGTCTAGACATTCCGTACCGGGAGGTCGTGAAGGAAGGCGAGGAAGTGATCGGCGGCACTCGATGACGGTACGGCCATCGAGTGCCGGCACACCGGCCACGCTGGCAGGAATACGGGGCCGGCCGACCGCGAGGACGACGATGTCAGCCGCTGCGGCCCCCTCCGGCGGACCTCTGTCTGTGCGAGCCGACCCAGCTGGTCGGCGAGAGGGGGCGGAGAACCAGGACCGCGCCGGTGCCCTCAGCATGCTTTCGCGGCCGAGAAGCCGGCTCGGCCTGGTGACACTCATGCCACAACGGGCCCAACCGGGCGATGAGTTCGGCGATCACATCGGCCGACAGGCCAGTGATCCGGTGGTTGCTGACGATCACTGCACGAGTCACGTTCCGCGCCACCCGACCACGAGCAACCATGCAGAGCTCGACCTCTCACCACCTACCGTGCACGAGATCGCCAGGTGCGGCACCTCGTCGACGATCCCAGCCGTGCCAGTCGGAACCGTCGAAGCTGCCTGGGGACCGGTATCAGCGGTCACACCGCCCTCCCCCGCACCGAGTGACGGGTATCCCGTGTCTCGTCACCGGCAGCCGCCCCTGCCTGTAAGCGGGCCCGGCAGGGGCGCGGAAAGCGTCCCGCTCAGGGAACGAGAACGACCGTCTTGCCGGGCAGACGGCCCGCCTTGGCCTCCGCGTGCACGGCGGCCAGGTCCGCCACCGAGCGGTAGGCGCCGATGTGGATCCGGACCGCGCCGGCATCGACCTTGCCGACCAGCTCGGCCAGCTGCCTGCCGTCGGGGCGGACGAACAGGTTCGCGCTGCGCACACCCCGGGCCGGATCCTCCGGGACCCGGCCCGCCGTGCTCGCGGCGACACCGCCATCGGCGACGTAGGCCGTCAGCTGCGCGAGCTCGTCGGCGGAGACCCGCACGTGGTTGACCACGACGTCGAACGGGCCGCCCGCCGCAGCCGCGCCCGCAGCGAGGTCGAGCGGCCCGAGGACCCGGTGGGCACCGTAGCTCCGCAGGCGCTCGGCGTGCTGTTCCGCATCGACTGCGGTCACCTTCGCACCCGCGTCGACAGCGAGCTGCACCACCAGGCTGCCCACCCCACCGCCCGCTCCGTTGACCAGGACGGATTGGCCGGACCTCAGCTCGGCGAGCTCGAACGCCGTCTGCCATGCTGCGAGGCCCGTCAGGGGAAGGGCGGCGGCGTCGGCCAGTTCGACCGTCCGGGGCGCCGCTGCCAGGGACCCGGCCGGTACGGCGACGTACTCGGCGGCGCCACCGGCGGAGTCGAGCGGCAGCATCGCCACCACCGGGTCGCCCGCCTGGAAGCCCGTGACACCCGCGCCGCGTTCCTCCACCGTTCCCGCCAAATCGATCCCGGACACGTACGGGAGCGTGATCGGGATCATCTCGGCAAGGGCTCCGGCCCGAATGTGGTCATCGACGGGATTGAACGATGTCGCGGCCACGCGCACCAGCACCTGCCCCGGGCCGGGAACGGGACGATCGACGTCTTCGTAGCGCAGCACCTCACTGCTGCCGAATTCGTGGAAACGCACTGCCTTCATGGAACTTTCCTCCAGGGTTTTCAACGGATGTCGTCGCCGCGGGGGGGGCAAGGCGACGACCGGGCGAAACGAGGGGCACACGAGGTGCTCAGGTCAACTGCACGGACCGGGTGGAGTTGCCCATCACCATCCGGTCGATGGCGCTGACGGCGCTGGCCGGGTCGTCGGCGGCGCCGACGGCGACCAGGAGCGGGGCGAAGTGCTCGGCCGTGGGATGGGCGATGGCGGCACCGGGAGCCTTGGCGCGGTAGTCGGCCAGGGCGTCCACGTCGCCCCGTGCCAGGGCGTCGACAGCCCAGGCGTCGAAGGCTCCCGTGACTGCGGCGAGTTCAGGCTGCTGGAAGACGGCGGAGCTGTGCGTCATGAAACCCGAAGCGAGTACGAGGACGCCCTCCTCGCGCAGCGACCGCAGACGTAATCCCAGCTCCAGCAGGACGTCGGACCGCAGGCCGGGCATCGACAACTGGACGACCGGGATGTCCGCGGCCGGGTACATCGCCATCAGCGGGACGAAAGCGCCGTGATCCAGGCCGCGGCCGGTGAACTCGTGCACCGGCGTCCGGCCCAGCGCACCGGTCAGCCGGCGTGCCAGAACGGTGGCGTTCGGCGTCGCGTAGGGCAGGGTCTTGTAACGGGGGTGGAAACCGCGGAAGTCGTAGTGCAGCGGCGTGCCGGCAGCGGTGCCGGACATCACGGCAGGCGCCTGTTCCCAGTGGGCCGAGACGACGACGATCGCCCTGGGTTTGGGCATTGACCCCGCCCAGGCGAACAGGTCGCCCAGCCACCGCGGGTCGTCGAGGGTGAACGGCGCCCCGTGACTGACGAACAGGGCAGGCAGGGGGCCGTCAGACGGATCCCACACCCGCTGTTCCCGTGCCTGCGGCAGCACCCGCGCCATCAGGTCGTCGTACGCGCCGGCCGGAGCGGATGAGGCCGGGTTGTGCGTCGGAGGTGTCCCCATCAGAGTCCTTCGCTCGATCAGGCAAGCCGACTGACTTGCCTGGGCAAGTGAAAGGTAACCCGATTTCACTTGCCTAGGCAAGTGAATGAGCTTGCCTGGACACGTACGATGTGGCGTATGGACACGCAGTCACCATGGCTCGACGACGACCAGCAGGACCTGTGGCAGGCGCTTCTCACCATCGTCATCGCCCTGCCCGCAGCCCTGGACCGCCAGCTTCAGCGAACGTCGAGCATCTCCAATTTCGAGTACGGGGTGCTGGCCCGGCTCTCGATGGCCGACAAGTGCACGATGCGCCTGAGCGACCTGGCCCGGGACTGCGACAGCACCCAACCACGCTTGTCGAAGCTCATGGACCGCTTCGAAGCGCGTGGCTGGGTCGCCCGCCGCCCCGACCCCGAGGACGGCCGGTACACCCTGGCCACCCTCACCGAGAGCGCCCGGCAGAAGCTCGCCGATGCCGCACCCGAACACGTCGCCCAGGTCAAGCGGCTCGTCTTCGACCCGCTGACCGCCACCCAACGCCGCCACCTCGAACCCGCACTCACGCGCATCGCCACCACCGTGCGTCAGGAACTCGACCGCTGAGTCCTGTCAGAGGTCTTCTCTCTCCCCTGCCCGGAATCCCTGTGGTCGTCGACGAACAGCGTCAGCCCCTCGCCGGAAACCATCATGACGTTCAGGAGCCAGGTCGTTGTTCCGCGCACGCGGCGGCATCGGCGGCCGCCGCGTCTGCCGTCCGTAGCGTCGCAGGGTTGCAGCCGGCACCATTCAAGGCCACCTCCGGAATGCGCCGCACCCCTTCCGGAGGTTCGTATTCAGGCATGGCGGACCCACTTCCGGTTCGCGGGCAACGGGCCTCACCGCGAAAGCGCTTCTGCGTCTGCTTCGACGAAGAAAATCTGCAGGCATCAAGAAGGCCGGAGCTCGGACTTTCTCCGATTCAGGTCAGGATCGATTGCAAGCCGTTGAGCGCGATCTGGCGCAGCGACTCGGAGCTCACTTTTGTCTGGGAAGTCACGCGGATTCCGTGGATCAGTGTCGCCAGCAAAAGGGCTCCTTCGCGAGGGTCAACTTCTGCACGGACGCTGCCATCAAGACGTCCCACCCGGATCGCCTCCTCGATGAGTCCGACGACTCTGTCGAACTCGCGGTCCAGCATGAGCGATACTCGCTCGTCGTGCTCGCGAAGATCGGGGTTCATCAGGCCGTTCACGAGCAAGCAGCCCGCGGCATGACCCTGCTCCCGCGCTGCGCACTCCTCACCGACCACACTGTCCATGAGAAGGCGAAGCCGTTCGGCTCCTCGCAGGTGGGCAGCGTCGAGCATCTCGACTCGCCGTTCGTTCAGCACTGCGAGATGCCGTTCAAGCGCACGCACAAAAAGTTCATCTTTTGAGATGAACGCGTTGTAAAGACTGCTGCGTCGCACGCCTGCGGCTTCACACAGCTGGCTTGTCGAAGTCCGGTCGAACCCGTGCACCTTAAACTCGCCTGCCGCTGAATCCAGTACAGCCATTTCATCGAAAGTACGTGGCCTGCCCATAGCATTTATATTATCACGTTTTGCACTCTCCGGTCCAGAACCCCCTCATGCATCTCAGAAGCAGGTTTTCTACGAGTGTCTGACCGCTCGGCGGGATGAACGGTTCGAGTTGGTGGACGCGGTGCTGTGCGCGGACGACCCCGGTCATCACGGCCACCGACACCACGGACCACTGCACGGCATGGACCGTGTCCACCCGAGGCTGACGCACCGCTCGGCCTGGCTGGAGCACGACGGCGAACTCCCCGTCGTCGAGGGCACCCTGGTCCGGTCGAAGGTCGAGCACCTCTCCAAGGACCGCGAGGTCCCGCCGGCCCGGCTCCGGTCCTCGAAAACCGGCGCCACCAGCGTAGGCGATGCCTGCCCGGATGAGGTGAGCACCGGCGGCGGGACCCAGGGATCCGGCCCCCACCCCGGACAGCCGGACCTCACGCCGTGAACGCCTTCCCGGTGTGTCACCGCGCCCGGGGCATGGACGCCGGAAAAGCCGTGAGGGGCGGCAGGCCGTCGGCCCACCGCCCCTCGTCCGCAGGAGAGTTACTGGATGACCGTGATCCGGTCCGTGGCCGGCGGGGCCAGTGGGGACGTGGCCGAGGAGTGGGCCGCGAGGTAGGCGTTGAACAGGTCCAGGTCGGACGCGCCGACCAGCTTGTTCGTGCCCTGGCCAAGGGCCGGGAAGCCGTCGCCGCCGCCCGCGAGGAACTCGTTCATCGCGACACGGTAGGTGCGCGCCGGGTCGATCGCCTCACCGTTCAGCTTGATGGTGTCGGCGACCACGCGGGCCGCGCCGGACTTCGTCAGGTCCAGGGTGTAGGTGAGGCCCTTGGACACCTGGAGGATCTTCGGGCTCGCCTCGTTGGGCCCGCTGACCTGCTGCTGGAGCGCGGTGACCAGCTGGGCGCCGGTCAGGTCGACGACGTTCATCATGTTGGTGAACGGCTGCACGGTGAACGCCTCGCCGTAGGTGACGACCCCGTCGCCCTCGCTGCCGGACGCCTGGTACACCAGGTCCGCGCGGATGCCGCCCGGGTTCATGAACGCGACCTCCGCGCCGCCCTTGTCGGCCGGGGCGAGCCCTTCGAGCTGGGCGTCGGCGATCACGTTGCCGAGCGGCTTCTCGGGGGCCGTGGAGCCGCGGCCGTTGATGTCGGCGGCGATGTAGCCCTGGGGCGCGTTCGCGATCGGGGCCGCCAGCTTGTTCCAGCGGCCGATCAGGCGGGTCATGTCGGCGGCCTTGGGCTGGTCCCGGGTCACCACGTGGTTCGCGGACTTCACCGACGTACGGACGATGTCGTGCGTACGGCGGTCGTAGGTGAGCGTGGTGTCCGTGTACAGCTTGCCGAAGGACGAGGCCGAGGTGACCATGCGCGGCTTGCCGGACGGGTCCGGGACCGTGCAGACGTACGCCTGGTGGGTGTGGCCCGTGACCAGGGCGTCCACCTTCGGCGTGACGCCCTTGGCGATGTCGACGATCGGGCCGGAGATGCCGTCGCCCGCGCCGGGGCTGTCGCAGTCGTAGTTGTACGAGGTGGAGGCCGGGGCCCCGCCCTCGTGGATCAGGGCGACGATGGACTTGACGCCCTTGCGGTCCAGCTCGCGCGCGTACTTGTTGATCGTCTCGACCTCGTCGTGGAACTTCAGCCCCTTGACGCCCTCGGCGGTGACGATGTCCGGCGTGCCCTCCAGGGTCACCCCGATGAAGCCGATCCTGACGCCGTTCTTCTTCCAGACCGTGTACGGCTTCAGCACCGGCTTGCCGGTCTTCTCCTTGGTGACGTTGGCCGCGAGGTAGGGGAAGTCCGCGCCCTTGAACTTCCTGCCCTTCTCGTAGCAGCCCTCGACCGGATGGCAGCCGCCGTTCTGGAGGCGGGCCAGCTCCGTCGCGCCCTCGTCGAACTCGTGGTTGCCGACCGCCGTGACGTCGAGGTCCAGCTTGTTCAGCGCCTCGATCGTCGGCTCGTCGTGGAAGAGGCCCGACAGCAGCGGGCTCGCGCCCACCATGTCACCGCCCGCCGCCGTGACGGAGTACGGGTTGCCCTTGCGCGCGGTACGCAGCGAGGTGGCCAGATACTCGACGCCCCCGGCCGGGATCGCCTCCACGGTGCCGTCCGGGTGCGTCTTGGTGACGTTGCCCGCCGAACCGGCCGGGGGCTCCAGGTTGCCGTGGAGGTCGTTGAAGGACAGCAACTGCACGTCCACCGTACGGGGCTTGTGCCCGTGGCCGTGCCCGTGGCCGTCGCCCCGGTCGTGGGCCCCGGCCGGCATCGCGGCGACGAGGGCCCCCAGGGTGGCCAGACCGGCCGCGGCGGCGAGCACCCGCCGGGACGCACGGTTCTTCTGCGGAGTCGCTGGCATCGGTCCCCTTGTGTGTCGGTCGCGTCAGTGGTGTCACTTCTGAATCCCGCGAGCCGCAGCCTAGAGTCAACGCGCGTAGCGCAACAGGTGTCCGGGGTTACGGACTGGTTGCCATCCGGCCAAACGGGCGTAGCGAACCGGCCGCCCGGCCACCGGTCGCGCACCGCCCCACCGGCCCCTCCCCCCGTACGCTCGTCCCCATGACGACTGACGCACCCCTCCCCGCACCCGGACGCGAGCTGCGGACCCTGGACGCACTCGGCCCCGACCAGGCGGACGCCGTTCTCGCCCTGCTCGCCGAGGCCGCCCGGTCCGACGGCCGGCAGGCCGTCTCCGAGCAGGGCCGGCTGCGGATCCGGGGCGGACACCGCGACGGCGTACGGCACTTCCTGCTCAGCGCCGACGGCACGCTCGTCGGATACGCCCAGCTGGAGGACGTCGACCCGGTCGAGGCCCCGGCCGCCGAGCTGGTCGTCCACCCCGACCGGCGCGGCAACGGGCACGGCCGGGCGCTCGGTGCCGCCCTGCTCGCCGCGACCGGCAAGCGGCTACGGGTCTGGGCGCACGGCGGCGGTTCGGCCGCCCGTCATCTGGCGCAGGTCCTCGGCCTCTCCCTCTTCCGCGAACTGCGCCAGCTCCGCCGCCCCCTGGCTCCGCTCGGCCTCGCGGAGCCCGTCCTGCCCGAAGGCGTCACCGTACGGACCTTCGAGCCCGGCCGCGACGACGCCGCGTGGCTCGCGGTGAACCGCGCCGCGTTCGCCCACCACCCCGAGCAGGGGTCGCTGACCCAGCAGGACCTGGACGACCGCAAGGCCGAGCCCTGGTTCGACCCGAAGGGCTTCTTCCTGGCCGAGCGGGACGGGGAGCTCGTCGGCTTCCACTGGACGAAGGTGCACGCCGAGGAGCGGCTGGGCGAGGTGTACGTCGTCGGCGTGGCGCCCGGCGCCCAGGGCGGCGGCCTCGGCAAGGCGCTGACCGCGATCGGCCTGCGCCACCTGGCCGCCCAGGCGCTGCCCACGGCGATGCTCTACGTGGACGCGGACAACACGGCGGCCGTGACGGTGTACGAGCGGATGGGCTTCACCACGCACGAGGTGGACCTGATGTACCGCACGGAGTCCTGACCGGAGCGGGGTGCGGGGTGCGGGCAGGGGCTGGCCCCGGAGGACCGGGGGCGGGGACGGAAGGGCCGGGGCAGGGAGAAGGTCTGGGGCGGGCAGGGGCCGGGCCCCGGGACGCCCCGGGCGGGCACGGGCCCCCGGCCACCCTCACGGACCCCCGGCCCGCGCTTCCGCGAAGCCCCCCAAGGCCCCTGGGGCCCTGGGGCCCCTGGGGCCTCCGTAAAGCCCCCGGGCCCCCGCCCCCTCATCGCACCCCTCCCGCAACCACCCCGCCCGAACACGCACCGTCACCGCGTGACCCCGCTCGCAGGCACACCGCTTCCTGGACGTCATGTCTCCGTTACCGGCCATTCAGACGCCCTTGCGACCCTCACGGAATGCAGCCAGCCGTGCCCGCCCCCCGCCGCAACGGGAGAGCCCGGGGCGACTCCGACCCCGGCGGCTCCTCGGGGCCCGCCCCGGGATCCTCCACCGGGCCCCTCGCCGAGGCCCCCGACCGCACCCCCGGGTTTCCCGGGCCCTCCGCTGCCTTTCCCGGCTCCGACGCGCCTACCGGGG
Source organism: Streptomyces sp. NPDC101181 (assembly GCF_044767975.1). Lineage (NCBI taxonomy): Bacteria > Bacillati > Actinomycetota > Actinomycetes > Kitasatosporales > Streptomycetaceae > Streptomyces > Streptomyces sp. NPDC101181. Next base: position 27,318 of record NZ_JBIWOX010000002.1, on the reverse strand, counting down.
CCCCCACGCGGAACAATGGGCTCATGAGCCAGCAGCCCAGCTCCGACGTCCCGGTCCAGCCCACCGCCCAGCCGTCCGTCGGCTCGCTCGCGGCGCACCGGCCGCACGCCGTCGCGTCCCCCTCCTCCGGCGGCGCCGGGTTCTCCACCGCCGTCGGCCTCGACCCCGACCTGGACGCCGACGCGGACGCGTACGAGCCCGACCGGGACGGCGACGAGCTGCCCCAGGGCCGCTTCCTGGACCGGGAGCGCAGCTGGCTCGCGTTCAACGAACGGGTGCTGGAGCTGGCCGAGGACCCGGCGACCCCCGTCCTCGAACGGGCTAACTTCCTCGCCATCTTCGCCTCGAACCTCGACGAGTTCTTCATGGTCCGGGTCGCGGGCCTCAAGCGCCGTATCGCCACCGGGGTCGCCACCCGCTCCGCCTCCGGCCTCCAGCCCCGCGAGGTGCTGGAGCTCATCTGGACCCGCTCGCGGGAGCTCATGGCCCGGCACGCCGCCTGCTTCCAGCAGGACATCGCCCCGGCCCTGTCCGACGAGGGCATCCAGCTGATCCGCTGGCCGGACCTGACCGAGAAGGAGCAGGCTCGCCTGTTCACCTTCTTCCGGCAGCGCGTCTTCCCGGTCCTGACCCCGCTGGCGGTCGACCCCGCGCACCCCTTCCCGTACATCTCGGGGCTCTCGCTCAACCTCGCCGTCGTCGTGCGTAACCCGGTCAGCGGCCACCGGCACTTCGCCCGGGTCAAGGTCCCGCCGCTGCTGACCCGCTTCCTGGAGGCGTCCCCGCAGCGCTACGTCCCCATCGAGGACGTCATCGCGGCGCACCTGGAGGAGCTGTTCCCGGGGATGGAGGTGCTGGCGCACCACATGTTCCGGGTCACCCGCAACGAGGACCTGGAGGTCGAGGAGGACGACGCGGAGAACCTCCTCCAGGCCCTGGAGAAGGAGCTGATGCGCCGGCGCTTCGGTCCGCCGGTCCGGCTGGAGGTCGAGGAGTCCATCGACCCGTACGTCCTGGACCTGCTGGTCCGCGAGCTGAAGGTGTCCGACGCGGAGGTCTACCCGCTGCCCGGCCCGCTCGACCTCACCGGGCTCTTCGCGATCGCCTCGCTGGACCGGCCCGAGCTGAAGTACCCGAAGTTCGTCGCGGGCACCCACCGGGACCTGGCCGAGGTGGAGTCGGCGTCCGCGCCCGACATCTTCGCCGCCCTGCGCGAGCGGGACGTGCTGCTCCACCACCCCTACGACTCGTTCTCCACCTCCGTGCAGGCGTTCCTGGAGCAGGCGGCGGGCGACCCCGACGTGCTGGCCATCAAGCAGACGCTGTACCGCACCTCCGGCGACTCCCCGATAGTGGACGCCCTCATCGACGCCGCCGAGTCCGGCAAGCAGGTCCTGGTCCTCGTCGAGATCAAGGCCCGCTTCGACGAGCAGGCCAACATCAAGTGGGCCCGCAAGCTGGAGGAGGCGGGCTGCCACGTCGTCTACGGGCTGGTCGGGCTGAAGACCCACTGCAAGCTCTCGCTCGTCGTCCGCCAGGAGGGCGACACCCTGCGCCGCTACTCGCACGTGGGCACCGGCAACTACCACCCCAAGACGGCCCGGCTGTACGAGGACCTCGGCCTGCTCACGGCGGACCCGCAGGTCGGGGCGGACCTCTCCGACCTGTTCAACCGGCTCTCCGGCTACTCCCGCCGCGAGACCTACCGCCGCCTGCTCGTCGCCCCGAAGTCCCTGCGGGACGGGCTGATAGCGCGGATCAACAAGGAGATCACCCACCAGCGCGCGGGCCGCCCCGCCTACGTCCGGTTCAAGGTCAACTCGATGGTCGACGAAGCGATCATCGACGCCTGCTACCGGGCCGCCCAGGCGGGCGTCCCCGTCGACATCTGGGTGCGCGGCATCTGCGCGATCCGCCCCGGCGTCACCGGACTCTCCGAGAACATCCGGGTCCGCTCGATACTGGGCCGCTTCCTCGAACACTCCCGGATCTTCGCCTTCGGCAACGGCGGCGAGCCGGAGGTGTGGTTCGGCAGCGCCGACATGATGCACCGCAACCTCGACCGCCGGATCGAAGCACTGGTCCGGGTCACCGACCCCGCCCACCGCGCCGCGCTCAGCCGACTCCTGGAGACGGGTATGGCCGACACCACCTCCTCCTGGCACCTGGGCCCCGACGGCAACTGGAACCGGCACGCCACGGACGCGGACGGCCAGCCGCTGCGGCACGTCCAGGAAATGCTCATCGACGCCCGGAGGCGCAGGCGTGCGACGCCCTGACCAGCAGACGACCACCTCCGCCGCCCCGGGAAGCCCGGTGGCGGCGAAGGCCCCCCGCCCCCTCGGCGCCCCCGCCCCGGCCGGTCCCGCGCCCCTCGGCGCCGACCTGACCACCGAGGCCGTCCTCGCGCCCTACCTCCGGGAGCGGGCCGCGGACTTCCTGCGCAGTCTGCGGCTGCACCACGAGCACAGCGCCCCCTCGGAGGCCGGGGGCCAGGACGCCGAGGCGGCCGCCCGCGCGCTGCGCCACGCGGCACGGCGGATCAGCGGCTCCCTGCACACCTTCCGGGACGCGCTCGACCCGCTCTGGGCCGACCAGCTCCGTACGGAGCTGGCCTGGCTCTCCGGGCTCCTCGCCCGCGAACACGCCTACGCCGCCCGCCTCACCCGGCTGATCGAGGCCCTGCACCAGCTCTCCGGCGCCTCCCTCCCCGCCGCCCGCGGCAGCCGGCCCGCGGGGTCGGGCGCCACCTCCGACGCCCAGGGCCGCGCCGTGCTCGGGGTCGGGGCTGCCCGCGCCGCGGCCCTGCTGGAGCGCCGCCTCACCCTGGCCCGGACCCGGGCCCACTCCGCGGCCCTCCAGGCGCTGGGCTCCTCCCGGTTCCACGCGGTCGCCGACGCCGTGGCCCTGCTGGCCTCCGACGTACCGCTGGTCCCCGGCACCCCGGGCCGGGCCCCCGAAGCGCTCCTGGAGCCCGCCGAACGGGCCGAGCAGCGCCTGCTCGCCGCGGTGGCCGCCCTGCCGCCCGACGCCGCGGCCGAGCCGTACAACGAGGCCCAGGACGGGCCCTGGCACCAGACCCGCCTGCTGCTGCGGCTGCACCGCTACGCCCACGAGGTCGTCCTCGGCGCCGCCGACCCGGCCCTGGCGGGCTCGGGGCACGCCCTGGACCTGCACCGGGACGCGGTGGAGGCGGCCTCTGCGGCCTCGGCGGCGGCCCGCACCCCGCGGATCGCCCCGGCCACGGCGTACGCGCTGGGCGTGCTCCACGCGGACCAGCGGCACGAGGTGGAGGCGGCCCGCGCGGTGTTCCGCGAGACCTGGCCGTACGCGGCGGCGGTGGCGACCCCGTGAGCGGCCCCCCGCCCGGCTACGGGAGCGGCGGGCCCGACGGCTACGGGAGCGGCGCGCCCCACGGCCCCGGGAGCGGTCCGGCGCGAGCGGCGATCCGGGCCGCGGGGTGCGTGCTGTGGCGGCGCGCCCCGGACGGCTGCACCGTGGAGGTGTGCCTGGTACACCGCCCTAAATATGACGATTTCTCCTTCCCCAAGGGCAAGCTCAAGCGCCGCGAGGAACCGCTCGCCGCCGCCGTAAGAGAGGTGCTGGAGGAGACCGGCCACCACTGCGCCCCGGGCCCCCGCCTCCCCACCGCCCGCTACCTGGTCGACGGCCGCCCCAAGGTCGTCGACTACTGGGCCGCCGAGGCCACGGGCGGCGCGTTCCGGGCCAACGACGAAGTGGACCGGGTGCTGTGGCTGACCCCCGACGCCGCCCGGGACCGCCTCACCCAGCCCCGCGACCGCGACCAGCTCACGGCCCTGCTCGACGCCCTGCCCGAACCCCTCCGCGACGCCTGAACGCCCCCGTAGCCCGGCAACCGGCCCACGCGCCCCGCAGCCCGGCGACCGGCACGCGCCCACGCACCCCGCCACCGGAAACCGGTCCCGAGCGCCCCGTGCCAGGCAGAAACCGGCCTACGCGCCCCTCGCGCCCCGCGCCAGAGGCCCCCGACCGGCCACCGTTCACCCGCACACCCGCCTGCCCGACACGGTTCACCTGCCGTTCACCCTCCCCCGTAGGCGGCTTCACCTGTTCTGCCTAATTTCGGACGTACACGGTGCGCGGCGCCACGCCGCTGCAACCCTCCTCATCGCACGCCGCCGTAGAACGTGAACGTGAACGTACAGACCACGGCGGCTCCTGGAAGGAACACCCGAAAGTGAAGCTTCAGCGCAAGAACCGGCTTCGTGCCACCGCGCTCGGTGCCCTCGCCGTCTCCGGCGCCCTGGTCCTCACGGCGTGCGGTTCGGACGACAACACCAACGGCGGCGGAGCCGGCAGCGGCGAGAAGTCGGCCTCCGCGTCGAACATCGACTGCGGCAAGGCCAAGGGCCAGCTGCGCGCCTCCGGCTCCAGCGCACAGAAGAACGCCATGGACCTCTGGGTCAAGAACTACATGGCCGCCTGCTCCGGGGTGGAGATCAACTACAACTCCTCCTCCTCCGGCGAGGGCATCGTCGCCTTCAACCAGGGCACCGTCGGCTTCGCCGGCTCCGACTCGGCGCTGAAGCCCGAAGAGGTCGCCGAGTCCAAGAAGGCCTGCAAGACCGGCCAGGGCATCAACCTCCCGATGGTCGGCGGCCCGGTCGCGATCGGCTACAACCTCGCGGGCGTCGACAAGCTCACGCTGGACGCCCCGACCCTCGCCAAGATCTTCGACACGAAGATCAAGAAGTGGAACGACCCGGCGATCGCCAAGCTCAACGAGGGCGTCGAGCTGCCGGACAAGGCCATCCAGGCCTTCCACCGCTCCGAGGACTCCGGCACCACGCAGAACCTCGGCAAGTACCTCGGCGCCGCCGCCGCGGACGACTGGAAGTACGAGGCCGAGAAGAAGTGGCCCGCCCCCGGCGGCCAGGCCGCGTCCGGCTCCTCCGGCATCGCCGCCCAGGTGAAGCAGGTCGACGGCGCGATCGGCTACTTCGAGCTCTCCTACGCCAAGTCCCAGTCCATCCCCACCGTCGCCATCGAGACCGGCGGCTCCGCCCCGGCCGAGGCCACCTCGGAGAACGCCTCCAAGGCCATCGCCGCCGCCAAGATCAAGGGCACCGGCAAGGACCTGGCGCTGGACCTCGACTACACCACCAAGGCCGACGGCGCCTACCCGCTGGTCCTGGTCACCTACGAGGTCGTCTGCGACACGGGCAACAAGGCCGAGACGCTCGACACCGTGAAGTCCTTCCTCTCCTACGCCGCCTCCGACGACGGCCAGAAGATCCTGACCGAGGCCGGATACGCCCCGATCCCGACCGAGATCAACGCCAAGGTCCGCGAGACCGTCAACAGCCTCTCGTAACCACCCGGGGGGCGGCCGGGACCCAACCGACCCCGGCCGCCCCCCTGGCCTGCCCCACCCCGACCATCCGGTGCACCGCCGCCAGGGGAGCCCCGCCGGCTCCCCCACACAGACCGGAAAGACCATGGCTTCCACCACACCGATAGACACCCCGCCGGCTCCGCCGGCCCCGACAGAACGGGCCGAGCGCCCCAAGTCCACCGGGCGCACGGGCGACAAGGTCTTCGTGGGCCTCTCCCGCGGCTCGGGCATCCTGCTGCTCGTGATCATGGCGTCGATCGCCGTGTTCCTCAGCTACCGCGCCGCCATCGCCATCTCGAAGGACGAGGGCAACTTCCTCACCACCTTCGACTGGAACCCGGCCGGGGACCCCCCGGTCTTCGGCATCGCGGTCCTGCTCTTCGGCACGGTCGTCAGCTCGGTCATCGCGATGCTCATCGCGGTCCCGATCGCCGTCGGCATCGCCCTGTTCATCTCGCACTACGCGCCGCGCAGGCTCGCCGCGCCCATCGCGTACGTCATCGACCTGCTCGCCGCCGTCCCCAGCATCGTCTACGGCATCTGGGGCGCCCTCGTGCTCGTGCCGTACCTGGAGGGCCTGAACCTCTGGCTGGACCAGTTCTTCGGCTGGACCTACATCTTCGAGAAGACCGAGGTCGGCGTCGCCCGCTCGCTGTTCACCGTCGGCGTGCTGCTGGCGATCATGATCCTGCCGATCGTGACCAGCGTCAGCCGCGAGGTCTTCCTCCAGGTCCCGAAGATGAACGAGGAGGCCGCCCTCGCGCTGGGCGCCACCCGCTGGGAGGTCATCCGCCTCTCGGTGCTGCCCTTCGGCCGCTCCGGCATCATCTCCGCCTCGATGCTCGGCCTCGGGCGCGCGCTCGGCGAGACGATGGCCGTGGCCACGGTCCTCTCCCCGAGCTTCCTCATCTCGCTGCACGTCCTCAACCCGGGCGGCGGGACCTTCGCGCAGAACATCGCGGCCAAGTTCGGCGAGGCCGACGAGTTCGGACGGGACGCCCTGATCGCCTCGGGCCTCGTCCTCTTCGTCCTCACCCTGCTGGTCAACGGCGCGGCCCGGCTCATCATCGCCCGCCGCAAGGAGTACTCGGGGGCCAACGCATGAGCAACGCAACCGCCGTCCAGGACCGTCCGACGCCGCCCTCCGGGCCCGCGCCGAAGTCCGGTCTCAGCAGCCGCTCGCTGCCGCGCCTGGCCCCCGTCGGCTTCGCCGCCGTGTCGGTCGCGCTGTCCATCGGCATCGCCACCGTCGCCGGCTGGCACAGCAAGGTGCAGTGGGGCATCATCGCCGCGCTGCTCTTCCTGGCCATCTCCTACGTCGCCACGAGCGTCGTGGAGAACAAGCGCCAGGCCAAGGACCGCCTGGCCACCAGCGTCGTCTGGGTCTGCTTCCTGCTCGCGGTCGTCCCGCTCGCCTCCCTGCTGTGGACGACGATCGTCCGCGGCGCCGAGCGCCTCGACGGCTACTTCCTCACCCACTCCATGGCCGGGGTCCTCGGCTCCGAGTCCAGCGGCGGCGTCTACCACGCCCTGATCGGCACCCTGGAGCAGGTCGGCATCGCCACGGTGATCTCCGCCCCGCTCGGCCTGCTGACCGCCGTCTACCTGGTCGAGTACGGCAAGGGCTCGCTGGCCCGCGCCGTCACGTTCTTCGTCGACGTCATGACGGGCATCCCGTCCATCGTCGCCGGTCTCTTCATCCTGTCGATCATGCTGATCGCCAACCTGGAGCCCTCCGGCCTGATGGGCGCCCTCGCCCTGACCATCCTGATGATCCCGGTCGTGGTCCGCTCCACCGAGGAGATGCTCAAGCTCGTCCCGAACGAGCTGCGCGAGGCCTCCCTCGCCCTCGGCATCCCGAAGTGGCGCACCATCCTGAAGGTGGTCCTGCCGACCGCGATCGGCGGCATCACCACCGGCGTCATGCTGGCCATCGCCCGCATCGCCGGTGAGACAGCCCCGATCATCCTGCTGGTCTTCGGCAGCCAGCTGATCAACACCAACCCCTTCTCGGGCGCCCAGTCCTCGCTGCCGTTCTACATCTACGAGCAGTACAAGATCGGCGAGGCGGCCTCCTACGACCGCGCCTGGGCGGCTGCCCTGGTGCTGATCGCCTTCGTCATGATCCTCAACCTCGTGGCCCGCGGCATCGCCCGCTGGAAGGCCCCGAAGACCGGTCGCTGACGCGGCCATCAGCGACCTCCCGAAAGAAGCAGTGATCTCCATGGCCAAGCGCATCGACATCAGCGGCCTCAGTGCCTTCTACACCAACCACAAGGCCATCGAGGACATCTCGATGACCGTGGAGCCCCGCTCCGTGACCGCCTTCATCGGCCCGTCCGGCTGCGGCAAGTCCACCTTCCTGCGCACCCTGAACCGGATGCACGAGGTCACCCCGGGCGGCCGTGTCGAGGGCAAGGTGATGCTGGACGACGAGAACCTCTACGGCTCCAGCGTCGACCCGGTCACCGTGCGCCGCACGGTCGGCATGGTCTTCCAGCGCCCCAACCCCTTCCCCACCATGTCGATCTTCGACAACGTGGCGGCGGGCCTCCGGCTCAACGGCAGCTACCGCAAGAGCGAACTGAACGACGTCGTCGAGAAGTCCCTGCGCGGCGCGAACCTCTGGAACGAGGTCAAGGACCGGCTGAACAAGCCCGGCTCCGGCCTCTCCGGCGGCCAGCAGCAGCGCCTGTGCATCGCCCGCGCCATCGCGGTCGAGCCGCAGGTCCTGCTGATGGACGAGCCCTGCTCGGCGCTCGACCCGATCTCCACCCTCGCCATCGAGGACCTGATCGGCGAGCTGAAGGAGCGCTTCACGATCGTCATCGTGACGCACAACATGCAGCAGGCCGCCCGCGTCTCGGACCGCACCGCGTTCTTCAACCTCGCGGCGGTCGGCAAGCCGGGCAGGCTCATCGAGATCGACGAGACGGAGCGGATCTTCTCCAACCCGTCGGTCCAGGCCACGGAGGACTACATCTCGGGCCGCTTCGGCTGAGCCGTCCGGCCCGGCCCCGATACGGCCTTGCGGTGCTGCATGGCGGTGCCACCACAAGGCGACAAGGGTCCGCCCCCGCTCTCCCTGGTACGGAGAACGGGGGCGGACCCGTGTGACACGTGTCGTACGGAGACCGGCTCAGCCGAACAGCAGATACACCGCTCCGTAGCTGAGCGCGGCCACCAGCGCCGCGGCCGGCATGGTGATGAACCAGCCGAGGATGATGTTCTTCGCGACACCCCAGCGCACCGCGTTCACGCGCTTCGTGGCGCCGACGCCCATGATCGCGGAGGTGATGACGTGCGTCGTGGAGATCGGGGCGTGGAAGAGGAACGCCGAGCCGAACATGATCGAGGCGCCGGTCGTCTCCGCGGCGAAGCCCTGCGGCGGGTCCAGCTCGATGATCTTGCGGCCGAGCGTGCGCATGATGCGCCAGCCACCCGCGTACGTACCCAGCGAGAGCATCACCGCACAGGCGACCTTGACCCAGATCGGGATCTCGTCGTTGGGGCCCTCGATGTCCGCGATGACCAGGGCCATCACCACGATGCCCATCGTCTTCTGGGCGTCCTGGAGGCCGTGGCCGAGCGCCATGCCCGCCGCCGAGACCGTCTGCGCGATCCGGAAGCCGCGCTTGGCCTTGTGCGGGTTGGCCTTCCGGAACATCCACATGATGCCGACCATCACCAGATAGCCGACCACCAGACCGACGACCGGGGAGACGAACATCGGGATGACGATCTTCTCCAGCACCCCGGTCCAGATCACGTCCGTGCCCCCGGCCAGCGCCGCCCCGACCATGCCGCCGAACAGCGCGTGCGAGGAAGATGAGGGGAGGCCGAAGTACCAGGTGACGAGGTTCCAGATGATCGCGCCGACCAGCGCCGCGAACAGGATGCCCATCCCCTTCTGCCCCACGGGCGTGGCGATGAGCCCTTCGCTGACGGTCTTGGCGACCCCTTGGCCCAGGAAGGCGCCGGCGAGGTTCATCACCGCTGCCATCGCCAGGGCCGCACGCGGGGTCAGCGCCCGGGTGGAGACCGAGGTGGCGATGGCGTTCGCGGAGTCGTGGAAGCCGTTGGTGTAGGTGAAGCCGAGCGCGACGCCGATGGTCACGACCAGCGCAAAGGTGTCCACGAGGGTCAGGACTCCTTGACCGCGATGGTCTCCACGGTGTTGGCGACGTGCTCGAAGGCGTCAGCCGCCTCTTCCAGCACATCCACGATCTGCTTGAGCTTCAGCACCTCCATGGCGTCGTACTTGCCGTTGAAGAGGTGGGCGAGCAGCTTGCGGTGGATCTGGTCGGCCTGGTTCTCCAGCCGGTTGACCTCGATCCAGTACTCCGTGAGGTTGTCCATGGTCCGCAGCCCCGGCATGGCCTCGGCGGTCAGCTCCGCCGCTCGCGCCAGCACCTCGATCTGCTGCTCGACGCCCTTGGGGAGTTCCTGGACCTGGTAGAGGACGACCAGGTCGACGGCCTCCTCCATGAAGTCCATGATGTCGTCGAGCGAGGACGCCAGGTTGTAGATGTCCTCGCGGTCGAAGGGCGTGATGAAGGAGGAGTTCAGCTGGTGGAAGATCGCGTGGGTGGCATCGTCCCCGGCGTGTTCCGCTGCCCGCATGCGCTCCGCGATCTCGGCTCGGGCGGCTGAATCCGCCCCGAGCAGTTCCATCAGGAGTTTCGAGCCCGTGACAATGTTGTCCGCGGACGCGGAGAACATGTCGTAGAAGCTCGTCTCCCTGGGGGTCAGACGAAAGCGCACGTGGGGTCCTCGGATGCATTGGGTTCGGTCAGGCTGATGCTAGGCGCATCATCCGGCCACGGCTAACCGGCGTTGTTCAGTGTCGCCCATCGGGCACAGCGATCAGCACGGACCCCCGGTCACGTTTGGGCGGGATTCGGTACGATATACCCGGCAGGGGTATCCAGGACGTCAGGCGCGACAGCACGGCGACGCGGCCCGGCCGCCACGCCGCACCAGGACAGACGGAGGACGCAGATGACGACGACCGGGACCACGGGCACGGAACCGGCGGGCGCGAGCACCCCCGACACCGCGGCGACCGCCGCCCCTGTGGACATCGTCACGGACCACGACCGCGGCATCCACGGCTACCACCACCAGAAGGCCGAGCACCTCAAACGCCTGCGCCGCATCGAGGGCCAGATCCGCGGCCTCCAGCGCATGGTCGACGAGGACGTCTACTGCATCGACATACTCACCCAGGTCTCGGCCTCCACGAAGGCCCTCCAGTCCTTCGCCCTGCAACTGCTGGAGGAGCACCTGCGCCACTGCGTCGCCGACGCGGCGGTCAAGGGCGGCGAGGAGATCGACGCGAAGGTGGAAGAAGCCACCAAGGCCATCGCCCGCCTGCTGCGCACCTGAGCCGGGGGCTCCGGGGAGGGCGGGGAGCCGACGTTGCGGCGCCGCGGCCGGGGGCCTGCGGGATCTCCGGAACGGCGGGAGCCAGGGCTACGAGGCACCGGGGCGATGCCTCAGGCGTTCCGTGACCGTCGCCGCACGCCAGCTGTCGCCGCACCCCGGCCGCTGTCACGCCCAGACCGCCGTCACCCGCGGTGAGCGGTCTGCCGACGGGAGGCCTGCCGGACGGGGGCCTGCCAGGTGGCGGGCTGCCGGGCGGAAGCCTGCCGGGGGACGGTCGCCGTCCAGGACTCCGCCTCCCCGTCCCGGACGTTGAGCACCTCGTCGATACGGTCAGGGCTGAGGCGTTCCTCACCCGCGGCGGACGCGGCGATCATCAACTCGCCGCAGAGCTCGATCTCAGCGAGAGCCACACAGTCCTGCGCGTTCGGAGCGGTGAGCGTCACCACCTGCCTAACCTCTCTCTGCCGTCGTCTTTCCGCCATCGTCTGCGTGCCGTCATCGCGACCCGGCCCCGGAACGGGAACCTCCCGGCACAGCCGCTTCCTAGCGTAGGGAACGCGATACGCACCGCGCATGGCACGGACGGACCATTTCGGCCCCCTCCCAACCGGCCCCTCCCCCTCACCCTTGCTGGATCTCGCCGGTGTAGATGTCCTCGTCGTCGGGAAGAGCGACCGGGAGCGGCGCCCCGAACCCGTACAGCAGCAGCGTCGAGACGACCGACACCGCGGGGCCGTCGGCCTCGGAGGAGAAGCTGAAGCGGTGGCGGACCTTACGCAGCCGGCCGTCCTCGTCGAGATAGGCGTCGAAGGGAACGGCATCGTTGCTGAACCCTTTCGCCGCCGCGCTCAACGCCCCGCGCGACAACGGGGAGGCGGCCGCGGCGGCGCGCCCCAGATCCGCGACGCCCCGATAGTGACGCACCGTCACCCCGGCCAGTTCGGTCTTCCCCGCGTACGTCACATCGGCGGCGCCGCGCAGCAGTTCGGCGGCGGCCATCGGATCGGTGACCCCGCCGGTGACGAGGTTGCCGTCCTTCAGCGCGGTCGTGTCGATCCTGACCCACTTGTCGTCGGGGACCCCGGCGCCGCGGTTCTTCATGTACAGCGCGCCGGGGGCCAGCAACTCGGTGATCGGCCGGTGGTCGTCCGCGCCCGCGGCGTCCGTGCCGGCCGCGTCCTCGGGCAGCGCGACCTTCAACCGCCCCACCTGCTTGCGGAAGTCGTAAGAGCCCTGCCCCCGGATCGTCACCCGCGTCCCGCCCGCCGCCGTCTCCATGGACGTACGGGCCTCCGCGCCGCCCGCCTCGGCGAGGACGTCCGCGGCCTGCCCGAGGAGATCGAGCGGTCGCTGCGCGGCCACGGCCCGCTGTCCGGAACCGTCCTCCGCAGCGCTTCCGTCGTCCTCGCCGGAGCACCCCGCGGTCACCGCCATGACCCCGGCCACGGCGAGAGCGCAGGCAGCGCGGGCCCCGCCTCCGTACCTGTACTGCTGCACCACCATCGCCTGCCAACCCCCAACGGATTCCGCTCGGCCCGAGCCCTCACCCGCCTCGCATAACGACCACCGGCGTCCGCCGTCACGCCGCCCCGGCGCGCCGCCCCCGCACGCCCGCCCCCGCGAGGGGACGGCCGCGCGCCGGACGGGACGGTCATGCGCCGGGCGGGACGGGACGTTCGTGCGCCCGGCGGGACGGTCGTCCACCGTGCGGGACAGCCCCGCGCCGGGCGGGGCGGGACAGCCATGCGCCGGGCGGTACGCCCCCGCGCCCGGTGGCCGATGCTCGGGCGGCCGATGCTCGGGCACCCGGTTCGGTGGCCGACCCCAGTACCGTGGTCACGTGCACGAGGAACCCCCCGCCCCCGCCCGCACGACCCTCCCCGAACTCCCTCCCCCACCACCGACGGGACACAGCGCCACCACGATCGAGCGTGGCTCGTTCTGCCTGGCCCGGTGCACGTGCGGCTGGTCGGGACCGGCGCGCAGATCGCGTGACCGGGCCCGCACGGACGCCGCGGAACACCTGGCAGCCCCCTGACAGCGCCGTTCCCCCGGGTGCGGAGGCACCCGGGGGAACGGGATAACGGAACACGGGGGAACGGGGGCACAGCCGTGGAGCGGAGGCGGACCCCGCCGGGCCCGCGAAAGGGACCGGTTCAGTCCAGCTGAGCAGACCCGGCTGGGGAGGGGATCAGGCGGCGAGATCCTTCTCGCCGGTGTCGCCCCGCCGGGCCCCGGGCCGCGGGTCGGGGATGCCCAGCGCGTCGCCGCGCTCATCCGTGTACACGACGGACAGCTTCGTCGAGCGGACGAACCAGCCGACGCGGGGCGAACGTGCGACGGCCGCCATCAGCGGGGTGAGCAGAGCCATGGCGAGCGGGGCCAACAGGAGTGTGACGGCCGTACCGAGGGCGAACCCGCCGATGACGTCGGTCGGGTAGTGGACGCCCATGTAGATGCGGCTGATCCCGGCGAAGAGCGCGAGGCCGATGGCGACGAAGCCGAACTTGCGGTTCGCCACGAAGATGCCGACGGCGATCCCCATGGCGAGGGTGGAGTGGTCGCTGACGAACGAGTAGTCCGTCTTGCCGTGGATCAGGACCTCAAGGCCTTCGTGGTCGTTGAACGGACGTGGCCGCTCGACGAATCCGCGGATCGGGATGTTGACGATGATCGCGATCGCGGCGGCGAGCGGAGCCCAGACGACGGCGGCGACACCCGTCACCGAGTCCTCGACCGTGCCGCGCTTGCGCAGGCTCCACCAGCACCACAGGCCGACGACGACCAGGCCGAACATGATCCCGTACTCGCCGACGAACTCCATGGTCCGGTCGAACCAGGTCGGAGCGGCCTTGGCGAGCCCGTTGATGTCGTAGAGCAGACTGACGTCCGGGTTCGACCCGTCGAGTTCGACTCCAGCCATCTGCCGCGGCCCCTTGCCTAGTCTTCTGCTGCTGCTTCTGTCTCATCCGCTACGACGCGCGTCCGTACACGCCGCCGTGGTCGAACCCCCGCGTCCGATGCGATCCGCGGTGCCGCACTGCACCGCGCTCTCCAGGGAACGGCCTGTTCGTCGCGAGCGTTCCGCTCTCCACCGAATGATCACCAGGACGTTATCGAAGAGAGACCCATCGCCGCAGCTCAGGGGCAGGGCTTCACGGAGAGTTCCGACCCTGGCCGACTGCCCGTCAGCACCCCCGGCCACGCCGCTCGGGTCGCGAGACATGCGTCACCCCGGAGGCAGATCGGTGGGAAGGGCGGCGGCCCCGTCCTTGGTGACCCGGGTGGCGCCGAAGTAGTCCGGCGTATCGATCTTGTCGAACCGGATCACCGCCCCCGTGAACGGCGCGTTGATCATATAGCCGCCCCCGACGTACAACCCCACGTGCCGGATCGCCCGGGAGTTGGTCAGGTCGTCCGAGAAGAACACCAGATCCCCCGGGAGCAACTCGTCCCGCGAGGGGTGCGGCCCGGCGTTGTACTGGTCGTTGGCGACCCGCGGCAGCTCGATCCCGACCGTCCGGTACGCCGCCTGGGTCAGCCCCGAACAGTCGAACCGCCCCTGCTGCTCCGGCGTCCCGTTGCCACCCCACAGATAGGGCGTGCCGAGCTTCTTCTGCGCGAAGTAGATCGCCCCGGCCGCCTGCCGGGAAGGCGCGACCCGGCCGACCGGCCGGGCGAAGCTCTTCTCCAGCGAGCGGATGATCTTGACGTAGTTCTGCGTCTCCTTGTATGGAGGCACACCGCCGTACTTGATCACCGCGTAGGCCCCGGCATTGTAGGCGGCCAGCATGTTGTTCGTCGGGTCGCCCGGCACCTTCTTCACGTACCCGGCGAGCTCACAGTCGTACGAGGCGGCCGAGGGGATGGCATCGGCGGGATCCCACACGTCCCTCCGGCCGTCGCCGTTGCCGTCGATCCCGTGCGAGGCCCAGGTGCCGGGGATGAACTGAGCGATGCCCTGCGCGGCGGCAGGACTCTGCGCCTGGGGGTTCCAGCCGCTCTCCTGGTACAACTGCGCGGCAAGCAAAGCCGGGTTGATCGCCGGGCACAGGTCACCCCACTTCTGGACGAGCGGCTGGAACCGCGCCGGAACGGCCCCCTTGGCAAGCGCGACGGCCCCACCGCCGCCCGCACCGGCGAGACCGGCGGCGGCGGAGTACGTACCGACGAGGAGCAGAGCCATGAGGAACGCCGCCGCGCCCAGGCCGATGCCACCGAACACCCAGAATTTCCGCACCCCTCAACCATCCCCCATCGAGGGACGCTTCAGAGCCGTTTTCGCGGGTGTGTACGAGTCATCCGGGTCATCCCCGGCTCACCGAGGGCCGACACCCCCCACCCACAGCCCCCCACCGCACACCACCGGCGCACCGGAAGCACACGGGGGCGCTGACACCTCACGGGGCACGGACCTGACGGATCCTCACCCATCTCCAGCCGACCAGAAGTCGGAGTGGATGTTGGGGCGGGGGATGTACTGGGCCTGAGGATCGAGCGGAGCGGTGGCACGGCTGGTGGAGTCGGCGACCTCGGAGAAGCGAACGCAGGGGGTGTCGACGGTGAAGTGCACCTGGCCTTTGTCAGCGACGGTCAGACGAACCTCAAACCCATCCTCAGTCCTCGCATAGATGGCAGGAACATCCACATTGTTGTTCACGGCCGTCATGCGGTATCCGCTCTTTCGCCAGAAGCGATCAACGACACCCAGGAAGCTGCCCCTCCGCTGAGCGGATACCACAGTCATCACTGTCCTCCGACGTGTGACCGTGCAACTGTCCGAGGTCGTAGGTCCATGCACCCAGCGAACGTTCGGCTCAATCTCCGCGAGGACGCTGTCAAGAATTGCATCTGCGCGATCTGCGGCTTCCTGCATATCCACTTTCCCCTCCTGCTTACCAGAGCATCCCGAGAGAAATGACCCCACCAGAAGAGCCAGGAAGATCAAGCTCTTTCGAGTCATCAACGCGGTTCCTCCGACTTAATCTTGCGAGAATTACCAGAAGCGATCAACGCCATGTTCTCGACTGACTTCCCATCAAGCGCCGGATCGAAGTATTCCGAATGCGCGTCGACCGACAACTTGCCGTTCGCGATCAGCGGCGGTCCGTCCCCCACCTCGAAGCGTCTCGCCCCGAACGCCTCACTGGCCGGATCCTTACCGAACCAGACATCGTCATCGCCCCGGTCCGCGAGGTCACCGGCGAGGTAGGCGGCCGCCGGTCCTCCGAACAGCATCTCGGCCGCCCCGAGGGCCGTTTGCTCCTTCGACGGAAGTTTGGTCACGACATCGTTGGCGGCGGCACCGACAAAGACATGGTCCCGCCCCACCCCCAGATCGTCAGCGCTGTCGACGCCCACCCCGGGGCTACCGACGAACACGATGTCATCCACACCGGGGATTCCTCCCGGCTGCTGTGTGGCAGCCCCTACCGTGCGTGAGCCGTAGGAATGACCGATGGCGGTCATATGCGGGTCGCCGTAATCATTGGTCGCGGCGATTCCGCCCGTGAACTCACCAAAGGAACGGCCACCCGTCTCCGCGCGCCCGCCTGCCGCCACAGCAAGTGTTCCCATTCCGTCGGGGGACTGGGGCGCATCGTAACCGAGCCAGGTAATGGCGGCGGCCGGCGCTCCGTATTGGTTCGCGGCGATCGACAGGTCCCTCGCCCGCTTCAAATCGCCCTGGGCGAACTCCTCATCCAACGACGTATTCAACCCCGGCACATAAGCCGCCACGTTCCGCGACGTATCCGGATTCCCGTACGCGACGATGGCCCGCCCGTTCCCCTGGTCTCCGATACCCAACAGATACATCGGCGGCTCCCCCGCCTTCGGCACCTCCCGCAGCTGCCGGTCGATCTCGCGCAGCGCCGCCAGCTTGGTGGCCGAGTCCTCGTCGTCCTGCCCCGCCAGCTTCCCGATCAGCAGCTGGAGGTTGTCGCGGTTGGCCGCGTCCCGTACCAGGGCCGGGACGCCGTCCAGGTTGCCGATCAGGTCCGGGTAGACCGCGAGGTACTCCTCGCGGTGCTCCTCCGTCAGCCCGTCCCACCACTTCTTCCGCTCGGCCGGACTCGCGTCGTACGGGATCGCGTTCTCCAGGTAGCTCCTCGCCACCTCCCGCACCGCAGCCGCATCGGCCGCCGCGTCCGTCCAGGTCGCCGCCGGAACGCCCAGGCCGGTCCGGGCCCGCAACTCCCGCAGGATCCTCGTGTACCGCCAGTCCGCGTCCGCCGCCGTCCGTACGGCCCGCGCCACCCGGTCCGCGATGTCCTGGGCCTTGCCCGCGTGCGGATGAGGCGTGACCAACCCCGAGGGGGCGACCATGCCCGGGTTGGGGACCCCGGACGCCGTACCACCCGCCAGCGGCTTCCCGGCGACCAGGCCCTCCCCCGCCTCGGGATACGTCACCGAACCGTCCGGGTGGACCGTAAACCTCAGCTCCGCCGCCTCGTCCAGCGCACCCTGGAGCACCCGTTGCTGCGCCTTGATCTCATGGGCCAGGCTGTTCAGCGTGGTCCGCAGCAGCCCGCACTCCGTATAGATGTACTGGAAGTTCGTCCCCAGCCGACGCAACCGCCCGAGGGCCGCCCCCGCCGCCTCCCCTTTCTGCGCATCGCGCAGGCCGGGCAGGATCTGTCCCTCGACACGGTCGCGTGCCGCGTCCGCCCGGTTGCTCACCCGCCCCCACCCGTCGGCGGCCTCCTCCAGCTCGGCGCACCTCACCTCGCGTAACGCCGACCACGTCAGCGAAGAGCCGGCAACCGCGCCGCTGCCCCGCCCGCTCACCGCGCCCCGCCACAGCTCGCGGCGCGTACCTGGGCGAAGTCGCTTCGCACCCCTTCGTTGACCTCGGCCTGGCAACGGGCCACCGTACGCAGCTTGCCGGCGAGGCTTCCGCACTCGCCCCGCGCCTCCTCCAGCCGACGCTCCCACGAGGCCCGTACGGAACTCAGCTCGGCCAACGCCGCCAGGGCCCCGGCACCCGCGATCAGCCCATGGTGCGCGGCCTCCAGTTCGCCTCTGGCCGGGCCGAGATGTGCGACCAGCTGGTCGGCGGCCCCGGCGGCCCGCACCCACGGACCACCGTGGTGCCGCAGCTCCCCACCGCCTGCCGGTTCCCCGGAGGACCCCACCGCCCAGCCGGGTGCCGGGGTCCCTCTCCAGCCCGGCGCCACGGGCCCGACCGGGCCTCCGGCACCCACACCGCCCGCCAGCCCGGACAGCCCCGACGCCCCGTCAGGCGGCCCCGAGCCAAGGGCCCCGCCCACACCTCCCACCGCACCCACTCCACCCGTGCCGCTCACTCCACCCACACCCCTCACCTCGCCTCTCGACCGTTGACCGGCGGCACTGTGCCAAATCCGCAACCCGCGACATGCCGCTGGTCAACACCACGGCGAGCGGGCTCCGTACACTCCTGGCACGGTGTTTCCCGGCCCCCGGAACCGGGCGACCCTCCCCCGTCGAGGCATGCGGTTCACCCGAACGGAGTGGAGCGGAACCCGGGCCACCGGCACGAGACCGCGACCGACCTCGGAGGTCCTGCGCAGCCGGACACCGCTCCGACCCCGGAAGCCGAACCCGGAGGGGAGGGGATGGCGAGGGGAAAGGACGAGCGGTCGTGCGCCGAGAGGACGGGACCCGCCGACCGACCGCCGGACAGAACCACAGCCGCCCCACAGGCCGTACTTATCAACGAACCTGACGAGGCGACGGGCAGGACCACGATGCGACCGGCGCATCAACCGCTCTCGAACGGCGCATACGAACACCCCGTGCTCCACGAACGCTGCGACCGCATCAGAACCCATGGCCACCGTCGTTGCTCCCGGTCACACCGCGTGATACACAGAGTAACCAGGTGAACGCACGAGATACCCGGGACGAGCCGCAGGTCAGGGCGGCCGGCCCGGTCAAACGTGCGAGTTCCGGGTAAAGAGACCTGGAAGGCGTCGTGCGAGCGCGGTTTCATCAGCGAAGATAGAAGGCGACCCGTGCCAGAACGGCACAGGCAGCGAACTACCCAACAGGGGCGGTGACTTACATGATCCTGGCAGCAGAGAAGGGCGACATCACCACCATCATCGGCGGAATCGCCCCGGACTGGGGGCCGTTCGGGTCGCTGGGCAACGAGGCGCGCATCATGATCGAGGTGGTGATGGCGATCGCCATCCTCCTCTGCCTCGGTATCGCGATCTGGGGCGCGGCGAAGCAGCGCATCGGGGCGACAGCACTCCGCGACACGTTCAGCGCGGAACAGGGCAAGGGGCTGATCGTGGCAGGCCTGACCGGGGTCTTCATCATCGGCTCCCTCGGCACCCTGTTCACCATCGTGTACGGAATGGCCGTCTGACCCACCGTCGGCCGCTCCGCACCGGGCCGTCCCAGCCCGCCCCCCACGTCCGTCCGTCGCGCCCACCGGCTGAGGTTGCGTTTCCCTGATGTCGAGTCACTCCACCGCGCTCACGCGGCAACCAGCACCGCTACCGTCGTCCTGCGCGGATCCGCACACGACCGAGGGAGCGAACGCGCCATGAGTCCCGGCGACGAGCACGACTACCGCGGCAAGGACCAGGGGAGCCGCCCGGACGACCCGTACAGCACCCTCGGCGGCACCCGCCAGACCCGCACCCGCCTTCCCGACGGCGACGCGGGCAACCCCGGCGCGCGCCGCCCCGTCCGCAACTCCCGCTCCCTCATCACGATCACCGGCGTCGTCGTCCTCCTCATCGCTGCCATCGCCTTCGCCAACCGGGGCGGCGGCAGCGACGACGGCGCTTCCCGCAACACGGCGAACCCCGGAGCCGGTGGCAGCGCCCCCACCGCCGCCACCGGCACCAAGCCGGTCCAGGGCAAGAACGGCACCATCGCCTCCGGCTTCGCCCGGGACGAGCAGGGGGCACAGAGCGCGGCGGCGAACTACGCGGTGGCGCTGGGATCGGCGGAGATGTTCAACCAGGAACAACGCGCAAGTATCGTTCGGTCCCTCGCGCACAGCAGCTCCTTGGCAACACTCCAGTCGGGCTTCGATGCCGACTATTCCCAAGAGTTCCTGAAACAGATCGGCCTCAACGCCGATGGAAGCGCGCCTGCGGGCTCCACCTTTGTCAACCGCACACTGCCAGCCGGAACCAAGGTGACGTCCTACTCGTCGAATCAGGCAGAGGTTGAGGTCTGGTGCGCGGGCCTCTTCGGCCTGACCGGCGATAAATCGACAAAGCCTGTAACCAGCGGCTGGTTTACCGTAACCATGAGTCTGAAGTGGAACGGCTCCGACTGGAAGGTCATCAAGACCGGCCAGCAGACCGGCCCCTCTCCTGTCACGGGTGATAATCCTGTGTCCCAATCGGACGAGATCGCAGACGCGGTCAACGAGTTCGGGGGGTTCACCTATGCCCGATAGCCTTCGACGTCGTCTCTGGTCGAGCAGCTTCAGCATGGTGGCAGTACAGGTCGCGATGCTCACATTCGCCTCTCGCGCAGCGGCAGACCCCACACCTACGCCGACCCCCAGCGGCAGCAGCGACCCCTGCGAGTTGATCGCCGGCCCGGCACGTGACTACTGCGAAGGCGGCGAAGGCGCAGGCTCCCGTACCCAGGACGTCGCGCCCGCCGACGCCCTCGACCCCCTCTCCTCCCTCGCCCGAGGCTGCGCCGACGCCGCCGCCTGGATCGTCGGCAAGCTCAGCGAGGCCGTCGAGTCCACGGCGAACGTCGACTTCACCAACCAGAAGTTCCTCCAGCAGTACGCCGTCATCTTCGCCGCCTCCACCATCCTCACCCTCGTCCTCTGGCTCCTCGCCGTGGCCAAGCGCGCCATTCGCGGCGTCCCCCTCACCACCGCGGTCTCCGAGGCCGTCGGGTTCCTCTGGCTCACCGTGCTCGCCTCGGCGTTCACGCCGCTGATCCTGTACACGATCGTCTCCGCCACCGACGGCGTCACCGAGGTCATCGCCGCCGCCACCGGCGGCCAGAGCGACGTCTTCTTCGGCTCGTTCGCCGAAGCCCTCAAAAAGGGCGAGGACATCGGCGGCGGCCCGATCATGCTGATCGTCGTCTCGCTCGTCTCGATCCTCGCCGCAGGCATCCTGTGGCTGGAACTCGTCATCCGCGCCGCCCTGCTCTACGTCGGCGCGCTCCTCGGCATCGTCGTCTACGCCGGTCTCGTCGACAAGAACATGTGGGGCCACGTCCGCCGCTGGGCAGGCATCATGATCGCCGTGATCATGGTCAAGCCGGTCATCGTCATCGTCCTCGGCCTCGCCGGAGCACTCTCCGCCAACGACGGCCCCGACGCCTTCTCCGCCGTCGTCTCCGGCCTCTCCATCATCCTGCTCGCCATCTTCGCCTCCGCCATGATCTACCGCTTCGTCCCCGGCTTCGGCGACGAGATCCAGGGCGCCCGCACCAACCGCAAGCAGGCCACCGACGGCTCCCAGGCCGCCGCCCTCATCAGCTCCCCGGCCGCCCTCGTCTCCCAGGGCATCAAGACCCACAGCGGCCGCAACGACCAGAACAGCTCCGGCGGAGGCGGCGCCCGCCCCGCCAACCCGGCCAGTGGAGGCGTCGCCGCGCACAGCTCCCGCACCTCCGGCGGAAGCGGCGGCGGAGGCGCGGTCGGCGGCGGATCTGTCCCCTCCGCCGCACCCCCGCCCCGCAGCGGCTCCGCGCCCACCTCCAGCACCCCCCACAGCAGCCGCTCCCCCCGAGGCGGAGGCGGCTTCGGCAGCACAGGTAACCCGAGCACAGGAGGTGGCGGGCGTTGACGACCCAGTCCCACACGATGGCGCCCCGCCGCACGTATCTCATCGGCCGCGCCCGGCCGAACGCGATCGTCGGCAAGAACCGCGAGACCGGCGAGATCGCCCTGATCATCGCCGGAGCGTTCCTCGGCATGATGAGCGGCCTCCTCGTCCCCGTCCTCTCCCTCCGCATCGTCTGCCTCGTCGGCTTCCCGATGCTGGCCCTCGCCGTCGTGTACGTCCCGTACAAGGGCCGCACCTTCTACAAGTGGTTCGAGATCAACCGCAGCTTCAAACGCTCCGTGCGCCGCGGTACCGCCTACCGCTCCGGCGCCATGGAAGCGGGCATCAGCGCCGACGGCCGCGAGGTCGAGATCGGCCCGCCCCCCGGCATCGGGCGGATCAGCTGGCTCGCCGCCCCCTTCGGCCCCGACGAGATCGCCGTACTCCTGCACGCCGACCGGCGCACCGTCACCGCCGCCATCGAGATCGAGGGCCCCGGCGTCGGCCTGCGCGACAGCGAGGACCAGGAGGCCCTCGTCGACCGCTTCGGCACCCTCCTCAAGCACGTGGCCAACGGCGACGGCTTCGTCACCCGCCTCCAGATGCTCGCCCGCACCCTCCCCGCCGACCCCGACGCCCACGCCAAGGACGTCGCCCAGCGCGGCGACCGGACCGCCCCCGGCTGGCTCCAGGACTCCTACGACCAGCTCCAGTCCATGGTCTCCACCTCCAGCGAGCAGCACCGCGCCTACCTCGTCGCCTGCATGCACTACAGCCGCGAACTGGCCGCCGAGGCCAACGCCATGGCCCGCGCAGCCCGCCCCCAGGGCGGCCGCCGCCTCGACCGCGACGCCGGTCTCGCCGTCGTCATGGCCCGCGAGCTCACCGACATCTGCGCCCGCCTCGCCGAGGCCGACATCCGGGTACGCCAGCCTCTCGGCCAGAGCCGCGTCGCCTCCCTCGTGCACTCCATGTACGACCCCGACCACCCCATCGACCACATCCAGGCGATGACCAAGCGCAACGCCTGGCCCGCCGAACTGGACGCGGTCGAGCCCACGTTCCTCCAGGCCAAGACCCGCGAGTCCACCACCCGCGCCCCCTGGTGCCACGCCACCGCCTGGGTGAAGGAGTGGCCGATGACCCCCGTCGGCGTCAACTTCCTCGCCCCGCTCCTCGTCCACACCCCCGACGTGATCCGCACCGTCGCCGTCTCCATGGACCTCGAACCCACCGAGGTCGCCATCGAACGGATGCTCACCGAGAAGACCAACGACGACGCCGAGGCCAGCCGCCAGGCCAAGATGAACCGCACCGTCGACCCCCGCGACATCGCCGCCCACGGCCGGCTCGACCAGCGGGGTGAAGATCTCGCCAGCGGCGCCGCCGGGGTGAACCTCGTGGGGTACATCACCGTGTCGTCCCGTTCACCCGAGGCCCTCGCCCGCGACAAGCGCACGATCCGCGCCTCGGCCGGCAAGTCGTATCTCAAGCTGGAGTGGTGCGACCGCGAGCACCACCGCGCGTTCGTGAACACCCTCCCGTTCGCCACCGGCATCCGCCGCTGACCGTCCCTCACGCACCCCGCACCCGTCCCACTCGCCCACTCAGCCACCGCCCATCCACACCCCCGCGAAGACCCACGCAGACCCACGCAGACCCCACAAACACGCACGTACCCAAGACGAACCGAACCCGCAGAAGCACGACGAGAGAGGGCAGCCACGCCATGCGAGACCCCCTGTCCGCGGTGTCGGATGCCTTCACCTCCTTCCTCTTCGGCAAGGTGGAGACGACCCGGCTCCCCGTCCGCACGTCGACGGGCCAGGCCCAGGCGGTCTACCTCCCCACCGCCGCCCCCGGCCTCGGCGACTCCGGCGTGATCATCGGCCGCGAGGTCTACAGCGGCAAGGGGTACATCTACGACCCCTTCCAGCTGTACGGGCAGCAACTCCCCGCCCCCCACTGGCTGGTCCTCGGCGAGTCCGGCAACGGCAAGTCGGCGCTGGAGAAGACCTACGTCCTGCGCCAGCTCCGCTTCCGCGACCGCCAGGTCGTCGTCCTCGACGCCCAGGGCGAGGACGGCGTCGGCGAATGGAACCTCATCGCCCAGGAGCTGGGCATAACCCCCATCCGCCTGGACCCGACCGCGGCGCTCAACGGCGGCATCCGCCTCAACCCGCTCGACCCGTCCATCACCACCACCGGCCAGCTCGCCCTGCTCCGTACGATCATCGAAGTCGCGATGGGCCACGGCCTCGACGAACGTTCCGGCTTCGCGCTCAAGGTCGCCCACGCCTACGTCACCGCGACCATCACCGACCGCCAGCCGGTCCTGATGGACATCGTCGAGCAACTGCGCCACCCCGAGCCCGAGTCCGCCGAGGCGATGAACGTCGACATAGACGATGTACGGGCCTGGGGCCTGGACGTCGCCCTCGTCCTGGACCGGCTCGTCGACGGCGACCTGCGCGGCATGTTCGACGGCCCCACCAGCGTCGGCATCGACCTCGACGCGCCCCTCATCGTGTTCGACCTCTCCCACATCGACCGCAACTCGATCGCCATGCCGATCCTGATGGCGATCGTCGGCGTCTGGCTGGAACACACCTGGATCAGGCCCGACCGCAAGAAGCGCATCTTCCTGGTCGAAGAGGCCTGGCACATCATCAACTCCCCCTTCGTCGCCCAGCTCTTCCAGCGCCTGCTGAAGTTCGGCCGCCGTCTGGGGCTCTCCTTCGTCGCCGTCGTCCACCACCTCAGCGACGTGGTCGACGGGGCAGCGGCCAAGGAAGCCGCGGCCATCCTCAAGATGGCCTCCACCCGCACGATCTACGCCCAGAAGACGGACGAGGCCAGAGCGACCGGGCGGGTCATCGGCCTGCCGCGATGGGCCGTCGAGATCATCCCGACCCTCACCCCCGGCATCGCCGTCTGGGACGTCAACGGCAACGTCCAGGTCGTCAAACACCTGATCACCGAGGCCGAACGCCCCCTGGTCTTCACCGACCGCGCGATGACCGAGGGATCGGCCACCGACACCGACGACCAACTGCCCGACGACATCCGCGCCGCGGAGCTGGAGGCGGAGGAGCGGGCGGCCCGGATCGAGAGCCAGCAACGGGCGAACGAGTCGTCCCGGTCAACGGTCGCCTGACATGGCACGCCAGGCACCACGGGGCCGGGGCCCGCACCGCCCCGATGGGAACGACGGACGCAACGGGCACAGCGCATACGACGGATACGAGGGGCGCAACGGCCACCAGCGCCCCCGTCAGGCCGGCGGCGTCCCCGACGGCCTCCTGATCGGTCTCCTCGGCCTCTTCCTCGCGGCCACCCTGGCCACCTGGACGGCCACCGGCCTGGCCGGGCTCTTCGCCCACGGCTCCTGGCCGGACGGCGTCACGTTCACGCAGTCCCCCCTCGCCCTGCGCGAACTGGCCACCGCCCCCCAGGACCTCCCCGGCGCCTGGCCCGCGACGCCTCCGGGCCAGCTCTCCGGATACGGGCTGTTCTGGGGCCTGTTCATCGGCACGCTGATGGTCCTGGGGGTCCTGGCGGTGTTCACCCTCGGGGTCCTGGCCCGCTGGCGCCTCGTACGGCAACACCGCCGCGAGGAGAGGACCCTCGGCCCGCACGAGATGCCGACGCCTCACGCACCGGCCGATGGACAGCTCCCAGCACCGCCCCTGGTCAAACACCCCGCACAACACCAAGCACCACCCGCCCCAGCACCACAAGCACAGGCACAGGCACAGGCACAGGCCCAAGCTCAGGCACAGGCCCACCCGCAGCCAGAACCACCCCAAACCCCAACACCCCCGCCCCCGCCCCCAGCGGCTCTCACCACCCCCCTCCTCCCGGCCCAACGCACCCCGCTCCTCGTCTACGCCCCGGCCCCCGACCGGCGTCCCACCGCCGTCCGGGCAGTCCAGGACGCCGAGGGTCCCGCACTGGTCGTCACGTCGGACCCCACGGTCTGGGCGGAGACGAAGGACGCCCGCGCCAAGCTGGGTCCGGTACTCGTCTACGACCCGGGTCACCTCTGCGACACCCCCGCCCGCCTCCACTGGGCACCCACGGCGGGCTGCGAGCACCCCGCCACCGCCGCCGTACGCGCCGCCGCGCTCCTCGCCCCGGTCCGCCCGCAGGCGAGGATCGACGCAGCGGTCGCCGACACCGCGCAGACGCTCCTCCAGTGCTGGCTGCACGCGGCGGCGGTGGACGGCCGCCCCTTCCGCCAGGTCGCCCGCTGGGCCTCCGGGGCCGCCGCCCACGACCCCGTACGTGTCCTTCGTACGCACCCCAAGGCCGCGTCCGGACTCGCCGGGCTGCTGGAGTCCGCGCTCACGGCCTACCCGGAACGGCGCGAGGTCGCCCAGGAGTTGAACGTACGGGCCTTCTCGGCCCTCTCCTCCGTCCATATCCGCGAGGCCTGCACGGCGAACCGATCGGATACGGCCGCGCTGGAATCTTTTGCCCGCGAGGGGGGAACGCTCTATCTGGTCGGTGACCCCATCGAGGATCCCCGTACCCGCCCCGGCGCGATGCCCCTCCTCACCGCGCTCGCCTCACACGTGGTCGAGCACGGCCGCCGCATGGCCGCACGGTCATCTGACGGTCGGCTCGACCCACCAATGACGCTGGTCCTGGACGACGTGGCCGCCGTCGCCCCGCTCCCCCAGCTCCCCGAGCTGCTGGAGAGGGGCCAGGAGCTGGGGCTGCCCACCATCGCCCTGCTCCGCTCCCGCGAACAGGGCCGGGCCCGCTGGCAGGAACACCTGCCGACCCCGGACCAGGGGTAGGGCCTCACCCCCGCTCGATCACGTACTCCAGCTCCCACTCGCCCCGCTCCCCCGGAGCCGGAATCCGCCGCCCCGACGGTACGAACCCGAAGCGGCGGTAGAACGCCGCGGCCCGCGGGTTGCTCTCGTGCACATGCAGGCGCACCCGCTCCAGCCGCGGCGCCGAGAGCGACCAGGCCCAGTCGACGGCCTCGCGGAACAAGGCATCGGTCACCCCGGACCCCCGCACCTCCGGCCGCACGAAGACGCCCACCAGGTGCCCTTGAGCCACCGCCGGGACCTCGCCGTAGCCCGCACCCTCTGCGCCTTCCGGTTCGTCCTCCGGCCGCTCGACGAGCACGGTGACCGTGCCCACCCACACCCCGTCGGACGACTCCGCGACGAACTGCCGCACCTTCCAGCCCTCGGCGGCCGTGGCCGTGCGGTCCTGCCAGAACGCGTCCGGCCACGCGGCGGCCTCTTCGTAGGACCCCAGGAATGCGACAGGAGCCGCCGGATCCCTCAGCGCGTCCAGCCGCAGCCGTTTGACCGCCTGCCACTCATCCGCCCGCACCGCGCGCATCACGTAGTCCATACCGCAATCCTTGCCACGCACGCGCGCCACGTTCAACCGGGTACTTCACCGCATCGACACCCGACGCCGCTCTCCGAACGGGCTCAGAATGGGTTCACGAATAGGTTCAGAACGCAGGAAAGCCCCGTACCATACGGTACGGGGCTCCCCCACAATAATCGTTCGGCGGCGTCCTACTCTCCCACAGGGTCCCCCCTGCAGTACCATCGGCGCTGAAAGGCTTAGCTTCCGGGTTCGGAATGTAACCGGGCGTTTCCCTAACGCAATGACCACCGAAACACTATGAAACTGAACACCGGGCAATATCACGGCTGTTCATTATTTCAGAACTAACACAGTGGACGCGAGCAACTGAGGACAAGCCCTCGGCCTATTAGTACCAGTCAGCTCCACCCCTCACAGGGCTTCCACATCTGGCCTATCAAC